>CAXTVS010000030.1:0-42067 GCA_964247735.1 uncultured Acetobacteraceae bacterium
GGTTTGCCGCATCAACCGCCCGATCCAAACGCGCCTCCTTCGCAGCACCCGACCCCGCCGCGGCCGGGCGCCATCGTTCGCCGGGCTTCCTAGAGGGTTTTCAGCCGGAGCAGAAGCTTTGTCCCGTAGCCTGTTGCGGGTGACCGGTTTTTAACCCGGCGGCAGGATGAGGATCACGACCGGGATCAGCCGACGAGGCCGTCCAGCGCCACGGCCCAGGGCTCGGGCAGGCGCACCGGACGCAGGTCGGACAGCCGCACGGCCGCCACCGTGACGTCGAGGGTGGCGGCAACCGTCCCGGCCGACAGCGCCTGGCGCAGGCGCAGGCTGGCGGGGCGCCGCTCCAGCAGAACGGTTTCCACCGTCACCAGGTCGTCGAGCCGGAGCGGGCGGAGGTACTCGACGCCGAGGCGGCGCACCACGAAGGCGATGCCGTGCCGCTCCAGCAGCGCCAGCGCCGGCACCCCCGCCTCGCGCAGCGCCTCGCTGCGGCCGCGCTCGGCAAAGGCGAGGTACTGGGCGTGGTACATCACCCCGCCGGCGTCGGTGTCCTCGTAGTACACCCGGAACGCGGTGCGATGCGCCGGCACGGGTTCGTCACTCCTCCGACAGCAGGTCGAACTGCAGCCGCTCGCCGGCCGGCGGCTTCAGCCCGAGATGGGCCCAGCCGCGATCGGCCAGCACCCGGCCGCGGCTGGTGCGCAGCACCAGGCCTTCCTGGATCAGGAACGGCTCCACCACGTCCTCCAGCGTGTCGCGCGCTTCCGCCAGGGCGGCGGCCAGGGTTTCCACCCCCACCGGGCCGCCATGGTGGTGCTCGGCGATGCGCCGAAGGTAGCGCCGGTCCATCGCGTCGAGCCCGAGCCCGTCCACCTCCAGCCGCGACAGCGCCGCGTCGGCGAGTGCGCGGTCCACCGGGCCGTCCGAGGTCCGGCCGACCGAGGCGAAGTCGCGCACCCGACGCAGCAGGCGGCCGGCGACGCGCGGCGTGCCGCGCGACCGCCGGGCGATCTCCTCCGCCCCGTCGGCGCTGAGCGCGAAGCGCAGCTTCTCCGCACCCCGTGACACGATCCGGCGCAGCTCCTCGGGCGTGTAGAACACCAGGCGCAGCGGGATGCCGAAGCGGTCGCGCAAGGGCGTCGCCAGCAGCCCGGCGCGCGTGGTGGCGGCGACCAGGGTGAAGGGCTGCAGGTCGATCCGCACCGAGCGGGCGGCAGGCCCCTCGCCGATGATCAGGTCGAGCTGGAAGTCCTCCATCGCCGGATACAGGATCTCCTCGATCGCCGGCTGCAGCCGGTGGATCTCGTCGATGAACAGCACGTCGCGCGGCTGCAGGTTGGTCAGGATCGCGGCCAGGTCGCCGGAGCGCTGGATCACCGGCCCGGAAGTGGCGCGGAAGCCGACCCCCAGCTCGCGCGCCACGATCTGCGCCAGCGTGGTCTTGCCCAGGCCCGGCGGCCCGTGCAGCAGCACGTGGTCCAGCGCCTCGCCGCGTCCCCGCGCCGCCTGGATGAAGATCGACAGGTTCTCGCGGCTGGCGCGCTGGCCGACGAAGTCGTCGAGCAGCTGCGGGCGCAGCGTGGCCTCGGCCGCGTCCTCCTCGGCGCGCCTGGCGTCGATGGTGCGCCGCCTGCCCTCCGCCTCGCTCATCGCGCGAGCTCCTTCAGGCTGTCACGGATCACGGCGTCCAGCCGTGCCCCCTGCCCCAGCCGTTCGACCACGCGTCCCACCACCGGATGCGCCTCGACCCGACGGAAGCCGAGGCCGGCCAGCGCCGCCAGCGCGTCCCCTTCGACCCCGCCGCCAGCGGCGGACCCGGACGCGACAGCCGTTCCGCTGCCGGTCGGCATCACGCCGGCCTTGTCCTTGAGCTCGCCCAGGATGCGGTCCGCCAGCCGCGTGCCGACGCCGGGCGCGCGGGTCAGGCTCGCGCGGTCGGCGCTCGCGATGATCGCCACCAGGTCGCGCGGCGACAGGGCCGACAGGATGCCGAGCGCCACCTTGGCGCCGACGCCCTGCACCGTGGTGAGCAGCCGGAACCAGTCGCGCTCGGCCGCCTCGGCGAAGCCGTAGAGCAGGATCGCGTCCTCGCGCACCACGGTCTCCACCAGCACGCGCGCCACCTCCGGGGGATGCGGCAGCGACGACAGGGTGCGGGTCGAGGCCTGCACGAGGTAGCCGACGCCGTGCACGTCCACCACGCAGCGGTCGGCCTCGACCAGGGCCAGCAGCCCGGTGAGCTGGGCGATCATGCCGGAGGACGCCGGGGGAGCGGGGCTGGGGCAGTCGAGAACAAGGAGGGGTTCCGTCGCATCGGGGGAGGCACGATCGTTCCATAGCACGCCGCGCCACGGAGACAGAGAACCGCCTCGCCGTCGGCCATGCGATCCGAACCGGCGGCCGCTCGTCATCCGGATCGCAGAGCGCGCGGCCATGCGGCAGGGCTTGGCTGCGGCACGAGCGGAAGCGGCAATGCACGCGCTGTCATGACGGGCGTTACGGGACGAACCGAGGAGGGCGAAACATATGGTACGATATCGCAACGTCATAATTGGGACCGCGGTTTTTCGTTCCGGCGGCTTGCTAACGATGGTGCGGTGCTCTACTCCGGCTGGATCATGTCGGAAGAGAAGGAGTCCTCGAACAAGCGCATGCCAGATTGTTATTCTTCTGAATCTGCTTGTGCACACTCGATTTTTTGGAACATGCAGCCGCTTCGCGTGCCAGCCGCTAACGGAACGACACGGTCGCGCATGTTCCCCACGAGATCAGACAGCCAGGGAATATTCTGATGAGTATTGGCATCCGCCTTGCATTGGCCTGCACGGTTTCGTCCTGTCTCGCGGCCGAGGCGGGCGCCCAAACCCTTCCGACCATCACCAGCCCGGTGGTCCTCGACCTGACGGCGCCCGGCGGCGGTGGGTTCGCGGCCGAGGCGGTGACGCTGTCGTCGCCGGGAAGCGGCACAAACGGCCCGCAGACCGCGCAGGTCGGCATGAACGTGAGCTGCTCCAAGAGCAACTACCTGGCGGCGACCACCGTCGGCGAGGTCGACTGCCTGTATGCGACGCTGCGGCAGGACGGTCCGGACAGCGACGGCAGCGGCCTGCTGATCGACACGCAGAACACCGGCCTGGGATTCCTTTCCGACACCGAAATGGTTGCATCGTCCGTGAACCGTGCAACCAACGTCGCCAACCTCGCCATCGACATCCAGGAAGGCGTCATCAACCTCGGCACCACCATGTACGGCGCCGTCTACGACGCGAAGATCGGCAACGGCGACACCGGCGTGCTGGTGCAGGCCAACGCGGGGGCGTCCTGGAACTACGCGCTGCGCGCCATGAACGGCTCCGGGGTGCAGTACTTCTCGCTCGATGGCCAGGGCAACACGATCCAGAACGGCACCGCCCGGATCAACGGGGTCTACGTCAGCGGCGTGCTGCAGGCGAGCGCGTCGCCGGTGAACAGCGTCGCGGGAACGCGCCTGGTCAGGAAGGCGGATTGCGGAACGATCATGCGCAGCACCTCCGACACGTCGCTCAGGCTCACCGTGCCGAACGGCCTTCCGGTGGGCTGCCGGATCGACATCATCCAGGGCGGTCAAGGCATCGTCCTGATCGGCGGCACCGGCACCATGCGCAGCGAGCGCCTGGACGCGCAGTCGGCGATTCAGGCGACGCGTGGGCGTTTTGCCGAAGCTTCGCTGCTGGTCGACAGCAGATCCAGCTTCCTCGTCGGGGGTCAGGTGTCGGACACCGGCGGCGCGGCGCTGGCCGACGCCAGGCGCGACGGTCTGTCCCACGTCCCGCAGCCGACCGTGTCGCTCGCCTCCTGGCAGCCGGCAGACGCGACGCGGCGCTGACGCCGGCTGCCGCACGCCAGATCGGGAACGTCAGCCCGGCGCGCGGCGCCGCGACGGCTGGCTTCCGGCACGCGGCCGGCTCCTGGGGGGAGAGGTCGAGACCAGCACGTCGCTGGCGTCGGCGCCGAGCAGGCGCAGCTGCGTCGGCTCGACGCCCGGGGCCTCGGCCCCGGGCTCTCCCGCCTGCGCGCCAAGCGGGATCGGCCAGAAGCATTCCACCCGGCCGTCCTCGCCGCGCAGTGCCAGGAACACCACCCGGTCGACCGCGCCGGCCGGTGCGGCTTCCAGCGCCAGCCGGAACACGAGGCCGTCGGCCTGGTCCCCGCCCAGCGCCATGGTCAGCTGCTGCGCCTCGATCACCTGGCGGCGCAGGGTGCGGCTGGTCGGGTCGTCGGCCGAGCCGCGGAAGAAGCGCACCGGCACGTCCTCGATCAGGAACACGAAGTGGTGGCTGCCGTCGAGCACGGTGAGCCAGTCGTGGGTGCCGCGCTCCGCCGCCCGCTGCAGGCGCTGCCGTCCGAAGGCATAGGCGCGGCAGCCGATCGACCAGGTGTCGTCGCCCATCTCGATCGAGGCGAGCCGCACCGCGTCGCGCCTGGCATGCGCCAGCAGCAGCGCGCACACGCGGAGCCGCTCCTCGGTCAGGGCCGGGTGGATGGTCCAAGGCAGCACGTCGGCCGGCACGGTGACCGGTCGGGCTGGGTGCTGGTCGTCCGGGAGCGTCACGGGCCGAGCCTAGCATGCCGGACGGCCGGGACCAGACGATCATCGGGAGTCGCACCTCGCGGCAGCGGCGGACGGCCGCCGGCCCGAACCGCGGCCACCGGGAAACGTTCGGAACCCGATCAACCCGAGGCCATACCCGCCATGTCCGTGTTCCCGTCGCTGCCGCCGATCGATGCTCCGGACGTCGACCTGGGCCCGGACCAGGCGCCGACCGTCCAGCCCGCGGCCACGGCGGTGGACGGTTCGCCGGCCGTGCGTTCAGGCGATCCGGACCCGGCGCCGGCGGACGACGGCGCGCCGATCTTCTCCACCGACCCGCTGGGCTAGCGCAGACGGCCGCCGCAGAAGGCCCCGCCTCAGGCCCGGCCTCGCACCCAAGCGCGCCGGGGCCCGCCCTCGTGCTGCATGTCCGCGAGATCGCCTGGCGCCAGCCGGAAGACGCCTTCGCCGCACTCGCGGACCAGCCGGTCCTGGCCTGGCTCGACGGCGCGGCGGCGGCCGACGAGCGCAGCCGCTACAGCTACATCCTCGCGCAGCCGTTCCGGCTGATCGAGGCCCGCGACGGATGGGTGGCGGACGGGAGCAGGCGCCGCCATGACCCGTTCGGTGCGGTCGAGGCTGAGCTGTCGCGCTGGCGCATCGAGCCGGGCGCGGCGCCGGTGCCGTTCGCCGGCGGCGCGGTCGGGTTCTTCGGCTACGAGCTGGGCGCCACGCTGGAACGCCTGCCGACGCGCCACCCCGACCCGCTCCACCTGCCCGACATGAGCGTCGCCTTCTACGACGTGGTGGTGGCGTTCGACCGGCGGCAGCGGCGCTGCTGGGTGCTGTCCTCCGGCCTGCCCGAACCCGATCCAGGTGAGCGGGCCGGACGCGCCGCCCGGCGGGCCGAGGCGATGCTCGCCCTGCTGGGCCGGGTCCCGACGCGGCCGCACCAGCCGGTCCCGCCGCTGGCCTGGACGCCGGACCTCGACCGGCCGACGTACGAGGACCGGGTGCGGCGGGTGCTGGACTGCATCCGGGCCGGCGACATCTTCCAGGCCAACCTGACCCTGCGCCACCTGGCGCCGCGGCCGCCCGGGATCCCCGCCACCGAGCTCTACCTCCGGCTGCGCGCCGACACCCCGGCGCCGTTCAGCGCCTATCTCGGCTTCGGGTCGCTGGCGCTGCTCAGCGCCTCGCCCGAGCGCTTCCTGCGGCTCGACCCGCAGGGCCGCATCGAGACCCGGCCGATCAAGGGTACCCGGCCACGCGCCGCCGATCCCGAGGCCGACCGGCGGCTGCGCGAGGACCTGCTCGGCAGCGCCAAGGACCGGGCGGAGAACCTGATGATCGTGGACCTCATGCGCAACGACCTCGGCCGCGTGGCCGTGGTGGGCAGCGTCACGGTGCCGGCGCTGTTCGAGGCGGAAGCGTTCGCCACCGTGCATCACCTGGTGTCGGAGGTGCGGGCGCAGCTGCGTCCGGGCCTGGGTGCCGTGGACCTGCTGCGCGCCACCTTTCCCGGCGGCTCGGTGACGGGTGCTCCCAAGATCCGCGCCATGCAGATCATCGACGAGCTGGAACCGTCGCGGCGCGGCCCGTACTGCGGCTGCATCGCCTGGCTCGGCTACGACGGCGCCATGGACAGCAGCATCGTGATCCGCACCGTGGTGGCGACCGAGGACGTGCTGGTGGCCCAGGCTGGCGGCGGCATCGTCGCCGACTCCGACCCGTCGGCGGAATACGAGGAGATGCGGCTCAAGCTGCGGCCGCTGCTGCGCGCGCTCGGCGGCGGCGAGGCATGACCGTCTGGCTGAACGGCGCGCTGCTGGCGTCCGGGAGCGCCGCGATCGATCCGGACGACCGTGGCTTCACCCTGGGCGACGGGCTGTTCGAGACGGTTCGGGTCGCGGGCGGCCGAACGACGCAACTTCATCGCCACCTCGGCCGGCTGCGCGCGGGTGCGGCGCTGCTCGGGATCCCGGTGCCCTGGACCGACGAGGCGCTCGGCGCCGCCTTCGCCGCCACCATCGGCGCCAGTGCGGTGCAGCACGGCAGTGCGCGGCTCACGCTATCGCGCGGGCCGGCGCCGCGCGGCCTGCTCCCGCCGGAGGCGAGCCGCCCGACCGGGCTGATCACCGCGGCCGCGGCGGGTCCGGCCCCAGCCGGGCCGGTGCACGCGGTCCTGTGCACCACCACCCGGCGCAACGAGTGGTCGCCGTTGTCGCGGATCAAGTCGCTGAACTACCTCGACGGGGTGCTGGCCCGCATCGAGGCGGACCGGCGCGGCGCCGGCGACGCGCTGCTGCTCAACACGCGCGGCCTGCTGGCGGAAGCCTCGGCCGCCAACCTGCTGGTGCTGTGCGACGGCAGGCTGCTGACACCGCCGGTAGCGGACGGCGCGCTGCCCGGCCTACGGCGCGCGCTGTTGATCGAGCGCTGCGGTGCCGCGGAAGCGTCGCTGCCGCCTGAGGCGCTGCGGCAGGCGGAGGCGGTGTTCCTGGGCAGCAGCCTCGGCCTGCGCGCCGTCGCCAGCCTCGACGGGCAGGCGCTGTCCCGGCGCGACGACCTGCTGGCCGAGCTGGACCGGCGAACGCGTTGACGATCCGGTCCCGCTTGAACGCGCTCGTCCGATCGGGCAGGCAGGCGGCTCGGGAACGAAGGATCCTTGCGCCATGGCACGAGACAGGACGACGTCACCAGTGCGTCGCATCGCCTGGCTGCTTCTGCTGCTCCCCTGCCTGGGGCTGCTCTGGGTGCCGTTCTACGACCGGCCCGGCCCGGCGCTGCTCGGCTTCCCATTCTTCTACTGGTACCAGCTGGCCTGGATACCGTTGACCTCCGCGCTGATCTGGCTGGTCTGGCGGCTGGAGCGGGCATGAACGCCGTTCATGCGGGCGCCGTCGGGCCGGGCGCCGCCGGCATCGCCGTGTTCGTGCTGCTGTTCGCGCTGACCATCCTGCTCGGCGCGTCAGCCGGCTGGCGACGCGGCCGCAGCGGCCGTGCCGTCGCCGGAAGCACCGAGGAGTGGGGGCTGGGCGGTCGCTCGTTCGGGACCCTGATCACCTGGTTCCTGGTCGGCGGCGACTTCTACACCGCCTACACCGTGATCGCGGTGCCGGCGCTGGTGTATGCCACCGGCGCCTACGGTTTCTTCGCCCTGCCCTACACCATCATCGTCTACCCGTTCGTGTACGCGGTGATGCCGCGGCTGTGGCAGGTCGCCAAGGCGGGCGGCCATGCCACCGCCGCCGACATCGTCCGCGCCCGCACCGGCAGCCGGACCCTGGAACGGGTGGTCGCCGCGACCGGGCTGCTGGCGATCCTGCCCTACATCGCGCTGCAGCTGGTCGGCATACGCACGGTGCTCCAGGCGCTCGGGCTGCCGGGCGAGGTGCCGCTGGTGGTCGCGTTCGCCTCGCTCGCCGCCTACACCTGGCTCGGCGGCCTGCACGCGCCGGCGGTCACCGCGTTCCTCAAGGACATCATGATCTACGTCGCGGTGATCGCGGCGGTCACGGTGATCCCGCTGCATCTCGGCGGCTACGGCGCGATGTTCGCCAGTGCCGGCGTGCACATGAAGCCGGCGCCGCCCGGCCATGTGCTGGGGGTGGGGCAGGAGGTCCCCTACGCGACCCTGGCGCTGAGCTCGGCGCTGGCCGCCTTCCTGTATCCGCACACCCTGACCGGGGTGCTGGCGGCGCGCAGCGCGGACACGATCCGGCGCAACGCGGTGATGCTGCCGGCCTACACCCTGCTGCTCGGGCTGATCGCGCTGCTCGGGCTGATGGCGCACGCCGCCGGCATCGCCACCACGCATCCGAACACGATCGTGCCGGCGCTGTTCCTGCTGGTGTTTCCCGGCTGGTTCGCCGGCTTCTGCCTGGCCGCGGTGGCGATCGGGGCGCTGGTGCCGGCGGCGGTGATGGCGGTGGGGGCCGCCAACCTGCTGACGCGCAACCTGCTGCCGCCGCGCGCGCGGATCGGCACCCGTGCCGCGCAGGTGACGGCGCTGCTGGTCAAGGTGGCGGCCCTCGGCTTCGTGCTGCTGCTGAACCCCACCTTCGCGATCGACCTGCAGCTGCTGGGCGGGGTGTGGATCCTGCAGACCCTGCCGGCGCTGGTGCTGGGGCTGCTGCCGCTGCGGCTGACGCCGGCCGGGCTGCTCGCCGGCTGGGCGGCGGGCATGGCCGGCGGCACCGCCACCGTGTTCGCCGACGGGCTGAAGCCGGTGCACGCGCTGCACGGAGGCGGCCTGCACGCGATCGGGGTGTCCACCGGCCTGCTGGCGCTCCTGCTGAACCTCCTGGTGGCGCTGGCGGTGTCGCTGCTGTTCCCGCGGGCTACTCGAAGGCGCGCCGGATGAGGCTGGAGGCCGCGACGCCCAGCGCCGAGCCTTCCGCGGAGGCGCCGGCGGTCTCGCCGCCGAGATAGGGCGCCAGCGCGTGGGCGAGGTTGGGCACGGTCAGGGTCTGCAGCCAGATCCGCCCCGGCCCGGTCATCCTGGCCAGGAAGAAGCCGTCGCCGCCGAACAGCTTGTTGCGGATGCCGGGCAGCACCGTGATGTCGAAGCCGACGCTGTCCTCGAACATGCCGACATGGCCGGGATGGACATCGATCGCCTCGCCTGGTGCCAGCAGGTGCTCCACCACGCCGCCGCCCAGCGTGCTCCAGAAGGTGCCATTGCCTGACACCTGCTGCAGCCGGAACCCGTCGCCGCCGAAGATGCCAGCACCCAGGGAACGCTGGAACCCGAGCCCGAGCGTCACCCCTTCGGTCGCGCACAGGAAGCCGTGCCGGTGCAGCAGGTAGGACCGACCGGGATCGATCCGGTGCTCGACGATGCTGCCCGGGATCCTGGCGGCAAAGGCGAGGTGGCCGGGGCCGCCCTCGGCGCGGTACTCGGTCATGAACAGGCCGCCGCCGCCGAGCGAGCGCTTCACCGCGCCGAGGAACCCGGTGGCGCCGGCCCCGGCGGTGGTGGTGCGCAGCGTGACGTTCGGGCTCTTCCAGGACAGCTCGCCGGTTTCAGAGATCAGCGTCTCGAACGGGTCGAGCGCCACGTACAGCACCGGGAGCGTCTGGCCTTCGATCCGCGTCTGCATGGGGTTTCTCCCATCCGGTTCCATGCCGGCAACATTGCGCGGCCATCGGCATCACTAAACACGTCCAATGGATGGCACGCTTGCAATTACGCCGCTTTTTACGCCATGCCGATGCTGTTAAGTCACTGCCGGACCGGCCAGGCCGCGCGGCCGGCTTCCTGCCCGCCCCGGCGAGCCCGCCATTCCCAGCCAGAGCCTCCAGGAAGGTCGAGTGTAATGCCCCTGTTTGTGATCGAGATCAGCGGCGAGCCGATTCTCGTGTTTCCCGAGGACACCCTGGCGCTGGCGCAAGAGGAGGCGGATACCGGCAACGTCACCGAGGCGCTGCAGGAGTTCGAGCGCAACGGGGCGCCGGTGTGGGACGGCGAGGTACCCCTGACGGTGCGCGAGGCCACGGCGGACGAAGCGGCGCATTACGACGCGGGCTTCGCCGAGGCGATGGAAGACGGTGAGGTGTCCGACGAGGACCGCGACGAGTTCGCGGTGTTCCTGATCGAGACGGATGACGCGGAGTGACGACGGGCATGGATGGAATGGATTTGGCAGCAATCGCCGGCGGCACGGGAACGGCGAAGCGCCCGCGCATGAGCTACCGCCAGGCGGCCCGGCTGATGATCAACAAGCACGGCCGGAACGCGCGCACCTGGGCGCTGAAGCGCGCCGCCGAGCTGCGCGCCGCCGACGACCTCGAGGCCGCGGCGCTCTGGGTGAAGGTCAGCGAGGAGGTCGCGGTGCAGCAGGCGGAAGCGTCGCACGTCGCCTGAAGCGGGGGCCTGAAGCGGGGCCTGAGGCGGGAGCCTCAGGCCGCGGGAACGCTGCGGCTGTCGGCAACGACGTGGAAGAACCGGCCGCTGAACGGCTTCAGCACCTCCAGGGTCAGGGCGTGCGACCGGGTCTTGATGTCCGAGGCCAGCGACTGGTCCAGCGCCTCCTGCGAGGCGAAGTCCATCTCCAGCACCATGACGATCGGGATCGCGCCGGGATCGGCGTGCAGCACCCGCAGCACCCGCACGTCCAGCACGTTGGGGAAGGAGCGCCAGATCGGTTCCAGCCGGGCCTTGACGTCGGCGAAGAACGCGTCCTCGCCGCCGGCCTCGATCGCGCCCTCGTAGATCGCCACACGCGTCAGCATCGGTCCGGTCTCCATCGGTCCTGCGGTCAGCGCAGGACGGGGGGACGGGTTCAGTCGCGCCGGACGAACGACCAGTACAGCGGCTGCCGGCCGGCGGCGAGCGCCTTGGCCTCGTAGCGGGTCGGCGGCCAGCCTTCCGGTCTGAGGCGGGCCGGGTCCGGCACCTCGAACAGCGCCCGTGCAGCAGGAGCCGCCATCACCTCGGCCACCCAGGCCTGGTAGGTCGGATCGTCGCTGGCGACCCGCCAGACCGCGCCGGGCTTGAGCACCCGCGCCAGCAGGGGGACGGTCTGCGGATGCACGAAGCGCCGCTTGGCGTGTCGCGCCTTGGGCCAGGGATCGGGAAACAGCAGGAACAGCCGGTGCAGGCAGGCGTCGGGTAGGTCGCGCAGCAGGGTGCGCGCGTCGTCGTCCCACAGCCGCAGGCCGGGCGGCAACGGCGCCGTGTCCTCCTCGCCCTCGGGGACCAGCCGGCCCAGCAGCGAGCACAGCCCGTTCTCGAACACCTCGCAGGCGATCAGCCCGATCCCCGGGTGGAGGCGGTTCTGCGCCAGGGCATGCTCGCCGCCGCCGAAGCCGACCTCCAGCCACAGCGCCTCGGGCGCGACGCCGAAGCCGGACGCCGGATCGTCGGGTGCGGAGAAGCGCAGACGAGGCAGCGTCAGGTCGAGCAGGCGCTGCTGACGCGGCCGCAGCGGATGGCTGCGCAGCCGGCCGTACAACCGGTCCGGCGGCGGCTTCACCACATCCACAAAGGAAACGGCGCCCTCAGAAATGGTTCGAGGATGCGCCAGGCCGAGCGAGAGCGCCTCGTCGCGCCAGCGACGGGGCGCGCCCGGCGTGATCCCCGAGGATCCGGAGCGGAGCGGCCGTCCGGCCGTGAGCACCGGAAGCCGAGGAGATCGCGTCGGATCGCCGGCCTCGTAGCGTCATCGGGCCATTTCTAGCGGTTGAAGGCTTGGCGGAGGGTGTCCACCAGGTCCGTCTTCTCCCAGGTGAAGTCGTCGCGGACCGGGTCCGGGGTGCGGCCGAAGTGGCCGTAGGCGGAGGTGGCGGCGTAGATCGGGCGGTTCAGCCGCAGGTGGCGGCGGATGCCACGCGGGGTCAGGTCCACCACCTCGCGCAGCACACGGCCGAGCCGGTCCTCGTCGACGTCGTGGCCGGAGCCGTCCAGGTCGACGTAGACCGACAACGGGTGCGCCACGCCGATGGCGTAGGAGATCTGCAGGGTGCAGCGGTCGGCCAAGCCGGAGGCGACGATGTTCTTGGCCAGGTAGCGGCACACATAGGCGGCCGAGCGGTCCACCTTGGTCGGATCCTTGCCGGAGAACGCGCCGCCGCCGTGCGGGGCGGCACCGCCATAGGTGTCGACGATGATCTTGCGCCCGGTGAGGCCGCAATCGCCGTCCGGGCCGCCGATGACGAAGATGCCGGTCGGGTTGACGTAGAACTCGTCCTCCGGGACCTCCCAGCCTTCGGGCAGCACCTCGGCGACAATGCCGCGCAGGGCGTTGCGGATCTCGGCCTGGGGCTTGCCCTCGTCGTGCTGGGTCGAGATCACCACGGAGGTGGCGCCGACCGGGCGGCCGTCCACGTAGCGCAGCGTCACCTGGCTCTTGGCGTCCGGCTGCAGCCCGCGTCCGCGCGGGTCGCCGCTCTTCCGGAGCTCGTTCATGCGGCGCAGGATGGCGTGCGCGTAGTGGATCGGCGCCGGCATCAGGGTCTCGGTTTCGCGGGTGGCGAAGCCGAACATGATGCCCTGGTCGCCGGCCCCTTCCTCCTTGTTGCCGGTGCTGTCCACGCCGACCGCGATGTCGGCGGACTGCGCGTGGAGGTGGTACTGCACCTCGGCGTTGCGCCAGGAGAAGCCGCTCTGGTCGTAGCCGATGTCGCGCACCGCATCGCGCGCGGCGTCGATCAGCAGCTCCCTCGTCACGGAGGCAGGACCGCGCACCTCGCCCGCCAGCACGATGCGGTTGGTGGTGACCAGCGTCTCGCAGGCGACGCGCGCCTCGGGATCGGCCCGGAGGAAGCTGTCCAGCACCATGTCGCTGATGCGGTCGGCGACCTTGTCCGGATGGCCCTCGGACACGGATTCCGACGTGAACAGGAAATCGCCCTTGTTGCGCATGGTGCTCCTCGTTGGCGCCAGGCGCGCCTCAGCGCGGGGCTGCCCCGGAAGGCGGCCACCGTTGACGGCGGGTGTGGCGGAAACGGCCGGCAGGGTCAAGAACGGGACCGGAGCCGGGGATCAGTGCAGGCCCAGCACGTCCTCCATGCCGTAGAGGCCGGCGGGACGACCCGCGGTCCACAGCGCCGCGCGCACCGCGCCGGCCGCGAACACGCGCCGGTCGAAGGCGCGATGGGTCAGCGCGATCTGCTCGTGGCCGGCGGTGAAGGACAGGGTGTGCTCGCCCACCACCTCCCCGCCGCGCAGGACCGCGAAGCCGATCGCGCCGGGACGACGCGGACCGGTCGGACCGTCGCGGCCGCCGTCGCGCATGGCGGCGAGGTCGACCCCGCGCGCTTCCGCCACGGCACGGCCCAGGGCCAGGGCGGTGCCGGACGGCGCGTCGACCTTGTGCCGGTGGTGCATCTCCAGGATCTCGGCGTCGTACTCGCCGCCGTCCAGCGCGGCTGCCATCATCCCGGCGAGGCGGGTGACGAGGGCGACGCCGGCGGAGAAGTTGGCCGCCTGCACCACCGGGATCCGTGACGCAGCCCGTTGCACCGTCACCTGTGCCGCCCCAGACAGCCCGGTCGTGCCGAGCACCCAGGCGGTCCCGGCTTCCGCCAGGACGGCGGCATGATCGGACACCGCATCCGGATGGGTGAAGTCGATTACCACCTCGGCGAGGCGGGCGAGGTCGTCGATGCGCCCGAACACCGGGACCGCGGACGCCGCGGTGTCGACTCCGGGCCGGGCGGTGCCGCCGACCAGGTCCGCTCCTGCCCGCGCCACCTCCTCGACCAGGAGGCGACCGACCCGGCCGGCAATACCGGCGATGCCTACGCGCATGAAGCCCGGCCGGCGATGCCGGTACCCACCACCCGGCCGGCGATGCCGGCACCCACCAAAGGAAGACGGCGCGACCACGAGGATCGCGCCGCCGACTTCTGTCCATGGCACGGGTGGGGGGGGGACGTTACCAGGGACGGCAAAAACTAGACTCCGGCGCAGGGCGTTTCAACAACATCGCCCGCCTCGCAGCCGGGGCTCACGCAGTTGCTACCACGTCGGTCAGCTCCTGCCCTCGAAGAAGTCGCGCACCCGGCCGAAGAACCCCTCGGTTTCCGGGTTGCTCTTCTCGTTCTCGCCCGCCTCGGCCTGGAACTCCTCAAGCAGCTCGCGCTGCCGCTTGGTCAGGTGGCGCGGCGTCTCGACCGCGAACACCACGTACATGTCGCCGCGCGCGGCGGAGCGCAGCACGGAGAAGCCCTTGTTGCGAAGCCTGTGCTGGTCGCCGGTCTGGCTGCCGGCGGGCACCGTCAACCGGGTGCGCGAGCCGTCCACCACCGGCACCTCGACATGGCCGCCCAGGGCGGCGGTCGCCATGTCCAGCGGCACGCGGACCACGACCGTCGAGCCGTCGCGCTGGAAGATCTCGTGCGGCTTCACCCCCACGTGGAGGTAGAGGTCGCCGTTGGGTACGCCCTGCGGCCCCGCCTCGCCTTCGCCCTGCACGCGCAGGCGGGTGCCGTCCTCAATGCCGGCCGGGATGTCGACCGAGACCTGGCGCTCCTTCTCCACCGTGCCGGCGCCGCGGCAGACCTTGCACGGGTTGCGCACCACCTTGCCGGCGCCGCCGCAGGTGGGACAGCCGCGCTCGACCAGGAAGAAGCCCTGCTGCGCCCGCACCTTGCCGGCACCGTGGCAGGTCGGGCAGGTCTCGGCGCCGCGGCTCTTGTCCTCCGAGCCGGTGCCGGAGCAGGTCTCGCAGGTCACCCGGCTGGGCACGCGCAGCGGCACCTTGATGCCGCCGAACGCGTCGGTCAGGCTGATCTCGACCTGGGCGCGTATGTCGGCACCGGTGCGGGTCCGGCCGCCGCCGCGACGGCCGCCGCCCATCATGTCGCCGAACACCTGGTCGAAGATGTCGCCCAGGCCGCCCTCGAAGCCGCCGGCGCCGAACCCGCCGGCACCAGGGCCGCCACCCTCGAACGCGGCATGGCCGTAGCGGTCGTAGGCACCGCGCTTCTGGTCGTCCTTCAGGACGTCGTAGGCCTCGTTGAGCTCCTTGAACCGCGCTTCCGCACCCTTGTCGCCGGGGTTGCGGTCGGGGTGGTACTTCATGGCCAGCTTGCGATACGCCTTCTTCAGGTCGTCCGCGGACGCGTCCCGGGCGACCTCGAGGGTCGCATAGTAGTCCTGCTTGGCCATCAGTTCCTCATCGGCGGCCCGGTCGCATCCCGTGTCGGGCACGCGCGGCCGTCATGTCGTGCATCCATGCCATCCATGACGGCGCCCGCCTTCGTGATGAAGCGCGGGCGCCTTCGCATCCACGGCAGGCTCCGGGTGCCGAGGCGCCCGGAGCCGGTCCGGTCAGGCGGACTTCTTCTTCTCGTCGATGTCCTCGAAGTCGGCATCGACCACGCGCTCGCCGCCGGCAGCACCCGGCTGCGGTCCGCCAGCCGTCCCGGACGACTCGGCCGCTCCGGCAGCCGCCTCGCCGGCGCCCGCCTTGTACATCGCCTCGCCCAGCTTCATCGACACCTGGCCCAGACGCTCGGTCGCCGCCTTCAGCGCCTCGACGTCGCTGCCGGCGATCGCCGACTTCGCCGCCGCGATCGCCGCCTCGGCCTCGGCCTTCTCCGCCGCCGGCACCTTGTCGCCGTTCTCGGACAGGGTCTTCTCGGTCTGGTGCACCAGGCCCTCCGCCTGGTTGCGCGCCTCGACCGCGGCGCGCTTGGCCTTGTCGGCGTCGGCGTTGGCCTCGGCCTCCCTGACCATGCGGTCGATGTCGTGGTCCGACAGGCCGCCCGAGGCCTGGATGCGGATCTGCTGCTCCTTGTTGGTCGCCTTGTCCTTGGCCGACACCGACACGATGCCGTTGGCGTCGATGTCGAAGGTGACCTCGATCTGCGGCACGCCGCGCGGCGCCGAGGGCAGGCCCATCAGGTCGAACTGGCCGAGCAGCTTGTTGTCCGCCGCCATCTCGCGCTCGCCCTGGCTGACCTTGATGGTCACGGCGGACTGGTTGTCCTCGGCGGTGGAGAAGGTCTGGCTCTTCTTGGTGGGAATGGTGGTGTTGCGGTCGATCAGCCGGGTGAACACGCCGCCCAGCGTCTCGATGCCGAGCGACAGCGGCGTCACGTCGAGCAGCAGCACGTCCTTGACGTCGCCCTTCAGCACCGCGCCCTGGATCGCGGCACCGATGGCGACCACTTCGTCCGGGTTCACGTTGCGGGCCGGTTCGCGCCCGAAGAACTGCTTCACGATCTCGATGACCTTGGGCATGCGGGTCATGCCGCCGACCAGGATCACCTCCTCGATCTCGCCCGCCGTCACCGACGCGTCCTTCAGCGCCGCGCGGCACGGGCCGAGGGTGCGCTGGATCAGGTCGTCGACCAGGCTCTCCAGCTTGGCCCGCGAAAGCTTCAGCACCAGGTGCTTCGGCCCGGTGGCATCGGCGGTGATGAAGGGCAGGTTGATCTCGGTCTCCTTGGACGAGGAGAGCTCGATCTTGGCCTTCTCGGCCGCCTCCTTGAGGCGCTGCAGGGCGAGCTTGTCGTTCCGGAGGTCGATGCCCTGCTCGCGCTTGAACTCGTCGGCCAGGTAGGAGATCACGCGGGCGTCGAAGTCCTCGCCGCCCAGGAAGGTGTCGCCGTTGGTCGACTTCACCTCGATCACGCCGTCGGAGATCTCCAGCACCGACACGTCGAAGGTGCCGCCGCCGAGGTCGTACACCGCGACGGTGCCGCCGTTCTTCTTCTCCAGCCCGTAGGCGAGCGCCGCCGCGGTCGGCTCGTTGATGATGCGCAGCACCTCGAGGCCGGCAATGCGGCCGGCATCCTTGGTGGCCTGGCGCTGGGCGTCGTTGAAGTAGGCCGGGACGGTGATGACGGCCTGGGACACGCTTTCGCCAAGATAGGTCTCGGCGGTCTCCTTCATCTTGCCGAGCACGAAGGCGGAGATCTGCGAGGGCGCGTACTTCTGCCCGCGCGCCTCGACCCAGGCGTCGCCGTTGTCGCCCTTGACGATGCCATACGGCACCAGCGCGCGATCCTTCTCGACGGTCGGGTCCTCGTAGCGGCGGCCGATCAGGCGCTTGACCGCATACAGGGTGTTGGTCGGGTTGGTGACCGCCTGGCGCTTCGCCGCCTGCCCCACCAGCCGCTCGCCGTTCTCGGCGAAGGCGACCATGGACGGCGTGGTGCGGGCACCCTCGCTGTTCTCGATCACCCGGTTCTCGTCACCCTCGCGGATGGAGACGCACGAGTTGGTCGTGCCCAGGTCGATACCGATAACCTTGCTCATCTTGCTCTCCTCGTCAGCGGCAGCGCGCGGCCCGAAGCACCGGACGCTGCCCTTTGGAAACTGGAACCGTTTCGGGATGCGGGTGCCTGCCCGACACACCGCTCACCCATGACGGCGGCCCGGCCTCGATGTATTCAGGCCCGACCGCCACGACAAGCCCCGTTGCCGCCGGATGGCGGAATGCGGCGAGGCTTCCTCAGACCGTGCGGTCGAGGCTGACCGCTTCCGGCACGGTCGCCACGTCCGGCGCCTTGGCCACCACCACCATGGCCGGCTTCAGCAGCCGGCCGTTCAGGGTCCAGGCCGAGGTCCAGGCCTGGATCACGGTGCCGGGCGGGTGGTCGGCGGTGGGCTGCTCGGCCATCGCCTGGTGCAGGTTGGCGTCGAACGCGGCCCCGGTGGGATCGGCGCCGGTGATGCCGTTGCGCTCCAGGATGCCGAGGAACGACCGCTCGACCCCCTCGAAGCCTTCCCGCAGCCGGGTCACCACCGGGCTGTCGTTGGCATCAGCCGGCGGCAGGCTGGCCAGGCCGCGACGTAGGTTCTCGGCCGCCTCCACCACGTCCTTGGCGAACTTCTGCACCGCGTACTGGCGTGCGTCGTCCACGTCCCGCCGGGCGCGGTTGCGCACGTTCTGGGTTTCCGCTTCCGAGCGCATCCACTTCTCGCGCATCGCCTCCAGCTCGGCCTCGAGCGCGCCGATCCGCTCGCTCGCCGCCTGCATCAGCGCGTCCGGGCCGTCGCCCGCGTCCGCCGCCGCCTCGGGCACGGGGGGCTCGGGCTGCACCGCCTGGTCGAAGCGGGGCACCGGCCGGCTGGCCGGCGGCGCGTCTCGGAAGCTGTCGCTGGAACTGGTCATCGTCTCGCTGGCATGAGGCTGGGTGTGGTCCATGGCGGTGAAGTAGGGCACCCCGCCAGCGTGGACAAGGCGCCAGGGCGCCGGCGCGAGCGCGGCGATTGGCTCCGCCGGTCGTTTCGCGCCACAATCGCGCCGCAATCAGGCGCGCGCGCCAACCAGGAGCCCGGCGATGGAGCCGACCAAGCACACGATCGCGCTCGTCGACGACGACCGCAACATCCTCACCTCGGTGTCGATGACGCTGGAAGCGGAAGGCTTCGCGGTGCGCAGCTACACCGACGGCGAGAGTGCGCTGGCCAGCCTGTCGGCGCGACCGGTCGACCTCGCCGTGCTGGACATCAAGATGCCGCGCATGGACGGGATGGAGCTGCTGCAGCGCCTGCGCACCCGCTCGCAGATGCCGGTGATCTTCCTGACCTCCAAGGACGAGGAGGTGGACCAGCTGATGGGGCTGCGGCTGGGGGCGGACGACTACATCACCAAGCCGTTCTCCCAGCGCCTGCTGCTGGAGCGCATCCGCGCGCTGCTGCGGCGCGGCGAGGTGCTGCGGGCGGAAGCGGCGGGTGCGGCGCCCCAGGGGGTGATGGTGCGCGGCGAGCTGTCGCTGGACGAGACCCGCCACCAGTGCCTGTGGCGCGGCACCGACATCCAGCTCACCGTCACCGAGTTCCTGCTGGTCAAGGCGCTGGGCGCGCGTCCCGGCCTGGTGAAGTCGCGCGACCAGCTGATCGACGCCGCCTACGGCGAGAACATCTACGTCGACGACCGCACCATCGACAGCCACATCAAGCGGGTGCGCAAGAAGTTCAGGCAGGTCGACGAAAGCTTCAACCACATCGAGACGCTGTACGGCATCGGCTACCGCTACAAGGAGGAATGACGCGTCCGATGCAGCGGGCCGTCGCCGCCCCGGCGGTCGGGGTGCCGCCCTTCCCGACCCGCCGCCGCTGGGTGTCGCCGATGATGCGGCGCATCCTGCTGGTCAACGCCCTGCCGCTGGCGCTGCTGGTGGCGACGCTGCTCTACCTCAACCAGTTCCAGAACAGCCTGCTGGAAGCCGAGGTCAGCAGCCTGCGCGAGCAGGCGCGCATCTACGCCGGAGCACTCGGGCAGTCCGCGGTGGCGCCGGCGCCGAAGGACGCGCCGCACGGCGCCAGGCGGGTCCGCGGCGGCAGGAACCAGCCGCCCCCGGGCGAGCCGTTCGTGCTGGTGCAGCTTCTGGCGCGGCCGCTGCTGCTCCGCCTCACCGAGCCGAGCCCGAGCGCGCATGCCAGGCTGTTCGCGCCGGACGGGCAGCAGATCGCCGACAGCCGGGCCGACACGCCGGGCGGCGACCGGACCCACCCGGCCGGTGCCGACGCGGCGCAGGGGCTGCCGGACCGCGCGGCACGGCTGCTGCAGCAGCTCTACGACCGGCTGCTGAGCCTGATGCCGCACCGGCTGGTGCCGACGCTGGGGCCCAACGCCGACCCGAACGCGCAGCCGGAGGTGCGCGAGCAGCTCCGCTTCGGCGACCCCGACAGCACCGAGACGCCGCCCTTCATCCGCCGCACCGCCGACCACCGGCTGCTGGTCACGGTGGCCGAGCCGGTGGCGCATGACGGGCAGACCGTGGGCATCATCCAGCTCACCCGGGAAGCGCGCGAGGTGGACCGCTCGCTGTTCGCGGTGCGCTCCTCCATCCTGGTGCTGTTCTTCGTGGCACTCGCCATCACCGTGCTGCTGTCCTGGTACCTGGCGCAGACCATCGCCCGGCCGCTGCTGGGCCTGGCCGTCTCGGCGCACGTGATGCGCGAGACCATCGGGCGCAGCGGCAGCGTGCCGACGAGGCTGCTGGCCAGGCGGGACGAGGTGGGCGAGCTGGCGCAGGCGCTGGAGGAGAGTGCCCGCGCGCTGTGGGCGCGGATGGACGCGATCGAGCGCTTCGCCGCCGACGTCAGCCACGAGATCAAGAACCCGCTCTCCTCGATCCGCTCGGCGATCGAGACGCTGATGCGGATCGAGGATGCGGGCCAGCAGCGCCGCCTGCTGTCGATCATCAACCAGGACGTGCGCCGGCTCGACCGGCTGATCACCGACATCTCCGACGCCAGCCGGATCGACGCCGAGCTGTCGCGCTCGGTCACCGAGCCGGTGGCGGTGCTGCCGATCCTGTCGGTGCTGGCCGAGATCAGCCAGGCGACGCGCAAGGAGGGCGATCCGGTGGTCGTGGTCGAGGCGCCGCCGGAGCCGTCGCGTCCGCTGCTGGCGGAAGCGGTGGAGGACCGGCTGGTGCAGGTGCTGCGCAACCTGCTGGGCAACGCCGCCAGCTTCTCGCCTCCCGGCGGGCGGATCGTGCTGTCGGTGTCCGAGGTGCCGGGACCCCCGCCCGGCATGCTGGAGATCGCGGTGGCCGACGAGGGTCCGGGCATCCCGGCTGCCAAGCTCGACAGCATCTTCGACCGCTTCTATTCCGAGCGCCCGGCGGCGGAGCATTTCGGCCAGCATTCCGGGCTCGGCCTGTCGATCAGCCGGCAGATCGTGGAGGCGCTGCGCGGCCGCATCCTGGCCGAGAACCGCCTGGACGCGGCCGGCCGGGTGATGGGCGCGCGGTTCGTGGTCCGGCTGCCGCGCGCCGCCTGAGGGCGCCCACGCCGCGCCCGTTTTGCGGTGCACGATTTTGCTGGACAAAGAGCGGCCGGTCGGGACGTTCTCGGCCCGACGTTGGGGCGGAACGGACCATGGCATCCATCGCGGCGACGACCGGGCCCACCGACGCCGATCGCGGCTCCCAGCTCCGTACCCCGGAGGCCGTGACGGAGGTGCGGCGCAGCAACAGCAACGGGCTGAACACCATCTCGGTGTGCCTGCTGCTGCTGACGGTCATGGGCGTGTTCTACACGCTGTACTTCACCAGCGACATCGTGCTGCCGTTCGTGCTGGCCGGCGTGCTGAACCTGCTGCTGTCGCCGCCGATGCGGTTCCTGAACCAGCGCCTGCGCATCCCCAAGCCGATCGCCGCCCTGCTGCTGATCGGGCTGCTGTTCGGGATCGTGGGCGCGATCGGCGCGGCGATCTCGGTGCCGGCGTCGGGCTGGATCGCGCGCGCGCCGCAAAGCCTGCCGGCGCTGCAGCACAAGCTGTCGTTCCTGAACGGGCCGATCCACGCGATGCAGGACGGCATGAAGAAGCTGCAGGGCCTGGTGGACGAGGGAGGCGTCGCGTCCAACGTACGCACCGTCACGGTGCAGCAGTCCGGCACCAGCGGCCTGACCAGCGTCGGCTCGTCGATCCTGGTCGGAACCCGCGCCTTTCTGGGGCAGCTGTTCTCCATGCTGCTGATGCTGTTCTTCCTGCTCTACGAGGGCGACAGCCTGCTGCGCCGCTTCGTCGAGATCATGCCGACCTGGGCCGACAAGCGGCGCACGGTGCAGATCGCCACCGCCATCGAGCACAACGTGTCGCTCTACCTCGCCACCATCACGGTGATGAACCTCCTGGTCGGCGTGCTGAACTTCGCGCAGTGCGCAGCACTCGGCCTGCCGAACCCGCTGCTCTGGGGGGTGGTGGCGTTCCTGCTCAACTACATCCCGATCATCGGGCCGTTCACCGGAATCGTGGTCTACTTCTTCGTCGGCCTGTTCGTGTTCCCCTCGGCGCTGCACGCGCTGGTGCCGCCGGCGATCTATCTCGGCATCCACCTGCTGGAGGGCGAAACGGTCACGCCGCTGCTGCTGGCCAAGCGCTTCACCCTGAACCCGGTGCTGGTGATGGCGTCCCTGCTGTTCTGGGACTGGCTGTGGGGCATCCCGGGCGCGTTCCTGAGCGTGCCGCTGCTGGCGGTGTTCAAGATCGTCTGCGACCACGTCGACAGCCTGACCGCGATCGGCCACATCGTCGGCGGCGCGCCGAAGCGCGGCCGGCTGCGCACGGCGATGCCGTTCTCACGCGCCGCCGAATAGGACGGCTCAGACCGAGGGCCGGACCGGGCAGCCGTCGCCGGGCGCCATCGGCAGGACGAGGTCGATCGTGGTGCCGCGGCCGGGAGCGCTGCTTATCTCCACGGTGCCGCCGCACTGCTCGGCGAAGTCCTTGACCATCGGCAGGCCGAGGCCGGTGCCCCTGCCCGGCTGCTTGGTGGTGAAGAAGGGCTGCGTCGCCTGGACCTTCACCTGGTCGGTCATGCCGGTGCCGTGGTCGATCACCGCCACCGCCACCGCCTCCGCATCCCCCGACCGGCAGCGCCGGCTGCGCACCACGATGCGCTGCCCGGGCGCGGAGGCGTCGGCGGCGTTGCGCACCAGGTTGAGCAGCACCAGCTCCAGCCCGGCCGGGTCGAGCCGGGCCGGCAGCGGCCCGTCGGCGAGGTCCAGCACCACCGACAGCTGGTGGCCCGCCATCTGGTCGAGGATCGCGTCGCAGTCGCGCACCGTGGCGTTGACGTCCACCACCCGCGCGTCGTCGAACCGGCGCCTGGCGAAGGACAGCATCTGCGCGGTCAGGCGGGCCGCCCGCTGCGCGCCCCAGTCCGCCCGCGCCACCTGCCCGGCGCGCCGGTCCGGATCCTGCTCCTCCGCCAGGCGTTCCAGGTTGGCCAGAACGATGGTCAGGAGGTTGTTGAACTCGTGCGCCAGCGCCGCCGTCAGCTCCCCCAGCGCCTCCATGCGCTGCGACTGCTGCCGCACCGCCTCCGGGTGCTGCCGGGCAGGATTGGACTGGCCGGAGATCGCCAGAAGCGCCGCGGTGGGACCGGGAAAGATGCTCGGGGCCAGGGCGTGTCCGTCATCCAGGCCGGTCGGAGCGCAACCGATGCCGCGGGCCGGATCCTCGCCTCCCGGCAGCCGGGAAGCGCCGCCGGCACGGGCGGGCGGAGCCTGTTCAAGAACGTGAACCGGGGCGTCCAGCTGGTCGGTCATCGGCAGTCTCCTGCGGCCGGATCCACCCGCACTCTAGCCCAAGTATACGAAGGTTCCATTGCATTATCGCAACACACGTCGATTTCCACAAAACCGGCGTTATTACTGCGACCGGAGCGGGAATGACAGACCAGCCCTACAGCTTATGGTAGTCCTGGCCGCCGCTCCTTCACGAAGGAGCGGTGCCTCCCCAGCAGAAAGCAACTGCGGCGAGGCGGAGGGCGCGTCCCTCCGCTTCCTGCAGCCGGTCCGCTTCAGTCGGCGGGCTGCGGCTGTGCCGTGTCGCTCGTCTTCATCAGCGCGTGCTCCTGCTGGTGCAGCGCCTCCACCTGGGCATGGGTGCTGGACGCGGTGGCGAGCTGGGCCGGGGTCAGCATGTTGCGGATCGCCAGCTCGTTGGAGACGCGCTGCGCCTCGACCTGCTGCATCAGCGACACCTCCTGCTGCACCAGCGGCTGCAGGCTCGCCTCGCTGACGGTGCCGGAGGACAGGATGGCGCTGTCGATCTGCTCGTGCACCGCGCGCAGCTGGGCGAACACGCTGTTGGGGCCGTGCTCGGACTTCATCAGGGCATGCAGCTTGGTCTTCTGGTCGTCGGTCAGGGTGACGCCTTCCAGCAGCGGGCTGCCGTGGTGCCAGCCGCCCGGGCCGCCGCCATGCTGGGCCATCGCCGGCACCAGGCCCGCTCCCACCGTGCCGACCGTGGCCAAGGCGAACAACAACTTCCTGCTGAGCATCGGATCATCCTCGAATGGCGTCCCGGACCGGGATCGACAGGAGGATGCGCAAGCGCTGTAACAGCCGGGCCGGCGTTTCGGCGACGGAATGTAACCGCGAGGGCCCCGATGGCGACCCGCATCCTGGTATCCGGCTTCGAGCCGTTCGGCGGCGAGGCGGTCAACCCGTCGCAGGCCGCGGTGGAGGCGCTCGGCCGGATGGCCCTGCCCGGCATCGCGCTGCGCACGATCGTGCTGCCGACCCGGTTCGGGGCGTCGCTGGCCCGGCTCGACGACGTGCTGGCGGAGTGGCCGGCGGAGGTGGTGCTGTCGGTGGGCCTGGCCGGCGGCCGCTCCGGGCTCACGGTGGAGCGGGTGGCGATCAACCTCGACGACGCACGCATCCCGGACAACGGCGGCGCGCAGCCGGTGGACCGGCCGGTGGTCGTCGGCGCACCGGCGGCCTACTTCGCCAGCGTGCCGGTCAAGGCGATGGTCGCGGCGATCCGGGCCGCCGGGGGGGAGGCGTCGGTGTCGCACAGCGCCGGCACCTTCGTGTGCAACCACGTGTTCTTCGGCCTGCGCCACCGCGCCGAGACCACCCGGCCCGGGCTGCGCTGCGGCTTCGTCCACATCCCCTGGGAACCGGAGCAGGCGGCGCGGCACGGCGAACCGGGCCTGGACACCGAGGCGGTGGTGCGCGGCCTCGCCGCGGCACTCGCCGCGGTGGCGGCCGACGCGCCCGAACCGGCGGTCGCGGAAGGCGCGCTGTCCTGACCCCGGCGCCGACGCGGACGGCCGGGAGCGCGGCGGCATTCATCACCGCCCACACCGTTGTCGGCGCCGCACCCCTGGTGCCCGAGATCGCGCTCCACCTGGCCGGCGAGATCACGCCGATCTGGCAGGCCTCGGAGGCGTGGCTGGAGCGGAGCGGCATCGAGCCGCCGTTCTGGGCCTTCGCCTGGCCGGGCGGGCAGGCGCTGGCGCGGCACGTGCTGGACCACCCGGAGCTGGTCACGGGGCGACGGGTGCTGGACTTCGCCGCCGGCGGCGGCATCGCCGCAATCGCCTGCGCGCTGGCCGGCGCGGCATCGGTGGAGGCGGCCGAGATCGATCCGATGGCCGCCGCGGCGATCGGGCTGAACGCCGTTCACAATTCGGTCGCCGTCACCGTGCTGTCGGCCGACCTGGTCGGCAGCGACCGGGACGTCGACCTGATCCTGTGCGGCGACGTCTGCTACGAGGCGCCGATGACGCGCCACATCCTGCCCTGGCTGCGCCGACAGGCGCGCTCGACGGAGGTATGGGTCGCCGATCCCGGACGCGCCTACCTGCCGAAGGACGGGCTGGTGCCGATCGGCCGCCATGACGTGCCGACCACCCTGGAGCTGGAGGACCGCGTCCTGCGGCCGACGGTGCTGTATCGCCTGCTGCCGGATTGAGACGGATTATTTCACCGGCGTCGCAGCCGGATCGGCCCATGGGCGTTGCCGGCCAAGATTAAGCCGTGTTTGCGTGCGAACAGGGCGTCCGGACCGGGTGTTCCGCCCGTCTTCCCATAGGAGCTGCCATGCTGAAGAAATCGATCGCCGTGCCGATGGCGCTGGCGTTGTCGCTGGGTGCCGCGCTGCCGGTGGCGCCTGCCTCCGCCGAGCCCGGCGGCTGCCTGAAGTACGGCGCGGCGGGCGCCGTCGGCGGCCACCTCGCGCATCACGGCGTGCTGGGTGCGGCCGGCGGCTGCGCCACCGGCATGTACGTGCGCCATCGCTACCGCAAGCAGCAGCGCGCCGCGACCGCCGCGGCGGCTCGTGGCGACGCGCCGGTCGACGCCACTCCGCACTAGCCTTTCCGGCCCGCGCGACGCGGCAGGCCGCTCCTGGGCGGCCTGCCGCGTCGCGCGGTCAGTCGCTGTCGCCGGTGCGGGACAGGATGCCGGTCACGTTCGGCAGGGTGACGTCGCCGCTGCCGTGATGCGACACGCTGCCGCCGCCGATGGTTGCCCGCACCACCAGGTCGCCGGACCCGTCGCGGGCACCGGTCAGCGTGCCGATCCGGCCGCCGAGCACGGACACGTCGCCCGAGCCCTCCGCCGCCACCTGCAGCGTGTCGGCGTCGATGGAGGCGATCCGGACGTCGCCGCTTCCCGCGCTCTGGAGGTCGACCGGACCCTCGATCCGGTTCGCGGTCACGTCGCCTTCCCCGTGCAGCACGAGGCGGGTCGGGCCGATCGTCGCCTGGCCCAGGGACAGGTCGCCGGAACTCGTCACCAGCGCCGACAGCTGCGTGATGGCGCCGCGTCCGATGCGCAGGTCGCCTGAGCCGTGCAGCCCCGCATCGAGCGGGCCGTCGACCTCGGCGACCGACACGTCGCCGTCGCTCCGCTGCCGGACCGTGAGGGCGCCGGTACCGTCCAGCGCCACCGAACCGCTGCCGGTGCCCTCGATCGTCACCGGACCGGTGAAGCGGCCGCCGCGTATGTCGACCGCATCGGTCTGCTGGATGCGGAGCGGCATGGCGGGCGGGACACGCAACACGAAGTCGCCCGGCTCGCCCGAGCAGTCGTCGACGACGCTGCCGCCATGCGTCGACAGCCCGCGCAACGCCGCCTCCTGGCCGCGCCTGGCCGAGACGACGACGCGGCCCTGAAGACCGGCGTCGGGGAGAAGCGTCACCGAGGCGGCGCAGGTCAGGTCGACGAACAGGCTGTTGGTCTCGACGCTGCGCGTCGGCGCGTCCGCGGCCGGTTGCGGCAACGTCGTCGGGAGGCGCAGGCGGATCTGGCCGAGCCCGGGAATGGAGATGACGCCCGGGATCGAGGGGATCGGTGGAACTGGCGGGACAGACGCTTCCCCGGACACCATGTCGGCGTGGCGATACGCGCCGCGCGCCTGCCCGTCGTCGGGGTCCTGCCGCGACAGCATCCAGCCAGCCAGGACGATGCCGCCGAGCAGCCAGGCGGCCCGCCTGCGCCGCATGCGGATGTCGTCGGCGCGGGACAGGTCGCGGATCGGGAACACCGGCATCGGGCTACTCGCCCATGCGGCGGAAGCCGCGATGCAGCTCGAAATCGGGCGCGGTGACGAAGGCCTCGATCCGGCCGAGCCGCGGCTCCAGCGTCTCGAAGCGGTGGCGCAACAGGGCCCAGCCTTCGCGGACCGGCAGCGGCCGATCCGGCATCGGTGCGGACCGGCCGCCGCCGCGTCGGCCTCCGTCCTGTCCGGCGGCGGTGCGGTACGACGGGGTCCAGCCGGTGCGGCCGGGATGCCGCGGCTGGCGGCGGCGGAGCAGCAGCGCCAGGGCGAGGTAGGCCAGGCCGGTCGGCAGGATCAGGAACAGCAGGGCGACGATCCGCACCAGCGGCAGCGGCAGGTCCAGGTCCTCGGCCAGGCCGGCGCACACGCCGGCGGCCATGGCGCCTTCGTCCTGGCGCCACACGCGCGGCGGGGAGCTCCCGGAGAACGGATCGTTCATGGACCGGGCCCTCCTAGTGCGGCATGCGGCTGCGCCAGCCAGCCAGTTCGGTGTCGAGGATGCGCTCCAGGTTCTCGACCCGCTGCTCCATGCGTCGCGCCAGCTCGTTCATCTCGGCCAGCGCGCGCTGCTCCTCGGCGCCGAGGCCGTGCGCGCCAAGCTCGCGCAGGCGCCGGTCGTGGCGGAGCTTGAAGAACCAGGCGGCAAAGGCGAACGGGGCGATGACCGCGATCATCCCGGTCAGGTCCGACAGCACGTGGCTGCCGCTCAGGATGGCGAGGGTGGCGGGATCCACGGCGACCGGTCCTTCAGGACCGGTCGCCGTCCGGGCCGGCCTGCGGCGCGTCAGCGGCACCGCCCTCCGGCGCCGGCTGGCGATGGCGCAGCCTGGCGCGCAGGGCGGCGAGCTCGGTCTCCACCGCGCTGTCCGCCTCGAGCCCCTCGATCTCCTGTTCCAGGGTGCGTCGGCCGAGGTCATAGGACTCCGCGCGGCCTTCCAGCGCGTCGAGGTTGCGCTCGATCTGCTCGAAGCGGCCGAACGCGTTGCCGATGCGGTCGTCGTAGATGCGCTCCCGCAGCTTCACCCGCGAGGTGGCGATGGAGGCGCGCGTCAGCAGCGCCTGCTCGCGCGTCTTGGCCTCGGCGAGCTTGGCCTGCAGCTTGGCGATGTCGTCGTTCTGCTGCGACAGGCCGGCGACGATCTGCTTGTGCTGCGCCTCGAGCGTTTCCCTGGTCTTGGTCAGGTGGGTGCGGGCCTGCAGCGCACCGCGGGCCAGGTCGTCGCGGCCATGGGTGAGGGCGAGCTCGGCCTTGCGTTCCCATTCCGCCTCGTCGCGCGACAGGGTGGCGATGCGGCGCTCGATCTCCTTGCGCTCGGCGATGGTCTGCACCGCGGACGAGCGCACCTCGACCAGCGTGTCCTCCATCTCCTGGATGATGAGGCGGATGATCTTACGGGGATCCTCCGCCTGGGCGACGATGGCGTTGATGTTGGAATTCACGATATCCGACAGGCGGGAGAAGATACTCACGGTGCGACCTCCGTTTCGGGGGCGATGGAACGCCGTTCGTCCCTGGGCCTCGTCAGAGCAGCTTCCATGCCAACCTGAACCGATGCCGGAGTCCTCGCCCAACTCGTTGAAGAAGCTGCTTTTTCCTCTTCCCTTGCGTCCCGGGCTGCTTCGACCCACAGTGCCACTTCGGCACCACCGTGGTTCGGAGAACCAATCCTTGGCGCGTTCGGCACCATCGCCCGCAGAATCGACCACCCCGATCGGCGAGGCGCCGGCGTTCCAGGAGATGCTGGCGCACGTGTCCAAGGCGGCCCCGCTCAACCGTCCGGTGCTGGTGATCGGCGAGCGTGGCACCGGCAAGGAGCTGGTGGCAAGCCGGCTCGCGTTCCTGTCGCAGCGCTGGGACCGGCCGTTCATCAAGCTGAACTGCGCGGTGCTGGGCGAGGCGCTGCTGGACAGCGAGCTGTTCGGCCACGAGGCCGGGGCCTTCACCGGCGCGACCCGCCGCCGTCCCGGCCGGTTCGAGCTGGCGGACGGCGGCACGCTGTTCCTGGACGAGATCGCCACCGCCTCGATGGCGGTGCAGGAGAAGCTGCTGCGGGTGATCGAGTACGGCACCTTCGAGCGGGTCGGCGGCAACGACCCGATGCAGGTGGACGTGCGGGTGGTGGCGGCCACCCACGCCGACCTGCCGGCGCTGGTGCGCGCCGACCGGTTCCGCGCCGACCTGCTGGACCGGCTCGCCTTCGACGTGGTGCCGGTGCCGCCGCTCCGGGCGCGGCCGGAGGACATCCCGCTGCTGGCCGGGCATTTCGCGCTGCGCATGACCCGGGAGCTGGGCCGGGACATGTTCGCAGGGTTCAGCCCGGACGCGATGGCAGCGCTGAAGCGGCACGACTGGCCCGGCAACGTGCGCGAGCTGCGCAACGTGGTCGAGCGCAGCGTCTACCGCAACAGCTCGCCGCAGAAACCGCTGTCGCAGGTCATCCTGGACCCGTTCCCGGTGACGGCCGCAGCCGCGGCCGTGCCGGCGGCGGCAGTTGCAACGCCCGCTTCAGCCGCGGCCACCGTCCCCGTTCCGGTTCCCGAGCCGGTGGGCGACTTCGCCGCCCGCACCCGCACCTACGAGGCGCGGCTGCTTCGCGAGGCGATGGAAGCCAGCCGGTTCAACCAGCGCGCGGCCGCCCGGGCGCTGGGCCTGACCTACTACCAGCTGCGCCACCACCTGAAGGGGCACGGGCTGCTCGGGCGTCAGACCGGGCCGGGCGAGACGTCGGTCGAGGCGGTGGTCAGCACCGGCGCCGCGACGTAGTCCTGCGGGAACAGCCGGCGCAGCGCCTCGACCTTCGGCATGTCGTTGATGGCGATGTAGGCGGCATCGGGGTTATGCGCGAGGTAGTCCTGGTGGTAGCCCTCCGCCGGGTAGAAGCCGTGCAGCGGGTCGACCCGGGTGGCGATCGGGGCATCGTAGACGTGTGCCGCGTCGAGGCGGGCGATGTAGGCGCGGGCGGCCTCGGCCTGTGCCGGCGTGCTGGTCCAGATCTCGGAACGGTACTGGGTGCCGCTGTCCGGCCCCTGGGCATTCCGCTCGGTCGGGTCGAGCGCCACCGAGAAGAAGATCTGCATCAGGCGGCCAAGCGAGACCTGCTTCGGGTCGTAGGTGACCTGCACGGACTCCGCGTGGCCTGTGCTGCCGGTGCTGACCGTCTCGTACTGGGCGGTGTCGGCGCCGCCGCCGGTATAGCCGGCCACGGCGCGTCGGACCCCCTTCACGTGCTCGAACACGCCCTGCACGCCCCAGAAGCAGCCGCCGGAGACGGTGATCTGCTGCAGGCCGCTGCCCTCGACGGGTGTCGAGACGGCCGCCGGTACCAGGCGCGGCGCCTCCTCGGCGCGGCCGGGCCGCATTCCGGACAGGAGCAGCGACGCCGGCAGCGCCACGGCGCCGGCAAGCAGCAGGAACCTGGTGTTGATCATGGTGTGGATCTCCCCTGGAGGTCGGCTAGAGCATCTTCCGATCGCCTGCATCCACTTCGGATGCTCCAGCTTGTTGTTTCGACGGGCATCTTCACCGGATCAGGCAATCCACCTGACCGGATCTGCCCTAGGCGGCGTGCGGCGGCTGGACGCCGGGAGCGGGGTCGAAGCGCAGCGCCACGCCGTTCATGCAGTAGCGCAGGCCGGTCGGCTTCGGACCGTCGTTGAACACGTGGCCGAGGTGGCCGTCGCACTGCGCGCAGCGGATCTCGGTGCGCTGCATGAACAGCGAGTTGTCCTGGTGCTCGACCACCGAGTCGGCGATCGGCTGCCAGAACGAGGGCCAGCCGGTGCCGCTGTCGAACTTGGTGTCGGACGAGAAGTCGTGCAGGCCGCAGCCGGCGCAGGCATACACTCCCTTGCCGTAGAAGTGGTTCAGCGGCGACGAGAACGGCATCTCGGTGCCGGCCTGTCGCAGCACGTCGTACTGCGCCGGGGACAGCAGGTGGCGCCATTCCGCGTCGGTGTGGCGCAGCGGCGCCGGCACGGCGGCCAGGGCGCGCGGCATGCGCCCGAGCGTCAACGCGCCCGCGGCCAGGGCGGTAGCGGCGCGCAGCATCTGCCTGCGCGTGGGGTATCGAACGGTTGACATCCTCTGGCATCCTCTTCGGGGCCGGATATGGTCATGACTTCGTCGGGAAACAGCGTTCGGTTACACCGTATAGCAACTTGGGCCGCCACGGCGGGTCCCGTGCTCCGGCGACCGGATCGTCCGGTTGCGGCGCCGCGCGACCGGATCGTGTCCGCTCGACCTGCGGGCGACATGGGCATGACCATCCCGAAGGACATCATGGGGGCGCCGATGGACCGGCCGGCCGGGTTGTTCGGGGAGCAGACGGCCGGGCGGTCGGGCGGGCCGGCGCGAAGGGCGCTGCCGGCCGTCCGGCAGGAGCCGGCATGAGCAGCCGGGTTTCCGTCCTGCTGTCCCGCGCCCGCGACAGCCTGGAGGACGCGCGCCTGCTGGCCGAGCGGCGGCGGCCCAACGAGGCCGTGCTGGCCAGGCTGGCCCTGCACCAGGCGCTGCAGGCGGTCAGCGTGGCGCAAGGGCTCGACGCCGAGGACGGGCTGCGCCTGGACACGCTGTTCCGGCGGGTGCCGGAGGATCACCCAGAGGCGGCGCGCATCGCCGGGCTGCGGGACGAGGCCGCGCAGACCATTGCCGCGGTGTCGGAGCTGGTCCAGGCCCTGTCGGAGCCGGAGCCGCAGGTCGAGGTCCGGCCGAAGCCGGATGCCAGGCAACCGCCACGGTCGGCAACCGCGGCCGGAAGCGGCCGCGACCCGGCGGGGCCGACCGCGTTCGCCGCCTCGCCGCAGGGCGGCGGCCGCGCCGGGCCGGCGGACAGCCTGACGTCGGCCACGTTCTGGACGCTGATGGACCGCTGGCGGGTGGCGGACCTCGACGCCCTGGCGCTGATCGGCCACGGGGGCGGCCTGACCAGGAAGGGCACCCGTCCGCGCTTCCGTCTCGTGGGCGAGGAGGCGGCCCGGCAGGCCGCGCTGCGACGGCTCGACGGCGCGCTCGAGGCGCTCGGGATCGATCCGTCCGGCTGGCTGCGCGCCGTCCGCAAGGATCCGCCGTTCCGCGGCGAGACGCCGCTCGCGGCGCTGACGCGCGACGGCGAGCCCGCGGCAAGGCAGCTGCTGCGCCTGCTCAACCGGCAGGGCCTCGCCTCGGCGCTGACGGCGCCGCCGGGCTGAGCCGATCGCGCCGTCCTGCCTGAAGCTATGACGCCATGGCGAGGACGCGGCCGGCCAGGGTCGGCGACCGCGTCGCCCGTCGGCTGCGGCGGTCGAGCAGGTGGTCCAGGCCGAGGCGGTGTCCTGCCCGGTCGACGGCGAACATGCCGTGGGCGAGCACGATGGCGACATAGGTCCACGGCCACTCGGTGGGATCGTCGTAGAGCCCGAGCCGGAGCTGCAGCATGAACAGCACGGCGAGCACGCCGGCCAGGCGCACCGCGACGCCGAGCGTCAGCGACACGGCGAAGAAGATCTCGAGCCCGTACACCACGGGCTGCAGCAGCGCGATGTGCGGGACCAGCAGGTCGCGCACCACCGTGCCCTGGAGCGGGATCGCGGCGAACTTCCCTTCCTGGACCAGCCAGTACTTGAACCCGTCGGCGACCGGCACGACCGACACGTACTTGATTGCACCGAAACGGTTGTAGTCGCCGGTGTCGCCGACGAGGAACCGGACCAGGTCGGTGATCGGGTCGCTCATCACCCCGTCCCCCGAGCGGTCGCCGCCGGCGCGTCCGGACTCCGCACACACCCTGCACGCTTCTTCATGACGTCACCCTTTCCGATCAGGTCCTGGTCGGTCCTGGACATTCGTCGCGGGAACGGATCGGGTTACGCGTGGCGAAACGATACCGGGCCGGGCCTCGGCTAGAGCATGATCCGTTCGCGTTGGCTCACGGAGCATGCTCCATCTCATTGTTTTGTCGAGCATCTTTATTCGATCGACCGAACCGGTTCGATCGGATGATGCTCTAGTCGGCCCAGCCCGCGACGTCCTGGCCGCCGAACACCATGCGGCGGATCATCGGGGCGGCGAGGCCCGAACTGAACCCGGCGGCCGGCGCGCTTGCCTGGTCGAGGCGGTCCATCTGGTCGGCATCGAGGCGGATCGTGGTCGCGGCGACGTTGGTGTCGAGCTGGGACACCGTGCGCGCGCCGACCAGGGTCGAGGCGACGCCGGGACGCGCCATGATCCAGGCGAGGGCGACCTGCGCGGCCGGGCGGTCGAGTTCCGATGCCACGGACTTCAGGACGTCCAGCGTGGCCCAGTTCCGGTCGATGAACTTGCTGTTCCCGAACGGGTTCGCGCCGCTCAGGCGGCCCGTGCCGCTGGTGTCTGCGCGGTTGTACTTCCCGCTCAGGAAGCCGCCTGCCAGCGGGCTCCAGGGCATCACGCCCATGCCGGCCTCCCTCGCCGCCGGAACGTGTTCGCCCTCCACGTCCCGCGCCACCAGGGAGTACTCGACCTGCATGGCGACCGGGCCGGGGATGCGCCGTTCGGTGGCGATCGTGGCCGCCTTCATCGCCAGCCAGGCCGGCATGTCCGACAGCCCGTAGTAGCGGATCTTGCCGGCCCGGACGAGGTCGCCCAGCGTCTGCACGATCTCCTCGACGGGGGTGATGCCGTCCCAGATGTGCATCCAGTAGAGGTCGACGTAGTCGGTCCCGAGCCGCTTCAGCGACGCCTCGAGCGCCCGGTGGATGTTCTTCGACCCGGCGCCGCCGGCGTGGGGGTTGCCGCCCCCCGGCCGGCTCGCCGCGAGCGGCCTGGCGGAGGCGTTGAAGCCGAACTTGGTCGCGAGAACCAGCTCGTCGCGTGACCCGGTGTCCCTGATGAAACGGCCGACGAGCTCCTCGCTCGCACCGCCCGAGTAGATGTCGGCCGTGTCGATGACGTTGCCGCCGGCGGTGCGGTAGGCGTCGAAGATCGCCCGCGACTCCTGGTCATCAGCCCCCCATGCGCCCTGCCCGAACGTCATCGTGCCAAGAGCCAGCGGGCTGACGACCAGACCTGAGCGGCCAAGCGTGCGGAAACCGGTCAACGACATGGCTGTGCAACTTTCATAGCGTTCGCTAGGAAACACCTGAACCCTACCCTTCCGCGGGTCAACTCGTTCAGTATTGATCGCTATGAAAGATGCCAGGGCGCTGCCCCGCCGCAGGACAGGCCGTCCGCTCTCCTTCGACAGGGACGCGGCACTCGAGCAGGCGATGTTGACGTTCTGGCGATACGGCTACGAGACGACGTCGATCGTCGACCTCACCGCGGCGATGGGCGTGAGCGCCCCCAGCCTCTATGCCGCCTTCGGCGACAAGAAGCAGCTCTTCCTGGAAACGGTTCGCCTTTACGCCGGCGACCCGGATGCCGTCGGGGCGGCGATGGACGGCGCCCCGACAGCCTATGATGCCGTCCACGACATGCTGACAGGGGCTGCAACCGCCTTCACCGGCGACATGACGCCAAGGGGGTGCCTGCTCGCCAGCGCGACGGCCAGCGGCTCGGCCGGCTCGGCCGACGTCCAGCACGTGGTGGCCGGCGTGAGACGCGAAATCGAGGCCCGCCTCCGCGCGCGGATCGGGCGCGACGTCGCGTGTGGCGTGCTGCCCTCGGAAACCTCGGCCAGCGCCTTGTCGGGACTGGTCATGGCAGTGATCCAGGGCCTGTCGGTGCTGGCGCGGGATGGTGCGACCCGCGCTTCTCTGCTGGCGGTGGTGGAAGCCGCGATGCGTGCGTGGCCCCGTCGGGACGGCTGATGGCCGGGCACGTGCCAGGAGGACGGCCAACGGTGCGACAGTCCGACCTGCCGGCGCTGCGTCGGCTAGATGACGCGCCGACCGGTCCGCAACCACGTGATGCATCGCCCGGGCATCAACTGCCGCAGGCGGCAGCCAGCGCGTCGAGTGCCGGGCCGCTGCGCGCGTGGCCGAGGCCGATCCTCACCCGGTCTGCGGGCAGCGACGCCAGCCTCGTCTGCCAGAGCGTCCCGGGCAGCAGCAGGATCCCCTGATCCCGGGCCAGGCGCTCGACGAAGCTGTCCGCGCCGTCGTCACCCAGGTAGCGGGGGTAGCCGATGGCGAGGTTGCGCGCCGGCTCGGGCGCGAACAGCTGGGGCCGGGCGTCGATGACCGCCCGCAGCCTGCGCCAGTTGGCCGTCCCGATGGCGCGCGCCGCCGGCACGATCCGCTCCTCCGCCGCCAGCGCGATGGCGGCCAGCACGATGCTGCCGGCCGACAGGCAGGTCGACAGCGTGCTCTTGGCGACCAGCGCCGCGTCGAGCAGCGCCCGGTCGCCGCAGGCGACCCAGCCGACGCGCAGGCCCGGTAGGCCGAAGCCTTTGGACAGCCCGTTGATCGAGACGCCGCGCTCGTACAGGTCGGCCAGCATCGGCGGCTGCCGCGCGCCCTGCGCGATCTCGGTCTGGCGGTAGATCTCGTCGTTGACCAGCCACACCCCGCGGCGGCGGCACAGCGCCACCAGCGCGTCCAGCCGGTCCGGATCGAGCGAGGCGCCGGTCGGGCTGTTGGGGAAGTTCATCATCACCAGCCGGGTGTCCGGACGGAGGGCCGCCTCGATCCGGTCCGGATCAGGCTGCCAGTCCTCCTCCTCGCGCAGGGCGATGCCGGTGACGGCGCCGAGCGAGCCCAGCACCAGCTCCGAGGGCTGGTAGATCGGCAGCAGCAGCACCGCGTGCGACCCCGGAGGCAGCAGCGCCCTCAGCACGCAGCTGACCGCTTCCTGGGCGCCGCAGCAGCACAGGATGTCGTCCGCCCCGAGCGCACGATGACGGGCTGCGACCGCGGCGCGCAGCGCCGGGCTGCCGCGCGGGTCGGTGTAGCCGAGGCGCAGCGCCTGCCAGTCCTCCCGCGCGTCCGGCGTCGCCATCGACAGCAGCGACGACAGGGACAGCGTCTCGGAGTCGGAGCTGGACAGGTCGTGGGCGGCGCAGCCGGTCCAGCGCGCCAGGAACTCGCCCAGGACGAAGCGGTCGGGCTGCGCTCCGGTCACGGGCGGGTCCGCACGGCGGCGCGTCCCGGACCGCGCGCGGCCATGGCGCCCTGCCGCATGTCGGATGGTGTCAGCTCCTGCCTCCGTGATCCGGCGGTTGCGTGCATCCGAGGGTTGCGTGCATCCGAGGCGTCCGCAGCCGGCCGGCCGATGCGCCCCTTGCAGTGGTCCTTCGTCATCGGCGTCGGTCTGGTGACATCCTTGTCCCGATCCTGCCGAAGAGCGGCAAGCGCGGCGGCACCCGGTCAGCTCCGATGCCGCGGTCCGGGTGTCTAGTCCGCTGCCTCCTTGAGCACGCGCGCGAACAGCGCCAGCATCCAGCCGGTCGCCTGCCGGAACAGCGCGGGGTCGTGGCGCGGGCCCTCGTCGCGCAGGAAGGCGTGCGCGGCGTTCACCTCGTGCCACTCGTAGCGGGCGCCGGCCTGCTCCAGCCGCTCGCGGATCAGTTGCCGGCCGGCGAAGGGCACGTGCGGGTCCTGGCGGCCGAACACCCACAGCGTCTCGGCCTGGAGCGCCTCCATGCGCCGGAGGCTGTCGTCGGACCGATCGGCGCCCAGCGTCGCGGAATGGATGTCGGTGGGATAAAAGCAGCAGGCGGCCGACACCGACGGGTCGAGCGCCGCGCGGTAGGCCAGGTGGCCGCCCAGGCAGACGCCGAGCGTGCCGAGGCGGCCGGTGCAGGCGGGATGGCCGCGCAGGAAGGCGAGTGCTGCGGCTGCGTCGGCATCGAACGCCCCGACCGGCTTGGTGAACTTGAGCGCGTTGCCGCGCTCGGTGCCGGGCGCGTCATAGCGCAGTACCGTGCCGGGCGGCTCGTATTCGTGGTACACCTCCGGCACCGCCACCAGGTAGCCCTGGCCGGCCACGAAGGCAGCCAGGCGCCGGATCGGATCGGTGACCTGGTAGATCTCGGAGAAGAACAGGATGCCGGGATGGCGTCCGGGAACCGCCGGGCGGAACAGGTGCAGGCGCATCGTGCCGGAGGACGTGTCCGGCATCCCGGACGCGGCGGGCACCGGCAGGTCCACGGTCTCGTCGGTTCTGATGATCATCGGCCGACGCTCCGCTGCAGCAGCGCCGCATCCTGGCGCCGGCCCGGACCCGCGGCAACCGCCGCGTGCGGCGCCGGCGACGCGCTCGCCGCGTTGAGCTAGGGCGGCTTTCCCGTCAAAGTAGCGTTGCGGGTCTCGGCCTGACGGTCCACCCGCCGACGTTCAACGAGGTTTGAGCATCCATGCCGTTGCCCTTTGACCGCGTGCTGGTCGCCGCAGCCCAGCTCGGCACGATCCTCGACAACGGCAAGCCGGCGGTGTTCGTGCCGGGCTGGACCCCGGCCTTCGCCTATTTCGGCCTCCCGCCGCTGGTGGTGCTGGTGTTCCGCCACGACGACGGCCGGCAGGCGAGCTGGTACCTGGACGAGACGCTGGACCGGCGCGGCGGCTCGGTCGCGGAGCTGTCGCCAGAGCTGCGCCGCGCGCTGGTCGCGGCGGCGGCCCTGCTGTTCGACGGGCTGTGGATCAAGATCATGCAGACCGCGGTGCCGCCGCCGCTCGATCCGCGCGAGGCCGGGTTCTTCAAGATTCCCGAAGCCACCCGGGCGGAGATCCTGTCGCTCTACCTCGGCGGCTTCGACGCCGGCACCCGCTTCGCAGCGGTGGACGGGCTCGACCCGGAGCGGCCGGACAGCCAGCTGGTCGATCTGGGCGCGCGCCGGCTGCCGCTGCAGCGCGGCCACCTCCATGCGCTGTTCAACCCGGGCGGCCTGCAGGCGCAGAACCACGCCTTCATCGAGCAGGGGCGGATGACCTTCCCCTCCCCGGTCGACGGGCGGCCGATGACGGTGCGCCATGCGCTGGTGCTGCATGGCACGATCTACGCCTACCGCACCGTGGAGGAGGCGACCGGGACGGTGATGTTCCTGGTCGCGGGCGAGATCTTCTTCCGCCTGTCCGGGCTGTTCATCCCCGAGGGGCGGATCTGCGTGGCGCTGCACCGCGACGCGATCCAGGCGCAGATGCCGGAAATGTTCCGCGAGTTCTTCGCCCGGGTGATGCAGCACGGCGACCTGCTGGCGCGCTACTTCGCCAACGACCGCACGGTGCCGCTGCACGCCTGGCGCGGGGTGACGGCGATGCATATCGGCCACGTGCTGTGGAACGACATCTCGGGGATCGGCAACATCGTGGCCGCGGTCAGGCCGATGACGCTGCCGCGCTTCGCCCTGTTCGACTGCGAGATGGAGCCGGAGATGTATGGCCCGCTCGACAGCATATTCCCCGAGCTCAAGGGGCTGGTGGACCGCAGCCCGAAGGGGTTCCAGGAGTCGATCCCGTCCTTCTATGCCAACGGGCAGTGCCTGATCCGGTCTTCCGGCATGACCGTGACCCGGAGCGTGCGCACCCGCATCCTGGACACCGTGCGCCCGCTCGACCGCGCCTCGCCGGCCTCCATCTGCGCGCTCGCGCGCGCCGACAACGTGCCGGTGGTGCTGTTCGGCATCCGGGTCGAGAACCGGACCATGGTCAACCTGGAAGCGTTCTGCACCGCGCTGGTGGACCGGCTGTCGCGCACCCTGGGCGAGGCGGTGCTGGTGGTGGACGGGCACAACAGCCGGATCGGCGCCCCGGACTCCTTCATCTGGAGCCACGGCGAGCACGGCGCCAAGCGCCGCCCGATCGACATCGAGCGCGACATGGTCGACGCCATGCAGGAGCGCGCGCAGGGCACAGGCGTCGAGATCGTCAGCACCATCGGCATGCCGATCACCGAGAGCCTCGCCTGCGGCCGGGAAGCCTCGGCGATGGTGGCGATCTGGGGCGCCGGCCTCGCCAAGTACCGCTGGGTCTGCAACATCCCGGGCCTGGTCGTCACCAACCATTGGAACCTGTCCAACCTCGGCGACCTGCACATCTACGACAGCCCGCAGATGATGGAGGAGCCGACCGCGGTGCGGTTCATCGCGCCGGAGGCGGTGGAGGACCTGCCGGAGGCGCCGCTGGTGGTGCCGCTGGGGCCGGGCTTCATCCCGTCGATCTGCAACTTCCGCATCGACGAGGCCAAGGCGATGGACGCCGTGGACGCCATGCTGCGCGAGCGCATCCCGGTCACGACCTGACGGCGACACGGCAGGAGGACGGCTCGATGGCACGCTACACCGCCGACGTGTCCTGGACGCTGGGTACCGGCGAGGATTTCGCCCGTGGCCGCTACGGCCGCGGCCACGTGCTGCGCTTCGACGGCGGGACGGTCGTTCCCGCGTCCGCCTCGCCGCACGTGGTCGGACGATGGGCGGACGAGGCGGCGGTGGATCCGGAGGAGATGCTGGTGGCCGCCCTGTCCAGCTGCCACATGCTGTCGTTCCTGCACGCAGCGCGCCTCGCCGGCTTCGTGGTGGCCGCATATCGCGACCGCGCGGAGGGAACGATGGCGGAGGTCGCACCTGGACGGCAGGCCGTCACGAGCGTCGTCCTGCGTCCCGGCATCGACTGGACCGGGCCGGTCCCGGACCGGGACGTGCTGGACCGGCTGCACCACGACGCGCACGAGGCCTGCTTCATCGCCAACTCGGTGAAGACCAGGGTCGTGGTGGAGCAGGATCCGGACCTGGTCGGGTTCCGGGCCGACACCGGGCGCTCCGTCGCCTGAACGGCCTGTCCAGGTGTCATCCGCGTTCGACGCCGGAGGATCGGACACGATGACGGCCTGCATGCTCGCGCGGGAAACGGTCGACGCCTTCCGGAACCCGCCGCGGCGCGAGCCGGTGAAGGCGCCGCGGCGTGGTGCCGCGGAGTTCGGGATCCGGCCATCCCGGGGTCGTGACCGGACCTGGATCCTGCGACCGGCCGGTCCGTCCGTTCCGGACGGCAACTTCCAGGTGCGCCGCCCCTTGGGAGCCGGAACAGGCCAAGGAGGATCGGCATGACCACGCTCTACTGGGGCCCGCACACCTGCGCGATCGGCATCCACGTGCTGCTGGAGGAGATCGGCGCGCCGTATGACACGGTGAAGATGGACGTGGTGGGCGGCGAAAGCCACCGGCCGCCGTTCAACGCCCTGAACCCGAAGGAGAAGGTGCCGACGGTGGTGCGCGACGACGGCTCGGTGCTGACCGAGTACGGCACCATCGCGCGCTGGCTGGCCTACGCCCATCCGGAGGCGGGGCTTCTGCCGTCGGACCGGGCGGACGAGATCCACGCGCAGATGATGATGGACTACGCGGTCGGCACCGTGCACGCGCAGGGCTTTGGCCGCATCTTCAAGACGGCCGAGTTCGAGCCGGACGACCTGGTGCACGGCACGCTCGGGCTGGGCTCGGGCAACGTCAAGGCGCAGGGCCGGGCCATGGTGGAGAAGGGGCTGGGCCTCCTGGCAAAGCAGCTCGGCGGCCGTGAATGGGCCGGCGGCACCGCGTTCGGCATCGCCGATACCGCGCTGTTCTACATCGAGCGCTGGGCGCCGCAGGTGGAGATCGCCCTGCCCCCGCCCCTGGACGCGCATCTGGCGCGGATGAAGGCGCGCCCGGCGGTGCGGCGGGTGATGGAGATCTGGGGCGAGCCGGCCGGCTGACCGCGCCCGCCCGCTGCCGACCCGCCGTCAGCGCCCGATGCGTCGGAGCGGCAGGCCTTCCATCAGCTTGTGCTCGATCGACTCCAGCGACACGCCCCTGGTTTCCGGCACCAGGAACACCACGAACAGGATGAACCCGGCGTTCAGGGCGGCGAACAGCCAGAACGTGTTGGCCTGGCCGAGCCCTGCCAGCAGGGACAGGAAGGTGTTGCCGACCAGCCAGTTCGCCGCCCAGTTGGTGAAGGTGGACACGGCGATGCCGAAGTCGCGGCCCTGCAGCGGCTGGATCTCCGAGCACAGGGTCCAGATCAGCGGGCCGGGGGCCGCGGCGAAGCCGACGATGAACACCAGCACCATCGCCACCAGGAGGTACCGGCCCAGGCCGCCGTGCACGCCGAGGCCGAGCAGGATGCCGACCGCGGCCATGCCGACCGCCATGGTGACGAAGCACACGTTGAGCATCGGCTTGCGGCCCCAGCGGTCGGCGAAGCCGATCGCGAGCAGGGTGGCCAGCACGTTGGCAACGCCGACCACCGCCGTGGCCCAGTTCGAGGCGCCGGCGCCGAAGCCGGCCAGGCCGAAGATCTTCGGCGCGTAGTACATGATCACGTTGATGCCGGTGAGCTGCTGCACCACCTGCAGCCCGATGCCGAGATAGACCGAGCGCCGGAAGTTCGGGTTGCCTCGGAACAGGGCGGCGCCGAGCTGCCGCACCGTCAGCTGCTCGCGCACGGCGGCGACCTCGCGGTCCACCTCGGCGGGGTCGTCGCGGAGCGTGCGCAGCACGGTGCGCGCCTGCTCGTCCCGGCCGCGCAGCAGGAACCAGCGCGGACTTTCCGGCAGGAACAGCACGGCCACGAGGAAGACGAGGCCGGGGATGGCGATGATGCCGAGCATCAGCCGCCAGTTGCCGCTGGGCGTCAGCAGGCTGTCGGACACGAAGGCGAGCAGGATGCCGACCGTCACCATCAGCTGGTAGAGCGACACCATGGCGCCCCGCCAATGCGCCGGTGCCACCTCGGAGATGTAGAGCGGGCCGGTGAAGGCGACGATGCCGATCGCCAGGCCCAGCACCACCCGGCCGATCATCAGGGTCGGGATGGAGCCTGCGAAGGCGCAGAGCAGGGCGCCGGCGACGAACAGCACCGCGCCGATCAGCAGCGACTTCCGTCGGCCGAGCCGGTAGGACAGCGTACCGGCGCCGGCCGCGCCGGCGGCGGCGCCGGCCATCATGATGCTGACGATCCATTCCTGCGTGCGCGTGTCGGCGCCGAAGGCCTTGCCGATGAAGCCGAGCGCGCCGGCGATCACGCCGATGTCCAGGCCGAACATCAGGCCGGCCAGGCTGGCCAGGCCGCAGGTGACGAACGCATGCATCGGCAGGTTGTCCGACACCGTGCCGGGCGGCGTGCCGACGCCGTCAAGTGTGGTGGACATGGCGTGGGCGCTCCTCGCTCGTTCTTCCCCCTTGGAGCCTTACGCGCGGGCCGGGTCCGGGCTCCCGCGACGACGGGCGTCGCCTGCGGTCCGGCTGCCGCATCATGGACAGCCGGCTCCGGCTGATGTTTCGTGGCCGGTCACGTCCCAGGATTGCTTCATGGTCCCATACCAGCCGTTCTCGCCCGTCTATGCCTTCTCCGGCATGGTGATCGGCATCCTGGTCGGCCTGACCGGGGTGGGCGGCGGGTCGCTGATGAC
>CAXTVS010000031.1:0-41721 GCA_964247735.1 uncultured Acetobacteraceae bacterium
GCAACTACCTCGCCAACTCAGGATATGAGTTTACGTAACCTAGAAATGCTCTAGTCACGCCCTTTACCACAAGCCCTCCGCTAACGGTCATAGAGGTCACGGAGCGTGCCGGGTTGTAGTGGGAGACCGCAGTTCGGCTGCTTGAGACCAACGGCTATCCGGAAACCAGCCCGTTCGGGGGCCGTCAGGGCCGCCGGCTGGTCAGCTAGGCCGTCCTGGTAACGGACTACCAGCGCCTATCACCAACGGCCACGCTTTCAGAGCAGTCCTTGAGCATCGCATACGCCTTGTCTGTCTCCCCTATGGCCTGAGTCCAGACGTGCGCGCCGACAACGACGCTCACCATATCGGTGCTCAACATCTGCCCCTCAAACGTTACGAAGGACGGCCCGCCGGGCACTCGGAAATCAAACTCGCTTCCCACGCCGGATCCTGGCCCGCCCCAACTATGGGTTGTCAGGTCGCCGTCAAAGACCACAGCGACAGGCTGTAACACGCCGTAGACGAAGGAGACTTTGGGATCGAGAATGCGAACGGTGTAGTAGCTTTTGACTGCATCTTTACGGAGCGAGAAATTGACAGGCCGTCCGCGCCAGCTGGCGGTCATCATGCAGATGTCGTCGCCGGTTCCATCTTCCTTCAAGTGGTCGACATTCCAGTGCGTGAACATGGATCTTACGCCGCCGTCGAACGATCGGTGCGGCTCCTGAGCGCGTGCCGTCGCAATCGGCAGGCTGGCCAATACCATGACGAGTAACAAACGATACGTTTGCATCAGCAGCACGCTTATTACGGTAGCGCATCATCTAGCTGCTTCCGGATAGCCGTCAAGCACATTTGTGCCCATGACCGTCAGTATAGGCCTCTTGAGGTTCGGGCGCCCCGCTTGCACTCACGACCAGCCAGCACGCTGCCTCTGTGCAAAGTGGTCTTAACCGCGATTAGAAAGGCCCGCCGGCAGCTGCACGGCCTCCACAGCTGCCCGCTTCATCTCTGTAGTCGGGCCGCCGCTATAGGTCCCATCCGTCATCCCAGCCCGCTCATGCCCAGCGATAGCCGCGACCACCGCTAGGTCATGGCCCGCGTTCCGGGCCTCCGTGATGAAGCGCCGCCGCCAGCTGTGAAAGTCGACGCGGCTGTGGCGCTTGTCATCCGCCCGCTCATGGACGCCGACCTTCTGCCGGTAGCGGCCGAACCTCTTGCTTAGTGCAGCCGACCGCTCCCGCTTGGGGCTGTGCGGCCCGGCCTCGTGGAAGAGGAAAGCTCCCGCTGGCTTGTTGGCCGTGCGGCGGGCGACCAGCGCGGCCAGTTCGGAGTGGATCGGCACGCGGCGGACGCCGGCCGGGCTCTTGGACACACGGACGTTGAACTCGCCTCCGACGCAATCCTCCACCGTCAGCCGGTAGATCTCGTCCAGGCGCAGGCCGGACAGCGCGGCGACGTGGCAGGCGTCGGACAGCTCAGGGTCCCCAGCCAGGCGGGGATCGGACAGCAGCGTGGCCACTTCAGCGGCCGTGAAAGGCCTCTTCGGCTTCTCTACAGCCCCCCGATCGGCGCCCTTAGCGAGGCTTTGACCGGCCCATGGATTGGCCTCGGCATGGCCGCGCTTCACCAGCCAGCGCCAGTAGGACGACGGCGCGCTGATCTTGCGATTAGCTGTGGTTCGGTGGGTCCCGCTGCCAAGTAGAGCCTCCGTCACGTAGCGACCGGCAACCTTCTTGGTCACGCCCTCCAGGCCCACCACGCCGACCGACCGGAGCCACCTATCCAGCGCGGCCAGATCGCTGCGATACTGGCGCTTGGTGCGGTCCGTCGTGTCGCCAGACGTGCCGCCCTCAGCGAGCCAGCCGCCTATGTCGAGAAGGACGGGCGTCATCTGACCGTGCGCCAGGCCCCGGAACGTCTCAGCGGCACTGGCTCCAAGAGCTTCAGCAATGGCCTCCTCTTCCAGGGAAAAGAGGTCCTCAAGGTGTTCTCCGGCTGCCGCTTCGGCTGGCGTCAGCCCATTCTCGTCCAGTCGACTACTCGGCCCGAGTCGCTCGACGTAGGGGCGCAGCAAGGCCGGGTCTCCAGCCCGCAGAGCGTCGAACCGCTCACGCCAGGCCAGCCCCGCCTCGACCTCCGGCGCCGTGCCGCTGTCCCGCGCTGCCCGGTCGATGATCTGCTGGAACTCGGCAAGCGCCTTGTGGCGCCTGGCCTTGGCGACGTGCCAGTCCCGCGTCTCCAGCGAGCGAACGAGCCGGCGCTTCCCGACCGCCGCTTGAAGCCGTCGCGGCACGTCCTTGGCAGCGTAGTAGCCCTGGCCACGCTTCTCCACGCCCTCGATCTTCGGCCCCTGTCCGCCACCCCTGGCGCGCCGTGCCGCGGGCGAGTGCCCGTCATGTGGAGCAGGGGACAGCGGATCGTGGTCGGTCATGGCCGGGTCCAGGGCACGGCGTAGAGTCCGTCTCCACACCTCTGCCTCACCTTATCGCCTCACTTGAAGGATCTTGCAAGTGCCTAAAATGGCTCTCTTCTGGGGTTTACGGAAGAAGAGGAAGAGGGTCCCGTACGGGACGCCACCGGCATCTTTCGAATGCAGCCTGCCATGGACGGCGAGCCGGACCCGCCGGACGTCGGCGATCAGGCTGCCTGAACCCGGGGAAAGATCAGCCGGACGGTGGTGCCGACCCCTTCGGCGGTCTGGAGCTCCAGCATACCGTTGGACTGCTCGACGAAGCCCTTGACCATCGACAGGCCGAGGCCGGTGCCCTTGCCAAGCGGCTTGGTGGTGAAGAACGGCTCCAGCGCGCGCTGGGCCACCTCCGGCGTCATGCCGCTTCCCTGGTCGGCGACCGAGATCTCCACCGCCGCCCCGCTGCCGGGACCATCCTGCCGGCATGGGCGGGTGGCGATGGTGATGTCGCTTCCGGGTGGCGCGGCGTCGGCGGCGTTGCGCACCAGGTTCAGCAGCGCCATCTCCAGCTGGCTCGGGTCCACCGACGCCACCATGGCCTCCCCGGCGAGCGCCAGCTTCACCGTGACGCCGGTGCCGGCCATCTGGTCGAGGATGCTGTCGCAGTTCGCCAGCGTCGCGTTGACGTCGAGCGCCTGGTTGTCGTGGAATTGCCGGCGCGCGAAGGACAGCATCTGGTCCGTCAGCTTGGCGGCGCGCTTCGCCCCCCAGGCCGCCCGCTCGATGCTCTTCAGGCCGCGCTCGCTGCCGACCTCGCCGGCGAGCCGCTCGAGGTTGCCCAGCACGATCGTCATCAGGTTGTTGAACTCGTGCGCCAGGCTGGATGCCATGGAGCCAAGCGTTTCCATGCGCTGCGACTGCTGCAGCACCGCTTCAGCCTCGCGGCGGCGGGTCACGTCCAGCTGGCTGGCGAAGTGGTAGACGAGCGCGCCCGAGGTGTCGGTCACCGGGCTGATGAACAGGGCATTCCAGAACGGGGACCCGTCCTTGCGGTAGTTCAGCAGCTCGATGTGGACGTCCTCCCCGGCCTCCAGGGCGCGGTGGATCTCGGCCACTGCCTCCGGATCGGTATCCCGTCCCTGCAGGAAGCGGCAGTTGTACCCGAGAATCTCCTCCTGGCCGTAGCCGGTCAGCTGCTCGAAGGCCTGGTTGCAGAAGATGATCGGGTTGTCGTGCCGGTGCGGGTCGGTCAGGCACATCGGCATGCGGCTCATCTGCACCGCTGCGAAGAAGATGTCGGTGCCGCCGAGCCCGCCGCCGGTGGAGATGACGTTGCGCCCGTCCGACACGTGGTGCCCCGGCTCGTTGGCGGTCACGCCGCGATCGCCCTGGTCAGCCATCGGCAAGTCTGCATCCCGTCAGCATCGTCACAACCCCTACGATATCCGAAGCGTGCAGCCAATCCGCAAGCACAACCACGCCTCGGAAAAACCACCGTCGTGCTGTCGGGTTCAGCCCGCTGAGGGCGGATGGCGGTCTGCGCGAAGGAAAGCTGGTGTGTGTGTTCTTCTGGTTGAAGACGAGCCCTTGATCCGCGAGCTGATGACCGAGAGCCTCCGCGATGCCGGCTACGAGGTGATCGACGTCGAGGACGGTGCCGGCGCGCGCGAAGTCGTGCTCACCCTGCCGAGGCCGTTGTCGATCCTGGTCACCGACTTCCACATGCCGGGGGACATCGACGGCTCGCAGGTTGCGGCACAGGCGCGGTTGGTGTTTCCGGACCTGCCGGTGGTGATCGTGTCGGGCCGCCCCGAGGTGTTCCAGTCCTCCTGGCAGCACATGCTCGGCTACACGCTGATGAAGAAGCCCTACCGGCCGAGCGAGCTCGTCCGGGTGGTCCGCTCGCTGACCGGCTGAGCACCGGCATGTGCGGACGCTTCGCCACCGACATCCCGCCCCACCTGATCCAGGAGTGGTACGGCACGGTGGGCCCGCTGCCGAACGACGCGCCGAACTACAACGTGGCGCCGACGCAGAGCGTGCCGGTGGTGCGGCGCCATCCGGAAACGGCCGAGCGGCGGATCGACCTGCTGCGCTGGGGGCTGATCCCGCACTGGTCCAAGGACAAGGGCAGGCAGCCGATCAACGCGCGTGCGGAAACGTTGGCCTTGTCCGGCATGTTCCGCGGCGCGCTGGCGGCCCGGCGCTGCATCGTGCCGATGACAGCCTTCTACGAGTGGGACCAGCGCTCGAAGCCGAAGCAGCCCTATGCGTTCGGACGCTGCGACCGCGACCCGGTGATGCTGGCCGGGCTGTGGGAGTCGTGGACCGACCCGGCCGGGGAGCTGGTCCGGTCGTTCGCCATCGTCACCACGACGGCCAACGCCACGCTGTCGCCGATCCATGACCGCATGCCGGTGCTGCTGGAGCGCCGCGATTGGGACGCCTGGCTGGACGACGGCCCGCACGCCCTGCTCCGGCCAGCCTCCGACGACGCACTGCGCCGCTGGCCGGTCGGCAGCGCGGTGAACTCGCCGCGGAACAACGGGTCCCGGCTGCTCGACCCGGTCGAGGCGGCGGACGGGCATGACGAGAAGGGGGCCGGGCCGGACTCGGCTTGAGCTCCGGAGCCGCCGCAACAGCCGGTCCTGCGGGACGTTGTGCCTGGTTGGAGGGTTCATGATGACCAAGCCGCTGCTGTTGATCCTGTCGCTGATCGTCCCGCTCGCGACCGCGGCCTGTGACCGCGGACCGGGCGACCGTGATGCCGGCCGCGGACCCTACGTGAGCGGCGGCTTCGGCGGCCATTGAGCGCGGTCGGGAGCCGGTCGCGGATCGAGCGATGAGGAGCCTGGAGCCGGGTGGAAACGCGGTGGTGGTCGGCGCGTCCGGCGGGATCGGCGACGCCCTGGTCTCGACTCTGGCGGACATGCCGGAGATCGGACGGGTGGTCGCCTTGTCGCGCGACCCGACGCGGCGGTCCGATCCGGTCGACCGCATCCAGACCGCGCCGCTCGACCTGCTGGACGAGACGAGCATCGCCGCGGCGGCGGCCTTGCTGCCCCGGCCGCTGCGCCTGGTCATCGTCGCAAGCGGCCTGCTGCACGCCGATGGGCTGGAGCCGGAAAAGACGTTCCGGGCGCTTGACCCGGAAGCGCTGGTGCGCGCCTACCGGATCAACGCCGTCGGCCCGGCTCTGGTGGCCAAGCATATGCTGCCGCTGCTGGCGACGCCGGGGCGCAGCGTGTTCGCGGTGCTGTCGGCGCGGGTCGGCAGCATCGGCGACAACCGGTCCGGTGGCTGGCACGCCTATCGCGCGTCCAAGGCGGCGCTGAACATGATCCTGCGCAACCTGGCGATCGAGGTGTCGCGCCGGACGCCCGAGACGCTGTGCGTCGGGCTGCATCCCGGCACGGTCGACACCGCGCTCAGCAGGCCCTACCAGCGCGGCGTCGCCGAGGGCCGGCTGTTCACCCCAGCCTGGTCGGCGTCCCGGCTGCTGTCCGTCATCGACGGGCTCGAGGCGTCGCAGAGCGGCTCGGTGCTGGATTGGAACGGTGTCGTGGTGCCGCCGTGAACGACGTTCAATTTGTCCCGTTCAGCTTGCCAGCGAGGCGGCGATGTTCACGCCGAGCGCGATGATCGCGGTGTTGAACAGGTAGGACACCAGGGAATGCGCCAGCACCAGCTGCCGCATCCGGGCCGATTGGGTCGTCACGTCGCTGACCTGGCTCGCCACCGCCATGCAGAACGAGAAGTAGAAGAACTCGCTGATTCCGGGGCGGTCGTTGCCCGGGAACAGGAGGCCGCCGCTGCGCCAGAAGTCGTGCGCATAGTGGGTGGTGAAGATGGTGTGCACGAAGAACCAGGACAGCAACACGGTCGCTCCGGCGAGAGCCATCAGCCAGCCCGGGTGGTGCTTGCCGTGGATCTGCGCCAGCTCCAGCACGATGGCGCCGAGCGAGGCGAGCGCGGCGGCGACGGTGACGACCAGCATGGTCCAACGGCCCTCGTCGAGCAGGATCCCGTCCTGGCGCAGCCGTTCCGGCGTCAGCGTACGCATCAGCAGCAGGAAGGTGAGGCCGTAGGCGATCGCGCCGACGTCCCAGCCGATCAGCGCCGCCGTGATTGGGCGTGCCGCCGGCAGGGCGCAGGCGAACCCTGCGACGACAAAGACCAGTCCGACCAGAAGCGAAGGGCGACGATGAAGATGACGCAGCACGGCAGGGTGACCTCGAGTCTGGGCCGGATCATGATCGGGCACCGCACCGGTCCGCAGCAAGGCCAGGCGCCCGGAGCGGGAGCAAGACAATGGTTGTATTCCCGTGAGCACGTCCTATGTTGGACCGATCGGCTGTCTTTTCGGCCGGGAAGAACCGATCTTCGTAGTGACGCACGTCGACTTCAAATTCTCCCAAACGAAAAGTGAAGCGTTCCGCATCCTCGCGGAAGGCAGGCCTAGAGGAGACTTGAGATGTCGACAGGTACCGTGAAGTGGTTCAACGGCCAGAAGGGTTATGGATTCATCCAGCCCGATGACGGCTCCAAGGATGTGTTCGTGCACATCTCGGCGGTCGAGCGTGCAGGCCTGAACGGCCTGAACGAGGGCCAGAAGGTCAGCTACGAGCTCGAGCGCGGTCAGCAGGGCAAGGTTTCTGCCGGGAACCTCCAGGCCAGCTGAGCAGCCTGACCAGGCGGCCCCGCTCCGGCTGGGCCGTCGAAAGGATCCGTCATGACAATGCCGAAGTTCGGGATCGGGGATCGTGTGTCCTTCGTGCCCGGGAAGTACGACAACAACGTCACACGCGGCGTCTACACCGTCGTCCGGGCCATGCCGGTGACCAACCAGGGCTTCCAGTACCGGGTCAAGAGTCTGCACGACAGCCACGAGCGGGTGATCGACGAAGTCCAGCTGGCATCTGCGCGCTGAACTGCGCCATGTCCTGACCGGCCGTTCTTGATGGCCAATCGCAGGACAAGATGTACAAGCCGGATGCTCGTCGACAAGAAAGCGCCTTTCCCACCGTGTGGGAAAGGCGCTTTTTAGTTCAGATCCTGTTGTCGACCGATGCCGGCCCGGGATCAGGCTAGGCTGATGCCCGCGGCCTCGGGACCCTTCTGGCCCTGCACCACCTGCACGCGGGTCGCCTGACCCTCGTTCAGGCTGGACAGCCCGGAGCGCTCCAGGGCGGAGGCGTGGATGAAGATGTCCTTGCCGCCGGTGTCAGGGGTGATGAAGCCGAAGCCCTTGGTCGCGTTGTACCACTTGACGATGCCGCGCACCTCCTCGGCCGAGGACAGGTCCGGGGTGGCGCGGCCGCTGCGGAAGCCGCCGGCGCCGCCGGGACGAGGCGCGCCGAAGCCGCCGCCGCCCGAACGCGGACGCTCCGGCTGGGCGGTGCTCTCGTCGACCGAGATCACCTCGGCGACCTGCCTGCCCTTGGGGCCCTGTCCGATCTTGACGCTGAGCGTGGCACCCGGGCTGACGGAGTCGTGGCCGGACTGCGACAGGGCGTTGGCGTGCAGGAACACGTCGCCTGACCCGTCCGACAGCTCGACGAAGCCGAAGCCCTTCTCGCTGTTGAACCACTTCACGCTGGCGCTGATCTCCGGCCCGGACGCGATCACCTGGGAGCCGCCACCGCCGCCCATCGGACGACGTGGCGGGCCGCCGAAGCTGCTCCGCTCGCCGTAGGAGGGCGCCGGGGCAGGCGTGAAATCGTCATCGAAGCCGCCGCGGCGCGGGGAGCGGGGGCTGCGGTCGGTCCTGTTACTTCTCAACGGTCGTAATCCCGAGGTCTAGAAGGTTGCGTCTGGGTCCAGGCGCACCGTGTGGCGGTTTTCGGCAGGCGGACGCCTTGTCGGTATAGGCTCCGGAAAACCGGTCTGCCCCGTTCCGATGCGTCAAACCATGGCATAGCACGTTTATCGCTGCACGAACCACCGTTACCGATCACCGGATCGTGTTGTCCGCATGGCCGGCATGCTGCATCCGCGGCGGCCCCCGCGCCGTGCGGGCCGCAACCGAAGCCGGTCCAGTCCTCCACCCGGCGGCGGGCTCGCGCATCCGAGGGTCCAAGCCCGGTGCCGGCTTTGGGGTTTCTCTATGGCAACGAACTCCCTAGAACACGCAGGTCGAGACAACGGGACGCAGTGAACACGATGAAGTCCAGCCCGAATCCCGGTTTGCTTGCGTTCCTTGCCCGCCTCGGCCCCGTGGGCGTGTCGGTCGGCCTCGTCAGCCTCCTCGCACATCCAGCCGCCGCCGATCCGTTGCAGGATCCGTACGGCACCTGGACCGTGCAGATCGAGAACGACGCGGTCTCGACCCTGAAGGGCACTTCGGACCAGTACTACACCAGCGGGCTCCGCCTCGGCTGGGCCTCGGGCACGGACAACCAGCCGCCGGCGATCTCCGACCTCAACACCCTGATCTGGGGCCACGGCGTGCAGCGCATCGCCTTCGGCCTGCAGCAGTCGCTGTTCACCCCGCGCGACACCCAGTCCCGCGTGGTGATCCCGGGTGACCGTCCCTATGCTGGCGTGCTGCTGGCGACCGTGAACCTCATCAGCGACACCGACTTCACCCGCTCGGTGGCGGGTGTGCAGGCCGGCGTGCTCGGCTCCTATGCCGGCGGCTACCAGGTGCAGAACGGCTTCCACAGCATCATCGGCGACACTCCCAACCTCGGCTGGCGCAACCAGCTGCCGAACCAGCCGATCCTGCAGCTCCAGGCCGGGCGGACCTGGCGCCTGCCGCTGATCACGCGCTACGGGGTGTCGGTGGATGCCCTGCCGGAAGTGTTCGCGGCCGGCGGCGACTTCCGCACCTATGCACAGGGTGGCGGCACGGTGCGGATCGGGCAGGGGCTGGACAGCGACTTCGGCACTCCGCGAATCACCCCCGGCATGGACGGCACCGATGCGTACAAGGCCACGCGGCGCTTCGTCTGGTACGGCTTTGCCGGGGTGGACGGGCAGGCTGTCGGCTACGACGCGACGCTGCAGGGCAGCACCTTCCGGTCCGGCGAACCGCACGTGTCGAAGATCTGGGACGTGGGCGAGCTCGAGGCGGGGGCGGCGGCAATCTTCCACGGGGTGCGCGTGTCCTACACCCAGACCTGGCAGACGCAGGAGTTCCAGCACGCCAAGTCCGGCCTGTTCAACTTCGGCTCCGTGGCCTTGTCGGCGAAATTCTGACCACGCGTGGCGACGCGGCCCTTCAGGCACCGGCGTCCGGCGCGTGGCCGGCTCAGGCTGCTGGCCTGCCGTGTGCTGCTCGCGTTCGCCGCCGTCTGCTTCGTGGCGGCGTTCACGGTCGCAGCCCTGGCCCCGCCCGGGCTGAGCCTGGGCGGCGGGCTGCAGCGCTTGGTCGGCCATCCGCTTCCGTGGCCGACTCGATTCGACGGCCCCCGGATCGATGCTGTCCGCACCGGCCTCGGCTGGCAGCAGGTGGTGCTGCCGTTCCTCATGCGGCCGGCTTGGCTGCTGCCGGTGATGCTGGGCTTCGTCAGCGCCGGCGTCGCGATCAGCCTCGGCCGCTCGCTGCCTGGCGGAACGGCCCGCTAGGAAAGCTCCCGATCAGGGGGAACAACCTGGCCGGGCGGGGATGTCCGCCAGGACGACAGGCTGCTGGCGTCCGTTCCCCCGGCGCCCGTCACCCCAACTCGCATTCCATCGCCGGCGCCGGCTGCGCGTTGCCGGTGGCGTGCGGCGGCAGCCGGGGGATCGGCCGGCCGATCAGGTAGCCCTGGATCTCCTCGCAGCCATGGGCGTCGAGGAAGGCGAGCTGCGCCTCGGTTTCCACCCCTTCGGCGCAGCTGGTCATGCCGAGCGCCTGCACCATCTGCAGCACGCTGCGGGTGATCGCCTCGGCCCGCCGGTCGTGGCCGAGTGCGCGCACGAACTGCCGGTCGAGCTTGACCTGGTCGAACGGGTAGGAGGTCAGCGCGGACAGGCTGGAGAAGCCGGTGCCGAAGTCGTCCAGCGCCAGGCGCACGCCCATCGCCCGCACCTGCGCCAGCTCGCGACGCGCCGATCCGTCATCGGCGAGCGTGCCGCGCTCGGACAGCTCGATCTGCAGCCGGTTCGGTTCCAGCCCGGTCTGCTCCAGCACGCGGCGCAGCAGCTTGGGCAGCCGGCCGTGCGACAGCCACAGCGGCGACACGTTGACCGACACCCCCAGCGCCTGCTGCCACGATGCGGCCTCGGTGCAGGCGGCGTGCAGCACCCAGGCGTCGATCTGCTCGATCAGGCCTCCCGCCTCCGCGACGGGGATGAACAGGCCCGGCGACATCTCGCCGTGGCCGGGACGGTTCCAGCGCACCAGCGCCTCGAACGAGACCACCTGCTCGGTCGCGGTGTCGATCACCGGCATCCAGTTCAGGTGGAACGCGCCCTGCGCCACCGCCGCCTGCAGGTCCTGCTCCAGCCCGGTCGACAGCGCATAGGCGTCGGTCAGCGCGGCGGTGGCGTAGCAGTGGCGCCCGTCGCCCTGGCTGCGCGCGTGCGCCAGCGCCGCTTCCGCCGCCAGCAGCAGGGAAGCGGCATCCTGCCCATGCGCCGGATGGAGCGCGATGCCGACCGACGGCCGCAGCGGCAGCTCCAGCGTGTCGACCTGCACCGGCTCGCGCAGCCGCTCCATCATGCGCAGCGCGACCGCCTCGGCGTCGCTGGGACCGATCCGGCCCGGTGCCGCCAGCACGAAGCCGCTGCCGCCGAGATGGGCGAGCAGGCTCGGCACCGGGGCGATGGTCTGCAGCCGGTCCGCCGCCTGGGCGAGGTAGCGGTCGGCGATCTCGCGCCCGTACATGTCGTTGAGCACCGCGAGCCGGCCGAAGTCGATCCGGAATACCGCCAGGGCCGGCGTGGTGTCGTCGCCCGCCGGCACCGCGTCCAGCACCTGCTGGAGGTAGTGTCCCAGCGCCTGCCGCCCGGGCAGGGCGATCGCGGCGCCGGTGGCGTCGGAACGGGCGCCCTGGCCGTCGCGCTGGACGGCGAGCAGGGCGCCGATCCCGCGCGAAAGGTCGGCCAGGGTCAGCAGCACCTCGCGGCCGTGCCGCCTGGGCTCGCGGCCCAGCAGGCAGAGGATGCCGATCGCGGTGCCGGACGGGTTGCGTATCGTGGCGCCGGCATAGCTGACGAACCCGGCCTCGCGCTCGTGCGCCGGCGCCGACGCGAAGCCCGGGTCGGTGAGCAGGTTGGAGATCTCGGCCGTCGTGCGTCGCGGCCGGCTCATCTGCGCGCGCAGCAGGCTGACCGGCAGCGCCTCGCCGCCCGGTGTACCGGACACCGACTGGATCTGCAGTCCCGACGGCGCCTCGACCACCAGCACCGCCAGGTTGCTGTCGGTGCAGCGCGTGGCCAGGCGGAGGAACGGCGCGAACGAGGTTTCGGACCCGGCGTCGTCCCAGGCCTCCGCCCGCGGCAGGGTGAGCCGCTCGACTGCGAGGCCCTGGACGTTTCGGCTCGGCGTGATGCGTGCCATGTGGATTCCTGCCAGTGCTGCCTTGCCGGTGCTGCCCTGCCGGTGCGGCTGCCGGATCTGGATGTGGTCGATTCAGATCCCCCGTCCTGGAACGCGGGATCGTTTCATCCGGATGCGAGAATACGCGCCGCGTTTGCACGGTCCAGTAGCAATAGAAGCAGCCGCACCGCCTCCCCGCGCGTCGAGGCCAAGGTGGTGTCACGCTGCAACAGGCGCTCCGCGTCCTGCCAGGCGCGACGCACCAGCCGGTCCAGGCCGCCCGGGGCGGCGCTGGCGGCCGCGATCGCGCCGGGGAGGCGGTAGCGCTGCTCGCCCGACTGGCGGCGGCCGATCAGCTCGCCGCCGCCGCGCATGCGGTAGTCCTCGTCGGCGATCAGGAACCCGTCCTCGGTGTCGCGCAGCAGGGACAGGCGGCGGCGCGCGGGGGCACCCAGGGCATCGTCGTGCAGCAGCAGGCAGTAGCTGGACGCCGTGCCGCGGCCGACGCGGCCGCGCAGCTGGTGCAGCTGAGCCAGGCCGAAGCGCTCGGCGTGCTCGATCACCATGATGGTGGCGGTGGGGATGTCGACGCCGACCTCGATCACGGTGGTGGCGACCAGGATGCGGGTGCGGCCAGCGGCGAACGCGGCCAGCGCCTCCTGGCGCTCCGCGCTCTCCTGCCGGCCGTGCGCCAGCCCGACCAGGCCGGGGAAGTGCAGCGACAGCGCCTCGTACCGGGCCTGGGCGGCGGCGAGGTCGAGCAGCTCGCTTTCCTCCACCAGCGGGCACACCCAGAACAGCTGCGCGCCGTTGCCGAGCGCGCGGCGCACCGCGTCCAGCACCTCCGCTTCCGCGCCGAGGCCGTGCAGGGTGGTGCGGATCGGCTTGCGTCCGGCCGGCTTGCCGTCGAGCCGGCTCACCTGCATCTCGCCATACTGGGTCAGCAGCACGGTGCGCGGGATCGGCGTCGCGGTCATCACCAGCACGTCGGTCGCCTGCCCCTTGTCGCCCAGCAGCAGGCGCTGCTCGACGCCGAAGCGGTGCTGCTCGTCGATCACCGCCAGCGCCAGGTCGCGGAACGACACGCCGTCCTGGAACAGGGCGTGGGTGCCGACCGCGAGCGGCGCCTCGCCGAGGCCGATCTGCCTGAGCGCGATCCGGCGTGCCTGCCCCTTGACGCTGCCGGTGAGCAGCGCGACCGGCACCGGCGACAGGCGGCCGAGCGTGGCGTGGTGCTGGCGCGCCAGGATCTCGGTCGGCGCCATCAGGCAGCTCTGCGCGCCGGCCTCGGCCGCGCGCAGCATCGCCAGCAGCGCCACCAGGGTCTTGCCGGCGCCGACGTCGCCCTGCAGCAGGCGCAGCATCCGGTTGGGACGGGCGAGGTCGTCGTCGATCTCGGCCAGCACCCGGTGCTGCGCCGGGGTGGGCGGATGACCGAAGCGCGCGAGGGCCTCGGCGCGCAGCCGGTTGTCGCCTTGCAGCGAGCGGCCCGGCCGTGCCCTGGCAGCGGATCGCGCCTGGGCGATCGCCACCTGCTCCGCCAGCAGCTCGTCGCAGGCGAGGCGGGCCCTGGCGGCCGCGTCGCCCGCCGCCGGATCGCCCTCCTGCGGATTGGTGGCCGCCGCCTCGTGCGGCAGGTGCAGGCGGCGGAGCGCCCTGCCGAACGACGGCCAGTTCTCGCGACGCACCAGTTCCTGGTCCAGCCATTCCGGCAGGGCCGGCAGGCGGTCGAGCGCCGCCCGCATCGCCCGGCCGAGCAGGCGCCCGGACAGGCCGGCGGTGAGCGGCCACACCGCCTCGATCGCCGGCACGAAGCCGGGACTGTTATCCGAATGGTCCGGGACCAGGTGGTCGGGATGCGGCATGGTCAGGCGGCCGTTGAAGGAGTCGAGCTGGCCGGACACCGTCAGGCCCTGCCCGACGCCGAGCTGCCGCGCCTGGTGCGGGCTGAAGAACACCAGCTCCAGGCTGAAGCTGCCGTCTCCCGCCTGCACCCGCCAGGGCTGGCGCGGGCGCTCCGGGCGGCTGATCCGCTGCACCGTCACACGCAGCGTGGCGATCCGGCCCGGCTCCGCCGTGGCCAGGGTCGGGCGGTAGCGGCGGTCGATCGTGCCCTCCGGCAGGTGGAGCAGCAGGTCGATCACGCGGGTCCCGCCGACGGCGCGTGCGATCAGGCCTGCGATGCCGGGGCGCAGGCCGGGCAGCGCGGCCAGGGGCGCCAGCAACGGCGCCAGCAGCGACGGGACCCGGATGGCCGACGCGTCGGGCGGGTCGTGCGGAATCGTGACCAGGCGGGATGCAGCCTTTCGGGGCGACGAGGAGGAGGGCGGGCTGACAGCAGGTGGGTGCGCGGCTATATGACAGCCCGCGCCATGGAACCAGACGTGATCCCCGACGAGCCCGACTCCACAATCAACGGGCTCGATGCTCCGGCGGCCGGGCTCGACCCGCGCCGGCGTCGGATCCTGTTCCGCGCCACCCATCGCGGCACCCACGAGACCGACCTGCTGATCGGCGGCTTCGTGTCGCCGCGCATCGCCGGCTTCTCCGACGACGAGCTGGACGCGCTGGAGGAGCTGATGGAGCTGCCGGACGTGGACCTCGCCGACTGGCTGATGGGGCGCCGCGCCATCCCGGCAGACTGCGACACGCCGATGCTGCAGGCGGTGCTGGAAGCCGCCCGGTCGCGCTCGTTCGGGGGCATGACCCGGTGAGCGCCGACGGCGCGGGGACCGCGAGCCGGAGCACGACGGTCTGGGGAGCGCCGGACGGCTACGATGCGCTGTTGCTGGGCCGCCGGCAGACGGCGTTCGGCGGCGAGCATGACGGGCCGCTGCTGCACGTGGCGCGCGACGATGCCGGGCTGGCGCGCCTGGCCGACCTGCTCGCCTTCGTCCGGCCGGAGGCCGAGGTGCTGCGGTTCCCGGCCTGGGACTGCCTGCCGTACGACCGGGTGTCGCCCAACCCGGAGATCGTGTCGGAACGGGTGGCGACCCTGTCGCGCCTGCTCGAGCCGTCGTCGCGGCCGCTGATCGTGTTGACCACGGTAAACGCGCTGGTGCAGCGGGTGCCGCCGCGCTCCGCCTTTGCGGGGCAGTCGCTGACGGTGAAGACCGGCGACACCCTGGACGTTTCGTTCCTGGTCGAGGTGCTGGTGGCCAGCGGCTACGGCCGCACCGACACGGTGATGGAGCCGGGCGAGTTCGCCACACGCGGCGGCATCGTCGACATCTTCCCTTCCGGCGAGCCGGAGCCGGTACGCCTCGACCTGTTTGGCGACGAGGTCGAGAACATCCGCCGCTTCGACCCGGCGACGCAGCGTTCCACCGACAGGCTCGACGTGCTGGTGCTGCGCCCGGTGTCGGAGATCTCGTTCGACCCGGACAGCATCACCCGGTTCCGCACCGGCTGGCGCGAGCGCTTCGGCCCGGAGGCGGCGGACGACCCGATCTATCACAGCGTGTCCGACGGGCGGCGCCATGCCGGCGTCGAGCACTGGATGCCGCTGTTCCACGAGCAGCTGGACACGCTGATCGACTACCTGCCCGGCGTGTCGCTCAGCCTCGACCACCAGGTCGACGAGGTGCTGACGGCGCGCCTGGAGATGATCGCCGACCATGCCGAGGCGCGCACCCTGCCGGTGCGTGATGGCGAGGTGCCGTACCGGGCCCTGCCCTCGGCGCTGCTCTACCTCGACCGCGCGGCGTGGATCGCCATGCTGGACCGGCTGCCGGTGCTGGCGTTCAGCCCGTTCGCCAGGCCGGACGACGCCGCCGGATACGACGCCGGCGGACGCCCGGGCATCATGTTCGCGCGCTCCCTGCCGCCCGGCCAGCGCGAGGGCGTGTTCGCCATGCTGCGCGAGCAGGTCGCCGCCTGGGCGAAGCAGCACCGCCGCAGCCTCGTCACCGCCTGGAGCCGCGGCTCGCGCGAGCGGATCGGCACCCTGCTGCGCGAGGCCGGGTTGGAGGTCGAGGCGGTCAACGACTGGGCTGCGGCAGCGAAGCTGAAGCCGGGTCGGGTCGGGCTGCTCACGCTCGGGCTGGAGCGCGGCTTCACCGCCCCGGACGGGAAGGGCGGCCTGGCGCTGGTGTCGGAGCAGGACCTGCTCGGCGAGCGCATCTCGCGTCCGCCGCGCCGTCGCAAGCGGGCGGACCAGTTCATCGCGGAAGCCACCGAGATTGCCGAGGGGGACCTGGTGGTGCACCAGGACTACGGCATCGGCCGCTATGACGGGCTGGAGACCATCGGCGTCGACCGCGGCGCGGTCGCCTCCGCCCCGCACGACTGCCTGCGCCTGATCTATGACGGCAACGAGAAGCTGTTCCTGCCGGTGGAGAACATCGAGCTGCTGAGCCGGTTCGGCTCGGAGCAGGCGGGCGTGGCGCTGGACCGGCTGGGCGGCTCCTCCTGGCAGAACCGCAAGTCGAAGATGAAGCAGCGGATCCGCGACATGGCGGGCGAGCTGATCCGGACTGCGGCAGCGCGGTACATGCGCGAGGCGCCGTCGCTGGCGCCGGCGGAAGGCTCCTGGGACGAGTTCTGCGCCCGGTTCCCGTTCGTGGAGACCGAGGACCAGACCCGTGCCATCGCCGACGTGCTGGAGGACATGGCGTCCGGCCGGCCGATGGACCGGCTGATCTGCGGCGACGTCGGCTTTGGCAAGACGGAGGTGGCGCTGCGTGCCGCATTCGTGGCCGCCCTGTCCGGTTCGCAGGTGGCGGTAGTGGTGCCGACCACGCTGCTGGCGCGCCAGCACGCCCGGGTGTTCGCCAGCCGCTTCGCCGGCCTGCCGGTGCGCGTCGAGCAGCTGTCGCGCATGGTCACGCCGAAGGATGCGGCGGTGGTCAAGAAGGGCCTCGCCGACGGCAGCGTGACGATCGTGGTCGGCACCCATGCGCTTCTCGCGAAGGGTGTCGAGTTCGCCGATCTCGGCCTGCTGATCGTCGACGAGGAGCAGCATTTCGGCGTCGCCCACAAGGAGAAGCTGAAGGCGCTGCGCGAGGACGTCCACGTGCTGACGCTGTCCGCGACCCCGATCCCGCGCACCCTGCAGCTGGCGCTGACCGGCGTGCGCGAGATGAGCCTGATCGCCACCCCGCCGACCGACCGGCTGGCGGTGCGCACCTTCATCATGCCGTTCGACCACGTGGTGATCCGCGAGGCGGTGCAGCGCGAGCGGTTCCGAGGCGGCCAGGTGTTCTGCGTGGTGCCGCGCGTGGAGGACCTCGACCGCATGGGCGAGCGGCTGCGCGAGATCGTGCCGGACGCGCGCCTGGTGCAGGCGCATGGCCGCCTGACGCCGACCGAGCTCGAGCGGGTGATGACCGAGTTCGGCGACGGCAAGTACGACATCCTGCTGTCGACCAACATCGTCGAGAGCGGGCTCGACATGCCGGCGGTGAACACGCTGCTGATCTACCGCGCCGACATGTTCGGGCTGGGCCAGCTGTACCAGCTGCGCGGCCGGGTCGGGCGCGGCAAGCAGCGCGGCTATGCCTATCTCACCTGGCCGCAGCAGCACCGGCTGTCGGCGTCGGCGGAGAAACGGCTGGAGGTGATGCAGACGCTGGACCAGCTCGGCGCCGGCTTCACGCTGGCCTCCCACGACCTCGACCTTCGCGGCGCCGGCAACCTGCTTGGCGACGAGCAGTCCGGCCACATCCGCGAGGTGGGCATCGAGCTGTACCAGCAGATGCTGGAGGACGCGGTGGACGACCTGCGACGCGAGAAGGGCCGCGCCAAGGCGGCCGACCGCGACTGGACCCCCAACATCGTGCTGGGGCTGCCGGTGCTGATCCCCGACACCTACGTGCCCGACCTGGCCGTGCGGCTGGGGCTGTACCGGCGCATCGGAGCCCTGCCGGGCGACGCCGAGACCGAGGCGATGGCGGCCGAGCTGGTGGACCGCTTCGGACCCCTGCCGGAGGAGGTCGGCAACCTGCTGGAGGTGGTCACGCTCAAGCGCCTGTGCCGGGCCGCCGGGATCGAGAAGCTGGAGGCGGGGCCGAAGGGCATGGTGCTGCAGTTTCGCGGCAACAGCTTCCGCAACCCGGCCGGGCTGGTGTCCTGGATCGGCAGCCAGGGTGCCGAGATGCGGCTGCGTCCGGACCACAAGCTGGCGATCCTGCGCGAGATGACCACGGCGCAGCGGATCGGGCTGGCGCGCGATGTGGTCGGGCGACTGAACCTGCTGGCCGACGGAGCCAAGGCGGCATGAGCGGCACCAGCACCGGCAACCCGTTCAAGGACCGGCTGCGGCAGGGCACGCTGCAGGTCGGGTTCTGGCTGTCGCTCGCCGACGCCTACACCGCCGAGATCTGTGCCGGCGCCGGGTTCGACTGGCTGCTGATCGACGGCGAGCACGGGCCGAACGACCTGCGTTCGATCCTGTCGCAACTGCAGGCGATCGCCGGGTTCCCGACCGAGGCGGTGGTGCGGGTTCCGGTCGGCGAGACCTGGATGATCAAGCAGCTGCTGGACATCGGCGCGCGCACCCTGCTGGTGCCGATGGTCGAGACGGCCGGGCAGGCGGAGGCGCTGGTGGCAGCCGTGCGCTACCCGCCGCGGGGCCGGCGCGGCGTCGGTGCCGCCGTCGCCCGCGCGTCCGGGTTCGACCGCAACACCGATTACGTTCACCATGCGGACGAGGGGGTCTGCCTGCTGGTGCAGATCGAGACCCGTCCTGGGCTCGACAACCTGGAAGCGATCGCCGCGGTCGAGGGCGTGGACGGGCTGTTCATCGGCCCGGCCGACCTGTCCGCGTCCCTTGGTCACCTGGGCGATCCCGGCGCACCGGCGGCGCAGGCGGCGATCGAGGATGGGTTGCGTCGCATTGTTGCGACGGGCAGGGCGGCGGGAATCATCATGGGTGATGAGGTGCTGGTGCGACGGGCGATCGGGCTCGGCGCCACCTTCGTCGCCGTCGGGACCGACGTGTCGCTGCTGTCGCGCGGCAGCGATGCGCTGGCGACGCGCTACGGGTGCGGCGCCGGGACCCGGACCGATGGGGCCGCCAAGATCTACTGAGATCACAAACCGGGCGCGCGACGCTTCCGATCCTCCCGTTGCGCGTTCCCTGCCGCATCGGGCTACGTCAGGGAGACGCGCGATGAAGATCCAGGCTGCTGTCCTCGAACGGTCGGATGGAACCCTGCTGAAGCGCCGGCTGCGCCTCGAGCCGGCCGAGCTGGAGGCGCCGCGCGCCGGGGAGGTGCTGGTTCGCGTCACCAGCTGCGGCGTCTGCGGCACCGATCGCGGCTGCATCCACGGGATCGAGCCGTATCCCACACCGGGCGTGCTTGGGCACGAAGGGGCCGGGATCGTCGAGGCGGTCGGGGACGGGGTGTCCCTGGTCGGGATCGGCGATCGCGTGGTGATGGGCTTTCCGTTCTGCGGCACCTGCCGCAACTGCCGCGCCGGGCAGCCGCGCTACTGCGAGTACGGCAACGCGCTGATGTTCAGCGGCTACCGCCTCGACGGGTCGAGCCCGCTCAAGCGGGAGAGTGGCGAGGTGCTGGCCGGCCGCTTCTTTCAGCAATCCTCCTGGGCGACGCACGCGGTGGCGCAGGAGCGGCAGCTTGCCGTCGTGCCGGAGGGGATCGACCACGACCTGATGGGCCCGCTCGGCTGCTCGATCAGCACCGGCGCCGGCGCGGTGCTGAACGAGCTTCGGCCGACGCCGGGCTCGAGCATCGCCATCTTCGGCGCCGGCGCGGTGGGCCTGTCCGCGCTGATGGCGGCGCGGCTGACCGGGGCGACGCGGATCGTGGTGATCGACAAGGTGCCGGGACGGCTGGCGCTGGCCCGCACACTCGGCGCCACCGACGTGGTGGACGGCGGTGCCGACGCGGCGGCTGCGGTGAAGGACCTCACGGACGGCGGCGCGGACTACGCGGTGGAGGCGACCAGCGGCGCCAACCTCGTGGCGGCCGCCTGCGAGGCGCTGGCCAAGCTCGGCACCTGCGCCATGGTCGGCGGCGCCAGGCTCACGGCCGAGATCAGGCTCAACCACCCGGACATGCTGCAGGGCGGCAAGACGCTGACGGGTGTGATGGGCGGCGGCGGCCAGACCCCGGCCTTCCTGCTGGCGCTGATGCGGCTGCAGGCGCAAGGGCGGTTCCCGTTGGAGAAGCTGGTCAGGCGCTACCCCTTCGCCGACATCAACCGGGCGATCGACGACAGCGACGCCGGCGAGGTGGTGAAGCCGATCCTGCACATGGCGTAGGACCAGCCGAGACGGGAACCGGCATGGCAGCAGGATCAGGCCGGACTGCCGTCCCGAGAACCGGCAGTGGCCTCGAAGCGGTCACGCCGAACGTGCCGTCCGATCCGGCAGGATCGATCCGGGATCGGGTGGCATACGCTCTGCGTGTGTGGCACAGGTCGGGTTGGCGAAACGATCGGCTGAGGCCCGGGAGGGCGTGCTGCCAGTTGCGCCTTCTGCATCCAGGTCGCGCTGCCGGACGGCAGCCTACTTGCAGTCGATGCGGCCGACGCTGTTCGCGCCGTCCTGCAGCGCCCTGCACGCATTGCTCCAGCTCCGATCACCTTCATAGAGCGCCGAGCGCAGGTAGGCGGAGATCATGCGCTGCGTGACGGCCAGGCGATCCGGATCCTCGTCGTCCGTTTCCTTGGCGTCGTATCCCGCGATCCCGCCCAGCCCGTGTCCCGCCCCGAAGAGGGTCAGCAGGCAGTCGGCACCAGGACTCCGGTGGTACGGATCCGCATGCCAGTCGGCGCCGCGTGCGGTCATGCGCGGGTTCACGTCGCTGTCGCCGAACACCACGAGGGTTCGCGTCGTCATGTGCGAGAAGTCCGGGTTCAGCGCCGAGTACTTCTCGGCGGCCACCTCGCTGAGGTCGTTGCCGCCCTGGCCAGGTGCCGCTAGGAGGATGCCGACCTTGAGGCGCGGGTCGATCATGTTGACGTCGCAGGCGGCATCGTCCCTGGGATCGGTCAGGCGGGCACCCAACAGCATGCCGACGGTCTGGCCGCCCAGCGAATGTCCCACGGCGGCGATCCTGCTGCGGTCGAGGCGACTCGTAAGGGCCGGAACCATCGTCTCGATCGCATCGAGCTGATCGAGGATGAGCTTCATCTCTTCGACCCGCGCGCGCCAGAACAGCGGCGCGCCTGGTGCGTCGGATGCGAAGCCCGCCACCTTGGAGTTGGCGTGGGTGGGCTGGATGACGACGAAGCCCTGTTCCGCAAGGAAGTTGACGAGCGGGCCATAGCCATCCTTCGAAGGTATGTAGAGCGAGGGCCCATGCCCGTGCGACAGCAGGATGACAGGCAGGTCGCGGCCGGTCGCCGGCGCCGTGATGCGCATCTCCAGAGGCCGTTCCCGATCGGGGGCAGCAAGCGTGATCGGGCTGATGGAGATCGTGACCGTCGCGTCCCTGACCGGGATGTGACGGGCCTTGTCGACCAGGTTGTTCATGGACCGGCTCCCCGCTTACGGATGGCGGAGCCGGGACGGCTCGCCTACAGGATGAAACGGAGCGCTGCTCCGATTGATGCTGACATTCGGAGCGATGCTCCGCTTATCAAGAGGGTTGGCCCGACTTGGCAGAGCTCCGCCTGCGGAAGGACGCGTCGCTGCGAGACGAACCGGAAGACGTGCCGGGCATGGACAGGCCAAGGCGCCGCGTCCGGGTGGACGCCCGGCGCAACGAGGATGCCGTGCTCGACGCGGCGAAGGAGATCTTCACGACCATGGGCGTCGATGCTCCGGTCAGGGAGATCGCAGCCAGGGCCGGGGTCGGGATGGGCACGCTTTACCGCCGCTTCCCGAAGCGGTCCGACCTGGTGGCGGGCGTGTTCCGCCGCGAGGTCGATGCCTGCGCAGCCGAAGCCGCTACGCTGGCCGCCGGATGCCCGCCAGGCGAGGCGCTGTCCCGGTGGCTGAAGCGTTACGCCGGCTTCCTGGCAACCAAGAAGGGGTTGGCCGCAGCGCTGCACTCCGGCGATCCGGCGTTCGACGCGTTGCCTGGCTACTTCCAGGCCAGCTTCGAACCGGCCCTCGCGTCGCTGCTCGACGCTGCGGTCGCGTCCGGGGAGGTCCGCCGGGTCGTCGAACCCTACGATCTGCTCCGGGCGATCGGTAACCTGTCCGTCGCGGGAGGCGACGACGGCACCGCGCACACGCACCGCATGCTGGACTTGCTGATCGACGGTTTGCGATGTGGTGCCGCCACGTCGCGTGGAAGATAGCGTCACCGACGCCGCGGGGGCCTGACGCTGCCGCCGACGAGGACGATCACGGAGTGGCGCAGGTCAGGTCCGGTCTCCCGGTCGCGCCGGCAGGGCCGGCACCTACCGGTTCCCGTCAGCGTATCGGCAGCGGCACGTTGTTGACCGTCAGCACGCCGCGCTGCAGGGCGAGATCCCAGTCGGCCTGGTCACCCTGCCGGTGCGCGACCAGCTTGACCAGGAACAGGGCGGTGCGCAGCCGCCCCAGGCCGGATGCGTTGGCGGCGTCGAGCAGGGTGTCGAAGCCGTGCGCGGTGACGTGCCCCTCGCCGCTGCTGTCCTGCGGATCCGACGTGATCGTGCCGTGCCCCTGGCCGCTCAGCGCGGTATCGCCGCGACGTGCGTCCAGCTGCTCGACCGTCACCTCTACCGGCCGCGAGCGATGGTCGGGCGAGGCGAGCAGTGCAGGGAGCTGGTCCGCCGGCACGGACGCGTGCACGGCAAGCGTCTCCGGCAGCAGCCCGGCGGCGGCATCGTTCGACACCCCGCCGTCGAGGACGATCGTCACCCGTGCTGCCGGTCCGCTGCCGTCCATCCGGAGCGACAGCCGGCGGGCGCCGAGGCGGGTGTTGCCGGAGCGGATCGCCACCCCGGACCAGGTGAACGCGGCCGCGCCGCCATGGCCGAGCGCCTGCGCCAGCGGGTCGAGCGCGCCGCGAAGCACCGCGTCCGGGCAGGCGTTGTGGTGGTCGGACAGGGCGAGGAGCACCGTCGCCGCCGCCGCGGTGGCGGCCTGCTCCAGCGCCGCGTCCGACACCCCCGGCCCGCGGCCGTCCGCATGCAGATGCGCCGCATGCAGCACCACCTCGGGCAGGGCCGGCAGCAGCACGTCCGGACGGTCGGCATCGAAACCGGTGCCGTGCGGGCCGCCGCCTTCACGCACGGCGGCATCGTGCACGAGAGCGCAGCCGGGCAGCGACAGGTCCGCGGCGCAGGCGCCGGCCGACAGGCAGACGGACAGGAACAGGGCGCCGAGCGCCGGAAGTGGAGGATGGGTCATGCGGCGGATAAGGTGGCGCAGCCTCCGCACCATGGCAATTCACGCCGTCTCCGTCTCCGTCGAGCCCAGGATCCGATGCCCAGACCTGACCCGTTCCTGCTGGCGCTGGTGGCCACCGTGCTGCTCGCCTCGTTCCTGCCGGCCCATGGCGCTGCGGTGCCGCTGTTCCGCGACCTGACGGTGACCGTGATCGCGGCCATGTTCTTCATGCAGGGCGCGCGGCTGTCGCGGACGGCGATGCTGGCCGGGCTCGGCCATTGGCGGCTGCACCTGACGATCCTGTCCTGCACCTTCGCCCTGTTCCCCATCCTGGGGCTCGGACTGCACGCGCTGTGGCCCGGCCTGCTGACGCCGACCCTCTGGCTCGGCGTGTTGTTCACCTGCCTGCTGCCCTCCACCGTGCAGTCCTCCATCGCCTTCACCTCCATCGGCGGCGGCAACGTTCCAGCCGCGGTGTGCTCGGCGACCGCATCCAACCTGCTCGGGATCGCGGTGACGCCGGTGCTGACCGGGCTGGTGCTGGCCGGACGCACGCATGACGGCGGGCTCTCCGGACAGGGCGTGCTCGACATCGTGCTGCAGCTGCTGCTGCCGTTCGTGGCCGGCCAGCTGCTGCAGCCGCTGATCGGCGGCTGGGCGGGGCGCAACAGGATGCTGCTGAGCCTGACCGACCGCGGCTCGGTGCTGGTGGTGGTGTACACCGCGTTCAGCGAGGCGGTGGTGCAGGGGCTGTGGCACGAGGTGCCGGCGTCGCAGCTCGGGCTGGTGCTGCTGGTCGATGCCCTGCTGCTGGCGGCGGTGCTGCTCGCCACCCGGTTCGGCGCGCGCGCGCTCGGCTTTTCCCGGGAGGACGAGATCGCCATCGTGTTCTGCGGCTCGAAGAAGACGCTGGCCTCCGGCGTGCCGATGGCCGGCGTGCTGTTCCCGAGCGCGCTGGTTGGGCAGGTGGTGCTGCCGCTGATGATCTTCCACCAGATCCAGCTGTTCGCCTGCGCGCTGCTGGCCCGCCGCTATGCGCGGCAGGCCGAGGCGGCGGCGGCGGAGGTGGCGCCGGTCAGAAGGTGAAGTTCAGCCGGCCGTAGTAGAAACCGCCGTTGATCGGCACGGTGGACGAGGTCTGGTCGTAGTGGGCGACGTTCAGGTACGACAGCTCCTGCGGCAGCTCGCGCGGACGGACGTTGAAGATGTCGTTGGCGCCGATCGCGGCGTGCCAGTGCGGCGCGATCTGGTAGCCGACCTCGAGGTCGGTCAGCCACTCGGGCAGGTTCTTGAACTCGGCGAACTGCGAGCCGGAGAACTGCAGCGCCGGCGGCGCCAGGTCCTCGTAGGTCACCTCGTCGGTGGTCTGGCCGTAGCGGGTCTGGCGCAGGTTGACGTCGAACTTGCCGATCCTCCAGAACGCGTCGAGGATGATCTTGGAGCGCGGCGAGGCGGTGGTCAGGTAGCTGATGCCCTGCGCGGTCAAGAACGGCCTGCCGAACGCGTCGGTGCCGTTGTGGTGCAGGCGCGTGCGGTTCAGGTCGATGCCGGCGGTCCAGGTCACGGTGCCGTAGCGTCGGAAGTCGGTGAAGTAGTTGATGTTGATGTCGGCACCCTGGGTACGGGTGCTGGCGCCGTTGGCGAAGTAGTAGGCCGAGACGTCGGACGGGGTGATGCCTTGTGGCAGGGTCGCCCCGGTGAGGGCGATGGCGGTGAGGGCGGTCGCGCCGTTGGGTGCGGTCTCGGTTCCCGTCAGGCCGCCGGCGCCGACGATCCGGTCGCGTATGTTGATCTGGTATACGTCGGTGGTGATGCTCAGGTTCGACATCGGCTGCAGCACGATGCCGGCGCTGGCGTTGGTCGAGCGCTCGGGCTTGAGCGGCACCGCGCCGATCGACTGGGCGCCGGCGGAGGTGGTGGACAGGATGCCGCTGGCGCCGGTCGGCGACACGTTGAGCGAGGAATAGTTCTCCTCCGCCAGCGTCGGCGCGCGGAAGCCGTTGCTGATGGTGCCGCGCAGCGCGAACCAGTTGGTGAAGTCGTAGCGGCTGGAGATCTTGCCGTTCTCGGTATCGCCCGCATCGGTGTAGTGCTCGTAGCGGCCGGCGAGGTCGACGTCGAGGTGACGCAGGGGGTGCACGTCGTAGTCGATGTAGCCGGCCCACACGTTGCGCGAGAACGAGCCGGCGTTGGCGGGCAGAAGTCCTGCGAAGCCCTGGGTGCCGCCGTCGACGGTCGAGGCGACGCTGCCGGCGCCGAGGCGATACACCTCCGAGCGCTCCTCGGCGCCGAAGGCGAAGTTCATCGGCATGTGCAGCGCGGTGAACGGCTTGGTGAAGTCGAGGTTGTTGGTCCACTGCGCGTTCTGCTGGCTTTGCGCCAGCACGGTGGTCGGGGTGAAGCCGACCGGATAGCCGGCCGCCGGGTCGCCAAGCATGTACAGGGTCGGGTTGGCGGTGTTCTTGTTGCCGATGTTGGTGATGTCGGCGCCGTAGGTCGTGCTCAGGTCGGCGTGGAAGCCGAACACGTCGTCCGCCCTGATGCCGAGCGTTGCCGCATAATCGTTCTCCTCGTCGGTCTCGAGCGGCGAGAAGCCGTCGGGATACACCTCCGGCAGCTTGCTCGGCGTGCGGTAGTTCTCGTAGGACTCGGCGTGGCGGTGGCCGTAGGTGATCAGCCCGTAGCCCTCGATGCCGCCGAACACGTCCTGCACCAGCGTCTTGCCGAACTCGATGCTGAGCGTTTCCCGCGTTTCCTCCGGCAGGCCCAGGATCTTGTTCGAGTTGGCGGGCTCGGTGAAACCGCCTGGCGCGAACGCGGAGCTGCGGTCGTCGACGGTCTGCACCGTGAAGTGATCGGTGTGGAACAGCTGGCCGCCGACATGGACGTAGCCGTCGTTGCCGAACGAGAACCCCTTGTCGGTGTCGAGCTGGTACTGCCAGCCGTCGCCGTTGTAGGCGTCGGCACCGGTGAAGGCGGTGGCGCTGCCGCCGTGGTCGGTCTTCTTCATGATGATGTTGACCACGCCGGCGATCGCGTCGGAACCGTACTGCGCGGCGGCACCGTCGCGCAGGATCTCGATGTGGTCGATCGCTGCGGCCGGGATCATGTTGAGGTCGACCGGCGTCGCACCCTGCTCCGGGCCGGCATCGGCGGTGATGTTGGAGGTCTGGTGCCGCCGCTTGCCGTCGATCAGCACCAGCACGTCGTTCGGATCCAGGCCGCGCAGCCGGATCGCCGCCACCAGCGCCTGGGTATCGGCGCCATAGGCCTGGATGCTGATCGAGGGATCGGTGCGCGACAGCTGGTCGTCCAGGTTCGGCTGGCCGGAGCGCGCCAGAGTGGTGGCCGAGATCACGTCGATCGGGCTGGTGCTGTCGCGCGCCTTCTTGCCCAGGTTGCGCGTCCCGGTGACGATCACGCTTTCGCCGTTGCCTGCCGCCTCGGCAGACACCTCGGCGCCGCTATGGGTGGTGGACAGCCCGGTCGGCGCCTTGGAGGTCGGCACCGCGTTCGGATCGATCGCCGAGGTCGAGGCGCCGGTCGCGGACGCGCCGCCGGTCCCGGCGGAGGCGAGCTGGGTCTTCCGCAACGCCTTGTGGGCCTTGTGGGCATGATGATGGGTGGCTGGCGGCGGCGGGGCGGCGGTCGTGGCGTTGGGCGCGGCACCGGGCACGGCCTGGGCCAGCGCGGACGCGCTTCCGGCCGCCACGGCCAGCGGGCATGCCGTCAGCATCAGCAAAGTCCGGAACGCGCCGGCACTGATCACTCGCATCCTGATCTCCCTCTCGGCCCGGAACCCGGGCACCGCGTCGCAAGCATCGGATCGTGCCGCAGCCGATCCATTGCCGGTTCGCGATGATTCGTCCAAATTCGAGACGGAACGCAAGCGTGGAAATGCCCGATTTACACGCAGAAGCCGCAGTTGCGACAAATAGGCATCACCCTAAATGCCTGCAAAACAATCATATGACTATAAATTAGCTAGCTTGACCTCGCGAAAGTAGGGGGAATAGCTTCCCGCCGTGGCATGACGTCGTCCGTCCACGGGAGCAGAGCGCCTTGAACCGACTGAACGTGACCGAGCCGACGCGCCGCCAGCTGCTGATGCGCATCGGCGTGGCGGCGGGCAGTGCCGCGATGTACCAGGCGATGACGCGCCTTGGCCACGCCGCAGGCACCGACTTCGCCGGGTCGCCATCCCTGTCGGGCGGCAAGCCCGGCACCACCGTGCTGGTGCTGGGTGCCGGGCTCGCCGGAATGCTGGCTGCGTACGAGCTGCGCCGCGCCGGCTACGGCGTGCGTGTGCTGGAGTACCAGACCCGGTCCGGCGGCCGCAACTTCAGCCTGCGCGGCGGCGACACCCTGACCGAGCTCGGCGGCGCCACCCAGCACGTGAAGTTCTCGAGCGGCAACTACATCAATCCCGGACCGTGGCGGATCCCGTACCACCACCAAGGCCTGCTGCACTATTGCAAGCTGTTCGGCGTGCAGCTGGAGCCGTTCATCGAGGTCAACCACAACGCGCTGCTGCACAGCTCCACCGCGTTCGGCGGCCAGCCGCAGCGCTACCGCGAGGTGCAGGCGGACTTCACCGGCTACACCGCCGAGCTGCTGGCCAAGTCGATCAACCAGAACAAGTTGGACCAGCCGATCAGCGACGAGGAGAAGCACGACCTGCTTGCGGCGATGCAGGGCTGGGGCCTGCTGGGCCGAGACTACAGCTACCGCAGCGGCGGCCTGGCCTCGCTGCACCGCGGCTTTGCCAAGCCGCAGGGCGGCGGGCCGGACGGGGCGCCGGTGCCGGCGGCGTTGTTCGGGCGGCCCGAGCTCATGAAGTCCAAGCTGTGGGAGTGGCTGTCGTTCAACATGAGCTACGACATGCAGACCACCATGTTCCAGCCGGTCGGCGGCATGGACATGATCGGCAAAGGCTTTGCGAGACAGGTCAACGACCTCGTCACCCACAACGTCAAGGTGACGAAGATCGCGCAGGACGGCAACGGCGTCACCGTCACCTACGAGGACAACAGCCACGGCGGCGCGGTGACGCAGGCCAAGGCGGACTGGTGCGTGTGCACGATCCCGCTCTCGGTGTTGAGCCAGATCGACGTGCAGGCGGGCGGGCCGATGAAGGCGGCGATCCAGGCGGTGCCGTACGCGTCCTCGGTCAAGATCGGGCTGGAATTCAAGCGGCGCTTCTGGGAACAGGACGAGCAGATCTACGGCGGCATCTCGTTCACCGACCAGCCGATCAGCCAGATCTCCTATCCCAGCACCAACTACTTCGCCGACACGCCGGCGGTGCTGCTGGGCGGCTACATGTTCGGCACCGCGGCGTACGCGTTCGCCGGCATGACGCCGGAGCAGCGCGTCGAGGAGGCGCTCAAGCAGGGCAGCGTGCTGCACCGGCAGTACCGGCAGGAGTTCAGCAACGGCGTCGGCGTGGCCTGGAGCCGGATGCCGTGGACGCTCGGCTGCTGCGCCACCTGGAGCGAGGAGGCGCGCCGCGCGCACTACGCGGCGCTGACCGCGATCGACGGGCGCCTGGTGCTGGCGGGCGAGCACGCCTCCTATGTCGGGTGCTGGCAGGAAGGGGCAATCCTGTCCTCCGTCAGCGCCATCACCCGGCTGCACCAGCGCGCAGTGGGAGCAGCCTGATGCGTCCGGGCCTGATGCGGTCCGTGCAGCGCCTCGGCACCGTCCTGCTCCTGGGCCTTGCGGCCTGTCCCGGCCAGGCCCTGGCCGACGCGGCGGCCAACGTCGCCGGTCAGGCCGTCACCAGCACCGACGGCCAGGTGATCTACACGCAGCTCTGCCAGGGCTGCCACATGGCCAACGCCAGGGGCGGGGCGGGGGCTGCGCGCATCCCGGCGCTGGCCGGCAACGCCAAGCTCAGGAACGGCGGCTACCCGGTCTACGTGGTGCTGAACGGCTACGGCGCGATGCCGTGGCTCAGCAACGAGCTGAACGACGCGCAGGTGGCGTCGGTGGTGAACTACGTGCGCAGCCATTTCGGCAACGCCTACACCGACGCGGTGAAGCCGCAGGACGTCGCTGCCGTCCGCGGTCCCGACCCCACGATTGAAAGATGAGCCTGATGACCAGGACCCTGCGCGCCTACCGGCACCTGGCCCTTCCCGCGGCGCTCCTGCTCGCCGGCGCCGCTTCCGTCCCGCCGGCACGGGCCGACGACCTGGTGCGCCACGCCACCGGCAAGTTCCCGATCGCTTCCGCGATCGAGGTGCCGCCCGGCTACACCACCATCTACCTGTCGGGCATGGGGGCGGACCCGCTCGACAAGTCGCTGGGTCCGATGCAGACCACGCTCGCCGCCTATGGCGACACCGCGACCCAGGTAAGGAGCGCGCTGACCAAGATCCAGACCGCGCTGGCCGGGCTCCACCTGACCATGGCGGACGTGGTGCAGATGCACGTCTACCTCGCCGCCGACCCGAAGCTGGGCAGGATCGACTTCGCCGGCATGATGAAGTCGTACACGCAGTTCTTCGGCACCGCGGCGCAGCCCAACCTGCCGACCCGCTCGGCGTTCCAGGTCGCAGGTCTCGCCAACCCGGGATGGCTGGTCGAGATCGAGGTGACGGCGGTGCGCAAGTAGACGGAAGGCTCCCGGCCGGATCCGGTCAGGCGGCCACCGGGTCCAGCGCCGCTACGTCGAGCAGGCGCTGGAACACCTCGATCTCCTGGGCGCCGGACACCGCCAGCTTGCCGCCGAACACGAAGCATGGCACGCCGCCGATGCCGCGTCGGTGGGCGCGGAGGTTTTCCGCCTGCACCAGCTCGCCGCCGTCGCGGCCGCGCAGGAACCGCCGCGCGGCCGACGGATCCAGCCCGACGATCGCTGCGAGGCCCGCCAGCACCTCCGGATCGCCCAGGTCGGCGCCGTCGGTGAAGTGGGCCGCGAACAGCGTGCCCACCATCGCCGTGGCGAGGCCGAACCGCGCCGCCCACATCGCCAGCCGGTGGGCATCGAGGCTGGACGGAACCGTGCGGATGCGGTCGAAGCGGAAGCCGATGCCGCTCTGCAGGCCGAGCTCGCTCACCGTTGCGTAGAGCCGGCGCGCGCGCTCCTCGCCGCCGTACTTGCGGACCGCGTAATCCTGCCGCGACAACCCTTCGCGCGGGATGTCCGGGTTGAGCAGGAACGGCCGCCAGGTCAGCTCGAACAGGGTATCGGGACGCTGCGTCAGCGCGCCGAGCAGGCGCTGGACGCCCAGGTAGCACCAGGGGCATACGAGGTCGTACACCACCTCGATGGTCAGCCGGCCGCTGATCGGGGTCAATGCGTTCACGGCGGGGAGTTTACGACAAACCTCCTCCTTTTCGAGGAAAAACCGGCAGCGGCCGGGGAGGCGGCATGGTGGACAGGACGGAGAACGAGGCGGAAGCGCGGTTCGCCGGCTACGTCGCGACCCTCGGCCGCGGGCCGGGACGTTCGCGCGCGCTCACCCGGGAGGAAGCGCGCGACGCCTTCGGCTTGGTGCTGGCCGATGCGGTGCATCCGGCGCAGCTCGGCGCCTTCATGATGCTGCTGCGCTACCGCGGCGAGGATCCGGAGGAGATCACCGGGCTGGTCGAGGCGGCTCGCGACTCCCTCGCCCAGGCGGCCCCGGGACGGCCGGCCGCTGTCGGCCCGGTGGCGCTGGACTGGCCCAGCTACGGCGCCGGACGCACCCGCGGCGCCCCGTGGTTCCTTCTGTCGGCTCTGGCGCTGTCGCAGACCGGGCTCAGGGTGCTGATGCACGGCACCAACGAGTTCGGGGGCGGCATCTCGGTCGCCGACGGGCTGGCGGCAATCGGCCGCACCCCGTCCGACAGCGCCGCCGCCGTCGGCCGCTCGCTCGACCGGACCGGGTTCGCCTACTGGCCGGCCGCCTCCCTGTCGCCGGGGCTGGACCGGCTGCTGGGGATGCGCCGGCTGTTCGGGCTGCGCTCGCCGGTCAACACCGTGGCGCGCCTGATCGACCCCGGATCGGCCGGGGTCTCGGTCGACGGCGTGTTCCATCCGCCCTACATCGCGCTGCACCTGGGGGTGGCCGAGCGCCTCGGCCGCCGCTCGCTCGTGGTGATCAAGGGCGGCGGCGGCGAGGCGGAACGTCCCGCCGCCAAGCCGACCGCGGCGCACCTGTGGCGACGAGAAGGCGGCCGCTCCGAGCTGCTGCTGCCGCCGCTTGCTCCCGGCGCGGAGCGCATCGCTGCCCCGGATACGCCGGCCTTCCTCGCCAGGGTCTGGCGCGGCGAGGGTCCGGCGTCGCCGCTGGTGCTGCAGACGGTGATCGGCACGATTGCGCTGGCGCTGCTGGCGCTCGACGACGGGCTGGACCCGGCGGCGGCGGACCGCCGCGCCCAGGAGATCTGGCAGGCAAGGCGGCCGGACCGGGCCGAACCGGTCCCGCCCGAGCCCGAAAGGCAACGAGCCCGGAACGATGCGCCGTTCACGGCGTAGTAGCAGCACAATTTCCATGGAGGACCGTCCGATGACCATCCGTTTCGCTCCCGCTGCCGTCGCGGCTATGCTCGTTCTCGGCGCTGGGCTGTCCGGCCCGGCGATGGCGAAGGGCTGCATCAAGGGGGCCGCGGTCGGCGGCGTCGCCGGGCACATGGCCGGCCATCACGGCGGCATGGGTGCTGCGGCCGGTTGCGCCGTGGGCCACCACGAGGCGTCGAAGAAGGCGGCGGCCAACCCGCCGAGCTGAGCGTCCCGACTGGGCGCGGCCGGTCCACTGGTCGCGCATCAGGACACTCGGGCTGAAGTCTGGAGGTTCCGTCAGGAGCGCAGCAACAGCTCCGGCAGCCCCGACAGATCCAGCAGTACGGCGTCAGCCGTCCAGACAGGGCCGGGCGCCGCCTCGCCAAGCCGGTCGACCCAGACCGACCGGATGTCCAGTTCGCGGCGCACCTTCAGGTCGGTGAACTGCCCCATTGCCACGTGTATGGTGTCCTCCTTCGTCACGCCCATGACTGACTGGGCGTGACGGAAGAGCCTGGGACCCGGCTTGTGCGCCTGCGCCTGTTCAGCGATGACGACGAAGTCGATCGACACGCCGATCCGGGCGGCAGCTCCGGCGATCAGATCGTCGTCCGTGTTGCTGATAATCGCCAGCCGGTAGCGGGCACGCAGGCGGCGGAGAGCAACTGACGCATCGGGATGCGGTGCAACGGCACGGACCTGGTCCAGCAGCGCGTCCCTCGCCAGTGCTTCCGGCCTTATCCGACCTCCGCGAGCGCCACGCTCAGGCTGGAGCGCAAGGTTGTCTTGTAGTTCCGGTAGGATGGCCGCTGCTGTCGCGCAAGGGCTTCCTGTCGGAAGCGCTCGGCGACGGCGGCGACTTGGTCATGGTCCGCCCCGTCATCCGTGGCGTACCAGGACAGGATCGCCCGCACCGAGTCCTGCAAGGCGCGGTGCCATTTCACCAATATTCCATAGCAGGCGAAGGTGATGACCCCGGGTTCGGGATCGAGCGTCAGCACGGGTCGGCCCCCTTGTCGCTTCCGAACGTTTCGGCGGGCGGCGCCTCAGGTCGTCCGCTCACCTCGACCGGCGACGAGCCCATCCTGGTCGAGATCCTGTCGCATATCACCCAGGCTCTGCGCCATTCCGTCCATGGTCTGCGTCATTCCGCCCATGCTCTGGATCATACCGGACGCGGGTTCGGCCTTCTGCCTGGGCGGCCGGAGCGACCAGAACGCGTCGGCCACGTCGTTCTGGATGTGCCGCAGCTCGACCTGCACCCAGTCCAGGAATTCGTGCAGGCCGCGCAGGATGATCTGCTCGACCGTCTGGTCCGACAGCGCCGCGCGCAGCTCCTCCAGCCGCTCCAGTGCGCTGCCGCCCTGGCGCAGGCCGTAGTCGGTGCGCAGCTGCGACAGGCTGCCGTAGACCTGGCGCAGGGTCAGCACCAGCGAGCGCGGGAACGCGTTGTTGAGCAGCAGGAAGCCCACCACCGCGGGTGCCGTGAGCGAGCGTGGCATCACCCGGCGGTAGGCGTGGTAAGCCGCAGCCGAGCGCAGCACGGCGCTCCACTGGCTGATGTCGACCGGGCTGCCGATCCCGGCCTCAGGCGGCAGCAGGGTATGGTACTTGATGTCGACCAGCCGGGTGGTCTGGTCGCCGCGTTCCAGGTACTTGCCGATCATGTAGAAGTACCAGCCCTGGTCGCGATAGAACGTGCCCTCGATGATGCCGTTATGGGTCTGGCATTCCTGCTTCAGCCGGGCGCACAGCACCGACAACTGCGAGGAGCGGATGTCGTGGCTGGTGAGCTGCCTGACCCAGCCGTGGAACACGTTGATGTGCGTCCACATCTCGGTCGAGATCAGCGGGCGCAGGGTGCGGGCGTTCTCGCGCGACGCGTTGATCAGGCTTGCGATCGAGTTCGGGTTCGCGCCGTCCAGCACGTAGTACTCCGCCACCCCCTGCATGTCGGCGTCCTGCCGCGTGGCGTGATACTCGTCCTCGTCCGCGTTGATCTGGAGGATCGACCGCCACCCGTTCTCGGCCTGGCTGGTGCGGGTGAAGGTTTCGGTGACGTCGATGATGCGCGCCAGGTTCTCGATGCGCTCCATGTAGCGCGCCAGCCAGACGATGTTCTCGGCATAGCGCGACAGCAGCGCCTGGGTCTGCACCGGGGCCACCAGCGCGCCCGGCATCGTTCCGCTCACCGCGCGCGCCCCGTCACGACAGCACCCAGGTGTCCTTCGACCCGCCGCCCTGCGAGGAGTTCACCACCAGCGAGCCCTTCTTCAGTGCCACCCGCGACAGCCCGCCCGGCAGCACCCAGGTCGACGCACCGGTCACCGCGAACGGGCGCAGGTCGACGTGCCGCGCCTCGACGCCGTTCTCGCACAGGGTGGGCGCCGTGGACAGGTTGACCACCGGCTGGCTGATGTAGTTCGCCGGGTTCGCCTTGAGCTTGGTGCGGAACTCCTCCAGCTCCGCCACCGTCGCGTGCGGGCCGATGATCAGCCCGTAGCCGCCGGACTCGCCCACCGGCTTGACCACCAGGCGCTCGAGGTTGTCGAGCGTGTACTGCAAGCCCTCCGGCTCGCGGCAGATCCGGGTCTCGACGTTGTCCAGCACCGGCTCCTCGGCCAGGTAGTAGCGGATGATCCGCGGCATGTAGGCGTAGATCGCCTTGTCGTCGGCGACCCCGGTGCCGACCGCGTTGGCGATGGCGACGTTGCCGCGTCGCCAGGCGTCCAGCAGCCCGCGCACGCCGAGCTGGCTGTCGGGACGGAACACGTCGGGATCGAGGAAGTCGTCGTTCAGCCGCCGGTAGATCGCGTGCACCGGACGCAGGCCCGCGATCGTGCGCATGAACACGCGCGCGTCCTCGACCACCAGGTCGCGTCCCTCGACCAGCGGCACGCCCATCTCGCGGGCCAGGAACACGTGCTCGAAATAGGCCGCGTTGTAGATGCCGGGCGACAGCAGCACGACCTGCGGATCGGGAACGCCGGCGGGTGCCACCGCCGCCAGCGCCTGCTGCAGGCGCACGCCGTACTCCTCCACCGGGCGGATGCCGATCCCCGCCACCAGGTCCGGCAGCACGCGCAGCATCATGTGCCGGTTCTCGATCACGTAGGACACGCCCGACGGCGTGCGCGCGTTGTCCTCGAGCACCAGGAACCGGCCGGCGTCGTCGCGCACGATGTCGGTGCCGTTGACGTGGACGTAGACGCCGAGCGGCACGTCGAGGCCCATCATCTCGGGCCGGAAGTTGGCGTTGCCCAGCACCAGCTCGCGCGGCACCACCCCGTCCTTCAGGATCGTCTGGTCGTGGTAGATGTCCCACAGGAACCGGTTGATGGCGGTGACGCGCTGCACCACGCCGCGCTCGATCACGTCCCATTCGCGCGCGGTGAGGATGCGCGGGATCAGGTCGAACGGCAGGATGCGGTCGATCGCGTCGCGTGCGGAATACACGGTGAAGGTGATGCCGAGGTTGTACAGCTCGGCCTCCGCCGCGGCCGCGCGCCGCCGCAGCTCGGCGACGTCAAGGCCGCGCAGCCGGTCGCGGACCAGCCGCACCGCCGGCTCCTCCGGATCAGTCGCCTTCATGATCTCGCAGAAGAAGCTCGGCGCGCCGTAGCCGGCGAACAGGCCGCTCATCGCCGCCTCCGCCGCCGAGGCCGCTGCGTCCGGACCGCTCATCGCGTCGCGGACCCGCCAACCGTCCGGCGAAGGCCGGTCCGGTCCAGGCGCGAAGGAGTCATTCCATCCACCTGATGCTGTCGTCGATGCCGATCAGGGAAGCAAGAAACCCGCCATCTGACTAGCCGTGATCCGGGCGCTGCCGATGCCGGAGCTGCGGTCGCCGCCTGATCTCAGTAGAAGCCGCGGTAGAAGTACGGCCGATAGAAGTAGGGCCTGTAGAAGAAGGGCCGGTAGAGGAAGGGACGATAGAACGGCCGGAAGGCGTACACCGGCACGACCGGCCGATATACCACCGGCGGCGGATAGGCATAGATCGGGACAAGCGGCACCACGGGCACGGCCGCGAGCCGGACCGGTGCGGCTCGGGCCGCCACCCGGCGACGATGCACGGGACGGATCGGACAGGAGCTGCTCGGCCTCTGCCGCTTCACGCCCGGAACGTTCAACGGACCCTGCAGCGGACCTGCGGTGATCTGCGATTGCGCCACCACGGCACCCGTCGGGGCTCCCGTCACCGGCGAGGCGGCAGACCACTCGATCGTCCTGGATGGCGCGGCGGCGACCGGCTCCCCTCCGGGCGCGCCGTGCGCCCGGACGGTGCCGGCAAGAACGCCGGCCGCTGCGAGCAGGGCCATCCAGCGGGCCGGGAGCCTGCGCATCCTCATCGGCATCGAGATGCTCCTCCACCGGCGGTCATGGCGCCGGCGCGTTGTGCGTTCATCCGGAAGCAATATTCCATTGCTCCCGCCCCTTGGGGATGGGCTCGCCCGATGAAGGATGCGTGATCCCGACGCCCGTGCCTTCATCGGGAGGCTATGGGTCGGCAGGGCAGGCCGCACGGACGGGTTGCTTCGGCGCACCTTTCTGGCACTAGGATGCGGCAGCCGGACAGGTGGCCGAGTGGTTTAAGGCAGCGGTCTTGAAAACCGCCGTGGGTGCAAGCCCACCGTGGGTTCGAATCCCACCCTGTCCGCCAGTCCATCCCAGTCATGACTATCTTTTCAGAACAAACCGGTTGGCACGGCCGGGGCGATGCCCGCTCCATGGCTGCCAGATGATCGGGCGGCCTTGCGATGCGTGACCTGGGACCGGTGCTGGCCGACAGCTGGCGGCTGTTCAAGCCCTACTTCTTCCGCTCCGGGCAGCGACGCTCGGCCCTGGTCCTGCTGGTCGGCGCGATGCTGCTGTCGATCCTGCAGACCGAGCTCGGGGTGCTGCTCACGTTCTGGTCGAACCTGCTCTACGACACCTTCCAGCAGAAGGACCTGCACGGCTTCCTCCAGCTGATGTTCACCTGGCACCGGCTGCCGAGCGGCTGGATCATGCCCGGCTTCCTGATGATGGCGATGCTGTTCGTCCTGCTCGGTTGCGCGTCGGTGTTCGCGACCCAGCTGCTGCAGATCCGCTGGCGCTCCTGGATGACCGGCGACTTCCTCCGTCGCTGGCTTGCCGACCGCGCCTATTACCGCATCAGCGTCACCGCCGATGCCGAGGGCGTCGCCACCGACAACCCCGACCAGCGCCTGTCCGACGACCTCGCCGCGTTCTGCGGCGCCGGCGCCAATGCGCGTCCGGATGACGACACGCTGAGCCTGGCAATCGGGCTGCTGAGCAACGTGGTCTCGCTGGCCAGCTACGTCGCGGTGCTGTGGGTGCTGTCGCGCGGGGTGACGTTGTTCGGGGTGCGCGTGCCGGGCAGCCTGGTCTGGGTGGCGTCCGCCTTCAGCGCCGGCGGCACCGTCCTGACCTTCCTGGTCGGCCGTCGGCTGATCCCGCTCTACTTCCTGCAGCAGCGCTGCGAGGCCGACTTCCGCTTCGGGTTGGTGCGGGTGCGCGAGAACACCGAGGGTATCGCCCTGCATGACGGGGAGGCCGAGGAACGGCACGAGCTGTCGCGCCGGTTCGACGCCATACGCGGCAACTTCCTCGCCATCCTGCGTCGCATCCTGCTGCTGAACGTGACCACCATTTCCTACAGCCAGGTCGCCACCGTGCTGCCGATGCTGCTGATCGGACCGCTGTTCTTCGCCGGCACGGTGACGCTGGGCACGATGATGCAGATATCCCAGGTGTTCACCGCGGTACAGAGCGCCTTGTCCTGGTTCGGCGACAGCTTCACCACCCTGGCGCGGTGGCGCGCCACCGTCGGCCGTCTCGCCACCTTCGACCGCGCCGTCGAGCCGGCACGCGCTGCCGACGGCCGCACCGGCTTCGCCACTTCCACCGCAGCCGGCCGTGGCATCCGCCTGTCGGATGCCATCCTGGCCCTTCCGGACGGCTCTGCCCTCGCGCGCGACGTTGCCCTGGAGCTCCTGCCCGGACGCGATACGCTGGTCACCGGCCGGTCCGGATCGGGCAAGTCCACCCTGTTCCGGACCCTGGTCGGGATCTGGCCGTTCGGGACCGGCAGGATCGAGCGGCTCGCCGGCACCCGGCTGTTCCTGCCGCAGCGGCCGTACATCCCGCTCGGCACTCTGCGCCATGCCGTGTGCTGCCCGCTGCCAGTAGCCGCCCTTCCTGCCGGCCTGGCCGAGGCGGCGCTGCAGGATGCGGAGCTCCCGCATCTCCTGCCCCTGCTCGATGCGGAGGGCGAGAACTGGGCGCTGCGCCTGTCCGGTGGCGAGCAGCAGCGCTTGGGCGTCGCCCGCGCGCTGGTGAACAAGCCCGACTGGCTGTTCCTGGACGAGGCGACCGCAAGCCTGGATCCGGAAACCGAGGCCCGGATGTACGTCCAGCTCAAGCGCCGCCTGCCCGGCACCACCATCACCTCCATCGGGCACAACCCGGCGATCGCCCGGTTCCACCGTCAGCACCTCGTGCTGGACCGGACCGACGGCACGCTGCTGGCCGCGGAATGAACACCGTTCACGATCGAGCCGAGGAGGAAGGGCCGCACCATGCTGGACCACGACGACTGGACCCGCTCCGCCCCGCTGCAGGCGCGGCGGCTGCTGCGCGCGGCGGCCTCCGCTACGCTCGCCACGGTTGACGACGGCCAGCCCTTCGCCTCGCTGGTGACGCCCGCGGTGGCGCCCGACGGGGCAATCCTGCTGCTGCTGTCGGAGTTGTCCGAGCACACCCGGCACCTGCACCGCGACGGGCGCTGCTCGGTGCTGGCGCTCGGTGCTTCTGACGGACCCAACCCGCAGACCACGGCGCGGGTGACGGTGACCGGCCGCGCGGTCCGCTACCCCGACGAGGCATCAAGAGCCCGCTGGATCGCGCGCCATCCCTATGCCGCGTTCTATGCCGGCTTTGCCGACTTCGACATCTGGCGGTTCGCTCCGGAGGCGGGTCTCCTCGTCGCCGGCTTCGGCCGCGCGGCCAGGCTGCGCGCGCGCGACCTTCTGCCCGATCCCGCGGTGGCCGCCGCCCTGGCATCCGGCCTGGACAACCTGGTCGCGCGCTGGAACGACCGGCACGCATCCGAGGACCGGCGCCTCCTGTCGCTCGACCCTGAGGGGGCCGACTTCGTCCGCGACGGCGCGTGGCAGCGCGTCGAGTTCGACACTCCCCTGGCCGAAGCGGCGGACGTCGAGGCGGCCCTGCCTACATCATAGAGCATCATCCGGTCGAACCAGGTCGTTCGGATGAAGTTGCTCCTGGTTCCGGCCCCGCGAGGCAGACCGTCCGGGTAACTCCTCGGTCTACCTCATCCTCCGGACAGCAGCGTGTCGGCGAGCTTGCGCATCAGCCGGACGAGCGCGTCGACGTCCTTCGCATCCCACGTTCCTAGGCCGGCCCGAAGCATCCGGTCTCGGGCGCCGTCGATCAGGTCGGTCATCGCCCTGCCCGGCGGCGCGATCACCGCGTCCCTGACCCGTCGGTCAGCAGGGTTCTCGCGACGGCTGATCAGCCCAAGGCCTTCGAGCTTGGCCAGCTGGCGGCTGGCAGTCGTGTGGTCGCGCCCCATCCGGTCAGCCAGGTCCACCACCCCGATCGGTCCTAGCCGCTCGATCAGCACCAGCAGCGGGAACAGCGCGCGGTCGAGGCGGATCCCCGCCTCCTGGATGATCGCCGCATCGCGGTACGGCCCGTTGATCACCCCCACGATGTCCAGCAACGCGCCGTGCAGGTCGCGGAGTTGGCCGGAGATGGGTGTATTATGCACCTTTCTGCTTGTCATCGCCGTTCCCGGTTATTATGTGCATCATACACGCATATCGGGGCCGGGGAGAACGCACGATGAGGGCCGCCATCGTCAGCCGGGCAGGCCAGCCGCCCGTCTACGCGGAGTTTGCCGAACCCGTTCCAGAGGCAGGGGAGGTGCTGGTTTCGGTTGCAACCGCGGCGCTCAGCCCGCTCGCCCGGGCGCGTGCGTCCGGCACGCACTACAGCTCGACCAACCGCTTTCCCTTTGTCGCTGGAGTGGACGGCGCAGGAACACTGGAAGATGGCCGCAGGGTCTACTTCGTCCTGCCGCGGGCGCCTTTTGGGGCTATGGCCGAGCGTGCGGCGGTGCCGGCCGCGCACGTCCTGTCGCTGCCCGATGAGCTCGACGACGTGACGGCCGCGGCCATCGCCATACCTGGCATGTCGTCCTGGGCGGCGCTGACCGAGCGCGCCCGGATGAGGGCCGGCGAGACCGTGCTGGTGAACGGCGCCACCGGAGCGTCGGGCAGGCTCGCCGTGCAGATCGCCAGGCACATGGGTGCGGGCAGGATCGTCGCGACGGGGCGCGATCCCGAGGCGCTGGCGACGCTTGCCGCCCTCGGCGCCGACGTCGTCATCCCGCTCGACGACACCGAGGCGCTGGAGGCGCGGCTGGAGCAGCAGTTCGCCGCCGGCGTGGACGTCGTGATCGACTATCTGTGGGGCCGCAGCGCCGGACAACTGCTGGTCGCGGGGGCGAAGGCGGGTGCGGAAGCCGTGCCGATCCGGTTCGTCCAGGTCGGCACCGCGAGCGGGGCGGACATCACCCTGCCTGGCGCCGTGCTGCGTTCCTCGTCCATCACCCTCATGGGCAGCGGCATCGGCAGCGTTCCGTTCGAGCGCCTGCTGGCCGCCATCGACGGCGTGCTGCAGGCGGCCTACGTGAAGCGCTTCGAGATCGTCACCGACGCGGTGCCGCTGGCCGACGTCGCGGCGACCTGGTCGCGTCAGGGCGGCCGGACCGTCTTCACCGTGAACTGACCGCCGGGAGCGGAACACCCGGCGACGGGACAGCGGGACGCCGCCGGTCCGGCTGCGTTGCTACAGGAGCCGATCCTACCTCTTGTGGCAGGACGCGCGTTGCGGATCGACATGGAGCTGCACGGTCATCAGCACCGCCGGCTCGTCGCCCACCGTGCCCGACCGATGGCCCTTCCGGCCCTGCCCGTCGGTGGAACAGTTCTGGTCCTCGCCGAACGAGAACTCTCCCGGCCCCTGCTCGATCCGGGTGCCGTCCATGCTCTCGATCCACCAGCGCCCGGACAGCACGACGATCCACTGCGGCGCCGGGTTCTCGTGCCATTCGCCGATCCAGCCCACCGGCTGCACCGTGAACACCGGGGTCGCCGACACCGTGTCCTGCTTGTTGTTCCATTGCGGCTCCGCGGGACCTACCCCCTTCAGCCGGAACTCGGTCAGGGCGCATTGGGCCTGGTGGCTGACGCCGTCCCCGTCGGTCCAAAGGTGCCAGTACTTCACCACAGGACGCGGCCCGGACTTCTCCGTAGGCTCTATGGTGCCGGCGGCATCCTGGTCGCGGGGTGAAGGCATGGCGAGCTCCTCTCGGCGTGCAGGTCTGTGTCGCAACGCGCGGCACCGCCTGCATTCCTGGATTGCCCTGAAGCACGAATAGGTGAGGGTCGCCGCCCGCCCATGACCAGACCGTCCGTAGCGGAACCGCGTCGTCGTCCTGCAGCTTACCCGGGCGAGCGGCTGCCCGTCGGGACGCCGGTTCGTTTCACGGAAGGCGTGAGGCATGAACAAGCTGCAAGCGGCCGCGCTGGCAGGTGGGTCGGTGCTCGGAGCACAGCTGTCCGGAGGACGCTACGGCCCGACGCCGAATCATCCCCGGACCGCGATCTGGTATGCCAGGCTGCGCAAGTCGTCCTTCACGCCCCCTGGACCGGTCTTCGGCGTCGCCTGGACCGGCCTCGACACGCTGCTCGGCTATTCTGGCTACCGCCTGCTCCTGGCTCCGCCGTCGCGGCGCCGCACACTGGCGCTGCTGGCCTGGACGGCAAACGTGCTCGGCGTCGGCGGCTTCTCCTGGGTGCTGTTCAAGCGCAAGGAGCTCGACGAGGCGCTGGGGGTCACGCTTGGCATGGTCGGAACCTCGGCCGCGGCCATTGCCACCGCCGCCGGCGTCGACCGCAGGGCAGCGTGGGCGGACGCGCCGATGTTCGCGTGGCTGTTGTTCGCGAGCCTGCTCCAGGAGGAGGTGTGGCGACGCAACTGAGCTGTCCCTGGAGGGTGCCATGCACTACGAAGCGTTCTTCCGCGAGCAGCTGTCGGGCCTG
>CAXTVS010000032.1:0-41248 GCA_964247735.1 uncultured Acetobacteraceae bacterium
TCACCTGGATCGTGCGGCGGATCTCCTCGTCCCGGCCGATGACCGGATCGAGCTTACCCGAACGCGCCACTTCCGTGACGTCACGCGCATACTTGTTCAGGGCGTCGAAGCTTGCCTCGGCGTTCTGGCTGTCGACCTTGCGCCCCTTGCGGATGCTGGCGACCGCTTGTTCCAGCAATTGTCGCGAGACGCCGGCCTTCGACAGCGCGTGGGCTGCTGGCTGATCGCTGCCCGCCAGCGTCGTAAGCAGGCGGTCCTGAGCCACAAAACTATCACCAGCCCTCTTGGCGTCCTGCTGCGCCGTATCGAGCAGGCGCACAAGCTCGGGAGTGGCCTGGGCGTGGCCGGCGCCGCCACCCTGCACCCTGGGCAACCGGCCGAGCTCGGCCTCGACGGACAAGCGGGCGACCTGCGGATCACCACCAGCAGCACGGATCAAACCAGCTGCGGCCCCTTCCTCGTCATCGAGAAGCGCCTTAAGCAGATGCTCTGATGTTAAACGCTGATGGTACTCGCGGGCCGCGATGGTCTGTGCCGCTTGAAGAAAGCCACGAGACCGTTCGGTAAATTTTTCCAGGTCCATTGTCCTGTCCCTTTTCATCAGGCGACTGGCAAATAACCAGCCCGTCCCGTGTCCCTCTGGAGGCGACGCCGGACAGGCCTGCCTTCGTGGAATCTGGGATCCCGATGTCGCGACTCAAGAGTACCCGCCCCTCCAGTTCAAGGAAAGCCAGGCATTCCGGCTGGATCAGGTTGCCTCCTATGCTTGGCAAGGCGTTGTTTGCCATATCGGACGGTGATCATCGTGTCCCCTACGTGCCACAGAGCCTCCCTGACGACCTAGTGGTGTCGGGCCTCTGGATGGGGGAGTCGCCGCCGGCCAAACGTCTGGACCTAGCTCAGCGCCGATGATACTTGCCGCGGGGCGCCTCTACATCCCGTGCCAGCCGACGCGGCTGCAGCCGCCACTCCCGTTTTCTACCGATCCGGAAGTCACCCTCGTCGAACGGAACCGCTGGCTATATATCACGAGCATGAGAGCCGACAAACAGCGGGGCCACATCGATCACGCCTGCCTGTCAGATCAGGATCGGCTCGCGCGTGCCAGGACAGCCGGCGGCCTGGCTTCCGCCACAGGGAGAGGAGAGACTGCACGCAATCCCCCGAGCATGTCATCGTTCACCTGGATCAGGCTCGCAATCGGCCGGCCGCTGTCGCCCATGGCCGCTATTGTCTCTCGCATGACCAGGAAGCCGAGGGACATCAGGTCCGACTTCAGCGCCTGCGGCAGGCCGTTGCTCGAGCTTCCAACGTCCCTGAGCAGAAGCGACCAGAGCTGCTGGTTCTTGACCAGACCACGCATCCGGGTATCTCGACTATCATCCGTGCCCAGAAGCCGATTGACGAAAGCGAATGCGGCAGCTTCCGTTTCTCTGGGAGACAGGGCGCTTCCCTCGGATCGACGGTATTGATGTGCACCGTAGCTCATGAGCAGACCTGTTGGAGAAAATGAAGACAAGCGGGACCATACGAACGAGCATGGTCCCGCCTAGTGGAAATCAGCCGCGGAACAAGGAAAGGATCGACTGAGATTGTGAATTGGCGATCGACAGCGACTGGATCGCCAGCTGCTGCTTGGTCTGGAGCGAGGTGAGTTGGGCGCTCGCGGTGGAGAGGTCGGCATCCGTCAAGCCGCCGACGCCCGTCGTGAGCGCGTCGCTCAGATCGCTGGTGAAGCTCTGCATGCCGGTGATCTCCTGGCTGCTCGCGCCCAGAGTCGTGCTGATGGCGTTCATCTTGTTGATCGCGCCCTGGACCGTGGTGATGGCAGCAGTGCTGGCATCAAGCGTGGTACCACCGTCGATGCCGGTATTCGAACCAGGAGTACTGGCAACTCCGGGGGTCGAGTCGGCGGCGGCAGCGGTCGAACCCGTCACCCCCTGGCCCGTCACGTCGATCGAGCCGTCGTTCTGAATCACGGCGTTGTAGCCGTTCTGGTTCATGGCGTTGACGAGCTGACCGAGCATCGTGCTCGTGGACTGAGTGGTTGGATCGACGAGAACCGTCACCGCGTGGTTGGCGGTGCTGCCGGTGGTGTCCGCAGAGGTGGTCGTGGTGCCGGTCGTGTCGAACTCGAACGTCGTGGTCGTGCCGTCGCCGTTAGTCAGAACAACATTGGCGCCGTTGCCGAAATCGGCGGCATCCAGGGTCGAGCTGGTCGCGATGTTGACGCCAGTTTCCGTGGCGTTGAGCACGGTCTGGTCGGTGGCGGTCGCTGTAGCACCGGCGGCAAAGCCCGATCCGGTCAGCCCGAGGAACGTGCTCAACGTGTTAGACGCGCCGACCTGGTTGGCAATCGTGATCGAGTTGCCCTGGAGGCCGGTGACGATGTTGGCTGATCCGTTGGCGGCGCCGCTGTCTGCCTGCGAGGTCAGGACATTGACGCCGTTGAAGGTCGAGCCGCGCGCATAGGCATTGATTTCGTTGATTGCGTTGGCGACCTGGGCCTGCATGGTCGACTGGTCGATGCCGGTAGTGCCGGCCTGGGTCACTGTCTGCTGCAGCGTCTGCAGGGTCGAGGTGATGTCGGCAGCTGCGGTATTGGCGGTATTGACCACCTGGGCGCCGAGCGAGAGGCTGTCCGACACCGCAGCCAAGCCGGCGATGTTGCCGGTCATCGACTGCGAGATGGCGTAGATGGCCGGGTTGTCCGAGGAGGTGGAGACCGCCTTGCCGGTCGACACCTCGTTCTCGGTGGTGTTCAGCGCAGCGGTGGTGGTGGACAGCGACTCCAGGGCGGCCATGGCGGCCGTGTTGGTGTTGATCGAAAGCGTCATGGTGGTCTCCTATGAGGGGAAGCCAGGCGAGGAAATCATGAGTTCGTTAAGGGAGTCTCTACGAGATCCTTCCCGATGCCGAACCGTTCCTGGTTCTCGTCGTGGATCATCACCCGAAGCAGCTTGAGCGCCTTGTAGAAGTCGTCCTTCCTGAACGACGCCTCGACGAGGCGGAGAGCATCGGCGGTGCGAGGAGGCAGTTCCGCCTGAAGCCTCGTCAGCATCTGCCGGACGTCGTCCGCCGCTGCATCGCGCTCCTCCGGTGCGCCGACATAGGCCGTCTGCAAGCCATAATAGAGCTGGCGCATGACCGTTTCGGCCTCGTGAGGGGCCATGATCTGCTTTCCGAACAGGAAGCGGGCGTGGGACACCAGTTCGACGCGGCACTTGCTGCGGAACCGGATCGTGGCTCCGTTGACGACCATCATCTCACCAGGGCGCAGTTCCAGAACGAGATGAGACATGTGGCACCGTATCCTCGCGGCAACCCCATCGCAGCCGACGCAGATTGATTGTGCTGTCCGTTGCCTTAACAACAGGTCAACAAACCGGACTATCAACTAAAGATAAGCTGCCAGGGACATGCCCTTCATATCAGCAATCAAGGTGTAGGAAGCGGTCAGCTGGTTCTGGGTCGCGGTGATCTCGGTGGACAGCGTGGCCGGGTCGCTGCTTTTGACCGTCGACAGTTGGGAGGTGAGCGCGCCGGAGACGGACTGCAGCATGTCGGACTGGCTGGTAAGCTGGGCCTGTGTCTGGCCGAGATCAGCGACCGTGTCATTCAGGCTGCTGTTGATGGAGCCGACCTGAGTCGCGGTGTCGCTGACCAGCGTCGAGAAGTCCGCACTCGCCGAGTTGGCTTGGTCGAGACTGCCGACGATGGCCAAGGCAGACATCAGGTCGCGGATCGGGGAGCCGGTGGACGTGGCGGTCGGCGCGGTGCCCTGGGTCGCCACGAACCCGACCGCGACCTGGTCCTGGTCTCCGACCGCCACGCTGTGCACCAGACCCGTCGCGGCAGGTCCCTCGACGCTGAGAGCGGGCGAGAAGACCGACTGGGTGGCGGTGTTGTCGGAGGCGGCGGCGACGGTCGCGGCTTCGACCGATGCGGCACCGGTTGTCGCAACGGAGGCCACGCTGGCCGAGATAGTCTGGAAGAACGGGCTGCTGGTGATGTTTGACGGGTCGGTCACTGGCGCTGTATCCGACGCGTTCCCGCCGAACACGTATTGCGCGCCGTCCTCGGTGTTCAGCAGGGAACCCAGCTCGTTCAGAGAGGCTCGCGCCTCGGCCGCGGCGGCCGAGATGTTGGTGGCGCTCTGGTTCCCCTGGAGGCTGGTTAGGGACGTCTGCAGGGCCGTTGCAATACCGGTGATGCTCGACATCGCCGTCTGGGTGATCGACAGGGTGTTCTGGGCCGACGTGACGTTCTGCTGCCAGGCGCCCACCTCAGTGATCTGGGGCTGCAGGTCCAACGCCTGATAGCGCTGGTCACCGAGACCGGCGTAGCTGTCGGACAGGACGCCCGAGGAGAGCTGTGCCTGTAAGGCGCTGTCCTGCGCGTTGAGCTGATCCACCGCGCTGGTAAGCGGCAGCATTGTCGAAATGGGGGCACCCGTCGTGCTCTGGATGGTCATGGCGGCATTCAGCTGATGGCGTCGATGAGGGAGGTGAACATGGTCTGGACCGCAGTGACGACTTTCGCGTTGGCTTCGTAGGCATTTTGCAGCGATACGATCGAGGCCATCTGGTCGTCGACTGACACACCGGAGACGGAAGCGACCTGGCTGGTCAGCGCGGTCTGAATCGCCGTCTCGTCGCTCAGGTTGCTGCTCGCCTGGCTGATGGTCGAAGCTTGGGAGCTGACGACGGTGGAGGCGAGGGAGGCGAGATCGGTTGAACCGGAATAAGGCGCGGTGAGCGTTCCATCTGCTCCGAGCCCGGTCGTCGCTGTCGCCGGCTGCGTCACGCCGTCCTGGACGTTGGATCCCAGCGCGTAGTCGAGCACGCGGTCGATCAACGTGGTGTCGCCTGTTCCCCTGGTCGTGTTGACGGTGAAGCTCGACGCGCCGGTCGCGCTGCCGGCGACGTCGTGACTTCCGTCCCGGATGATGCTCGGGTCAGCCGTCACGGCCGGGTTGACCTGGATCACGTTGGAGAAGCCGAGCTGTCCGGCAGGCGAGGCCTCGGTGGCGCTGGAGCCCGGCAGGTTGCCGTTGCCGTCGGTGAAAAGGGTCAAGCCCTGCGCATCGAAGCGGGACGCCATGGTCTGGGAGAAGGAGTCCAGCTCGGCCTGCATGGTCGGCAGCACCTGGTCCCGGAGGCTGATGTTGGCGCCAAGCGTGCCGCCAGTCAGGCTCGTGGTGACGTCGCGACCGTTCAGGGTGATCGCCGGAATCGACCCGGGGTAGGCGTTCGAGACGCCCACGGTTGCATTCGCGGTGAAGAGCGGCCCGGAAGACGCCTGCGTCGGCAGGGACAGACCGTTCGCCGTGGTGACCAGCATGTCGCCGGCGGAGGTTTCAGTGAACTGCACGGACAGCACGTTCGACAGGGACGTCATTGCGGCAGATCTTTGGTCCTCAAGATCGGCGGTGCTGATGCCGGTTATGCGGCCCTGCTCGATCTGGTTCGACAGCGAGCCGATCAAGGCAAGGTTGGAGTTGACGGTACCGACCTCGTCGACGATGGATTCCTGCGCCGCCTGCCTCGCAGTCTGGTAGCTTCCGGCCGTGGTCTGGATGGTCGAGGCCAGGGTGCCTGCGGCGGTCACGACGGCCTGCTGGCTGGCGGAGCTGCTCGGATCGGCGTCCAAGGTGATGAGGCTCGACTGGAGGTTGCCTACCTGGTCCGGAATCGTATCGCTGCTGCCGGAGTCCGAGCTGGTCGAACCCTGGAGCACGGAGATGGTGGCCAACCCGTTGCTGGTCGTGGTCAGGCCGGAAACGGTCGCGTTCTGGCTGTAGAGGCTGTTCTCGAGCGCCGTATTGATCGTCTGCGTGGTCAGCCCGACGACGACGCCGCTTGCCTGACCGTCTGCCGTCCGGGACGAGATCGACGACTGCTCCACCGCATAGCCTGCGGTGTTGGCATTGGCCACGTTCTGCGACGCGACGGCCATCTCCGCCTGGAGGGCGGTGAGGCCGCTGTTCGCGATGGATAGGGATGCGTCGAGTCCCATCTGGATCTCCCGGTCGCGGGACGTCGATCCTTCTCGCAACCCGACGATGATGAATGTGAGATCTTAACGAGCCGTTAAACCTCACTGCTTCATGGCCAGGACGGTCTGGAGCATCTCGTTTGCCGTTGTCACCACCTTGGCGTTGGCGCCATAGGCGTTCTGGGCGGTGATCAGCTTGGTGAGGTCGGAATCGAGGTTGGTGGTAGAGCTTTCGACCGAGGAGGTTTCGAGGTTGCCAGCCCCATTGGCGCCCGCAAGGTTGTTCGTGGCCGCTCCCGATGCAGAGGTCGCGGTGTAGGCCTCGCCGTCCTGCGACGACAGCCCGTTCGCGTCCGCGAAGGTCGCCAGCGGCACCTTGCCCACCAGCTGCGTCTTGTTGTTGTCGAACGTGGCCATGATGCTGCCATCCGAGGTCATGGTGATCCCGGTGTAGTTGCCGCTGGTCACGCTGTCGGTGCTGATGGTGGCATTGGAACCGGCGCCGTTGGCGTCGGTGGCCATCGTGGTGCCGGACGACGAGCCGATGGTCCCGAGGTCGACGGTCATCGTCTGCGAGGTGCCGTCGAGGGTGGTCGGGATGCTGAAGCTGGCCGTCGAGTCGGTGGTGGTGTTCGCAGCATCGTAGGTCGCAGGCGTCGACCCGACGTTCGTCTGCTGGGCTACCGACGCGATCTGTCCGGACGCGTTGAACGTCACCTGGGCGCTTGCGCTGGGAGTGCTTGCACCGTCAACGGTAGCCGAGACGTTCCAGGCGTTGCTCGCCTGCGAGTAGGACCAGTTGAAGTCCACGGTGTGCGCTGCGCCGGATGCATCGTAGATCGTCTGGCTCTGGCTGGTCGGCGTGGTCGAACCGGAGGTCGGCGTGGCACTTGCAGCAGCGGCGGTGGCTCCCGGCAGGCTGGCGGCGTAAGTGATGGTGCCGGTCTCGCTGGGCCTGAAGGCGACATCGGCAACGTTGATCGTCTGCAGCGAGCTGGTGTCGAGGTTCCCGCTGGAGTCGACCATGTAGCCCTTCAGGTACTCATTGGACGAGTTCACGAGGTAGCCCGCGCTGTTCTCGGTGAAGTCGCCGTTCCGGGTATAGTAGTCGTTGGGCTGAAAGCTTTGCGACGTTCCTGTCGACGCTCCGTTGGCTTCCGACACGTTGAAGAAGCCGTTGCCGGAGATTGCAAGGGCAAGTGCGTTGCTGCTCGACGTGATCGTGCCTTGTGCGTTGTTCTCCGAAGCCGTCGAGGCGACCACGGTTCCCGAGATCTGTGACGCCGTCGAGTTCAGGACGTAGTCGGAAAAGTTGGTGTCCGTCGCCTTGTAGCCGACGGTCTGACTGTTGGCGATGTTGTTGCTGATGTCGGTGAAGGCCTGGGACTGAGCCGCCAGGCCGCTGACCGCCGTATCAAGTGCACCGAAGATCGACATGCCTGCTCTCCTGCCGGAACACGCCGGATGCGTGTCCGACCACATTCAGCAGGAAGCATGCCAGTTGATCACCTGCACATCCGCTGGGGAACGTGCCGAGATTTAATGCCTTGTTGATGCCGGGCGGCAGTTTGTGCCGGGCAGGTCCTGCCTGGAAGGCCTGGCAGCAGGCGACACCTCTACTGTGATACCGGCCAGACAGCTGGCCCAAACCTTGCACACTGGGTCGCAGGAGGATGTTCGATGTCGACGACGAGCATATCTGCAAACGCGGCTGTCGCACGTTCAATTGGGACGCAGACAGGGATCAATACTCGAACCGCCGCGGCTTCGTCTGACGGTTCGTTCTCGTCGCAAGTCGCGGCGATCTGGAACCAGGCATCATACTCCTCCGGCGCGGCAGGGTCTGCTTCTTCAGCAAACCTTAAGGATCGTCTCGTAGTGTCCTCGGCGTCGGCATCGCACCTGCCGGGACAAAAGGAAACGGACGTTGCGTCCAAGCAAGAGGAGACGCAGGCAAGAAAGCCTGTATCGATGAGCCAGACCATGCAGCCGGCTTTCGGCCAGAACCCGTACCCGTCCGTGGATACAGGAGGCGGCGGAACACCGGCGGCAAAGAATGGAGCAGCGGATGTAGCAGGTTTGGCCAATCTTCCCATCGAGGACGGGTTGGTGTCGGATACTCCGCAGCCGGACGTGCGAAATGCAGCCGGTGCGCCTACCAGATCAACGCGCAGGTCCGCGCAGACGACAGGCGCTCGACCGGATGATGGAAGCACCGCACCCGCTTCGCCACCGCTACCGCCTGCCGGAGCCGACGTATCGACTCCTCATCTTTCCGACGTGACCAGCCAGCCATCACCGGGTATCCGGCCATCTGACGGATCCGTCACGATGTCGAAGGACAGCCGTCCTGCGGATGATTCGGGGCAGCCGGCCTCCACCGATGCCAGCCGAAGGAGCGTTGTCCTGGACCAGCGCTCCGCCCACAGTGAAACAGGCACGGCAGCGGGAGCGGGAGCGGGATCCCAGCTAGGCGAACATCACGGCTTCGGATCCGCAAACGATGTTCCTGTGCAAGCCAACGCAGCTGACGGATCCTCGGCCAACAGCGTGTCGGCGTCGCCTCTTCTATCGGCCATGGAGCCGGTGGCACTTGGGACCGCCCTGGTCGACTCGTCGCCGCCAGCGGCTGCCGGCACGTCCGCCACCCTGGGACAGGCACCGACACCCGCTGCCGAAACATCGTTGGATGCGGCCGGCGCACCGGCACAGGTGGGTGCATCCCTGTTGACCTTGGCTTCTGGCACGGATGGATCGAGCCAACTGGCGCTGTCGCTGCATCCGAAGGATCTGGGCGGCGTCCACATCCAGCTTGCGCGCGGTGCCGATGGCGCTGTCCAAGTCGTCGTTGCGGCGACCGAGCCAGCCACCTTGCGCAGCCTGATCGCCGACCAGGCTCACCTACACGCGGCGCTGGATGCCGCTGCCGTGCCGACTACTGACCGGCACGTGAGCTTCGAACTGGCACCGGCCTCCGCTTCGCCTGACAGCGCCGCTACTGCTGACCGTCAGCCGGGCAGTTTCGGATCACCTGACGGACGGGCCGCGATGGACACGTCCGGTCAGGACAACGGCCGGCGTTCTGGAGATGGCCGGCCGGATCGTCCAGCCGACCAGGACATGGCAGCCATATCCGACGGCGGGTTCGACCGGCCGTCGCCATTCTCATCCAAAACGACGCTCCTGCTGCGCCAGGGCAGCATCAATATCACCGCCTGATCAGCAGAGGCACACCATGAGCACGACCATCTCATCTTCCACCGGTCTCCTTTCGGCTGCGGAGGCGGCGGCCAAAGGCGCCAATGCTGCCAACGCGGCGAGCAGTGCGTCGGGCGCCAGCAGCAGCACGAGCAGCGACGCACTGTCCTCCCTGACCAGCAACTACAACCAGTTCCTGACCCTGCTGACAACGCAGCTGCAGAACCAGGACCCGACCAGCCCGATGACGTCCGACACCTTCACCAGCGAGCTTGCCCAGTTTGCCGGCGTCGAGCAGCAGATCCAGACCAACACCAACCTGACCCAGCTCCTGTCCCTGAACCAGGACAACGAGGTCAGCCAAAGCACCTCCTTGGTCGGCCGTCAGGCCGTAGCATCCTCGAGCCAGCTTCCGTTGCAGAACGGCTCGGCCGAGCTCCAGATCAGCCCCACGAGCGCGGAAACTGTCGGAATTGCCATCACCAACTCCGCCGGCAGTGTCGTCAAGACGCAGACACTTTCGCTTCCGGCCGGAACAACGAATTGGGCTTGGAATGGTCAGGACGACTCCGGCAACACCTTGTCGGATGGCAGCTATAGTGCGGCAGTGGTGACACAGGACAGCAGCGGCAACACCACGGCGGTGCCGTTCAACGTTGTCGGCACGATCACCGGCATCTCGAAGGACGCATCCAACGGCGTGGACGTCGACATGGGAGCCACCACCATCGACATGAGCAACGTTTCCTCCCTGCTCAGTTCCGGCACGAGCGGCGACAGCGCCTCGACCACATCCTAAGCAACCCGTCCAGGTGCCCGCCCGGCAGAAACTGCCGAGCGGTTAAGGTTCCGGTAACGGAAGGATGGCATTTTGCGCTGACCGGCAACAGGCCGGCTCCGGGATGACATCATGATCTGGAATACGTCTTCTCCCACGATCAACACAGACAAGCCATGAAGCCTCTGCTGGAGGGGCTAAAGGCGCTCGGAACCGCCCGTCTTGCGGCTATGGGCGCGGTCGCGGTCGGAATCCTGGCGATGCTAGCGGTTCTGGTGTCCCAGGGCGGCAGCCATCCCCAGATGTCGCTCCTCTACGGCGATCTCGACCTGCGTGAAGCGGGACAGATGGCCGAGCAGCTCGAGAAGGCCCACATCGCGCACGAGCTCGGACCGCAGGACGACCGGCTGCTTGTGCCGGCGGACCAAGTGGCCGCTGCACGGCTGCTGCTGGCCAAGAACGGCCTGCCGTCGGGCGGGTCGGTGGGCTATGAGATCTTCGACCGAGGCGACAACCTCACTGCCACCCAGTTCGAGCAGACGATCAACCAGACGCGAGCCTTGGAAGGCGAGCTGTCGCGTTCGATCCGTCTGATCAGCGGCGTTCGCGCGGCACGGGTGCACTTGGTGCTGCCGCATCGTGAGCCGTTCGCGTCCGAGCAGGTCGCGGCCCAGGCGAGCGTGCTGCTGTTGATGGCCGGTGCCGCTCGGATGGACTCGGAAGGGGTGCAGGCGGTGCTGAATCTGGTGGCCGCCGCCGTGCCCGGGCTGAAGCCGCAGAACATCGCCATCATCGACAACCGCGGCAACGTGCTGGCCCGTGCCGGCAACCCGGTCGACGGCGGATCGGTCCAGAGCGTGGATGAGCTGCGCCAGGCGACCGAGCTGCGCTTGGCGCGCGCGGTCGAGGAAATGCTGGAGCCGTCGCTGGGTGCGGAACACGTGCGTGCAGAGGCCGCGGTGACGATGAACATCGACCAGGTGCGCGAGACCCAGGAAACCTACGATCCCAACCAGCAGGTCCTGCGCAGCCAGCAAACCGTATCCGATAAGAACCGCAGCAGCGACGGCCAGACCAACACCTCGGTACAGAACAACCTGCCGAACGCCAATGCAGGCCAAGCCAGCTCCGGCAGTCAGGACGACCGGCAGGAGGAGACCAACAACTACGAGATCGGCAAGACCGTGCGCACGCTGATCCAGGACCAGCCTCGCCTGGCACGGATCAGCCTGGCCGTCATGGTGGACGGCACGACCGTCGCCAACGCCAGCGGCAAGCTCGGTTGGCAACCGCGCAGCAAGGACGAGCTGGACCGGATCGCCACGCTGGTGAAAAGCGCGATCGGCTTTGACGAGAAGCGTGGCGATACTGTCAGCGTCGTGTCCATGCCGTTCGCCATCCACGATGTATCGGACGCCCCGGCACCTGCCGGCCTGCTCGGACTGCACCTGGACCGGGATGACGTGATCCATATCGGCCAGAACCTCCTGCTCGGCCTGTTCATGCTGCTGGCGCTGGTCTTCGTCGTCCGGCCGATGGTCGGTCGCCTGACCGATCCTCCTGCTGCCGCCCTACCCGGCACGGCCGTCGCGGCACTGGAAGCCAATACCGCAATGCGTCCGGCACTCGCCGGGCCTGTCGGAGCCGCAATCGGCAACGTTCCAGCCCTGATAGAGGACGAGAGCATGATCAGCCTTGCAAACATCGAAGGACGGCTTCGCGCGGCCTCCATCCGGCAGATCGTCGATTTGGTCGGCCGCCATCCCGAGGAGAGCCTGACCATCGTCCGTGGATGGCTGGCCAAGGAGAAGACCTCGTGAGCACCCAGCAGCTTCCCGGCGCACAACGTGCCGCCATCCTGATGCTGGCACTGGGCGAGGAGCAGTGCGCCCAACTGTTCGCAATGATGCACGAGGAGGAGATCAAGGAGATCTCGCTCGCGATGTCGCAGCTCGGCAGCGTTTCCGCCGACGTCGTCGAGACGCTATGCACCGAATTCTCCAGCAGCATCAGCTCTGCCGGCATGCTGGTCGGCAGCTTCGACAGTACCGAGCGGCTGCTGCAGAAGTCTCTGTCACGGGAGCGGGCTGCCCAGATCATGGAGGAGATCCGTGGTCCGGCCGGTCGCACCATGTGGGACAAGCTGGGCAACGTGAACGAGGCGGTCCTCGCGAACTACCTGAAGAACGAGTATCCGCAAACCGTTGCCGTCGTGCTCGGCAAGGTCCGGCCCGGACATGCCGCCCGCGTCCTGAGCCTGCTTCCGGACAGCTTCGCGATGGAAGTCATCATGCGCATGCTGCGCATGGAAAGCGTGCAGAAGGACGTGCTGGACAGCGTCGAGAAGACCCTGCGTTCGGAGTTCATGTCGAACCTCGCCCGCAGCACGCGTCGCGACAGCCACGAGCTGATCGCCGAGATCTTCAACAACCTCGACCGCCAAGTGGAAGGACGGTTCATGTCCGCGCTCGAGGAGCGCAACCGGGATGCGGCGGAGCGGGTCAAGTCGCTCATGTTCACCTTCGACGACCTCGCCAGGCTGACGCCGGACGCGGTGCAGAAGCTGATGCGCTCGGTCGAGAAGGACAAGCTGCCGATTGCGCTCAAGGGTGCCTCGGAGGAGATCCGCACGCTGTTCCTGAGCACCCTGTCCGAGCGCGCGGGAAAGCTCCTTCGCGAAGACATCGCGTCGCTCGGACCGGTCCGCTTGCGCGACGTCGACGAAGCTCAGACCCAGATCCTCCTGACCGCCAAGGAACTGGCGACCCAAGGCGAGATCGAGCTGAACGAGCGCCAGGACGAGGAAATGGTGGCCTGAGATGAAACGCAGCCATTCCTTGTCTGGCGTCCTCTATGCGGAGGATTTCGACGCACCGGAGCCGGTGGCGGCACCACGGGCCACGTCGCCGAAGCCGGTGTCTGCCGAACCCGTGGTGATCGAGCCGACCTTCAGCCTCGCCGATCTGCAGCGCGCCACCGAGCGCGCCAGGCAGGAGGAGCGCATGGCGGCGCGGCAGCAGGCGGAACAGGATGCAGCCGTGCTGCGGACCCAGGCGCTGGTCCAGCTCGCCGACGCCGTGGCGCAGTCCCGATCGGAAGCGGCCCGAGTCGCTGCCGAAGCCGCCGAGGCCACCGCACAGACCCTTCTTGCCACGGTAGCGGCCCTGCTGCCTGCGCTTTCGGCGACGCACAGCCAGGCCGAGGCGGCGGCACTTCTGCGCCTGCTTCTGCCAGCCATGGCCAACGAGCCGCGCCTGACGGTGCGGGCGCACCCGGCGCTGGTCGCCGGGCTGCGGCAAGAAACAAGAGGCCTTCTGGAAGCGGGCAGCACCGTTGTAGAGTGGATCGACTCCGAAACGATGGCGCTGGGCGACATCGTGGTGCGCTGGCAGAATGGCCGCATGATCAGGGACACGGATGCCCTTTGCGCCGAGATACACGCGCTGCTCGTGTCCGAAACAAGAATGAATACACGTCAGGAGACCGTTGATGCCGACTGAGATCGACTTGGCCGAGCTCGCAGAGGCTCCGGTTGCGCATGACACCGGGGCTCCGCGTACCGCACAGGATCTGGAAGCGGTCTACGACATCCCGGTCACGGTCAGCGCAGTGCTGGGCAAGTCCACCATGCAGGTCAGCCAGCTGCTGAAGCTCGGCCGCGGCGCCGTGGTGGAACTGGACCGGAAGCTCGGCGAGGCGATCGACATCTATGTCAACAATCGCCTGATCGCCCGCGGCGAGGTGGTGATGGTGGACGACAACCGGCTGGGGATCACCATGACAGAGATCATCAAGTCCGAGCGCGGATTCTGATCATGCGAGTCCTGATCATCGGCTCGATGGGGGGCGAGCTCGGCAAGGCGGCGCAGATCGCGGCCTCGCGCGGGGCGCATCTGGACCAGGCCGACAACGTTCCCGGCGGCCTGGCGCGGCTGCGTCGCGACGCCCGCTGTAACCTGGTCCTGTGCGAGCTGGGCCTGCCGATCGCCGCCCTGGTCCAGGGGCTGGCCCGGGAGCGGATCACCCTGCCGGTGATCGCCTGCGGCCTCGAGGACGATCCGGACGCCGCCGTCCGCGCGGTGCGGGACGGCGCGCAGGATTTCCTTCCCCTGCCGCCCGATCCCGAGCTCATCGCGGCCATGCTGGAAGCGGCGTCCGGCGAAAGCCACGCGCTGATCGCGCGCGATCCGATCATGCTGGCGGCCATACGCGGCGCCGAGCAGGTCGCCCGGTCCGAAGCATCGGTGCTCATTACCGGCGAGTCCGGCACCGGCAAGGAGATCGTGGCGCGGCACATCCATCGCCGCTCACGCCGCGCCGATGGTCCGTTCATCGCCCTGAACTGCGCCGCGATTCCGGAGCACCTGCTGGAGTCCGAGCTGTTCGGTCACGAGAAGGGCGCCTTCAGCGGCGCCATCGCCCGGCGCATCGGCCGCTTTGAGTCGGCCGAAGGCGGTACGCTGCTGCTCGACGAGATCAGCGAGATGGACATCCGGTTGCAGGCCAAGCTGCTGCGCGCCATCCAGGAGCGCGAGATCGACCGCCTCGGCGGCCAGACCCCGGTCCGCGTCAACGTGCGCATCCTGGCCACCAGCAACCGAGACCTTCGTGCCGAGTCGGCCGCGGGCCGGTTCCGCGAGGACCTCTACTTCCGCCTGAACGTGGTCGGCCTCGAGATCCCGCCGCTGCGCCATCGGCCGGGCGACGTCGCTGCCCTGGCCGCGCATTATGTCCGTCACTACGCGCAGGCGAACGGCATCGAGCCGCCACCATCGCTGTCGGACGCGTCGCTGAGCCGGCTGACCCAGCATGGCTGGCGCGGCAACGTGCGCGAGCTCGAGAACCTGATGCATCGCGCGGTCCTGGTGACGGCAGGATCGTTGATTGAACCGAGCGACCTCGGCTTCGTGCCGATCCAGCCTGGTCCGTGCCAGGCCACATCGTCGGGCACGGTGGAAGCCGACGGCGAACCCGGACGTGGCGTGTCCGCGCTGGTCGGCCGGCGCATGGAGGAGGTCGAGCAGGCCCTGATCCTGGAAACGCTCTCCAGCACGGCAGGCAACCGCACCCATGCCGCGACGATCCTCGGCATCTCCATCCGCGCCCTGCGCAACAAGCTGCGTGACTACGCCAGCCAGGGCGTGCCGGTGCCGCCGCCTATGGCCGGCGTGGCGGCCTGACGCATGAGCGACGCCATCACCGCCGCCGGAACCGCCAAAGGCGGCTTCACCATGCCGAAGCTGAGCTTGCCGGGCGGACGGTGGCGCGGTTACATGCCCGGCACCGACGTCGGCCTAGCGCTGGCGGTGGTGGCCCTGCTGTCGGTGCTGATCCTGCCCCTACCGACAATGGTGCTCGATCTCGGCCTGGCCCTGTCGGTGACTGCCTCGGTGCTGGTGCTGATGGTGGCGCTGTTCCTCCACCGCCCGCTCGACTTCACCAGCTTCCCGACCCTGCTGCTGCTGACCACGCTGCTCCGGCTGGCGCTCGAGGTCGCCACCACCCGGCTGATCCTGAGCCACGGCAACGAGGGGCCGCTCGCCGCTGGTCACGTGGTGGCCGCGTTCGGCGGCTTCCTGATGGGCGGCGACGTGGTGATCGGCCTGATCCTGTTCACCATCCTGCTGGTGGTGAACTTCATGGTCATCACCAAGGGCTCCGGACGCATCGCCGAGGTGGCGGCACGGTTCAGCCTTGATGCCATGCCCGGTAAGCAGATGGCGATCGATGCCGAGCTGTCCGCCGGCGCCATTACCGACAAGGTCGCCCGCGTGCGCCGGCGCGAGCTCGAGGAGGAAAGCGGCTTCTACGGCGCCATGGACGGTGCGGCGAAGTTCGTGCGCGGCGATGCGATTGCCTCCCTCCTGATCACCGTCATCAACATCATCGGCGGCCTCGCGATCGGGCTCGGCCGGCACGGCATGGCGTTCAACGATGCCGCCTCGACCTTCACCACCCTGACCGTCGGCGATGGTCTGGTCTCGCAGATCCCGGCCCTGCTGGTTTCGACCGCGTCCGGCATCGTCGTGACCAAGGGCGGCACCGAGGGAGCCGCCGACGTGGCCCTGGTGCGCCAGCTCGGCGGTAATCCGAAGCCGATGGCCATGGCGGCCGGCGCCGCGGCGGTGCTGGCGCTCATGCCCGGCCTGCCGGCTCTGCCGTTCCTGGCTCTCGGCGGCCTCGCCGGCGTTGCTGCCTGGATGCGGCACCGCGCCCCGGCCCGGGTCGAGGCGCAGGACGAGGCGGCGGCGGTTGTTTCGACCGCGCCGGCGGAGCCCCCGATCGCCGAAGCGATGCGGATCGACATGATCCGGCTCGAGCTCGGCTACGGCCTGCTGCCGTTGGCCGGCGGCGACCAGCCGAAGCTGACCGAGCAGATCAAGGCACTCCGTCGCACCATCGCCAGCGAGATGGGCTTTGTGCTGCCGCCGGTACGAATCCAGGACAACATGCAGCTCGGATCGGACGGCTACTCGATCCGGATCAAGGAGATCGAGGCAGGCAAGGGCGAGCTCCGACCGACCCGGTTCCTGGTGATGGACCCGCGTGGCGGCGTGCCGGACCTGCCGGGCGAGAAAACCACCGAACCGGCCTTCGGACTGGCCGCGCTGTGGATCGACGCGGCACAGCGCGAGGAGGCGATGTTCCGGGGCTGCACGGTGGTCGACCCGGTCAGCGTGCTGACCACGCACCTGACCGAGACGGTGCGCGAAACCATGGCCGAGCTGCTGTCCTACTCCGAAACGCAGAAGCTGCTCGACGAGCTGCCTCGCGAGCAGCAGAAGCTGGTGGCCGACCTGATCCCGTCGCAGATCTCGATGGGGGCGGTGCAGCGCGTGCTCCAGGCGTTGCTGTCGGAGCGGATCTCGATCCGCGACCTGCCCACCATCCTCGAGGGCATCCAAGAAGCCTGCGGCGCCGGGATGCGGGCGGTCCCCCTGGTCGTCGCCCACGTGCGGACTAGGCTGGCGCGCCAGATCAGCGACGCGCTGGTCGGTCACGCCGGCTACATCCCGCTGATCCCGCTTTCGCCGCATTGGGAGGAGGCGTTCCTGGAAAGCCTGGTCGGCCCGCCGGAGGATCGCCAGCTTGCCATGGCGCCGACCCGGCTGAACGAGTTCATCGGACGGCTGCGCACGGCCCTTGATGCCGCCGCCGCAACCGGCGAATCGCCGGTCGTCCTCACCAGCAGCGGTATCCGCACGCCGGTTCGCGCCATCGTCGAACGTCTGCGCCCGGCGACCCCGGTGCTGGCGCAGTCGGAGATCTTCCCGCGCGCGCGCATCCGCACGATCGGCAACGTATGACCGTCCTGCCCCGAGCGAGCGTTCCTGAGGGAGGACAAGCAGGTGCGGATTAGGATCTTCCGCGCTGCCAGCCTGGCCGATGCCATGGCGCAGGTGCGTGACGAGCTCGGCCTCGACGCGCTGATCCTGGGAACCGAAACCCGGACCGGGCTGGTCGAGGTGACGGCGGCACTGGACACGGAGGACGAACCCGAACCGGAAGTCCGGTTCGATCCGCTTCCCGGTCTTGCGCTGCCGGATCTGCCCGCCCCTCTGCTTCCAGTGCCAAAGGCGTCAACGCCACTGCTTTGGCACAACCTGCCGCCCATCCTGCTTTCGGCGCTGGGGGATGGACCGCTGGAAGCCGCGTGCAGCCGGCTGTTCCGGTTCAGCCGGCTGCCGCTCGATGCGGACGGCGCGCCGCTCCTGCTGACCGGCCCGCCTGGCGGCGGCAAGACGCTGACCGTCGCCAAGCTGGCCACGAGGCTGGTGATGGAGGGGCACCGTCCGCTGGTCATCACCGCCGACGAGCAACGCGCCGGCGCCATCGAGCAGCTCGCGGCGTTCACCCGGCTGCTCGGACTGACCCTGATCGCCGCTGGACGGCCGGACATGCTCGCCCGCGCGCTCGGGCGACGCGAGGCGCTGTCCCCAGTGCTGATCGACGCTCCCGGACTCGATCTGCTGGACCCGGCGCAGGACGCGTTGCAAGCCGAGCTGATCACCGCGTCCGGTGCCTGTGTGGCACTGGTTCTGCCCGCAGGCCTGGATCCGGCCCAGGCGGAAGACGTCGCCGAAGCACACGCCCGGCACGGTGCGCAGCTCCTGGTGCCAACACGCCTCGACCGTGCGGCTCGGCTTGGTGGCGTGCTCGCCGCCTGCCACAGCGGTAGCCTCGCTCTTACCGAGGCCGGCACCGGCACCGACGTGGCAGACGGCCTGGCGCGGCTCACCCCGGTCACGCTCGCTGCCCGGCTCGCTGCGGTGGCTCCACCACGCAGGGAAGCCTCCGCTTCATCGTTCCAGCCGCCATCACCGCTTCATGAGCGGACTGAAATCGAGGCTCAGCCCGCTGGGAGGCGGCACGGTGCGCTGTCCCTGCACATCGCAGCCCAAGCAGGCGTCCACCGCCCCCCTTCCAGAAAGACGAATCCATGACCGTCACGCTGCAGCTGCCGGAACCCGCTTCCATACACGGCGACGGAACCGTCCTTCGAAGCCGGCAGGGCGCTCGTCTGGTCGCAATCGGGTCGGGCAAGGGTGGCGTCGGCAAGACCTGGCTGTCGATCACCCTGGCCCAGAGCCTAGCTGTGCGGGGGCGCAAGGTGCTCCTGGTTGACGGCGACCTGGGTCTGGCCAACGTTGACATCCAGCTTGGGCTCACCCCGCGGCACGATCTGGCTGCCGTGCTGTCCGGGCGGCGCAGCCTGTCCGACGTGATCATCCGGCATGCGACACAGGAGCTGCCCGCCGCCGCGTTCGACATCCTCCCGGGCCGATCCGGGGCGTCGTCCATGGCAACGCTGGAGATCGGAGTGCTGGGCCGGCTGCTGCAGGCAATCCGGCGGCTCGGCAGCTACGACACCGTCCTGCTCGATCTCGGCGCCGGGATCGACCCGACCATGCGCTTCATGGCCGCTTCCGCGGACACGCTGCTGGTCGTCTCGACCGACGAGCCGACCGCGCTGGCGGACGCCTATGCGGTGCTGAAGCTGCAGGTACGTGATCGCAACGCACGGAACGAGAGCGGCTCCGGCTTTCCGACCGAGGTGGGCGCGGACATACGGCTGGTCATCAACCAATCGAGCAGCCTAGCCAGCGGCCGTCGCACCTATGATGTTCTCGCCCGTGCCTGTGGCACCTTTCTGGGTCAGACGCCGAGTCTGGCCGGCATCATCCGTCGCGACGGCCGGGTAGGCGACGCCGTCCGGCGGCAGACGACGCTGCTGACGCGTCATCCAAACGCGCCTGCGGCAGAGGATGTTGCACAGATCGCGGCAAGCCTTGCCGGCTGACATGGCTCCAGTTCCGCCGTCTCGTGATCTGGAACTCGATCGGGCGCTGCCGTGCAGTACAGCGTGCAACTCCGACCTTCATGCTGCGATCACTCTGGATGATGACCAGCTCGAACAGCTCTGACAGGAGGAACCCAGACGCGGCCTCGTCGCTGTTCGACACGTGGTTGCAGACACGCCTGCAGCACCTGTATGACGAGGCGCTCGACGAGGCGGTTCCGGACGATCTGCTTCAACTGCTTCCCGAGCCGGGAACGCGCTCTGACCACTGAGGTCACGGCAATAGATGGCCGGTGAACTGACAAGGGGCCGTATGCGCGTCAGCGTGATCCAAATGTGTCCTGGATGCAACAAGGCGGAGAACATCACGCAGGCCAGTCGGCTGATCGAAGCCTGCGTTGCCGCAGACACTCCGGACCTGATCGTGTTGCCGGAGATATGGACCTGTCTGGGCGGAGATAAGGAAGCCAAATTTTTCGCTGCCGAGACGGTTCCGCTTATCGGCAGTGATGTCCAAGGAGGTCCTGCATTCCGCTTCCTGCAGGATACGGCTCGCCGCCACAGGATCCATGTTCATGGAGGTTCGATTGGCGAGCACGATGGGGACAGGCTGCTCAACACAAGCCTCCTTTTCACGCCGGACGGCAAGCTGGTCGGACGCTATAGCAAGATACACCTGTTCGACATCACGACGCCGGATGGCATCGGGTATCGTGAAAGTGACGTCTATCGACCCGGCGAACTGGTCACGTCGGTCGAGTTGAGCAACCGATCGGTTCGAATCAAACTCGGTTTGGCGATCTGCTACGACCTCCGGTTTGGAGAGTTGTTCCATCGGCTACGGCGCGAGGGTGCGGAACTGATAGTGCTGCCGGCGGCCTTCACCGCCGAAACCGGGGCAGCCCATTGGGAGACCCTTGTCCGCGCTCGTGCCATCGAGACGCAATGCTGGCTTGCCGCAGCCGCCACGGCCGGGCAGCATCGAGACGCACATGGTCACACCCGATCGACCTACGGCCATTCGATGGTCGTCGATCCCTGGGGCACCGTGGTAGCGCAGGCTTCCGCCGGCCAGGGCTGGACCACCGGTCGGATCGACCAGGCAGCCACCGCACGGATCCGTGCCGGCATGCCGGTGATGGAACACCGGCGGCTGTCATGAGCCGAGCCGCGCAGCCTGATTCTGGAGGGTGGTGTCCCGTCGTCGCACCAACGCGGATCGCCTTCGTTGGCGCCCGGAACGACCTGTCCCAGCAGAGTCTTCACCGGTTCGTATCCCGTTACGGCAACCAGCCGATCACGGAGGCGGACGTCGTGGTTTGCCTGGGCGGCGACGGCTTCATGCTGGAAACCTTGCATGCCGTCCTGCTCAACCGGACTCCGGTCTACGGCATCAACTGTGGGTCGGTGGGGTTCCTGATGAACCCAATGGTTGAGAGTGACCTGCCGGAGCATCTGATGCGCACGCAGGCGGCAGTGCTGCACCCGCTCCGCATGCACGCGGTGACGCAGGCAGGATTGGTGGAGGAGGCGCTGGCGCTGAATGACGTGTTCCTGTTCCGGCAGACGCGCCAAGCGGCGAAGATCCAGGTCATGGTCGACGGCCGGGTCCGGTTGCCGGAGCTGGTCTGCGATGGCATCCTCGTGTCCACACCGGCGGGATCGACAGCCTACAACCTGTCGGCCCACGGGCCGATCGTTCCTCTTTCAGCTGATCTGCTGCCGCTTACGCCGATCAGCGCGTTCCGGCCGAGGCGGTGGCGCGGCGCCCTATTACCGAGCACGGCGGACGTGGAGTTCAAGATCCTTGAGGGTGACAAGCGTCCGGTGGCAGCGGTGGCCGATTTCACCGAGGTCCGCGACGTGGTTTCGGTAGCTGTCAGCGAGGACCGGAGCATAGGCACCACCGTTCTGTTCGATCCGGATCAGAGTCTTTCGGAGCGCATCATCGTCGAGCAGTTCACAGTCTAGGGTTCAACTTGCGGAGCGTCCGGTGTGGCAGGTTTGACGCTGCCGCACCTCGCCTTTCGTCAGCCGACTAGGCCGCGGACAGCAGGCTGCCGGATCGTGCTGGAACTGCAAGCGGAACCGCCGCCGCAGCCGGTGCTACGTCGTCGCGGAGCATGTAGCCACGGCCCCAGATGGTGCCGATCAGGTTGCCGGCACCCGCGAGCTGCAGCTTCTTACGGAGCTTGCAGATGAATACGTCGATGATCTTCATCTCGGGCTCGTCCATGCCGCCGTAGAGGTGGTTGAGGAAGGCGTCCTTTGTCAGGACGATGCCCTTGCGCAACACCAGCAGCTCCAGGATGGAGTACTCCTTGCCCGTCAGGTGTACCGCCTGCTCGTCCACGGTGACCTCCCGGCTGTCGAGGTTGAGGCAAAGGTTGGAGACCTGCAGCACCGGCGCTGCGTAGCCTTTGCTGCGGCGCAGGATCGCCTGGATGCGGGCAACGAGCTCGGTCTGGTCGAACGGCTTGCTCACGACGTCATCGGCGCCAGCCGCGAAGGCGCGGATGCGAACCGAGGCCTGCGTGCTGGCCGACAGCGCCAGGGCGGGTACCGGATGGCGCGCGTGGCGCATGCGGCGCACCAGCTCGCTGCCCTCCATATCGGGCAGCTCGAGGTCCAGGACCGCCAGATCGTAGTCGTAGTGACGGAGCATTTCGAGCGCTTCCTCGCCCATGTCCGTGTGGTCGACCATGAAGCCGGCGTTTTGCAGGATGCGGGTCAGGCCCTGCGCGGCTGTGACGTCACCTTCGACGAGAAGAACCCTCATGATCACTACTCCAGGTTTTGCTGGAGATTTTTTACTACTTATGCGTGTTGCTTCCAAGCTCTTAATGCTCGTTTATCGAAATAAATCCGCCATGCACGTCTCCTTAATGATTGCATGCTGATATCGGCCGGCTTTCGTCGCCTTTTGGCGACAAGCGTGGCTGTGGATACGGACCGGTATGACTAATCTTGGGCAAAGTCTCAGAAACGTACGCGATGGCCTCGTTGCCATATCGCCCGCTCGCATCTGCGGTCGCGTGGTAGGAATCTCCGGCTTGGCCGTGGAGTTGGCCGGCCTGGAGAACCACGTCGCGATCGGCGACCGGGTCGACCTGCAGCCGCGTGGTGGCCACGTGATCCCGGCGGAAATCGTGGGTTTTCGGGGCGGCCGTGCCAGCGCGATGGTCTACGGCGCACTGGACGGCCTGGGTCCAGGTAGTGTCGCATCGCTTCACTTCGGCAGCAGCATTGCCGCACGCAGCGGCACACTTGCCGTTTCGGACCAGTGGCTTGGTCGCGTGATCGACCCGCTCGGCCGGCCGATGGACGGCAAGGGGTCGCTGCCCCGCGGCAAGGCCTCGCGCCCACTACGTGCCGCTCCGCCGGATGCCACCTGTCGCGCTCGCCTCGGGCCGCGTCTCGATCTTGGCGTACGGGTCCTGAACGCGTTCACCACCTGCCGCACCGGCCAGCGGCTCGGCCTGTTCGCCGGTTCCGGAGTCGGCAAGTCGACGCTGCTGTCAATGCTGGCCCGCCATACCGATTGCGACGTTGCGGTCATCTCCCTGGTCGGGGAACGGGGACGGGAGGTGCGCGAGTTCCTGGAAGATGATCTCGGGGAAGCCGGGCTGGCACGGTCGGTCGTGGTGGTCGCGACTTCGGACACTCCACCGCTCATGCGTCGCGAGGCTGCCTATGCAGCGATGGCGGTCGCCGAGCACTTCCGTGACGAAGGAAAGTCCGTCCTTTTGCTGATGGACAGCGTGACCCGGTTCTGCCTGGCGCTGCGCGAGATCGGCTTGTCGGCCGGGGAGCCGCCGGCCACCCGGGGCTATCCGCCCAGCGTGTTCGCCGAGCTGCCACGCCTGCTGGAACGGGCAGGTCCGGGCCCGCTGCTGCCTGATCGTCCAGCGGGTCAGATCACGGCCCTGTTCACCGTTCTGGTGGAAGGCGATGACCATAACGAGCCGGTTGCCGACGCGGTACGCGGTATTCTCGACGGCCACGTGATCATGGACCGGCGGATCGGCGAGACAGGCCGCTATCCTGCCGTCGACGTCCTGCGCTCGTTGTCACGTTCTGTACCGAGCTGCAACGATCCGGACCAGAACGCCTTGACCCGCCGGGCGCGCTCGTTGCTCGCCCTTCATGCGGACATGGCCGACATGGTCCGGCTTGGTGCCTACAAGGCTGGAAGCGATCCGGCGGTGGACGAGGCGGTCGCACTGGTGCCGAGGATCGACGCCATGCTTCGGCAGAGCCGTGAGGAGCACACCTCCATCGAGGACAGCTTCTCAGCCCTGGCCGAAGCGATGGGTCGAGGGATCCGATGAAACGCGATCCACTAGGCACGATGCTGCGGGTCCGCCAGTCCACCCTGGACGAGGCGCAGAAGGCCGTTGCCGACGCTTACCGGATGGAGCGCGATGCCTCCGATCGTGCCGAAGCGGCATCAGCCGCTCTGGAGCAGGAGATGCAGGCAGCAATGAGCCTGGCAGGGGGCGATGACGCGGTGGAAACGTTCGCGCGTTGGCTGCCGGTTGGACGAAGAGCCCTCAAGCAGGCACATGACGCACAACGGGAGGCTACGGCAATGCTTGATCAGGCACGTGCAGTCTTGGCCCTCGCCCGGTCAGGCGTCAGGACAGTCGAGTCGCTGATTGAGCAGCGGCGCGCGGAACAGCAGCTGGATCAAAACCGCCGGGACCAGGGCACCTTAGACGAGGCCGGCAGTCGGAGGTCGAAGCCAGAAGACTGACCCCGGTTCGAACCCGTTGAACCGATCTGGGCGCGCAGACCATCTGGATGTTGTCAACGACGACGGCCGCGTACGAGCTTGCGCACGGCGCTCCAGGCTGTCCGGCCGGCAAAGCGGCCGGCTGGACCGGCAACGGCGCTGGTGACTGCCGTCATCGCCAACGTGCTCCGCAACTCGGAGATCGACCGGTCGCGGGTAATTCGCGCCTCGACCTCGATCGGATCCGGCAGCTTCCCACGTCCAAGCAGAACGAGGATGACGGCCACGAGGATGTCGAAACCCAACACGATGATGGAGGCCCAGACCTTGCCGGTGTTCCAGGGACCATCACACAGCGTCCAGAGAACGACATGGAGGGCAAGGAGCGCGAAGAAACCGAACAAGCCGGCAACCACCAGGAAGACGACTTGACGGCCGATCCTCAACGCCTGGCGTCGCAGGCGAAGGGCTTCTGCCGTCGCCGCGATCCTGGCGAGGTCGACGGCCTTCATGACCATGCCCTCATCGTGCAATCCGGCCGATCAGGTAGCCGACGGCGGCAGCGATGCCGATCGCGATGATCGGTTGGTCGCGGACCTGCGCTGACACCGACTCGACCTGGGACGTGGTCATGTCGCGCGCACTGTGGACCGCGATCTCAGCCTTGCTGGCGGCATCTGCCAGTGCCGGCGTTACGCGCTCGTTGAGCAGCTGCTCCACCTGGGCACGCAGACTCTGGATCTGGTCCTGGGTGTCGCTTGCCACGTCCTTTGCCTTGTCGGTAACCGTCTTGGAGAAACCCATGGTCGCACCCCATCCCAACAGGGCTGACGAACGTCGCCTGGACGGCCAAGTTGCATCGTACGAATGAACCGGGTCGGAAACGGAAACGTCCCGCGCTTGTCGCTGACCTGGTTGCAGGCCGGCGACCTGGTCCATTCGAACGGGGTCCTGCAGGCGGTCTCGCTGGAGCTCCTGCCTGGGCGATGCCTGGCCTTGCTGGGCGACCGGCAGGCCGGCGGCTCGCTGCTCCTTGACGTGGTTGCGGGCCACCGCCGGAGCGGGAGCGGGCATGTGCTGCTCGACGGTCTCGCCGTCGACAAAGAACCGCCAGACAGGCGGCGGTTCGGCATGGTGTCCACGCGCGACCCGCTGTTCCCGCATCTGAGCGTGAGCGACAACCTGTCGTTTCCGCTGCGCGCCCAAGGGATAGCGGCGGCGGAACGGCAGCGGCGGGTCGGCGAGGCCATGGCGCTGCTCGGGCTTGAGGCGCTGGCGCAACGGCGCCCCCACACCCTCGACGAGGCCGCCCGCATCCGCACCGCGCTCGCCCGTGCGCTGGTGTTCGACCCAAAGCTGATCCTGCTGGACGATCCGTTCGCGGTCCTGGACCCTGCACCGCGCCAGCTGCTGCAGCGGACGCTGCGCCGGCTGATCCGGGCGCGTGGCCTGACGGTCCTGCTGGCCACCGCCGACCGGGACGAGGCGCTGCTGCTTGGCGACGAGGTTGGCATCCTCCAGGCCGGGCGTCTGCACCAGGTCGGCGCCGCCGCGGCCCTGCTCGACCGGCCGGTCGATCCGGTGGTGGCGCATCGGCTGGGTGACGCCAACCTGCTGACAGGACGGATCGTGCGCCTGGACGACGAGGTCGCATCGGTGCGGTTAAGCTGTGGGCACGAGATGGAAGCGGAGCCGGGCGAGGCCCTGGAGGAAGGGATGCTCTGCGTGCTGTGCGTCCGTCCGGACCGGATCGCCACAGCCTTCATCCAGCGCTCGGGCCTAGAGACCGGCAGCAACACGGTGCCAGCCACGCTGCTGGACGCGGTGCACTTGGTCGACCATCTCCGGCTGCGTTTCCGGCTGGCCGACGGGAGCGAGCTGCTGGTCAGGCGGCCGCCGGCGGCGCTGGCGGCGGAGCTGCGCCCGGATCGGCCGGCGCTGCTGGCCTGGCAGCCGCACCATGCGCGGGTGTTCGCAGCACTCCCTTAGCGGCAGGACCGGCAACTGTTTCGGCGTCGCCGAACATGCTCTAGGTTGACCTCTCCATCCTTCTGTCGGCCTTTGGCGCGACCATCACGACGAGCCGGTCGCCATCGCCAAGCCCGTTCAACCACGGCCTACCGCATCCCTGCCGCAGGACGCGGACCTGTGCACGGATCATGTCGGGCTTCGGCCCTGGATGGCCCTGTGCGGCGGGTTGTGGTTCTTCCTGGCACCTACGGCACTCGGCGCCGGAGACCGGACGAAGGAGCTGCCACCCAAGCCGCTCGTGGTTGCGACCCTCGGCGGATCGGTGCAGGACGCGATGGCGCAGGCGTTCTTCTCGCCGTTCACCGCGCAGACCAGGATCGGCATCCATCTCGTCACCTGGAACGGGCTCCTGGCCACGCTGCAGGACCGGGCGCGGACCGGCACCGCACCGGACCAGTCGCTGGTGCTGATGGATAACGCCTGGGTGCTGGTCGCCTGCCGGCAAGGGCTGCTGCTGCCGATCGATCCGATGCTGGTGCCGAACCTGACCCCGAACGGCCGCGAGCGCCTGGACGGGGATGCCGTCAGCCGATGCGGGCTGGGCGCATTCCGGATGAACCTGGTGCTGGCGTGGGACAGGAGCCGGATCGACAGCGTGCCCAGCTGGTCGGACTTCTGGGACGTGGCGCGCCGCCCCGGCAAGCGTGGCCTGTTGCGCAGCCCGCGAGGCACGATGGAGATTGCCCTACTGGCCGACGGCGTGGCGCCGGGCGACGTCTACCGCACCCTCGACAGTGCTGCCGGACTGGACCGCGCGTTCCGCAAGCTCGACCAGCTCAAGCCCTATCTCGTCTGGTGGGACACGCCGGACCAGGCGGTCCACGTCATCCAGTCCGGCGACGTGCTGATGACCCTGTCGCCGAACGATGCCGTGGCCGCCGCCAACCTGGCCGGCCATCGCAATTTCGGCATCCAGTGGCAGCAGAGCATCAGCACAATCCTGAGCTGGACGATCCCCGGCCGTCCCGCGCCGATCGGCAGCAATCCCGGCCCGGCGGACGACCGGGTCGCACGTGCACGACAGCTGCTGGGCTTCATGATCGAACCGGCACACCAGGCGGACTTCATCGGCCGCGATCCGGCCGTCAGCCCGGTGCAGGACGCACCCCCGTCGGACCAGGCGCTGCCGGCCGACAGCCCCGCCACGGCGGAGCACCGACACGACGCGCTGCGCGAGGACGACGCGTTCTGGGCCACGCATCTCGATCCGATCAAGGCGCGTTTCGATGCCTGGATTGGGAAATGAGCCTTCCGCAAGCCGGCTCGGGCGGCTGGACCTTCCTTGCGTGCACCGCTGCCGTCTGCCTGCTGGGATCGCTTCTGCTGGGCGCCGCGACCGCCTGCGTGGTGGCGTCACTCCATCGCCGGTGGCGGCGGGCGGCGCGGCAGCTGGCGCTGGCCTTGCTGATCCCCGGCATCGTTCTGGCCCTCCGTCCGGCGGGGCTGCCCGTTCTGCACGGTCTCGATGCTGGAATCCCGGCCGCGCCGCTGGTCCTCGGCGCCCTGCCCTTACTGATGCTGCCGATGCTGTCCAGGCTGGCGGGGATGCTGGACGGCCAAGTCCGGGCCGCATCCGGACTCGGCGCCGGGCGGATCGCAATCCTGCGGCTGGTGTGGCTGCCGCAGCTGGGACCGCCCGGGTTGCTGGGCGCGCTGCTGGGCGCGCTGCTCGACCTTGCGGCGCTGGCGCTTCGTCGTTGAGGTCCGGCCGGCGCGTTGTTCTTCCTTATCCTCGCACGCGGACGTAACCTGCTTCCCATGCGTTCGCCGGCACCATTTTGGAAAACCAAGACCCTCGAGCAGATGACCACCGCGGAGTGGGAGTCGCTGTGCGACGGCTGCGGCCGTTGCTGCCTGCACAAGCTGCGGGCCGAGGATACAGACGAGATCCTCTACACCAACGTCGCCTGCCGGCTGCTCGACACCAGGACCTGCGCCTGCTCCGACTACCAGCGCCGCCGCCGCCGGGTGCCGGACTGCGTGCAGCTGACCCCTGCCGCCCTGGCGGAGATCGACTGGCTGCCGCCATCCTGCGGGTATCGGCGGGTCGCGGAAGGACGTGGGCTCGCCTGGTGGCACCCGCTGGTCTCGGGACAGGCCGACAGCGTGCACGAGGCTGGGATCTCCGTGCAGGGTCGGGCGATCAGCGAGCGCGTTGCCGGACCGCTCGAGCATCACGTCGTCGACTGGCCCGGACGCATGCCGCGCCAAGCCCGGTCCGCTCCAGCAGGGGATCCGAAGGTTGCCCCGGTGGTCCGGCGCCGCATGACGGCTGAACCCGACGTGCCCGCGGGACCCGTGGATCGATGACATCCGGCTTGCTCCAAAAGCCGCTTCGCGCGGCGCCCGGACGGGATCGCAAGGCCGCGCCCGTCGGACAGCCGGAGCTGCTCCGCCTTCCTGGCGGGGACATGCCGGTGCGCTGGCGCCGTTGCACCCGGGCGCGCCGGGTCTCGCTGCGGATCGATCCTCGTGCCGGCGCCGTGGTCGTGACGCTGCCAAGCCGGACTGCCCGGGCCGCCGGCTTGGCCTTGTTGCACGCCCATGCCCACTGGGCCGCAGGCCGGCTTGCCGCCCTGCCGGACGTGGTGCGGCTCGACGACGGGGCCATGGTGCTGGTCGACGGCCGTTTCCGCATCATACGCCACCGGCCGGAGGCGCGCCGCGGCGTCTGGCTGGAAGCGGACGAGATCCGGGTCAGCGGCGAGCGGGCCTTCCTGACTAGGCGGGTGACCGACTTCCTTCGTGCCGAGGCCCGACTGCGGTTGTCGCGCTTGGCGACGCAGATCGCCCTCCAGGACGCCGCCGGGCCCGACCTGCTACCGGCGCGCCTGAGCATCAAGGACACCGCGACGCGCTGGGGCAGCTGTTCCTCCGACCGGGGGGTGATGTTCAGCTGGCGCCTAGTGATGGCGCCGCCGGAGATCCAGCACTACGTGGTCGCGCACGAGCTCGCCCACCTGCGCCACCTCGATCACGGCGAGGCGTTCTGGCGCCTGGTCGAGCGGCTGACGCCGCATCGTACCCAGGCCGAAGCCTGGCTGAAGCAGAACGGCCCCGCCCTGCTGCGAACCGGCTGATCCATGCACCGGCGCCAGGACTTGCCTTGCTTACCCGACCCGGTTGAAGCATGACCGGGCAGACGCTCCCGTGGCCCGCCTGGCGGAACGGTAGACGCAGCGGACTTAAAATCCGCAGTCCATAGGGCGTGCCGGTTCGAGTCCGGCGGCGGGCACCATGAAATCGATGGGTTAGGCATCGTCTTCTCCTTCAACGGGACGGTTGGAAATCAGCGGACCCGCCGGAACAAGGCTGATCCGCGGACCTTCTTCAGGTGAACGGACGGCCGTCGAGCATCGTACCGGCGGTGATCGCGCCCCAGCTGATCGAGTCGCCGGACGGCAGGATCGGCCGGGACGGCGCGGCTGGTGCTGGCGACGGTTGCCGGCGGCCGACTTGCAACGGCTTGGGATCCGGCACGCCTAGCCCACGCGCGAGGCGGTGTTGGCAGGCTTTCCCGGTCGTGCCGATCTGGGCGCCAATCGCCGACCACGACAGGCTGGCGGCGCGACCGTCGAGGATCAGGCGGTCTTCGTCCGGAGCGAAGGTGCGACCGGTCACGCCGCGCCCTCCGAAGTCTGGCAGCCGGCGCAGATCTCGGCGGTGCGCTTGCTCATCGCCTTGATAGTGGCCGCGCCGATCAGGTCGCGGATCACCGGCCAGACGTCGTCCTTGTGAAGCTCGCTCGCCGGCACGCCCTTGCTGTCCATGCCGCCGTGCCAGGCCAGGATTGTCCGCGCCCGCAGCTGGTGGCCCTCGAGCGTGCGGGCGCCTGCGCCAGGATACGCTTGACCAGATCGTCCTGCTGCACGTGCCGAGGATCGTCGCTGGTGATGTCCCTGTCGATGGCCTCGACGTTCATCTGGTCGATGAAGGCGAGCAGCTCGGCGCAGGCTGCCTTGAGGTCGGGGTCGGGATCGGTCGGCAGTGGCCCGGGCACGCCAGCCAATTACTTCAACAGCAGGGGTACCCCACGCTCGGTCATACCGTGGTTGAAGCCGCCGTCCGCGTGCTTGCCCTCTTGCGTCTGCTCGAACTCGTGCTCCTCGAGGAGTGCCCTGGCTTGCAGCCGCACCGCCGCGAGGAAGGCCGTCGGCGTCGACGCGATGGTGAAGACAGCATCCCGTGTGCGGCCGAGCAGGAGGCCGAAGGTCTCGTCGTCCATCGCCCGGGGCGCGGCGGCCACCTCGCTCCTGGCGTGGCGGGCCTCATCGCAAGCCGTAGCAACGGCGACGTCCGGCACCGACGGCTCCGTAGCCAAGCTGTCGCTGATCAGGTCCTCGACGGTGAACGAGATCAGGCAGTCCCGGCGATCGCCAGGCCCGGGCTTGAGCAACTCCTGGTCCTCAAGCGCGAGGCTGCGCGCCTTCGCCTGCACCTCGGCGATCATGGTTGCCCGCAGATCCAGGATGCGGTCGAAATGGGGTTCCTGCAGGCTGGAGATGCGGTCGCGCTCGACGTCGCAGACATCCTGCCCCTGCATGCCATCAATGGTGCGGAAGGTCGCGAGAGACTGCCGCTCCAGGGCGTCGAAGGCGGCGCATTTGGCGATCAGCTCGGCATCCAGGTCCCGCTGCGCCGCCGGCGTGGGTAGCCGCAGCACGTCCAGCACCAAGCTGTGCGCCGGCACGTGGTCGTCGGACAGCAGGCCGGCCTTCTTGACACAGCTGGATCCGCGTCATGGTCGGCGTCGGCTGACATGTAGTGCAGCACGAACGCAGCCTTGGCCCGGTGGCCGTTGCTGGCGGTGGCAGGTAGCGCCGCGATGGTGTCGCGCATCTCGTGGCGTCGGCCGACGATGGCCTTGATCTGCGCCTCGACGGCGGGATCGCCCGCCGGCCACTGTCGAGCTCCATCAGCCGGTTGAGCGCGCGGGTGAAGGCAACGTACTCCGCGAACAGTCGGATCAGGTTGGCATCGGGCTGTCGAGCGCCGGCACCCGGACCGCGCTCGCCTGGCCAGGACCACGGCGGTCACGCCACCACCTCGATCACGTCCGAGGCTAGGCTGCGCGCCATCTCGACGCGCACGTTCCGCGGCACCGGCAGGTCGTCGATCAGGAAGCGTATAGAAACCCCAGCCCTTCACCTTGAGCCCGTCTGCCCTCATGGTCGGCATGCCGGAGATGTCCTGGATCAGCACCCGCCGCTCGGCCGTCAGCCGGGTCAGGTCCGGGTGCGTTCCGACCGCACGGGCGAGGGCGGCGCGGGTGTCGGGCTGGCCCACGATCATGGCGATGACGCGTCGCCGCTCCCGCTCGTTGGTCCCGAGCTTGGCGCGCAGCGCGATCAGCTGCGTGTCGGCCGGCGGCGCCGGGATCATCGGCGGGTTACGAAAGGATCCAGGACATCCGCCACGCCGCATCATGAGCTGTCTGCTACTGTCACGAGGACGGGCAGCCAACCGCGTACCGGACGGCCACCCGGACAGCACGGCGCCGGGCGGTTGCCGAAGAACCGAAGCGCCACTGGTCGAATCCGAAGGTTCGAGACGATGCGACATCCCGCCTCCATCCAACCGCCACATTTCAAGTGCCCTTCTCCGGCAAGAGCATCGGCTCGCAGGAGAAAACGTCATGATGAAGCGGCATACGAACAGGATCCGGAGCGCGCTTGCCCTCATGCTCATGGCAACGACCCTGGCCGGATGCGGATGTGGCCCGTTCGGCCTCAGCTGGTGCCACCGGCACGACGGCTACTACGATCGGGGCCCGGGCGGCTGGCGCTGACAGGAAGGCCTGTTCAGGACCGTCGGCGCCAGGAGATCGAGCCGGGTGCTGAAACGAGCCGAGGCTGCGGGAACCAGCCGCCGGCCTGTTTCGCTTTCGGCCCGTTGGCTGCATCAATTGAGTTCAAGGAGAACCGGCATGGACGTGCAAACGATCGACCAGCAATACCAGCAGCTCCAAGGACAGTCCCAGCAGACGGCGCAGGCGCTACAGCTGCTCGGCGGCAAGCTGCAGGCTGCTGCCCAGGGCGGCAACCAGCAGGCCCGCGAATGGCTTCTCGACCTGCGTGAGCTGGCGCTCGCCTTCCGTTCCGAGCAGGACCAAGTGTCCAACCTGCTGCAGGCGCTGCACGGTTTTGTCGCCAACGAGGCGCAGATGCAAAGCCAGATGGCTCCGCCGCCGCAGCAGCAGGGGTGGGGACAAGCTGCCTATCAGCAGTCGCAGCCCGGCTATGCGGCGCCCCAACAGCAGGGAGGCGGCATGCTGGGTGGCTTCCTCAACTCTGGATTCGGCCGCGCAATCGAGATGGGTGCCGGCTTCGGGATCGGCGACGACCTGATCAACAAGATCTTCTAGACTTGGCCGGCCGGCGGAGCAGGATCCGCCAACCGGCTTCCCAGGTCAGCCGGTGTTCGGTCGCATTAGCGCCCGCACATGCGCTGCTGCCGACAGGGCCAGGGCGTCGAGATCGTAGCCGCCTTCCAGGACCGAGATGAGACGGGCGCGGCAATGTCGGCCGGCGATCTCAAGCAGCGCCTCGGTAAGCCAGCTGAAATCGTCGGCCTCGAGCTCCAGCTGGGCCAGCGGATCGGCGCGATGCGCGTCAAACCCGGCCGAAACCAGCAGAAGCTCCGGGCTGAATCGGTCCAGCGCCGGCAGGATCAGGTCGCGCCAGCCTTGCCGGAATCCCGCCGATCCGGTGCCGGGCGGCAGCGGCAGGTTGACCACGTTCCGGTCGATCCCGGTCTCGGAGGCGGCGCCCGTTCCCGGGTAGCAGGGAGACTGGTGGCTGCTGGCAAAGAACACCTGCGGATCGTTCTGCAGCATCGCCTGCGTGCCGTTGCCGTGATGCACGTCGAAGTCGACGATCGCGATCCGGCGCACGCCCCAATGTATACGGGCATGCAGAGCAGCGATGGCAATGCTGCCGAACAGGCAGAAACCCATCGCCTGCCTCGGCTCCGCATGGTGCCCCGGAGGCCGCACCGCCACGAAGGCGCTGCCGGCCTGGCCGGCCATGACCAGATCAACGGCTGCGCAGGCACCCCCAGCAGCGCGACGTGCGGCCTCCGCAGTGCCGCTGCTCATGACGGTGTCGGCGTCCAGGTGCACCGCTCCGCCAGGCGGCGGCTGGATCGCCAGGATCTGCGCGATGTAGTCGGCAGGATGCACCAGCGACAGCTGGTCCAGGCTCACCTGCGGCGCCTCCTCATGGCGCAGGCCGGCAAACTCCGGGTGGTCGAGCGCGGCCAGCACCGTGCGCAGGCGGTCCGGGCATTCAGGATGTCCGGCTCCCGGCTCATGCGCCAGACAGGCGGGGTGGGTGAATAGGGCGACCGTCATGCAGGCCAGGATGGAGCGATGCCTGACGGCCGGCAAGCCGACGGCGGCGCCGCGTCGTTCAAGCGCCGAACCGCCGACCGATGCTCCCGCCCGGTGGCAGCCCCGTCATCAGCCGGCGCGTCATCAGCAGGGCGGCGGCCAAGTTCAGCAACAAGGCCAGGAACCAGTGCCTGCCCTGCAGCGAGCGGGCCCATCCGTGCGGAGCGCCGACCAGAAACAGGAACAGGAGCGTCACCACGATCGCCGCCGTCATGGAGGGCAGGTCCCGGCGACGCGCCACGACGCAGAGGGCGATGAACACGACGTAGGTGGCGATGGCGAAGCCGCGTATCATTTCGCGCAACGGATCGCCCACCTGCGCCAGCGCAAGCGTGGTGCTGTCGATCAGCCGGTCCAGCGCCGTGCCGAGCTCGGTTCCGAGCGCTCCGGGTCCGACCACCGTCAGCAGCACCGCCAGCACGAGGCCGGCCACCCAGATCAGGCCGATCGTGTTCCTGCTCATGGCCGCTTCTCCCTGTTTCAGCCGATCAGGAACCAGAGCCGGAACAGCAGGGTTTCGAGCCTGGTCCGACGGATCAGGCTGCGAACCCGACGCATCGCCCGCAACCGTGCCAGCAGGCCGCCGGCCAGCGCGTCGTCAAGGATGCGCAGGTCGCGCGCCGCCTCGGGCGACAGCGCCGGGCCGCTGGCGAGCAGGCCTGCGACATGGCGGCGGAACAGCTGCATGAACGCGTCCGGCCCCCGGCGCAGCGCCATTACCCCACGGCGGAGCGGCGAGTGCGGCGCGCCGACCGCGTTGGCGGCATGCTGGCGATACAGCACGACTGGCACCGGGTCGGCGATCAGCCGCCCGCCCGCGGCGCTGACCAGCAGGTAGGACCACCAATCGTGCAGGGTGCCGTCCGGCGGCTCGCTCGCCGCGACCAGCGCGACCGCGGCCTGGTTCAGCATCACGGTGCAGCCGGTGGCGACGTTCTGCGTGAGCGCTGCCGGAAAACCGGCCGACTGCCCGGGCTGCGGCGATAGGCCGAGCGGCGACAGGTCTTCGGCAACCAGGCGCTGGCGGGCGCAGTACAGCGCCGGCTGGTCGGCCGGAAGCGCCTGCAGCGCCGCAACCCCGCGCGCCAGCTTCTCCGGCAGCCAGACGTCGTCCTGGTCGGCGAAGGCGGCGACATGCCCGGCCGGAACCTGGCGCAGCAGCGCCAGGAACGATCCGGTGATGCCGAGATGGCCTCCGGGTGCCGTTACCGCGATGCAGCGCTCCTCGCCCAGCTCGCTTCCGAAGGCATCCACCAGGGCGGTCGTCCCGTCGCCTGACCCGTCGTCGCGCCAGAACAAGGTCCAGCGCCGGTAGGTCTGTTCCGCGAGCGACCGCAGCTGTGGTTGCAGATGGCGAGCTCCATCGAAGGTCGAGAGCAGCACCGCAACCGGCAGCAGCTCGGCGACCTCGATACCGGTTCGACGCACCTCGCCGCGGCCGGACGCCGCAGGGGCATCGGCAACGGCATCCCGGGCAGGAGCCGTACGCCAGGAGAACGCGTCGAGGCGGACGGTCAGGATGTGGGTGGCGCCAGAAGCTCGTCCACCGCGCGGGTCAGGCTCCCCTGCCAGGGCGGCAGGCGAACCCCGAAGACGCGCTCCAGCTTGTCGCAGTCGAGCCGGGAGTCCGCAGGACGACGTGCCGGGGTCGGCCAGTCGATGGTCTGGATCGCGACCACATCCGGCATGGTGCGGCCATGCGCCTGAGCCGCCTCGAGCGCTGCGACCGCAAGCCCGTGCCAGGTGGTCTCGCCGGTGCCGGCAGCGTGGAAGATCCCGGCATAGGAGTCCTGCCAGCCGTTCCGCTCGATCCGGGCCAGGATCGACAGGATTACTGCCGCCAGGTCGTCCGACGCCGTGGGCGCCCCGCGCTGATCGCCTACCACCCTGAGGGTGGCGTTCTTCTCGCCAGCGTTGATCATGGTGCGGACGAAGTTCTTGCCGGTCGAGGAGTACACCCAGGAGGTGCGCAGCACGATCGTGCGCGGGTTGGCTGCCACCGCCGCCTGCTCGCCCTCGACCTTGGTGCGGCCGTAGACGCCGGTGGGGGAGACGGGGTCGTCCTCGACATAGGGCGCACCCTTGTCGCCGTCGAACACGTAGTCGGTGGACACGTGCACGAATGGAATGCCGGCCTGGGCGCACAGGCTCGCAAGCAGTTCGGGCCCGTCGCGGTTGGCGCGCATGGCGGCTTCGACCGCAGTCTCGGCCGCATCCACCGCGGTCCAGGCGGCGGCGTTCACCACCGCCACCGGGGAGACGGCAGTGAACGCCGCCCTGATCGTGTCCGGCTGGTCGAAGTCGAACGTCGGGCGGCCGACGCGGTGAATGCGTGGACCGCCCAGGCGCACCAGCGAGGTCGCAAGCTGGCCGCTGCCGCCGGTGACCAGGATCGGGCCGCCGGGAGGAAGCTCGATCATCAGTACTGGAACCAGCCATGGGCTGCGGAGAAGTGCGGCGCCTGTGCGTCCTTCTCCGACAGCATCGCCTCCTCCGTCCTGATCGGCCACTCGATGCCGATCTCCGGACAGTTCCAGATCACCGCCCGCTCGCTCGCCTTGTCCCACACGTCGGTGCACTTGTAGAGCACCTCAACGTCGTCGGTCAGGGTGCAGAAGCCGTGCAGGAAGCCGGGCGGTATCCAGAGCTGCGACCAGTTGTCGCCGGTGAGCTCGGCGCCGACCCACTTGCCGTAGGTCGGCGAGCCGGTGCGGGCATCCACGGCGACGTCGAAGATCGCCCCCTTGGCGCAGCGCAGCAGCTTGCCCTGCTGATGGGGCGCGAGCTGGCAGTGCAGGCCGCGCACCACCCCCCGTTCCTGGGAGAAGGAATGGTTGTCCTGCAGGAACGGGAGGTCGATCCCGGCCTCCGCGGCGAGGCGCGGGTGGTTGTAGGTTTCGGAGAAGAAGCCGCGGCTGTCGCTGAAGCGGGGCGGGGTGACCAGGATCACGTCGGGGATCGCGAGCCGTTCGACCTTCATGAATCCTCCCTTCGATCAGACGGTTTGGACGATAAACGGCTCAGGCGTGCACGCCGTCGGCGAGCTCGAGCAACAGCCGGCCGAGCTCGGTCTTGGCCAGCTGGCGGGCCTGGCTGCGCAGCGAATGGGAGTCGATGAAGCCCATGCGGAACGCGACCTCTTCCGGGCAGCCAACCAGCATGCCCTGACGGGACTGGATGGTCTGCACGAAGGTTCCCGCCTGCATCAGGCTGTCCGGCATGCCGGCATCGAGCCAAGCGCAGCCGCGCCCCAGCCGATCGACGTGCAGCGTGCCTTCCTCGAGGTAGAGCCGGTTCAGGTCGGTGATCTCCAGCTCGCCGCGCGGGCTGGGCTTGATCCGCCTGGCCATCTCCAGCACGCGGTTGTCGTAGAAGTACAACCCGGTGACCGCCCAGTTCGATTGCGGATTGGCCGGCTTCTCGACCACTTCCAGGGCGCGCCCGTTCTCGTCGAAGGACACGACGCCGTAGCGTTCCGGGTCACGCACTTGATAAGCAAACACGGTGGCACCCTCCGGACGGGCGGACGCCGCACGCAGGAGCACGCCGAGGTGGTCGGCGAAGATCAGGTTGTCACCCAGCGCCAGCGCGCAGGCGTTGCGGCCGAGCCATTCATCGGCGATCAGGAACGCCTGGACGATGCCGTCCGGGCTTGGCTGCACCCGGTAGGTGAAGCGCACGCCGAGGCGCGAGCCGTCGCCGAGCAGGCGCTCGAACTGCGGCAGGTCGGCCGGGGTCGAGATGATCATGATGTCGCGGATGCCGGCCAGCATCAGCGTGCTGAGCGGGTAGTAGATCATCGGCTTGTCGTAGACCGGCAGCAGCTGCTTGCTGGCGGCCAGGGTGATCGGATGCAGTCGGGTACCGGAGCCGCCTGCGAGCAGAATGCCCTTCATGCCGGTTTCTGCTCGGGTGGTCATGCCGCTGTCCCCAAACGCTGCCCGGTATAGCGGCCCGACCGGATCGCCTCCCACCAGTCCTGGTGATCCAGATACCATTGCACGGTGCGCCGGATGCCGGTTTCGAAATCGTGCTGCGCCGTCCAGCCGAGCGCCTGCTCGGCATGGCCGGCGTCAATTTCGTAGCGCCAGTCGTGGCCTGGCCGGTCGGACACGTAGCGGATCAGCCGCTCGCGCGGGCCGGCCGGATCCGGTCGCAGCTCGTCCAGGGTGCGGCAGATCGCCTGCACCACCTGGAGGTTGGAACGCGGCTGGCGTGCCCCGATCGCATAGGTCTCGCCAGGTTCGCCGACCTCGACCGCCCGCACCAGGGCGCTCGCGTGATCCTCCACGAACAGCCAATCGCGCACGTTCGAGCCGTCGCCATAGACCGGCAGCTCGCGACCCTCGATGGCGTTGATCGTCACCAGCGGAATCAGCTTCTCGGGGAAGTGCCAGAAGCCGTAGTTGTTGGTGGTGTTGGTGACGAAGGCCGGCAGTCCGTAGGTATGATGCCAGGCCCGTACCAAGTGGTCGGATGCCGCCTTGCTGGCCGAGTACGGGCTGCGCGGATCATAAGGCGTCGTTTCGGTGAAGGGCGGATCGTCGACATCCAGGGCGCCGAACACCTCGTCGGTCGAGATGTGGTGGAAGCGGAACGCGGTCTTCGCCCCACCCTCCAGGCCGGACCAGTAGCCGCGCGCCGCTTCCAGCAGCGAGAAGGTGCCGACCACGTTGGTCTGGATGAACACCGCCGGCCCGTCGATCGAGCGGTCGACGTGGCTTTCGGCCGCCAGGTGCATCACCGCGTCCGGCCGATGCTGGGCAAAGATCGCCTGCATCGCCGGGAGGTCGGCGACGTCCGCCTTCACCAGCGTGTGCCGCGGATCCTCCAGCGCCTCCTCCAGCGCGTCCTCGGAAGCGGCGTAGGTCATCCTGTCGACGTTCACGACCGAATGAGCGGTGGACCGGATCAGGTGCCTGACAACCGCCGAGCCGATGAAGCCGCAACCGCCAGTGAGGAGAATCCGCATTCAAAGGTCCAATGCCGGGCGAAATGGTGGTCGGTCGTTTCCAGCTTGGCAGCGCAACGGCCGCCAGGCAACCACCACAACCCCAGGACGTGCACGCAGAAGGCTTTCCACAACCGGATGATCCGGCGGCTTCGCCTCATCACGTGCCGCAGCTATCGTAGTGGCACAAATCCCGACAAGCGGATGACGGAGGGACAGCGGTGTTTGCCGAGAACCTGAACACCCGGCTTCTGGCGGCGCTCGAGCGCCCTGACCTACGCGTGGTCGCCAACCGCCAGCGGATCGTGTTCGACGCCACCCTCGACAGCGCGTTCCGCGCTGATCCGGAGGGACAGGTCGTGCTGGGCGCCGCCTGCCTCGGCGAGGAGCGGATCTGCGCCTTCCACATCCGCCATGCACTCGAGCTGTCCATGCTCCTGGATGCCGCCGTCCGGCTCGCAACGGACGGAGGAGAGATGGCTGCCTTGGACCTGCCGATCCTCGCCGGCTTGTGCGCGGCGCGCACCGCCGCCCGGTTCTGGCTTCTGGATGCGGCACCGACCGATGCGGAAGCGCCGCCCGCTCCCGTTTCTTGGCTCGGGTTGATGGCCGGGTCGGCGGTGCCCGACGCCGGAACGCTGAGCGTGGTGTGGGCCAGGATCCGTCACCTGCAGGGCTCCACCTACCGGCTGCTCCGCGCCGAACGCAGGGGCCAGGACGACAGCATCGTACCGGACGGCGTGGCGCGAGTGCTGGCCGCCTGCTGGGACCAGATCGGCCCGGCGGAAACTCTGATGGCCACTGGGGGCGACGCCAGGCTCGCGGTCGATCCGCGGACGGGGCTCAACCATTACGGGTGCAGCCACCGGCCGCGTCCCTGGGCGGTCACCTTCGCCTCATCGACCGCCTCGTCCTTGTCCGAGCGCGGCTTTGCGGGGGCCGAGGCAGCACGAAAGCGCGTGGCGATCGCGGCACTCGCCGGTCAGCTTCCCGCCGAGCTCGTCCAAGAAACCGAGCGGGTGCGTGATGCGATCGGCCGACACTACGGACTGGACGATCCATCCGGCATCGTGCTGTCGCCTTCCGGCACCGACAGCGAGATGGCGGCCCTGGCCGTGTGCTGCCTGCCCGACGCATCAGGGATGGCGATCCGGCAGCCGGTCAGCAACGTGCTGCTGGCACCCGAGGAGACCGGGGCAGGGGTGCCGCTGGCAGCGGCAGGACGGCACTTCGCCTCCGACACCGCACGCGGTCGGCCGGTGGCCAAGGGTGGGTGGATTGCCGGGTTCCCCACCGACACGCGGGTGCTGTCAGTCCCGATCCGCGATGCCGCAGGCCGCCTGCTGCCGCCTGCGGATGTCGATGCCGCCTGCATCAGGCTGGCCGACGCCGAGGTGGAAACAGGACGGACGGTGCTGCTTCACCGGCTCGACCTGTCCAAGACCGGGCTGCTGGCGCCGAGCCTGGACTGCCTGGAGACCCTACAGGCGCGCCTCGGTAAGCGGCTGTATGTGGTGGTCGATGCGTGCCAGACGCGTCTCGATCGCCGGCGCGTGCAGGACTACATCGCACGCGGCTGGATGGTAATGATCACCGGCTCGAAGTTCTTCACCGGCCCGCCGTTCTGTGGGGCGCTGCTGCTGCCCAAGCATCTGGCAGCCCGTCTTCATGAGTCGGGACGGCTTCCGGAAGGACTGGCCGACTACGGCGGCAGCGCCGACTGGCCGCCTGGTGCGCCAGCCGTCGTCGCCGACGGCGCAGTCAACCTGGGCATGGTGCTGCGCTGGCAGGCTGCGCTGGCGGAGATGGCCGCCTTCGCCCAGGTGCCGGAGCGGCTAGCGCTGCAGCGCACGACTGCCTTCATTGCCGGCGTGGAGGACGCGATTGCGACCAGCCTCCACGTCGCCGCGGTCGAGGTACCGGCGCCGCTGCGTCCGGCACTGTCACCTGCCGGCGAGGCCTGCTGGGACCAGCTGCAGACCATACGCAGCTTCCTGGTGCTGGCACCTGGTCCGGATGGCGTGCGGCGGCCGCTGGACGTGTCGCGGGCGCGGCTGGTCTATCGCTGGCTCAATGCCGACGTGTCGCGGGCAATGCCCGACACAGCGGATGATGCCGACCGGATGCTGGCCCGGCTGCTTTGCCATATCGGGCAGCCCGCTCCGGTGGCGGACGACCGGCTCGATGGTGCCATGGCGGGTGCGCTGCGCATCTCGGTGGGCGCGCGGCTCCTGTCGGGCGAGCCGTCGCATGAGGGGCTGGCGGCTCCGGTGCGGATGGCGCGCGAGATCGCCGATGTCCGCCGGATCCTGGACAAGATCGACCTTCTGCTTCGCCATTGGCCGACGCTGGCAGCCCTCGACCCCGAGCCGCGCTTCGCTTCCGACGTGCCGCTGCCGCGTCGCGCGGATCCAGGCCTCAACATCTGACGCTCGTCCCAACCCTGCCTTCGTCCCGCCATCACGGTCTGTGCTGATCCCGGTCCGTTTTGCCTTCTCCGCCAGCTCCGGACCGAGTTTCCATGACCCAGCGCGCCGCTTTTCTCGATATCCCCGCGCTGGTGCCGGGGACCACGCGCTTCTGGCTGATCCGGCATGCCCTGGTGGAGCAGAACGCCCGGCTCAGGCTCTACGGCACGCTCGACGTGCCGCTTTGCCCGGAAAGTCTGGTGTCCCAGGTGCCGATGTACGAGTCGCTGGCAGCGCGGCTGCCGCGCGGGGCAGTCTGGGTTGTCACGCCGTTGTCGCGCACGCAACGCACGGCCCATGCGATCCAGCAGGCCGGCTACCCCCACACCGACTGGGAGATCGAGCCGGCGCTGATCGAGCAGTCCATGGGCGACTACCACGGCCTTCGGCACCACGAGC
>CAXTVS010000033.1:0-39753 GCA_964247735.1 uncultured Acetobacteraceae bacterium
AATCGTCGGGGGCGAAGTCGTCGATGCTGGTGTACTGCCCGGTGAGGAAGCCGCGCCCGAGCGGGCTGTACGGCACGAAGCCGATGCCGAGCTCGCGCAGCGTCGGCAGGATCTCCCCTTCCGGCTCGCGGCTCCACAGCGAGTACTCGGTCTGCAGCGCCGCGATCGGATGCACCGCATGCGCGCGCCGGATCGTCGCCGGCGCCGCCTCCGACAGCCCGAGATGGCGCACCTTGCCCTGTGCCACCAGGGCCGCCATCGCGCCCACCGTGTCCTCGATCGGGATGTTCGCGTCGACGCGATGCTGGTAGTACAGGTCGATCGTCTCGATCCCGAGCCGCTTCAGGCTGGCCTCGCAGGCAGCCGCCACGTATTCCGGCCGGCCGTCGATACCCTTGAACTCGCCGTTCGGACCACGGACGTTGCCGAACTTGGTGGCGATCACCACCTCGTCGCGCCGGCCCTTGATCGCCCGCCCGATCAGCTCCTCGTTGTGGCCGCTGCCGTACATGTCGGCGGTGTCGAGAAAGGTGACGCCCGCATCGATCGCCGCGTGCAGCGTCTCGATCGCGCCCGCCTCGTCGCGATCGCCGTAGAACTCCGACATTCCCATGCAGCCGAGTCCGAGCGCGGACACGAGGAGGCCATTGCGGCCGAGCTGACGCGTCTTCATGATTCCGTCTCCCTGGATGTCGCGACGAACGCGCGCTCGATCTGCGCCGCGACGACGAAGTCGTTGCGGTGCAGCCCGCCGATCGCATGGGTCTGCAGGTCCACCTCGACATAGCCCCAGCCGAAGCGGAGGTCGGGATGGTGGTGCTGCCGCTCCGCGATGGCGGCGATCGTCGAGACGAAGCCGAACGCGGCAGCGAAGTCCCGGAACGCGTAGCGGCGATGGATCACGCGTCCGTCCTCGCCAGGCTGCCAATGCGGCAGGCCGGACAACAGCGCGTCGACCTCGTCCGGCTGCAACCGGACCGCATCCGGCCGGCAGGCGACGCAGGTCTCGCCTGCCAGTTCCCCGCCATCCGTCACAGCTCGCCTCGCCTGGCGAGCGCCTGGATGCGGTCCGCGGTGCGCAGCGCCAGCGCCTGGATCGTCAGCGACGGGTTCACGCCTCCGGTGGTCGGGAACACCGACCCGTCGCAGATGAACAGGTTCGGAACGTCCCAGCTCCTGCAATCGGAGTTGACCACGCTGGTGCGCCGGTTGTCGCCCATGCGCGCCGTGCCGGCGAGGTGGTTGGTGTCGTCGGGCTGCCGCCACACGTTCCGCGCCCCCGACGCTTCGAGCTGGCGGCCCATGAAGTCCAGAGAGTGCTCGATCATCGCCTTGTCGTTGTCGCACCAGCTGTAGGTGACGCGCGCCACCTTCAGCCCGTACTGGTCCTCCTCGTCGGCGAGCGTCACGGTGTTGCGCTCCTGCGGCATCATCTCGCCGACCATCTTGAGCCCGACCATGTGGTTGTACTTCTGCATCTCGTCGGCAAGCGCCTGGCCCCACAGCCCGCGTGCGCCGGTATGCACCGACGCCCACTCCACCGGCAGCGGCCCCTGGCTCATGTGGATGTAGCCGCCGAAGAAGTCCTTGCTGTCGTCGTAGTTCCAGTGCTCGGTGATGGCGAGCGAGGGCGGCCCCTTGTTCCAGCGCACCTCCTCGTCCATCTCGCCCCACACCGCCACGTTCGACTGCGTCATCAGGTACTTGCCGACCAGCCCCGACGAGTTGGCGAGACCGTGCCGGTGCCGGTCGCTGGCCGAGTTCAGCAGCAGACGCGGCGTCTCGATCGCGTAGCCGGCGACGATCACGTTGCGCGCGCGCTGGAACCGCCAGGCGCCGTCGCGATGGTAGTGCAGGCCGGTGGCGAGCCCCTTCTTGTCGGTCTCGATCCGCCCCACCATGGCGAGGTCGCGTATCTCCGCGCCCGCCTTGATCGCGCGCGGGATGAACGTCACCAGCATGCTCTGCTTGGCGTTGGTCGAGCATCCCACGCGGCAGAACCCGCGATACACGCACGGCGGCGACTTGCCGCGCGGCGCCGACACCGTCGCCAGCGGCGTCTCGGTCCACTTGATGCCGAGCTTCTCCGCCCCCTTCGCCAGGGTGAGCGCCGCCGCGTTCAGGTCGTGCTGCCGGTACGGATAGCGCGGCCGCTTGGGGCCCCAGGGATAGCTGATCGGCCCCGAGATCTTCAGCGCCTCCTCGGCCTCCGCGTAGTAGTGCCACATCTCGCGCCAGTCGACCGGCCAGTCGGCGCCGAAGCCCTGCAGGGTGCGCGACCTGAACGACTCCGGCCGCTGCCGCAACGCCACCATGGCGTAGTGCACGGTGGACCCGCCCACCGCCTTGCCGCTGTTGTTGCTGCCGAGCTTGAGCGGGTTCTCGCCCTCGGTGACGCGCCGGTCGGTCCAGAACAGCTGGCTCTGCGCCGTCTCGTCGGAGGCGAAGTCCTCCAGCGGGCGGAAGAACGGCCCGGCGTCGAACGCCACCACCGAGAACCCCATCTCCGCCAGCCGCGCCGCCAGCGCGCCGCCGCCCGCACCCGTGCCGACGATGGCGAAGTCGACCGCCTCGTCCTCGCGATACTCGCGCATGGAGAACCAGCCGCCGGGCACGTGCGGATCCGGCGCCCGGCCGTTCCTCGCCCGCGGCCTGTGCATCGCGTCGAGGTCGAGCCCGGAGCGCAGCGGCTCGCGGTTGGTGAGGATCCCCTCAGACATTCCGGTTCTTCCTCGCCGCCTTCGCGTCCTCTCCGGGCTTGGCCTCCGCCGCCTCCCAGGGATCGCGCATGCCGAACCCCATCCGCACGTAGCCGCGCGGGCTGGCCGGGCCGCCATAGCCGATCCGGCTCCAGGCGGTCGGATGGGCGTAGTACGCCGCCACGATGTCGACCAGGATGTGCTGCTTGAAGAACAGGTCCGGCTTCATGTCGCCCCAGGCTGGGTCGTGCAGCTCGCCCTTCTGCATGCGGGTCAGCAGCGCGTCGCGCCGGGCCGCGTCGATCGCGACGAACGCGGCGCCGAACGCCTTCTCCGCCTCCGCATCCAGCGCCGCGATTGCCCGGTGCCAGGCTTCCCGCGCCGGCGGCAGGCCGGCGTAGCGGTAGCCGAGGCTGAGATCGAGGGTCAGCTCCTGGTCGACATAGGCGGCCAGCGGCACGAAGTCCGGCCCCTGCTCCTGCGGCACCACGCGGTCGCAGATCGCCTGCAGCGTGGCGAACTCCCTCTCGCTCAGCGTGTGCGGGTCGCGGTCCACCGCCAGGCGGCGGTCGATCGCCGTCCGCGTCGGGTCGTTCCAGGACACGGTGTTGCGCTTGCGCAGCACGTCGTAGCCCGGGTAGCGGGGCAGCCCCTCAGTCATGGCGTCGCTCCAGCAGGTCGAGGGCGGCCAGGCCGGCGAGCGCCAGGCCGGTGAAGGCCGGCGGCGTCGGCACCGGCGGCCCGTCGAGCAGGTTCTGGGTCCAGTTCCGCCACCCGCCCATCATCCGCGCCACGCCGCGCATGTGGAAGCCGGTACCGGCCAGGCCGGCCAGCGCGGTCGCGATCATTCCCGCCCTGGCGGCGCTGCGTCGGGCCTGGCCGCCGCGCAGCGCCGCGTCGGCCAGCAGGGCGCCGGACGCGGGCGGGATGGTGATCGGCGTGTACATGAACGGGTTCTGGAAGTTGCCGCGGAAGTGCAGCAGCCAGGCCTCGCCGGTGGTGCCGGCGAGGCTGAGGGCGGTGAACAGCGACAGCGCCTTGCCGGCGTCCAGGCCATACAGCGTCGGCGGCGCCCCCCTCGGCGTCTTCCGCAGCCGCTCCGACATGTTGCCGAGCACGCCGCTGATCGCGATCGCCATCGGCGCCCCGATCGGCGCGCGGTAGAAGAAGTTGAGCCAGCTGTAGCCGCCCTGCCGCGAGCCCACGTTGTAGAGGTGGAACGCGGTGCCGATCAGCCCGGTCACCGCCGTCAGCGCGTAGACCGCGTCGCGCGCCGCGTGCACGTCCGGCCGGTCGTCAGCGGTGCCGTGCGCGCTGGCGGCCAGCGCCAGGGTGGACACCACCAGCGGCGTGAACATCGCCTTGTTGCGGAAGCTGCCGCGATAGTGCTCCAGCGCGCTGTCGGTCAGCACCGAGAACGCGAGCACGCCAGAGGCCTGGTTCAGCTTCTGCGCCGCCCCCACCACCACCGGCTTCGCCGCCGGCGGCCCCTTCGGCTTCAGGACGCCCGGCACGGGCGACGCGGTCCGCAGCGCCGACACCTGACGCGACAGCGCCGCCAGGGTCCGGCGCGCCTGCACGTCGCGACCGCTGCGCCGGGGCATGAGGAGGTCAGGCAGGAGCGTCATTCGCCGGTGCAGTCCCGTTGGTGGTGATGGCCATCATGCGGCGAATCGCTCGGCATCCTGGCGCTTCAGCGCGATGCCGATCCCGGGGCGCGTCAGGTCGGGCCGGATCGCGCCGTCCTCCGGCACCGGCGCGCCGTCGAACAGCATGTGCTCGATCCGGGCGTGGTCGTGGAACCATTCGAGATGGCGCAGCCGCGGCACCGCGCAGGCGACATGCAGATGCGCCGACGGCCCGCAATGGCCGGACAGGTCGACGTGATGCGCGTCCGCCACCGCGCCGGCCTGCAGGAAGCCGGTCACGCCGCCGCACCGCGTGACGTCCGCCTGCAGCACGTCGACCGCACCCGCCTCCAGCCAGCGCCGGAAGTCGTCGGCGTTGTACCCGTACTCGCCGGCCGCGACCTCGACCCGCGCCGGCACCCGGCCGCGCACGAAGGCGAGCCCGGCCGTGTCGTCGGAGGACACCGGCTCCTCGAACCAGGCGACCTGCTGCGCCTCGAAGGTTTCCGCCATCCGGATCGCCTGCTTCGGGTCGAGGGCGCCGTTGGCGTCCACGAACAGCACGGCGTCGCCGATCGCCGCCTTGGCCGCCGCGACCCGCGCCGGATCGCGCTCCGGCTCCGAGCCGATCTTCATCTTCACCCACCGGCAGCCATCCCGCTCCACCCAGCCGGCGAGCTGGCGCTGCAACGCCGTATCGTCATAGCTGGTGAAGCCGCCGCTGCCATAGATCGGCACCGCCTCGCGGGCGCGTCCGAGCAGCGTCGCCAGCGGCAGGTCGAGCAGCCTGCCCTTCAGGTCCCACAGCGCCAGGTCGACCGCCGACACCGCGGTGGCCGCGATGCCCGACCGCCCCATGTTGCGGACCGCGCCCTGCATCGCCCGCCACGCCGTCGCCACGTCCATCGCGTCGAGCCCGTGCAGCACCTCGGCGAGCTTGCCCGCGACCAGGGCGGCAGCGCTGCCCGCGCCGTAGGTGTAGCCGAACCCCGCCCGCCCGCCCGCCTCGACCTCGACCGCCACCATCGTGGTGGACGTCCAGGCGATGGTGCCATCGGCCTCGGGCGCGTCGGTGGGGATGGTGTAGGCACGCGCGCGGACGGTGCCGATCGGGGCGTCGCGAACCATCGGATCGTCCTGTCTGACGGTAGGGCACTCGCTGAACGCCCCGCCGTCGCGCTTTGTTGCAGGCCGCCCCGCGAACGACCGCAACCGCCTCAACCGCCTGCCATCTCGTCCCGGAGCAGCTCCAGCTCCAGCCAGCGCTCCTCCGCCGCCGCCAGCGCGGCTTCCGCCGCCGCCAGGGCATCCGTCGACCGGGCGAAGCTGTCCGGGTCGCGCCCGTACAGGCTGCCGTCGCCCAGCACCTGACGCAGGTGCCGGATCTCGGCTTCCAGCGCCGAGATCCGGTCCGGCAGCTGCTCCAGCGCGTGCTTGTCCTTGAACGACAGCTTGCGCGACGCGGCCCTGGCGGCCCTGGCCGGTGCCGCGGCGTCGCGCCTGGCCGGGACGCTCGCGTTCCCCGATCCGCCGGCCACGCCGCCGCCCTGGGCCAGCATGTCGCTGTAGCCGCCGGCATACTCGACCCACCGCCCGCCGCCGGCCGCGGCCACCACCGACGTCGCCACCCGGTCGAGGAAGTCGCGGTCGTGGCTGACCAGCAGCACCGTGCCCGGATAGCCGCCCAGCATCTCCTGCAGCAGGTCCAGGGTTTCCAGGTCGAGGTCGTTGGTCGGCTCGTCCAGCACCAGCAGGTTGGACGGGCGCGCCAGGGCGCAGGCCAGCATCAGCCGTCCGCGCTCGCCGCCCGACAGCACGCCGACCCGGGTGCGCGCCTGCTCCGGCCGGAACAGGAAGTCCTTCATGTAGCCGATCACGTGGCGCTTCTCCGCGCCGACCTGCACCTGGTCGCCGGCGCCCCCGGTCAGCGTCGCCGCCAGGGTGGCGTCCGGGTCCAGGCTGCGCCGCTGCTGGTCCAGCGTCACCACCGCAAGGCCGCTGCCGAGCTTGATCCTGCCCCCGTCCGGCGTGTCCAGCCCGGTCAGCAGCCGCAGCAGGGTGGTCTTGCCGGCCCCGTTGGCGCCGACGATGCCGAGCCGGTCGCCGCGCAGCACGCGCAGGTCGAGATCGCGCACGATCGGCCGGCCGTCGAACCACCGGGACACGTCCTCCGCGACCGCCACCAGGCGGCCGGACAGCCCGGTGCCGCTCGCCTCCAGCTTCAGCCCCTGCGGGTTGCCCACCGCCTCCCGACGCGCCTGCCGCAGCGCCGCCAGCTCGCCGACCCGTCGCACGTTGCGCTTGCGCCGCGCGGTGACGCCGTAGCGCATCCAGTCCTCTTCCCGCGCGATCTGCCGGTCGAGCTTGTGCGCGTCGCGTTCCTCCTGCTCCAGCACCTCCTCGCGCCAGCCCTCGAACCGCGCGAAGCCCTGGTCCAGCCGCCGGGTCGTGCCGCGGTCCAGCCACACCACGCTGCGCGACAGCGTCTGCAGCAGCCGCCGGTCGTGGCTGATCATCACCATGGCGGCCGCCGACGACAGCAGCTCGCGTTCCAGCCACTCGATGGTCGGCATGTCGAGGTGGTTGGTCGGCTCGTCCAGCAGCAGCAGGTCGGGGGAGGGCGCCAGGGCGCGCGCCAGCGCCGCCCGCCGCGCCTCGCCACCGGACAGGCGCGCGGGGTCCTCCGTCCCGTCCAGGCCGAGCTCGCCCAGCAGGGCGCCCGCACGATGCCCGGGATCGTTCGGCCCGAGCCCGGCCCGCACGTAGTCCAGCGTGGTGGCGTGCCCGGACAGGTCGGGCTCCTGCGGCAGGACCCGCAGGGTGGTGCCCGGCTGCAGGAACCGGGTGCCGGAATCCGGCAGCAGCTCGCCGGCGGCGATCCGGAGCAGGGTCGACTTGCCCGAGCCGTTGCGGCCGACCAGGCACAGCCGCTCGCCGGGCGACACGCCGAACCCGGCGCCGTCCAGCAGCGGCGCGCCGCCGAGGGTCAGCCGGATGTCCTGGAGCAGAAGCAGGGGAGGCGCCATGGCCCGGTTCTGGCCGATGGCGTCCGCCCGCGCAACACGATCGGCCCGGGCGTCTACTTCCTCGCGGTCTGGTGTTCCGCCTGCTGCCGGAACAGCCGGTCGGCGACCTGCTTCTGCTGGTCGGACAGCGCGGCGTAGAGGGTGCCGAACGCGTCCGACAGCTTCTGCGTGTTGTCCGCATACGACCGCGCCACCGCGGCGTAGGACTTCATGTTGTCGACCGCGTTCATGGTCGCGGCGCTTGCGGCACGGTTGCGGAACAGCGCGTCGGTCGCGGCCGCGTTGTCGCGCATCGCCTGGGCGAAGCTGTTCCACTGCGCCATCTGCGGCGGGGCGATCTGCAGCGCCGCCTGCAGCGTCTGGATCCGCTGGTCGGCCGCCTGCTGCTCGGTCTGCTCCGGCGGCGCCGTGGCGGCACCGGCGCCGGCAACCGCCAGCGGCGAGGCCGCCAGCGCCAGGGCCAGGGCCAGGATCATCGTGTGTCTCATCGTCTGTCTTCCCATCCCGTCGCGCTAGCGCCAGCCGCGGCCGCCGCCGCCATGTCCACCCCAGCCGCCGCCGCGCCCACCGCCGCCATGCCAGCCTCCCCCGGGCCCGCCGCCATGCCAGCCGCCGCCAGCCCAGCCGCCGGCCCGTCCGCCACCGTGCCAGCCGCCACCGTGCCAGCCGCCACCGCCATGCCAGCCGCCCTGGCCGCCGTAGCCGCCCCGCCTGTCCCCGCCCCATGGCTGCGCACGAAAGCCGCTCTGTCGGTGCCAGCCGCTGCGTGCGCCCACCAGGCCGCCGATCACGCCGCCGGCGATGGCGGCGCCCGCCACCGGGCGAAGCCCCTCGCCACCTCCGTAACGGTAGCCCGGGCCGTCGACGCCGCCGCGCCAGACTCCCCAGTCGACCCCGCGCCGGTCACGGCCCCAGCCGCCCACCCCGACCTCGCCCAGATAGGCGGTGGTGAGCCCGAGCAGCGGCGGCCCGATCACCAGCGGATACACCGGCGGCGCGAACACCACCGGCGGCGGCTCGGCCGCGATCAGCAGCGGCGGCGGCGGCAGGACCAGCACCGGCGGCGGCACCGCGGCGTAGAACACCTGCGCCGGCGCGACCGCGAGCGGCGGAGCGGCCGCGACCGGCACGGACGCGACCGGGGCGGCGAACGCGGCCGGCGCCCCCAGCACGATCGGCGGCGGCGCGACGTAGAGCGGCGGCGGCGCGTAGACCACGTACGGCGTCGCGAACAGCACCGCGGGACCGCCGGCGACCTCGGCGTCGTCCCAGATCCAGGCCGGCTGGTCCCAGCCGTATCCCGGCTGCCACCACCCGCCGTTGCCGTACCAGCCGCCGCTGCGCTCCCAGCGATCCGCCAGCGCCGCGCCGACCAGCACGCCCGCGCCGATGCCCAGCCCGAGGGGCAGCCGGTGACCGTAGTCCCGGCGCCAGCCGCCACCGCGGAACCCTTCCCCCCGGCCGGCGAACCCGCCGGCACGCCCGACGAGGAAGGGAGCCCCGTGGCGGCCGACGAAGCCGCCCCGCCCGACGCCACGTTCGACGCCCCGCCCACCGCCGAATCCGCCGTCGAACGGTCCGTGTCCGCCGAAGCCTCCGGGCCGTCCCCCGAACCCGCCTCCGTGGCCGGCGAAGCCGCCTGGCCGGCCGCCGAAGCCTCCGGACCGTCCGCCGGGATGGCCGCCGAACCCGCCGCCGTGCGGCTGCGCCAGCGTCGGGAACGGCCCGGCCGTCACCGCCAGCACGGACAGGCCGAGAGCCAGGAGCAGCCGCGCCGGGCGCATGGCTGCCGGTTCCGGTCCGTTTCGCATCGGCAACGCCATCGACAAGCCCTTCCGTCCGCCGGCCCGAACAGGCCCCCGCCGTGTGGCGTCAGTACGGCAGGATTGCGACAACGCTGTCACAGGACGGCAGGCCACCGGAACGCCCTGCCGGCGGCCCGGCGCGGCGCTCCGGAGGCTTGATCCCGCTCAGTTGACGGAGCGCGAACCGGGCTGGGTGGACACGATGCGGATGTCGTTGCCGGTGCCGGTGCGCCGCTCGACCGGAAGGTCCGTGATCCGCGGCGGCCGTGCCGCGCGCGGCACCTCGCCGCCGGCGCGCGACAGCGCCGACACGAAGGACCGGCCCCAGCCGAGCGCGGACGCGTCCTTGATCGCCTCCCAGCAGGCCTTCCAGCGGTCCTGCCGCTCCGGCCGGCTCATCCGCAGCGCGAGGTCCAGCGCGTCGGCGATCTCGTCCGGATCGACCGGGTTGACCAGGATGGCGGCCCCGAGCTGCCGCGCGGCGCCGGCGAACTTCGACAGCACCAGCACCCCCGGATCGTCGGGGTCCTGCGCCGCGACGTACTCCTTGGCCACCAGGTTCATGCCGTCGCGCAGCGGCGTCACCAGCCCGATCCGCGCCTCGCGCATGAAGCCGGCGATGGCGTCGCGCGGCACGCCGCGGCTGATCAGCCGGATCGGCACCCAGTCCGACTCGCCCAGCCGGGCGTTGATCGCCCCGGCCGCCCCCTCCAGGTCGTCGCGCAGGGTCTGGTACGCGTCCACGTCCTGCCGGCTGGCGGCGGCGATCTGCAGGAAGGTGGTCTGCCGCGTCCACTCGTGCCGGCTCTCGATCAGGCGGCGATAGCCGGCCAGCCGGTGCCGCAGCCCCTTGGTCGGGTCCATGCGGTCCACGCCCAGGATCAGGCTCTGCCCGTCCAGGCTGCGGCGCAGCCGCTCGGTTTCCGCATTCCCGTGCGCTTCCGCCGCCATCTCGGCGAAGTCGCCGGGATCGATCTCCACCGGGAACGCGCCGACCCGGATCTGCCGGTTGCCGAGCTGCAGCCCGCCGCCCGCCAGCCGCGCGGCGCCGGCGATCCGCTGCGCCGAGGCGGAGAAGTTCTCCGCGTCGTTCGCGGTCTGGAACCCCAGCAGGTCGGCGGACAGCAGGTCGCGTATGAACAGCGCCGCGTCCGGCACGCTGGAGATCATGTCCGGGCTCGGGAACGGCGTGTGCAGGAAGAAGCCGATCGGGCACGACACGTTGCGCGCCCGCATCACCGCCGCCATCGCCAGCAGGTGGTAGTCGTGGATCCAGATGGTGTCGCTCGGCCGCAGCAGCGGCAGCAGCACGTCGGTCAGGCGGGTGTTCACCGCCCGGTAGCCCTGCAGGCTGCGCCGGTCGAAGTTCATCTGCTCGGGCAGCGAGTGCATCAGCGGCCACAGCGTGCCGTTGGAGAAGTTGTTGTAGTACAGCTCGTGCTCCGACGGGGTCAGGTCCACGGTGGCGTACTCGACCGACCCGTGCTGCACCACCTCCGGGACCTGGGCTCCCTTGCCCTCGGAGGTGCGGCCGCTCCAGCCGAACCACAGCCCGCCCTGCCGCTCCATCAGGTCGTTGAGCGCCACCGCCAGACCGCCCGCCTTCGCGTCGCCCGTCGGGATCGACACCCTGTTGGACACGACGACCAGTCTGCTCATGGCATTCTCCCTCGATCGGGCCACCGGTCGCCGGAGCAGGGCGGAGGACCGCCCGACCAACCGGGAATCAAGGACGCCCGCCGTGACGGCATCTTAACGGAACACTAAGTGCCGGCACCGGAACCAGGTTGCACCCGACGGGACAAAAGCTCCAGCCCGGTCCTCAGCTGCGCCGCTGCTGCTCCAGCCGGCGCAGCCTGAGCGTGGTCCGCTCGCCCGACAGCACCGCACCCACCGGATCGGGCAGGCGGCGGCGCCAGTTCGGATGCTCGGCGACGGTGCCCGGAACGTTGGGCTGCTCCTCCAGCCCGAGCACGTCCTCCGTCGGCACCATGACCAGCTCGCAGGCCGAGCCGCCGACCTGCGCCACCGCGCCGTCCACCACCGGCGCCGCGTCCCACACCGCCGGCATCGGCCCGGACGCGGCGCCGCTCGCCTGCATCGCCGTCCACAGCTCGCCCCGCGCCCTGGCCCGCTCGCCGAGCTCGCGCTGCTCGTCCGCCTCCGACCCGCCGAGGGCGCGCCGGGTGGTGATGTCATGCCCCTTCCACCAGCCCGCAACGGTCGGCAGGTCGTGCGTGCTGGTCATGGCGCTGGCCTGCCTGGTCCAGCCCGACGGCGGGCTGAACCCGGTGTCGTCGCGCTCGAACCACAGCACCCGCATGCCGTCGATGCCCGCCTCCTGCAGCCGGTCCTGGAACCCGGCCGGCACGGTTCCCAGGTCCTCGCCGAGCACGATGGCGCGGTTGCGCACCGACTCCAGCCGGGTCAGGCGGATCAGGTCGCGCTCCGGGAGCTGCAGGTAGGCCCCGTCGGCAGCACTCCGCCCTTCCGGGATCACCCACAGCCTGGTCAGGCCCATGGCATGGTCGATCCGCACCCCGCCCGCGTGCCGCATCGCCCCTTCCAGCATCTCGACGAAGGCCCGGAACCCGTTCGCCCGCAGGCCGCGGCCGGAAAACGCGGTGATGCCCCAGTTCTGCCCGGCCTTCTGCAGCAGGTCGGGCGGCGCCCCCACCGTCAACCCGACCAGCGTCTCCTGCCTGCGGCTCCAGCAATGGCTGCCGCCGGAGTCGGTCCCGACCGCCAGGTCCGAGATCAGGCCGATCGCCATCCCGGCATCGACCGCCGCCTGTTGCGCCGCGCCCAGCTCCCGGTCGGCGCGGTACTGCAGCCAGGCGTGGAACGTGATCTCGTCCGGATGGGAGGCGGCAAACGCGGCGGAGCCCGGCGCGTGCGGATCGCCGAACTGTTCCGGCCAGTCCTTCCAGTGCCACGCACCGCCGCCTTCGCGCCACAGATGCGCGTGCAGCGCCTCGAACAGGGCATGCGACTCGAGCTTGTCGCCTTCCCGCCGGCGCCACGCGGCGAACCCGTCATCCGCCGGCCCGGACCCGAAGCTGCGGCGCAGGCGCCGCAGCCGGTCGCGACCCACCGCCGGCCAGTCCACCAGGTCGAGCGCCTCCAGCCTCGCCGCGTCCTCGCCCGGATCGTCGGCGGCGACGTGCAGCACGTTGAGCATGATCCGGCTGGACGGCGCATAGGGGCTGAACCGGTCGGGGTCGGCCGAGAACTGCGCGTGCACCGGGCTGATCGACACGGCGCACGCGCCGTAACCAGCGGCTTCCCGAACGAACTCCGCCAGGGCCGCGAAATCCCCGACCCCGCCATCGCCCGGCCGGCGCAGCGCGTAGAGTTGCTGCGCCAGCCCCCAGCCGCGCGGCGCGTGTCCGCGCTCCAGACCCGGTGCCGCGAACGCGTCGGCGATCCCGAAGCAGCGCGGCGGCGCCACCGCCACGCTCGTCTCGCGTCCGTCGATCTCGAGCCGGTAGTAGCCTGGCTCGCCAGGCAGGATCACGCAGGCCTGCCCGTTCCGCGCCGTGGCGGTCCCGGACGAGACCGCGCCGTGCTCGTCCTCCATCCGCCAGGAGCCGGGACGGACCGGCAGCAGCAGCTCGCCGCCCGCGTCCCCGGTCACCCGTGGCGGCAGTTCCGCCTGTTCCCGCTCCAAGGTGGCGATCAGCTCGCGCACGTCGCCCTCCGACCCCGCGCCGAGCCCGAGGGCTGCAAGCACCGCCTGGAGGTTGTCCGGCGTGACCGCGTGCATCCTGCCGAACGCGTCCTCCCACCGCGTCGACACCCCGGCACGCTCCGCCAGCGTTTCCAGCAGCGCGTCATCGACGCTCATGCCTTCGGCACCAGGATCAGGGTGGACAGGGGCGGCAGCGTCAGGGTCAGCGAGGCGGGCTGGTCGTGCATCGGCACCTCGGCGGCACTCACCGAGCCATGGTTGCCGACGTTGGAGCCGCCATACCGGCTGGCATCGCTGTTCAGCAGCTCCTCCCACTCGCCCGCCTGGCTGACGCCGACCGCGTAGCCGTGCCGCACCACCGGCGTGAAGTTGCACACCACCAGCGCCGGCCGCTGCCCCCACCTGCCGAACCGCAGCCAGGCGAACACGCTCTGCTCGGCGTCGTGCAGCACCACCCAGCGGAAGCCGTCATGCTCGGTGTCCCTCACGTGCAGCGCCGGCTCGCTGCGATACGCCGCGTTCAGGTCGCGCAGCAGCAGCTGCACGCCGCGGTTGGCCGGGGTGTCGAGCAGGTCCCAGTCCAGCCCGGTGTCGTGGTTCCATTCCCGCCACTGCGCGATCTCGCTGCCCATGAACAGCAGCTTCTTGCCCGGGTGGGTCCACATGAAGCCGTAATAGGCGCGCAGGTTGGCGAACCTCTGCCAGTCGTCCGCGCCCGGCATCTTGCCGATCATCGAGCCCTTTCCGTACACCACCTCGTCGTGGCTGATCGGCAGCACGAAGTGCTCGGAAAAGGCGTAGACCAGGCCGAACGAGATCTCGCCGTGGTGCCACTTCCGGTGCACCGGCTCGCCCTCGATGTAGTGCAGGGTGTCGTGCATCCACCCCATGTTCCACTTGTAGTCGAAGCCGAGCCCGCCCTCGTCGGCCGGACGGGTCACGTGCGGGAACGAGGTCGACTCCTCCGCCACCAGGATCGCCCCCGGCGCCACCTCCTTCACCGCCCGGCTCAGGTCCTGCAGGAAGGCGATCGATTCCAGGTTCTCCCGTCCCCCGTACCGGTTCGGCACCCACTCGCCTTCCTTGCGGCTGTAGTCGCGGTACAGCATGGAGGCGACCGCATCGACGCGCAGCCCGTCGACGTGGAACTGGCGCAGCCAGAACAGCCCGCTGGCGATCATGAAGCCGCGCACCTCGTTGCGGCCGAGGTTGTAGATGAAGGTGTTCCAGTCCTGGTGGTAGCCCTCGAACGGGTTGCCGTGCTCGTACAGCGCGGTGCCGTCGAAGTGCGCCAGGCCGTGCGCGTCGGTCGGGAAGTGCGCCGGCACCCAGTCCAGCACCACGCCGAGCCCGGCGGCATGGCAGCGGTCGACGAAGCGCGCGAACTCCGCCGGCGGTCCCATCCGCGAGGTTGGCGCGAACTGCCCCAGCACCTGGTAGCCCCAGGAGCCGCCGAACGGGTGCTCCATGATCGGCATCAGCTCGATATGGGTGAAGCCCAGCTCCTTGACGTAGGGGATCAGCCGGTTGCCCAGCCGCTCCCAGTCCGGCGTCGCCCCCTCCTCGTGCGGCAGCCAGGACATCGCGTGCAGCTCGTAGAACGACATCGGCGCGTCCCGCGCCTGGCACACGCCCCGTCGCGCCATCCAGTCCGCATCGGTCCACACGTAGGGTGCCGGATCCGGCACCACCGAGGCCGTCGCCGGCGGCCGCTCCGCCTGCCAGGCGACCGGATCCGCCCGCCACGGCAGCAGGCTGCCGTCCGGCCCGACCAGCTCGTACTTGTAGGCGTCGCCCGCCGCCGCACCGGGCACGAACAGCTCCCACACCCCCGACGGCTGGCGCACCCGCATGGGATTGCGCCTGCCGTCCCAGCCGTTGAACGAGCCGACCACCGACACCCGCTGCGCGTTCGGCGCCCACACCGCGAACCGCGTGCCCTCGACCCCGTCCACCGTCACCACGTGCGCGCCCAGCACCTGCGCCAGGTCGCGATGCCGGCCCTCGGAGATCAGGTAGATGTCGAGCTCGCCGAGCAGCGGCGGGAACGCATACGGGTCCGCGACCTCCCGCACCGCCTCGCCGCCGGCCGCATCCGGCGCCGACACGCGCAGCCGGTACGGCTGCTCGCCCTGCACCAGCCCCGACCACAGCCCGTCCCCGTGCACCCGGGCCAGGCTGCCGCGCACGAACCCGCTGGTCGCGTCCACCACCTCGACCCGCGACGCCTCGGGCAGGAAGGTGCGCACCGCCACCCCGCCCTCCACCGGATGCGGCCCGAGCAGGGAGAACGGGTCCCCGTGCCTGGCGCGGACGAACGAATCGACGGCCCCCGGATGCGGCAGGTGCTCACTCATGCGTCGCGTCTCCGGCACCCAGAAGGCGCGTTGCGATCCCGTTCAGCCCGCCCAGCGGGATGCCGATCCAGTCCGGCCGGTTGTCGGCCTCGTAGCGGATCTCGTACGCCGCCTTCTCCAGCAGGAACAGGTCGAGCAGCGACTGCTCCGCCGCGCGCGGCACCCACGGCGTGGCGCTCGCCTCCAGCACCTCGCGGTAGGAGGACAGGAAGTCGGCGCCCGCCTGGCCGCGGAACTGCTCGATCAGCTTCTCGCGCCGCTCCGTCACCCGCTCGCTGTTGCTGTGCAGCCGCGACGACGCCGTGGCGCCGGCGTAGTCGAACGAGCGCAGCATCCCGGCCACGTCGCGCAGCGGCGAGGAATGGGCACGCCGCTGCTCCATGGTCTTGGCCGGCTCGCCCTCGAAGTCGATCAGGAAGGCGTCGCCGCCCACCACCAGCACCTGCCCCAGGTGGAAGTCGCCATGCACCCGGGTGCGCAGCGCGCCTGCGCCCTGCGCCGCCAGCCGCCTCGCCAGCCCGTGCAGCGCCTCGTGCCGGTCCGTGACCTGCTTCGCCAGCAGCGTCACCTCCTCCGGTACCGTCGCCGGCAGGCGGCCGAGCGCCTCGACCGCCCGGTCGATCTGCTCGATCGCTCCGTCCGCCCAGCCCTGCAGGTCGGCCTCCGTCACCGTCTCCGGATGGAACGCCGGCTCGTCGCTGGCGGACGCGAACACGTCGTGCAGCTGCGCCAGCCGCCGCCCCAGCGCCTGCGCGAAGCCGGCATAGTTGCTGTACAGGTCGGCATTCTGCTCCTGCTGGTCGACCGCCGCGTCCGCCACGCTGTCCTCGGCCGCACGAAGGAGGAAGTCGAGCGTCCAGGCCCAGCCGTCGCCCTGGTTGCGCACGAAGCCCTGCACCAGGATCAGCGTGTTCGGCGTGCCGTCGGGATCGTAGCGCGTCACCTCGCCGTGCATCGGCGGCGTGTTGGCGAACCCGCGTCGCGTCAGGTAGCGCGAGATCTCCGCCTCCGGATGCACGCCCGACAGCACCTTGCGCACCACCTTCAGCACGATCTGGTCGTCGATGATCGCCGAGCTGTTGGACTGCTCCGCCGACAGCCGGCGCACCTGCATCTCCGCCGGGCGCTCCAGCTGGTCGAACCGCCCGGTCTTGCGGAACTCGATCCGGCCGCCCCCGTCGAGGGCGATGTCGGCGTCCTGGCCGATCCGCTCCAGCGTGCTGGTCATGAAGTTGTCGGTGGTGAACCCGTCGGTGACGTAGCCCACCAGCGGGCCGCGACGGATCCGCGTCATCGCCAGCTGCTGCGCCACCGGGATCGCGTTCTCCTCGGCAACCGCGCCCAGCGGCAGGCAGTAGCGCTCCGTCCGGTTCCCCACCTGCACGGTGATCTCGGTCAGCAGCGAGGTGTTGTCGCGGTCGTCGCGCAGCGGCACCGCATAGGCGAAGGCGATGTCGCCCAGGGTCTCGCTCTTGGACGAGAACCAGCGCCGCTTCGGCAGGTACGCCGGCAGCACCTCCTTCTCCAGCAGGTTGCGCGAGGCACCCGTGCAGATCTCGGTCATCATGTTGCGCACCACGATGGTCGACAGGTCCGGCAGCGGTTCCGGCGTCGGCGTATGCCAGCTCGGCAGCACCTGCTCGCTCGCCAGCAGGAACCAGTAGAACCCGTATGGCGGCAGCGTCAGCAGGTAGGTGAGCTGGCCGATCGGCGGGAACACCGAGCCGCCGATCACGTCCACCGGCACCCGACGGTTGAACTCGTGCAGGTCGAGCTCCACCGCCTGCGCCGCGCGCGACAGGTTGTAGACGCAGAGCAGCGTCTCGTCGTGCCCGTCCTCGGAGGCATGCGAGCGCAGGTATGCCAGCACCTTGCGGTTGCCGGGGAACAGGAAGCGCTGCGTGCCGCGGCCGAACGCCCGGTGCCCCTTGCGCACCTCCAGCATCCTGCGCATCCAGTTCAGCAGCGAATGCTGGTCGGCCGACTGCGCCTCGACGTTCACCGCCTGGTAGCCGTAGATCGGGTCCATGATCGGCGGCATCACCAGGCCGGCCGGATCGGCGCGCGAGAACCCGCCATTGCGGTCGATCGACCACTGCATCGGCGTGCGTACGCCGTCGCGGTCGCCGAGGTAGATGTTGTCGCCCATGCCGAGCTCGTCGCCGTAGTAGATCACCGGCGTGCCCGGCATCGACAGCAGCAGCCCGTTCATCAGCTCGATGCGCCGGCGGTCGTGCTGCATCAGCGGCGACAGCCGGCGGCGGATGCCGAGGTTGATGCGCGCCCGCTTGTCGGACGCATACGTTTCCCACAGGTAGTCGCGCTCCGACGACGTCACCATCTCCAGCGTCAGCTCGTCGTGGTTGCGCAGGAACACCGCCCACTGGCAGTTCTCCGGGATCGCCGGGGTCTGGCGCATGATGTCGGTGATCGGGAACCGGTCCTCGCGTGCGATCGCCATGTACATGCGCGGCATCAGCGGGAAATGGAACGACATGTGGCACTCGTCGCCCTGCCCGAAATACACCTGCGCATCCTCCGGCCACATGTTGGCTTCCGCCAGCAGCATGCGTCCGGGCGCGTAGCTGTCGATCTCGGCGCGGATGCGCCGGATGATGTCGTGCGTCTCGGGCAGGTTCTCGTTGCTGGTGCCGTCGCGCTCGATCAGGTACGGCACCGCGTCGAGCCGCAGCCCGTCGATGCCGAGGTCGAGCCAGAACCGCATCGCCGACAGCACCTCCTCCATCACCAGCGGGTTGTCGAAGTTGAGGTCCGGCTGGTGGCTGTAGAAGCGGTGCCAGTAGTACGCCTTCGCCTCCTCGTCCCAGGTCCAGTTCGACTTCTCGGTGTCGAGGAAGATGATGCGCGTGCCGGCGTACTTGGTGTCGGTGTCGGACCAGACGTAGAAGTCCCGCTCCGGCGATCCCGCAGGCGCCTTGCGCGCGCGCTGGAACCAGCTGTGCTGGTCGGAGGTGTGGTTGATCACCAGCTCGGTGATCACCCGCAGCCCGCGCTCGTGCGCCGCCACCACGAACCGGCGCAGGTCGTTCAGCGTGCCGTAGTCGGAATGCACGCCGCGGTAGTCCGAGATGTCGTAGCCGTCGTCGCGGCGGGGGCTCGGATAGAACGGCAGCATCCAGATCGCGGTGACGCCGAGGTCGACGATGTAGTCGAGCTTCTGCAGCAGCCCCTCGAAGTCGCCGACGCCGTCGTTGTTGGCATCGAAGAACGACTTGATGTGGATCTGGTAGATCACCGCGTCCTTGTACCAGAGCGCGTCCTCGATCGGCGGCAGCGTGGCCTGGCTGGTCATGGCGGGCTGTTGGTCGGGGGAAGCGGAGGGTTGGTCGAGCGGAACCATGAAGGATGCCTCAGGAAGCTGGTGCGGCGCGCCAGATCAGGTACGGCCGATCCGGGGTCAGGGTGATGGAACGGGTGCGGCCCGACAGGGCGAAGCTGCTGCCGCCGACCAGGTCGTCGACGCCGAGCGTGCCCTGGTCCGGCAGCCCCCACTTCCACAGCGGGATGTCGATCGCGGCGGTCTGCACGTGGTTCGGGTCGAGGCTGATCGCCACCAGGATCGTGTTGCTGCGGTCGCGCGTCGCCTTCTCGAACACCAGCACCGCCTCGTTGGCGGTCTGGAGGAAGCTGATGCCGTGATGCGTGCGCAGCGCCGGGTTCTCGGCGCGGATCGCGTTGAGCCGGGTGATCTCGGCGACGATGTTGCCGGGGCGGTCCCAGTCCCAGTGCCGGAGCTGGAACTTCTCGCTGTCGAGATACTCCTCCTTGCCCGGCGCCAGCGGCGTGCCCTCGCACAGCTCGAAGCCGTTGTACACGCCCCACAGGCCCGACAGCGTGGCCGCCAGCGCGGCGCGGATCAGGAACGCGCCGCGGGTCGCGTTCTGCAGGAAGAACGGGTTGATGTCGGGCGTGTTGACGAAGAAATGCGGCCGGAAGAAGTCCCTCGGCGCTTCCGTGGTCAGCTGCGTCAGGTACTCGGTCAGCTCCGCCTTGGTGTTGCGCCAGGTGAAGTAGGTGTAGCTCTGCGAGAACCCCACCTTGCCCAGCCGGTTCATCACCTTCGGCCGGGTGAACGCTTCCGCCAGGAACACCGCGTCCGGATAGCGCGCCCGCACCTCGGCGATCATCCACTGCCAGAACGGGAACGGCTTGGTGTGCGGGTTGTCGACCCGGAACAGCCGGATCCCCTGCTCGCACCAGAACAGCACCACGTTCGCCAGCGCCATCCACAGCCCCGGCACGCTGCCCGGGGCGTAGAAGTCGACGTTGACGATGTCCTGGTACTTCTTCGGCGGGTTCTCGGCGTAGCGGATGCTCCCGTCCGGCCGCCAGTCGAACCAGTCCCTGTGCTCGCGCAGCCACGGATGGTCGGGCGCGCACTGGATCGCGAAGTCGAGCGCCAGCTCCAGCCCGTGCGCCTCCGCCGCCTGGCGCAGGTGCAGGAAGTCCGCCAGCGTGCCGAGCTCGGGGTGGATCGCGTCGTGCCCGCCCTCCGTCGTGCCGACCGCATACGGGCTGCCGACGTCCTCCGGCCCGGGCGTCAGGGTGTTGTTCGGCCCTTTGCGGTTGAGCCGGCCGATGGGATGGATCGGCGGGAAGTACAGCACGTCGAAGCCCATCGCCCGGATGCGCGGCAGGTGCCGCTCCACGTCGGCAAAGGTGCCGTGCCGGCCGGCATCGTCGGCCATGGAGCGCGGGAACACCTCGTACCAGCTGGCGAACCCGGCCCCGGTGCGCTCCGCGTCGACCGGGATCTCCGCGCTCAGGACGCCGAACGGCCGGGCATCCGCCGCGGCCATCAGCGCCGCCAGCCCGTCCGACAGCAGCGTCGTCCGTCGCGCCTCCTCGTCCGCGGCCTCGAGCGCCCGCAGCACGCCCTGCAGCTCGGCGCTTCCCCGCGGCACCGCGTCCCGCACGTGCGCCACGCCCTCGACGATCTCCAGCGACGTCGGCACCCCGGCCTTGTGCTTGGCCCCCAGCTCGTGGCGGTAGGTCGCCCAGACGTCGCGCCAGGCCTGCACCCGGTAGCGGTGCGGACCGCGCCGCTCCAGCGGGAAGCTGGCCTGCCAGCGGTCGTTGCCGAGCAGGCGCATGGGCGCCTCGTGCCAGCCGGCGTCGCCCGGCCCCTGCCATTGCAGCGCCGCCGCCAGCATGTCGTGGCCGTCGCCGATCACGTCGATCTCGACCTCGACGCTGTCGCCGGCGGTGCGCGTGACCGGGAACAGGCCGCCATCCACCGCGGGGCTCGGCGCCTCCAGCGCCAGCCGCGGCCACCGTCCGGCCAGGGCGGCCGACTCCTCGTCGAGCGGCAGCGGCGTCCCGTTGTGCAGCCGGTTGGCACGGAACGCGCAGAGCGCGCCGGGCGGCAGCGTCAGCGGACGGCCCGGCACCAGCTTCTCGTGGCCGGCGGGGTCGACCGTCCCCGCCAGGGGCGCGAAGGTCGAGAACGCCCCGCCGGTCCAGGGCAGCACGCTGGCCGGATCGACCGAGGCCGGCGCGGTGCCGCTGGTGTTCAGCAGCAGCAGCGTCGCGTCGTGGCTGGTGCGCGGATCGTCGGTGGTGCCGCGCAGGATCGCCGTCACCGCCTGGCCCGGCGCCGACAGCAGATGCGGCAGGCCCAGGCCGCGCGTCTGCTCCGCGATCGCCGCCAGCCGGACCGCCTCGTCCGTCGCGACCGCCCCGTCCGGGACGATCCAGCCGATGCCGTCGGCCACCGCGAGCCCGAGCAGGCGCTGCATGCCGCCGGCCGGGTCCGGCGGCATCGGCGCCAGCACCGGGGCGACGCGGCGCAGCAGCGCCAGCTCGCCGGCGAACCACTCCGCCTTGCCGTCCCACCAGGCCAGCGACGACAGCACGCCGTCCAGCCCGAGCCCGGCGAACGACTCGATCTCGGACCAGGGAACGCCGCCGGTGTCGGCGACCAGCATCACGCCGGGCGCCGCGCCCCGGAGCGCCTGCAGCAGCGGCAGCCGGAGCCCGGCCGGCACCCGGGCCAGGCCGAGCAGCCGCGCGCCGGCCACGCCGCGTCCGGACAGGCGGCGCAGCACCCCGCCCCAGAAGCTGCCGACCGCCTCGGCATCCGCGGGTGCTGCCAGGTGCGCGTCGCTGCTGGTGTCCGAGAAGTCCTGCCGCGGATCGAGCGCCAGGTCCGGCGGCCGACGGGGGAACAGCTCCGGGCGCGTCCTCGCCGCCGCGCCGTCGGCGGCGACGCGCGAGATGTCCAGGTCCAGCAGCACCGGCACGTCCGGCAAGGCCGAGGGCAGCGCCGGATCGAGCGGCCCGGTCACGCCGCGGGTGCCGTCGTGGCAGAACGCGTCGGGCAGCAGGAGCCCGTCGAACGCCGGCGGCAGCGGTCCCGCCTCGGCAGCCGGGCGCAGCAGCAGCCGCGACGGCGCGCCGCGTCCGGAGCCGTCCCGGACCACGGCCTCGGCGGCGTCCTGCTTCACCGGTTCGATCACGTCCATGCTTTTTCCCGTTCCTGAAGACATAGCGGTCCGGACCGCGACGGGTCCTGCAACGCGGCGTGGCCATGCCGAGGCCCGATCCGGTCCGGCAGGTGTCGGCGCCACGCGTCCGGGTTCCGGCCAGGGTCCGGATCGCCGCCCGATCGCCGTCCGGACCCCGCCCCGGCAGCCCCTTGTCCGGACCGGCCGCCGCGTCGGCCCGACCCTGCAGCGTCCCCCGGCGAACGTGGCCCGGCGGACGCGGTTCCCGGCCGCCGCCGGGCCTCGCCGCTACAGGTCGACGCCGCCGCTCACCGCCTGGTAGGTGGCGATCGCCAGGGTCAGAGGCTCGAACGGCTTGGTGATCACGAAGGCCGGCTCCACCGCCTCGCCGGTCAGCAGCCGCTCCGGATAGGCGGTCACGAAGATCACCGGCGCATAGTGGTGCTTGAGGATGCGGCTGACCGCGGAGGTGCCGTCGCCGCCGAGCCCGAGGTTGATGTCGGCCAGGATCAGCCCCGGCTTGGTCGCCTGCGCCAGCCGCACCGCGTCCACCTCGGTCGAGGCCACGCCGACCACCCGGTGGCCGCAGCCCTGCACCAGCTCCTCGATGTCCATGGCGATGATCGGCTCGTCCTCGATGATCAGCACGTCGGTGGCGGCCGCGGCACGCAGCCGCTCGCGGGCGTCGCCCAGCTGCGCCGACGCCTCGGCCAGCTCCAGCGTCACGATCGGCGCCGCGTCCTCGATCGGCACCTCCTCCAGCGCCGTCAGCAGCAGCAGCTGGCGCTGCTTGGAGTTGAGCCCGTCCACCAGCGAGGGCAGGGTGGAGATGCCGGCGTCGAAGCGGCGCGTGACCCAGTGGTAGAGGCCGTAGCGCGGCGTCAGGGCGTTGTCGGTGGAGGCCAGCATCTCGCGCAGGCTTTCGGCCACCAGCAGGTCGCCGCGTGGTTGGCTTCCGGTGAGGGCGCGCGCATAACGTCGGGCGTAGGGAAGGGCGCGGAGTAGATCATCGCGCCGCGTGCTGGCCATCAGGCGTCTCTCTCTGGATAGGATTGCATTTGGACGAGCGGGTGCGGGGGAGCGGGGAAGGCTGCGAAGTCGACGACCGGCCGGGCGCGTCGGAGGAGATCCACCGGCAGATGACGGTCCTGCTGCCCGACCTGCGCGCCTTCGGGCGCTTCCTGACCCGCGACCCGACCGCCGCCGACGACCTGGTGCAGGACACGGTGGTCCGCGCGCTGGCGGCGCAGGCGTCGTTCCAGCCCGGCACCAACCTCAAGGCGTGGCTGTTCACCATCGAGCGCAACGCCTTCTACGAGCAGGCGCGCCGCCGCCGCCGCGAGACCCGGGTGCTGAGCGAGCAGCTCCCCGATGCCGAGCCGCAGGCCCCGGACGTGCACCGGCGCGGCGAGCTGTCCGACCTGTCGCGCCTGCTCTGGACGCTGCCGCCCCTGCTGCGCGAGGCCCTGGTGCTGGTCGGCGCGCAGGAACTCAGCCACGAGGAGGCGGCGGCGATCTGCGGCGTGCCGATCGGCACCATGAAGGCCCGCGTGTCCCGCGCCCGCGGCCAGCTCGCGCGCAGCATGGAGAGTTCCTCCGGCTGATCCCGGGCGCGTTCCGCCCGGAGGCGCAGGTGCATCGCGGCGCTGGATCATCCTGCCTCCTGGCTTGCCGGACCTGCGGTCGGGTGCGGGCCGGCACCGTCCCGGATCGCCGGTCCGTTTCCGTCATCCCGTTCCCGTCATCCATGACATCACGGCGACGCGGCGTGCAACAGCGCGATCCGGTTCCGGCACGGCCGCACGGTCGCGGAAGGCGCAGGCGCTGTAAAGGGTCGGCCCGGTCGCTGCCGGGGACACGTTGCCGTGGGGATCGTCACGGCGGGCGCTCGCTGTTTCGTGATGGAAACTCGTCTCGCCCCATGCAACGCCGCGGTGGAACCGTCCATTGCTCGGGCAGATTTCGGAGTGCGTGCAGATGTCGAACAGCTTCCACGACCAGGTCATCTCCATCCTCCCCAAGCTCCGGGTCCAGGCCCTCGCCCTGACCCGCAACCGCGCCGCCGCCGAGGACCTGGTTCAGGACGCCGTCTGCAACGCCCTGTCCGCCCAGACCAGCTTCATTCCCGGCACCAACTTCCCGGCCTGGATGCACCGCATCCTGCGCAACCGCTTCATCTCCAACCTGCGCAAGCGCCGCGACACCACCGACATCGACGACGTGCCGGCCTCCGCCTTCGCCACCGAGGCGCCGCACGAGGACCGGCTGGCGCTCAAGGACCTCGGCAAGGCGATGACCCGCCTGCCGGCCGACCAGCGCGAGGCGCTGATCATGGTGGTGGTGCAGGGCATGAGCTACGAATCCCTGGCCGAGGCCACCGGCTGCGCCGTCGGCACCGCCAAGAGCCGGGTGTTCCGCGCCCGCCGCCAGCTCGAGACCTGGCTGACCGGCGAGGTGTCCGAGCACGCCGAGGGCCGCGCCGCCGCCGCCCGCGCCTCGGCCCTCAGCCGCACGCTGGACGCCCGCCTCGCCGACGCCGCCCGGGGCCGCCCCACAGCCTGACGATCCGAACTCCCGGCAGTACACCTCGAAACGACGCGAAACCGCGAGCCGGTCATTTCGTGAAGGAACGGGCCCCTCGTGGGCCCGTTGCCATGTCCGGAGCCGTGCCGCGCCCAGGGGCCTCGGCTTCGGTTTCCAGTCTCGGGGTAAATCCGGTCGATGACGTCAGCGAGCGACATGCCCTCGATGCCCCGCAGTCCGGAAGGCACGCCGAAGCGCAAGCGCAAGGCGGACACCGCGTTCGAGCAGTGGCTGCAGCGCGGCCTGCACCAGATGTTCGACGACGTCGCCAACGAGCCGGTGCCCGAGGAGCTGCGCAAGCTGATCGAGGATGATCGTGGTGCCTGATCCCGGCCTCCGGGCGGTCCGCCGCTGGCGCCGGCGCAACGCCCGCCCGCGCCGCCTGCGGCGGCTGCTCGACAGCGTCAGCGCCCGGCTCCTGGTGATCATCCTGTGCTCGGTGGTGCCGGTGGCGGCGCTGGGCTCGCTGATGGCCTGGCACAACTACGAGGCCACCCTCGACACCAGCTCGACCCGCGCCGCGGCGACCGGCGAGGCCCTCAGGGCCCATCTCGACCAGCAGATCATCGACACCGGCCGCATGCTGCGCGCGCTGTCGTCGCAGCCCGACCTGCGCGATCCGGACCGCTGCGGCACGGTGCTGCGCATGGTCCGGGCCCTCGGCGTGGTGCCCCTGGCGGACCTGTTCATGACCGGGGACCGCGACCTCCGGCAGTGCCAGCAGGCCGGCCGCGGCATCACCGGATCGCCTGCCGCCCGCGCCGCCGTCCCCCGGACCGTGGTGGTGACGGCGGTGCTGGACGGCGACAGCAGCGACCGCCAGCCGCTGCTCCGCCTGGCGCTGGACACGGTGGGCCCCGGCGGCCCGGCCCAGCTGGTCGCGGACATGCCGGTGGGCTGGCCGCGCCGCGACCTGGTCGACCCGAACCTGATGGGCTCGCGGTTCGGCTCCGGCGGCGGCACCGAGGCCTGGCTGGTCACCGCGGGCGGCCGCCTGCTGCCGCTGTGCACCGACTGCGGCTGGCCCGCTCCCGCCGCCCGTGCGGCACGCCTGGGCAGGCCGGCCCCTGGCCGCTTCCTGAGCCGCGACGTGGTGGCCGGGATGGACCTGCTGGTGACCACCCTGCCGAGCCCCGCGGAAAGCCGCGCCCTGTCGGTGTTCCTGTGGCGGGTGATCGCGATCGCGCTGCTGCTGGCGCTGTGCCTGGCCGCCGTGCTGATCGGGGCGTCGCGCCTGATCGTGCAGCCGCTGCGCGCCGTCACCCGCTCGGTCACCCAGTGGCGGCGCGCCGGCGCCTACGCGCCGAGGCTGACCCGCTCCACCCCGATCGAGCTGCGCCAGCTGTCGCGCGCCTTTTCCGACGCCACCCACGCCCTGACCGCCCATGAGGAGCGGCTGCGCGTGGCGGAATCCCACCAGACGCTGCTGATCAAGGAGATCCACCACCGGGTGAAGAACAACCTGCAGATCATCGCCTCGCTGCTGAACCTGCAGGCCAACCGGATCAGGCAGCCGGAAGCCCGGGCCGAGTTCGCCTCCGCGCGCGACCGCGTCCGCGCCCTGGCCACGCTGCACCGGCACCTCTACTCCGACGGCGAGCTGCACACCCTGAACATGCGCTCGTTCCTGATCGAGCTGTGCGGGCAGCTGTTCCAGGCGATCGGCGAGAAGGAGGGACGCCGCATCCGGCTGGAGATCGAGGCGCCGGACATCGTCATGTCCACCGACCAGGCGGTCCCCCTGGCCCTGGTGGTGACCGAGGCGGTCAGCAACGCCATCAAGTACGCGTTCCCCGGCGGCCGCAGCGGCGTGGTCTCGGTGCGCCTGACCGAGGAGATGGAGGGGATCGCCAAGCTGGTGATCCAGGACAACGGCATCGGCATCCCGGCCGGCCGCGCCGAGACCGAGACCGGGATACGCGACGGCCTCGGCATCCAGCTGATCCGCGGCTTCGCCCGCCAGCTCGGCGCCACCCTCGACGTGCTGGAAGGCGAGGCCGATGCCGCCGGGCGCAGCGAGGGCACGCGCTACACCCTGCTGGTGCCGCTGAACCCGAAGGTCGAGACCTACGACGAGGCCGAGGACGCCATCCAGGAGGCGCCGGCGCCCGCGTGACGTTTCGTCAAGGTTCGCCCCCGGCCCTGTGCATCGGCGGTCCGGGTGGCTAAATCGGAAGGATGACGGCAGACAAAGCTCTCGTTCGCGCCTGGACGCGCGCCCAGTCGCGGATCGGGCGCCGCCAGGCCGCACCGGTCATCCTGCTCGGCCTGCTCGGGACCGGGCTCGCGATCGGCCAGGCCTGGTGCATCGCCGTCGTCCTGGCGCACGCCCTGGCCTGGAGCGTCGCGACCGGCGCCCTCCACCCGGACCGCATCCTTTCGGCGACCCCGCCCGGCTGGACGCCGCCCGGCTGGACGCCGCTGGCGCTGTTCGGGCTGCTCGCCGTGTTCCGCGCCGTCCTGCAGGTGCAGCAGGAGACCCGGGCCGCCGGCACCGCGGCCGCCGCCCGCCATCGCCTGCGCGGCGACGCCCTGTCCGCCATCCTGTCCTGCGGCCCGGCCCTGCTGCGCCGCGAGACCGGCGGCGCGCTGACCGCCCTGGTGGTCGACCGGATCGAGGCCCTGGACGGGTTCTTCGCCCGCTGGATCCCGGCGGCGAGCCTCGCCGTGGCGTCGCCGGCGCTGGTGCTGGCGGTGGTGTGCGCGGTGCAGCCGCGCTCGGCGCTGGTGCTGCTGCTGTGCGGGCTGGCGGTTCCGGTGTCGCAGGCGGCGTTCGGCATCGGCGCCGCCGTCGCCGCCCGGCAGCAGTTCACCGCGATGGCGCGCCTGCAGGCCCGGTTCCTCGACCGCATCCGCGGCATCGCCACCATCGTCCTGGCCGGCCGCGCCGAGGACGAGGCGTCGCGGCTCAGCGCCGCCGCCGACGAGCTGCGGCAGCGCACCATGCGTGTGCTCCGCATCGCCTTCCTGTCCTCCGCGGCGCTCGACTGCGCGTTCGCCGTGGCCCTGGTGCTGATCGCCCTGCTGGACGGCCGCGCCCTGCTGCTCCGCGACGCCGCCGCACCCTCCGGCCTGCTGCCGCGCTCCCTGTTCGTGCTGGTGCTGGTGCCGGAGTTCTTCGCCCCCCTGCGCAGCTTCGCGCTGGCCTACCAGGACCGCATGCAGGCAGCCGGCGCGGCGGAGCCGCTGGACGCGCTGGCACGCGCTCCCGTCGCCGCGCCGCCGCCGCCCCTGAACCCGCCCGTCACGATCCGCACCGTCGCCGCGCACGGCGTCACCGTGGCGTTCGAGCAGGTCGGCTTCACCTGGGACGCGTCGCGCGGCCCGGTGCTGGCCGATGTCGGCTTCCGCATCCCGGCGCGGGAGACCGTGGTGCTGGTGGGCCCGTCCGGCAGCGGCAAGTCCACCCTGATCGAGATGCTGCTCGGCTTCATCACCCCGGACGCCGGCCGGATCACCCTGAACGGCGCCGACCTCGCCTCGATCGTCCCGGCCGCCCTGTCGCAGATGACCGGCTGGATCGGCCAGCGCCCGCTGCTGTTCGCCGGCACCATACGCGAGAACGTGCTGTTCGCCCGCCCGGACGCGTCGGACGCCGAGCTGTCCGCGGCCCTGCGCGCCGCCGCGGTGGACGGCTTCGCCGCGGCACTGCCGGACGGCCTCGACACCCGCGTGGGCGAGGGCGGCCACGGCCTGTCCGGCGGCCAGGCGCAGCGCGTGGCGATCGCCCGCGCCTTCCTGCGCAACGCGCCGCTGCTGCTGCTGGACGAGCCGACCGCGCATCTCGACCCGGTCACCGAGCGCGAGATCCTGGACAGCCTCAGGCGCCTGGCGGTCGGCCGCACCGTGCTGCTGGCCAGCCACTCCGCCGCCGCGCACGCCTTTCCGGGCCGCCGCATCCACCTGTCCCGCGGCCAGGTGGTGCAGGCCGAAGGAACCGTCTCCGCATGACGACCCTCCGCTCCTCCCGCCCGTCCCCGCCGCCGCCGATCCTGACCATCCTGTCGCTGTGGCGGCGCCACGCGCCGGCCCTGCTCGGCGGTGTCCTGGCCTCGCTGGCCGCCTTCGCCGCCGGCCTGGCGCTGCTCGCCACCGCCGGCCTGCGCCTCGCCGGCACCGGCGCCGGGCTGGTGCTGGCCTCGGCGCTGCTGCTCCGGCTGCTCGGCCTGGGACGGGTGCTGCTGCGCTACGGCGAGCGCCTGCTCACCCACGACGCCATGTTCCGCGCCCTCGCCGACCTCCGGGTCTGGTTCTTCCGCCGCCTGGCCGGCACCGCCGCCGGCGGCATCGGATACCGCCGCTCCGGCGACCTGCTGTCGCGCCTGGTCGGCGACGTCGAGGCGCTGGACGGGCTCTACCTCCGGATCATCGTGCCGCTGGCCGGCGCCGTCCTGGCCCTGCCGCTTCTGGTCCTGCTGGCGCTGCGGCACGGGCCGGGCCTGGCCGCCGCGGTGGCGATCCCGTTCGCCGCCTCCGCCTTCCTGCTCCCCCTCCTGGCCGCACGGCTGGTCGGCAGGAAGGCCGGATCCCTTGCCGGACAGGCCTCGGCCCTGCGCGTCTCGGTGCTGGACCTGGTGGGCGGCCTGCGCGAGATCCGCGCCTTCGGCGCCGAGGACCGGATGCTGACGCGGGTCCGGGTCCGCGAGCGCGCGCTGTTGTCGCTGCAGCAGCTCCTGAGCCGCGACGCCGCCCTGGCCGGCGCCGCGTCGTTCCTGTGCCAGCAGCTCGCGGTGCTGGCCCTGCTCGCCTCCCTGGCCGGACTGGCGTTCGGCCGCATCCCGCCCACCGCCGGGGCCCTGCTGCTGTTCGCGCTGCTGGCCGCGTTCGAGCTCGCCGGCGGCCTGACCCGTGCCGGCGTCCTCGCCGGCCACGTGCGTCACGCCGCCGCCCGCGTGGTGGAAGCGGGCGCCCCGCCCGACCTGGTCCCGGAGCCCGCCCGCACCGAGACACCGCAGGGCCACGCCCTCCGCCTGCGCGACGTCGGCTTCCGCTGGCAGCCCGACCGCCCGCCGGTGTTCGAGCACCTGACCCTGGACATCCCCGCCGGCGCCCGCGTCGCCATCCTGGGACCCTCCGGCTCCGGCAAGTCCACCCTGGCCGCGCTGCTGCTGCGCGTGGCGACCCCGCAGCACGGCCGCATCACCCTCGGCGGCGTCGACCTCGACAGCATCGGCCAGGCGGCGCTGCGCAGCCGGATCGCCTGGCTCAGCCAGTCCACCCACCTGTTCGCCGACACGGTGCGCGCCAACCTCCTGCTCGCCCGTCCCGACGCCACCGACGCCGAGCTGTGGCAGGCCCTCGACCAGGCCGAGATCGGCGACGCGGTGCGCGAGCTGCCCGGGCGCCTGGACGCCTGGCTCGGCGAGGGCGGCACCGGCCTGTCCGGCGGCCAGGCGCGGCGGATGGCACTCGCCCGCACCCTGCTGTCCCCGGCGCCGATCCTGATCCTCGACGAGCCCGGCACCGGCCTCGACGCCCACACCGAGCAGGCCTTCCTGTCGACGCTGAACCACGTCGCCTCCGGCCGCACCGTGATCCTGATCGCGCACCGCCTGACCGGGGTGGAGCGGCTCGACCGCATCTGGCGACTGGCCGGCGGCTTGGCATCCGCCGCGGCCGCATGACCGCCGCCCCGCCGCGCGCCCGGCAACGCGCGCATTGACGGCTCCCGTGCCATGACGGCACCTGTAGCCGCCACAACTCCGGGATCCCGATCCATGCGTCGCTTGTCCATCCTTGCTGCGATCTGCCTCCTGTCGGGCTGTGCCGTGCCTGGTGGAGGCGGCGGCGAGGTCGGTCGCAAGTACGTGGTGTTCTTCACCCGGGCTTCGGCGGAGATCGACGCGCCCGGCCGCGCCGTGATCTCGGAAGCCGCCGCGGTGGCGCTGCGCCACCCCGGCGAGGCCGTCGTGGTCGCCGGCTACGCCGCCGCGCACGGCAACCTGGGCGTCGACGAGAACATCTCCGCCTCCCGTGCCGACGCCGTGGCCGCGGCGCTGCGGGCCGACGGCGTCGCCGCTGCCCGCATCACCGAGCATGCCCGCGCCCCGGCCAACGAGGATCCCGCCGTCGCCGCCCGGCGCGTCGAGATCGGCTTCGTCTCGCCCACCTGATCCCGTTCCGGTGGTGCTGGACATCGGGCCGGCACGGGCCGGCACCGCCGCCGATTCGCCGGACGCCGTGCTGTCGCGCGTGTTCGGCTTTCCCGGCTTCCGCGGCCTGCAGCGGCAGGCGATCGACCGGGTGATGGCCGGCGGCGACGCGCTGGTGCTGATGCCGACCGGCGGCGGCAAGAGCATCTGCTACCAGCTCCCGGCGCTGTGCCGCCCCGGCACCGGCCTGGTGGTCTCGCCGCTGATCGCCCTGATGGACGACCAGGTCGCCGCCCTGCGCCAGCTCGGCGTCAACGCCGGCGCCCTGCACTCCGAGCTCGACCCGGACGAGGCCAACCGCATCCGCAACGACCTCGCCGCCGGCCGCCTCGACCTGCTCTACGTGTCGCCCGAGCGCCTGCTGTCCGGCAACATGCTCGACCGCCTGTCCCGGATCGAGATCTCGGTGATCGCCATCGACGAGGCGCACTGCGTCTCCGCCTGGGGCCACGAGTTCCGCCCCGAGTACCGCCTGCTGGCGCAGCTGCCCGACCGCCTGCCCGGCGTCCCGCGCATCGCGCTCACCGCCACCGCCGACCCGCGCACCCGCGCCGACATCATCGAGGCGCTGGCGATGCCCGACGCCGAGGTGCTGGTGGCGAGCTTCCACCGCGCCAACCTCCACATCGCCGCCCGCCCCAAGGGCTCCGAGCTGAGCCAGCTGATCGAGCTGCTCGGCCGCCACCGCGGCGAGGCCTCGATCGTGTACTGCGGCAGCCGCAACAAGACCGAGCGCGTCGCCCGCTCGCTCCGCGAGCGCGACTGGCCCGCGGTTCCCTTCCACGCCGGCCTGTCGCCGCTGGAGAAGCGCGCCGCCCTGATCCGCTTCCGCTCCGGCGAGCCGGTGGTGATCGTCGCCACCATCGCCTTCGGCATGGGCATCGACCGCCCCGACGTGCGCTCCGTCGTCCACCTCGACATGCCCGACAGCCCGGAGGGCTACTACCAGCAGATCGGCCGCGCCGGCCGCGACGGCGAGCGCTCCGACACCCTGCTGCTGTTCGGCGGCGAGGACATGGCCCGCGCCCGCCACTGGCTGGACCAGAGCCAGGCCCCGCCGGCGCAGAAGCGCGTGATGAGCCAGCGCCTGGAATCCATGATCGGCCTCGCCGAGACCACCGGCTGCCGCACCCGCGCCCTGCTCAACTGCTTCGGCGAATCCCTCGGCGCCGACTGCGGCCATTGCGACAACTGCCGCTACCCCCTCGCCACCTTCGACGGCACGCTGGCCGCCCAGAAGGTGCTGTCCGCCATCTACCGCACCGGCCAGATGTTCGGCGCCCTGCACATCGTCTCCGTGCTGCGCGGCAAGCAGACCGACGCCGTGAAGCGCCACCGCCATGACGAGCTCGCCCTCTACGGCATCGGCAGGGAGAAGCCCGACACCTTCTGGCGCTCCGTGATCCGCCAGCTCGTCGCCCGCGGCGCGCTCCGCATCCACGGCGACTACGCCAGCCTCGCCCTCCAGGAGGAGGTCGCCCGCCCCATCCTGCGCGGCGAGCACCCCGTCCTCCTCGCCGAGGACGCCGCCGCCTCCCTGGCCGACGCCGCCGCCCCCACCACGCGCTCCGGCGGCGGCAGCGGCGGCACGACCGCCGGCCAGCCCCGCCCCCTGGACGGCAGCGCCGAGTCCCGCTTCCAGGCCCTCCGCGCCTGGCGCCTCAGGGAGGCCCGCGCCCAGGCCGTCCCCCCCTACGTCATCTTCAGCGACTCGACCCTCCGCGACATCGCCGCCGACCGGCCCGACACCCTGACCACCCTGGCCGAGATCAAGGGCGTCGGCGCCTCCAAGCTCGACCGCTACGGCGAAGCCGTCCTCGAAGTCCTCGCCGGCGCCGGCTGAAGAAAGGGCAGGAGCTCTGCCCCTGAAACCCGGCAAAGGCTCGCCTTCACGATTTGGGAATGGACGGTCTCCCTTCCTCTTCTCAATCCCGCAACGACATGCGGCATGTTCAAACCAAGCCGGCGAGACTACGGTGACCACAATGGTCATGGAGCACCACGATGCAGGAAATCCAACTGCGGGACGCCAAGGCCACCCTGTCGGCTGTCATCGATCAGGCCCGGCAGGGCGAGCCGTCCATCATCACCCGGCACGGCCGACCCGAGGCCGTGCTGCTCAGCTTCGAGGAGTGGCAGCGCCTGTCCCGGATACCGTCCTTCGGGCGGCTGCTGATGGAGGCGCCGCTGGAGCCGGAAGACCTGCCGCCGCGGCAGGACGGGCTGCGGGACGTCGAGCTCTGACCGGTGTATCTCGTCGACACCAACGTCCTCTCAGCCGGAGCCCCGACCAAGGCGGTTGCCGTGCCCGGTCTGGCCGCCTGGATGGACCGCAACAGCGCCGGACTCTACCTGTCGGTCATCACCGTCGCCGAGGTGGAGGACGGCATCGCCAAGAGCCGCCGCCAGGGCGCCCAGCGAAAGGCCGATCGCCTCGCGGAGTGGCTGGACACCCTGCTGCACCTCTATGCCTCCCGGATCCTGCCGGTGGACCTCCCGACCGCCCGCCGCCTCGGAACCCTCGCGGACCGAGCGCGCGGGCAGGGGCAGGCACCCGGCCTGGCCGATCTGGTCATCGCCGCCACGGCACAGGCGAGCGGCTGCACCATCCTCACCCGGAACCTGCGGCACTTCGCGATGCTGGGCGTCCCCGCCCTCGATCCGCTTGAGGCGCTCCCGGACGAAACCTGACGATCGTGACCACCCCGCGTGCCTTTCGCTCGGAGCGCGGCTGGAACGCAGGCGGCGAGCCGTACAAGCAGCTCTTGCATCGTCACGCCAAGCTGCTTGGCGGTCTGCCGGATTGGGCTGTCCCGTTCGTGGACCGGAGGTTCCAGGCGTTCGAGAGGGCCCGGCGAGGCTAGGGCATCCTTGTTCGTGAACTGGATGGCGGCGATGACGAAGCGGAATCCGGTGGCTGAAACGGTACCGATGTCGTTGCGTTGGCGGCTCGGTAATCGGGGGTCGGCGGATGCCTGTGCTGAGTGATGCGAACCTGGGGCTGATGCTGAGCGAGCTGATCAACCGGCCGACGATTACCACGGTCAACGCGTCGGCGAATCCGGTGGTTTTGAAAGGGCTCTGGTCCGCGCTGACGTTCTACCAGTGGACGCCCGCAGCGAGGCCCACGATCGACGCCGCCATCCGTGGCGCCCTGACACGAGCCGACATCAGCAGCCACGCCAAGGCGGTCGCTCAGACCCGGGATGCCCTGCTTGCCGATCCTGACTTCTATCCGTTCTGCCTGTCGCCGCAATATTGGCCGGATGCCCAACGATCCCACTTCAGAGGCCTGGTTGGGCAGACGACATACCAGCCGCCGAACTACTGGAATGCGCTCGGCCGCGACGTGGCGAAAGTGGTCATCCCTGTCGCGATCGGAGCTGGCGTAGCCATCGCATTGCCCGAGGAGGTAGTGGGTGGCGCCGTCGCCTTGGCGGCAACCAGGATGGTAGGCCGGGCTGTCACGGCGTCCGCAAGCAAGTTCATTGCGAAGACTGCGATGGGAACCGCGTTGAGCGGCGGCGGCACCGCCTTGGCGAACAGCATGTCGGGTCCATCCTCCGGCGACGCGGCGCATGACACCGAGATGTGGCGGAGGTATCAGATCGAGGCGAAGAGGAGGGCAACCCCGTGACCACTTCCGCTTCCCAGTCTGCCAGGGTGCCTGGCTATACCCTCATCGGCCTCGGCCTCCTGCTGCTGATCGTGGGCTACTCCAGCGGCTCGCTCCCGCTGGACGTGCTGGGCTGCATCCCGGCTTTCTTTGGCGCACAATCGCTGCTGTGGTCCGGCGCGTTGACCGGCTACCGGCGCAAGCGGGCAGGCGCCATCCTGTTGAGCGTTCTGTCGCTTGGCCTCGGCTTGTTCCTGGTCGGCATCCGGATCTACGCCGGGCCAGCAGCCTGGTCAGGCTGAGCGACCGGACCCTTCAGCCGCTCCCGTTGCACCACCAGCGCCGCCGCCACCAGGACCGGCTGGGCATCAAGGCACCCGCCACCCGGCAGACGCCCGCAGTGCTGCGAAGTCTCGACCCCGGCGTGGTTCCCCTGGACGAGATGCTCCCGAACGAGGTTTTACGGCCATGCGACGAGCTCTCGTGCCCCTTGCCCGCCGGCGGGTCCCATGAGCCCCGGACTGCGGCTCTCGTCGGCTCGCTTCTTGTCTTCCTGGCCAGTGGCGTCCCAGCCCACGCGAGTGGGCGCTGGTTCCCGGTCGGCTCCGAAGCCGACTTCGCCGACGTCCGCGCCCAGCTCCAGGTCGTCGTCGACGAGCACGCCCACCGAGCCGAAAACCGCTTCTGCGTCGTAGGGCAAAGGACCGGCACCGAGGAGGAGGCCTGGGTCTGTTGGCGGCAGGAAAACAAGCTCATCCTCTGGCTGCCGGACAAGGACAACCCGCATGCCATCGCCGGATCGAAACGCACCCTCGACCTCACCCGCGACGTGGTGGCCGGCAACGACGTGCACGGCAGCACCTACCTGATGACCCGTCGGACCGTCGACGAGAAGATCCGCGCCTGCCGGCAGCACGGCGAGACCTACCTGATCGAGAAGTCGGCAGGGGAGGCGGCGCATGGCTGACCCACGGGCAAAACCCGCAAAAGTGCAGCTCGATGCCCCGGGCACGGAGGCCGGTGCCATGGAACGCCTCTTCCTGCTGGAGGCGACCACGCCTGGACCGCGCAGCTACGTCGCGAGCGAGAACCTGAAGGCGATGCGGCTGATGCGCCCAGGTCATCGGGAACCGGCTGAAGTCGCCCACCGAATACGGCGCACGCGGTGCCCGAACCGAAACTGACATCATCGAGATGGGCAACCAGCTCGCCGGCTTCGGCGGCTACCCAAAGCTCGACGGCGACATGACCTACAACCTCGCCCTGTTCCTGCGCATCGCCAACAGCGCCAACGATCGCCGGTGGGCGACCTGCGCCCACTACGTCCAGGACGCCATCACCGCCGCCATCGAATCCATCGCCCGCCCACCGCTGCCTACGCCGACGTCACCGCCTAACGATCCGCTACCACCGCGTTCCCCGGCGCACGGTTCAGGTTCCTGACCACCCTGGGCGGCAACGACTTCTACGCCACGATCCCCATCCCGCCGCTGCCCCCGCGCCACGTCAAGGACACCCACCGGCAAATGGCGGGGGGCACGCCAGATAAGAGGATCGTTCGCAACAGCCTCAGCTTCCGCTAAGCGCCCGAAGCCGACGTGGTGAGGACTTGGTCAGCTGCCCGGAAGCGGGCATAGCGAGAACATTTTAGAACCATTCTGGTAGAAGCGCGGTCTGCCTACTAAACAGGACGTTCAAGAAAACCTCGCGCTGTGGAAGGGCGTCGAACTGCGGGATCAGCAATGGCCGTCGTCAGCAAAACAGCAATAAGCCTTCGCTTCGAGGAAGACGACCTAGAACCACGGCAATTAAGTCGTGCATTACGTTGCGAGCCTGACCTCGGGCAGCGAAGGGTGGCATTTGGCGCACCTCAAGAGGAACTGAGCAGAAGCCCGCAGGTCAGCTATAGCTTATAGATGAGAGACAAGTACTAGTGAACTGTACCTCCGAAAGCTGTGAAACCTGTAACGCACCAGCTAGGACAGTATGGCCGCCCTCACCAGACCAACCGAAACTTGAGACCCACTTACAAGGGAGCTGGTTAGCACTCCTGCGGTGCCCACAATGTCGGTCGCTTTGGAATGTAGATTGGTATGAGCCGTATGCTTCGTTCCTCTATCTGTCACTTTGGCCCTATTCCGGTGACGAATGGATGTCGGTCGCTGCTAGTGACGGCGGGAATCTGACGCTCTCCAGATGGGGAGGCGCTCAGGTCCGTGCAGCATGGGCTGACATGAATAAGAATGACAGAGCAGCAGTAGAAAACCACCGCAGGCGCAGTTCTGGACGCAATCCAATCGACCAAGTCCCTGATCAGGAACCACCGGACTTGGACAAACTGTTTAGCCGAACGAGACCCTAGTTGCCTCAGCCCGGCATTTGAGGTGTGCAGCCGCCCCGTCCTCCCTGTTGTAAGTCTGCTTTCCGCTCTATCTTCCCGGAAGCAGGCGGTGCGCTTCCGGCCACTTGTGCTGCGCAGGAGGGCTCGGGGACTGTTCCTGCCGTCGGACGCGAAGCGATGTGGATCACAGAGATCAGATCAGGGCTCCCCACGCAATGCGGACACGAGGTTTAAGCTGAAGCCTGAAGTCGTCGCGCCGCAGTGACCGCCGAAAGGTGGCAATCAGCGTCTCATCTCCCCGGCTTAGGTCGAGGCGCATCGACTCGATCTCATGCAAGTCGATGCTGACCGTCTCATCTCCAAAGACGGATAATCGCGCCCACAACTCGCCATAAGAGGGGACAAACCGACAGTGAACGTCAATGCCATGTCGGGTAGTGGTGAAATCAAGGGTATTATATATCCAAGGCACCGCGGCATCGAGGACAGTTGGCTCTGCCTCAAAGAACGATAGCAACTCGTGATACTCGGGGAAGCCGGAAATCATCTTGAGTGTCCTATACCCCTTCACATCCGATCGCCCGATTGCAGCGAACGCGCTCATCGCGGGCAATTCTATCGCCGGAGTGGTTGCTCGAAACAGGCCGGGTCTCTCCCACCTTAGAGGCTGTTATGGACTGAGGGCGGGCGGGTTCCCAGTTTCATGGGCTCATGATTGTCCGCAAGCCGTATCCCTCTGATGTGTCCGATGACGAGTGGGCACTTGTTGCGCCTTACCTGACATTGTTGCCTGCAAGTGCCAAACAGCGGGAGCACCCTCTGCGCGAGGTGCCCAACGGTCTGCGCTACCTGGTCCGTTATGGCGTGGCCTGGCGCGGCATGCCGAACGACCTGCCGCCGTTGCATGCGGTATATGACCAGGCCAGCCGCTGGCTGAAGGCCGGATGCTTCGAGATGCTGGCGCACGACCTGCGCGCCGTGTCGCGCCTGGCGTCAGGCCGCACGGAGGAGCCGACTGCCGCCGTGCTCGACAGCCGCACTTTGCGCAGCACGCCCGAGAGCGGCAGACGGGCAGGCTGGAACGGGCACAAGCGCACGCGCGGCAGCAAGCTGCACATGGCGGCCGACACGCTCGGCCACCTGCTGGCCCTGCACGTGACGCCTGCCAACGAGAACGACCGGGCGGCGGTCGAAACCCTGGCCCAGGACGTGCAGGATGCGACCGGCGACAGCGTCACGCTGGCCTACGTCGACCAGGGCTGCACCGGCGAGCAGGCGGCGGACGACGCACAGGCCCACGGCATCCAGCTGGAGGTGGTCAAGCTGCCAGACGCCAAGCGCGGCTTCGTCTTGTTGCCGCGCCGCTGGGTGGTGGAACGCTCGTTTGCCTGGATGGCGCGCTGCCGCAGGCTCGCACCTGACTACGAGCGCCTGCCCGAGACCGTCGTCGGGCTGCATCTCGCCGCCTTCGCCACGCTCCTGCTTCGACGGGCCGCCGACTTGGCCATGGTCCATAACAGCCTCTAGTGTCTGCTTCCCGTCCGAGCCGCCTGGAACCGGACAGTCCGCTTTCGGCCACAGGTGTGGGTCTGTGACCAACAAGCGAAGGGGTGGTCAGGACGCGATCATTGAGTCAAGGTGACCAGAGCGATCCGGGCAAGACCATGAGCACAAAAATAGTATTCAGCTCTGAGCGATCTTTTCAGATTTGGAGCTACACGGTCAGCCATCGCCAACTCCTTCTACGTAGTAACAAGGATAGCTCGCATACTACAAGATTCGACATCCTATTCAAAGATGTCGGCTTTATATCTGTTTCGACTGCGTTGAAGAATATCTTGATTACTGAATGCGATGCCGCGGAAAGTGGTTTGCCTGCCGTCATAACTGCCTCCAAAGCCCCTCGGACTTGCTATCGCATTGAGGCAGATGAAGCGATTGGCTTCATCACGGCGGCCTCTTTCGTTATGAAAGAGGACTCTCTCGACTATTGGGATGCGAGTTCGCTGCTTGTTGCTGGGCTATGACCAGGGTTTGCTTGCGGTCGATGGAGGCCACTGGTTTCGAGACGGATCTGACGCCCGACCCGGCTGGAGTACGTCCGCTTTTCGGTCTCATCGCTCATAAGCGGACCTTCCGCTTACGGCCGGCTACCGTAATTCATGCGCGCGATGCTGACAGCATGGCCTGCGGTGCACAAGATCTGGTGTGGGTAAGGCGCCGCTTGCACCAGCATTAGAATGGTCCTATTTGCTCCTATTAAGCAAAATTTCCTCGGTGCCGGAAATGACCTGTGGCAACTCTTACATCGCCTCTGTCGGATCAATGCTCGATGTTTTGAAGACGGAAGTTGATCTGACCAAGAAGGACGCTCACGTGAGATTTTGGTACCGGGGCCATGGTCGTGCCGGTTGGCCACTTCAGCCGGGCGTCTACCGTGACAGCTTTTCGGAGGCTGGAATCTCGAAAGGAGATTTGCTTCGCAAAGAACAAAATATGAGTCAGGACTTCCGTATCTCTTCTGCAGGCATCCGCGAACGTGGGCAAACCCGGGTAGAGCTGTACTTTGTACTACAACACTATGGAATGCCGACTAGACTTCTGGACTGGACAACGAGCCCTCTTGCAGCGTTGTTTTTTGCAGTAAATGATGAAAGTCAAGATAATTGTGATGCCGAGTTCTTCTTCCTAGATGCAAATGAATTCGAAATAACTCAAAATACATCTGATGCCGGAAGAGCTCCGGATTACAAGGAGCGCTCGCCTCGGTTCTGGGGGTACGCTGACTCCACTCATCCCATCATGGTGCGTTGTGTTGAGAACATATTCTATTTTAAGGGACTAGATAGCTTTCCAGACTTTGTATTTCCGGTCAGACCGGACCACAATGAAAAGCGTGTTTCGCTTCAGAAATCCTGCTTTACATTCCATGTGCCTGACTGTCCCGAGGTGAATTTGTCAAACAACAAAACTCTGAAGAAATTCGTGATACCAAAAGACTCTAAACAAGGCATACGGAACGACCTCCAAGTGCTCGGATTAGATAATTATGCCATTTTCGGAGACCTTGAAGCACTTTCAAGGAGTTTACAGAGCTATTATCGACCGAGATAGAACCTTCCGCCAAAAATGTGAGGCGCGCTGTTACCGGCGACCCAGGTGGTCGACCTTGATACGGTCATCACTACTATCACAGCAGTCGGTGTCAGCGGCAGCAAGACAGCCCCCACCTCTTCAGGTGGCCAGTGCTTTCACTTCCTTGACCCGAACGGCGAGGAGCTGGTCGCCGTCCCTTTTTCTAGGGCCTGTTAGCGCCTGAATCCATCTGGCTCTGTTCGCGTTCTGCTGGCTTTTGGAAGGACAGCCTGGATGCTGACGGATGGGCAAT
>CAXTVS010000034.1:0-38840 GCA_964247735.1 uncultured Acetobacteraceae bacterium
AGCTCGCCGCCTCGATCACCGAGATCAACCGCCAGGTGGTCTCCTCGGCCGGCCTCACCAGCCAGGCGGTCGGCAGCGTGCGCCGCACCGACGACACGGTGCGGGCGCTGTCGGAAAGTGCGGTGCGGATCGGCAAGGTGGTGGAGCTGATCACCTCCATCGCCAGCCAGACCAACCTGCTGGCGCTGAACGCGACCATCGAGGCGGCACGCGCCGGCGACGCCGGCAAGGGCTTCGCGGTGGTGGCGTCGGAGGTGAAGAGCCTGGCGCAGCAGACCGCGCGCGCCACCGACGAGATCGCGGCGCAGATCGCCCAGGTGCAGCAGGCCACGGGCGGGGCGGTCGACGCCATCAGGCAGATCGGCGGGCTGATCGAGGAGGTCGGCGCCATCACCAACGCGATTGCCGCCGCGGTGGAGCAGCAGGGCGCCGCCACGGCCGAGATCGCCCGCAACGTGCAGCAGACCGCCGCCAGCACCCGGATCGTGACCGGCAACATTTCCGGCGTCAGCCGCGCTGCCAACGACACCGGCGCGGCGGCGAGCGAGGTGCTGGGTGCCGCCGGCGACCTGTCGCGTCAGGCGGAGAACCTGTCCGCTGAGGTGAGCCGGTTCATCGCCTCGATCAGGGCCGCCTGAGCCGGTCCCGTCCCAGGGCCCGGGCGCTCAGCCCTGGTAGGACGCGATCTCGATCAGGTTGCCGTCCGGGTCCAGGCAGTACACCGAGGTGATCGGACCCAATGCGCCGAGGCGGGTCACCGGACCTTCCGTCACGGCCACGCCGCATTGCCGCAGGTGCTCGACCACGTCGTCGCTCGCCACCGCGGTGACGAAGCACAGGTCCTGGCTGCCCGGCAGGGCGTCCTCGGCGGTGGTCCAGCCTTCGGCGCCGTAGGGCCGCAGGTTGATCTTCTGGCCGCCGTACTTGAGCGCGCAGCGCCGGTTGCGGCCGTACTCCTCGTGCTCCATGCCGAGCACGCGCTGGTACCAGGACGAGGTCTTCTCCACGTCCCTGCAGGTGATCACGAGGTGGTCGAGCCGGTCGACGGTGAAGCGCATGGGTCGGCCCCGTCCTGTTCAGGTGAGGCCGTCGTAGAAGTCGTGGCCCTTGTCGTCGATGACGATGAAGGCGGGGAAGTTCTCCACCTCGATCCGCCACACCGCCTCCATGCCGAGCTCAGGATATTCCAGCAGCTCAACCTTGCGTATGCAGTCCTGCGCCAGCCGCGCCGCCGGGCCGCCGACCGAGCCGAGGTAGAAGCCGCCATGCTTGTGGCAGGCCTCCTTCACCGCGCGGGACCGGTTGCCCTTGGCCAGCATCACGAACGACCCGCCGGCCTCCTGCAGCATGTCCACGTAGCTGTCCATGCGGCCGGCGGTGGTGGGGCCGAACGAGCCGGTGGGCAGGCCGTCCGGGGTCTTGGCGGGGCCGGCGTAGTACACCGGATGGTTCTTCAGGTAGTCCGGCAGGCCCTCGCCGCGGTCGAGCCGCTCCTTGAACTTGGCGTGGGCGATGTCGCGCGCCACCACGATGGTCCCGGTCAGCGACACCCGCGTCTTTACCGGATGCCGCGACAGCGCCTGGCGGATCTCCCGCATCGGCCGGTTCAGGTCGATGGCGACCACCTCGCCCCCCAGCGTCTCGTTGGTCGCCTCGGGCAGGTATTGCGCCGGGTCTGCTTCCAGCTGCTCCAGGAAGATGCCCTCCGGGGTGACCTTGGCCTTGATCTGCCGGTCGGCGGAACAGGACACGCCGATGCCGACCGGCAGGGAGGCGCCATGGCGGGGGAGCCGCACCACGCGCACGTCGTGGCAGAAGTACTTGCCGCCGAACTGCGCGCCGATGCCGAGCGACTGGGTGAGGCGGTGTACCTCGCCTTCCAGCTCGACGTCGCGGAACGCGTGGCCGAGCGGGCCGCCTTCGGTCGGCAGGGAGTCGAGGTAGCGGGTGGAGGCGAGCTTCACCGTCTTGAGCGTGAGCTCCGCCGAGGTGCCGCCAATCGCGATCGCCAGGTGATAGGGCGGGCAGGCCGAGGTGCCCAGCGTGCGGATCCGGGTCGCCAGCCATTCCAGCAGGTGCTCGCGGCTGGACAGCAGGGCGCGGGTTTCCTGGAACAGGAAGGTCTTGTTGGCCGAGCCGCCGCCCTTGGCGATGAACATCAGGTGCAGCTCGTCGGCGTGGTGCTCGCCGGGTGCTGCCGCGATGTCGAACTGCACCGGCAGGTTGGTGCCGGTGTTGACCTCCTCGAAGGTGGAGAGCGGCGCCATCTGCGAATAGCGCAGGTTGGTCTCGGTGTAGGTGCGGTGGACGCCGAGCGACAGCGCCTCCTCCTCGTCACCCTCGATCCAGACCCGCTGGCCCTTCTTGCCGAACACCAGGGCGGTGCCGGTATCCTGGCACATCGGCAGCACACCACCCGCGGCGATGGACGCGTTCTTGAGCAGGTCCAGGGCGACGAAGCGGTCGTTGGCCGACGCGTCCGGGTCGTGGAGGATGCGGGATAGCTGCCGGAGGTGGCCGGGCCGGAGCAGGTGCGACACCTCGCGGAAGGCGACCGCGGCGAGTTCGGTCAGCGCCTCCGGCCGGACCCGCAGCACCGTCCTGCCGTCGCAGGCCGACACCGAGACACCGTCGATCTCCAGCCTGCGCCAGGGCGTGAGGTCCGGGCCCAGCGGGAACATCGGGGTGTAGGCAAAGGGCCGGACCGGCGGGCGGGTAGAGGATGGCGGCAGGGCGTTCATGGGCGATCCGGATCGAGGCGGGATTCAGCTCTGGGTGGGGCTGCGCTTGCGGAAGGCGTCGAGGCTTACGACCTGCGGCGTCGGATCCGGCGCGGGACCCTCATGCTGCTCCGGCTCGGGCACCACCGCGAGCTGCGTCGCAGGCTCCGACGCCGGCTCGTCCGCCTCGACGGGGGCAGGGGTGAAGCGCAGCGCCAGGCGCACATGCGGATCGGCGAAGCCGGTGATGGCCCGCAGCGGTACCGCGAGCGAGGTGGGCACGGAGCCGAACGACAGCCCCACCGTCATCAGCTGGGCCTCCTCGTCGACCTTGAGGTCCCAGAACTGGTGCTGCAGCACGATGGTCATCTCGGCGGGATATTGCGCCAGCATCCGCTTCGGGATCACCGTCAACGGGTCGTCGGTGCGGAAGGTGACGTAGAAGTGGTGGCCACCCGGCAGGCCCTCGGCGGCGGCATGCTCGAGCGCCCGGACCATCACCTCGCGGTAGGCCTGCTCGATCCAGCGGTCGTAGGGCAGCAGGCTGTCCGCCATGCCGCCATCCTCGCCGGCGCCGCCGCGATCGTCCTCGGCCATGCTGGGCTCCTCGTTTGTGACACGGCACCCCGGACACCGGGAGCGGGCCTCGATATGGCGCAGCCATGCGACAATCGATGGGGCGGTGCAAGTCGCCAATGCGGGAGCGGCCCTGCGCAGGCGCCGGTGAATGAGTGGGGGGGCTTCTGTTGCCCGGTGCCCCCCCGAACCGCGCTTGTCACTTATGCAGCGACAGCGAGCGCCTCATGATTGTCATTGGCACTTGTGATATGACCCGATAACGGCGGTATCATGCCGAGCAAAAGGTAGGTCTTTACCACGCGTGTCGAGCCTGTTTCGTCCCCGCATGTCCCGTCGCCGGGATGGTGGAGACGCCGGGCACTGCCCCCGGGTCCACAACGTTTATTCCACATACCGTTTATCGCCGTAGCCGAGGTTGCCCTCTTGCACCGCCGTATATAGGGCGGTTCAGCCCCGCCGTCCAGGTGTTGGACGCTGGCAGGACCGGGTGCCGGAATGCTACCCCCGGATGCGCCATCCCGTGCGTGTCCGAGGAAGCCGATGCAGAACCTGTCCCCCGCTCCGGCTCCTCTCCTGACCGATGCCCAGCAGGCCGAGATCGCCGACGCACGGGCCGCCGCCGCGACCACCCGTCGCGCCACGGCGCCGGGGCTGGAGGCGCTGCTGTTCCAGCCGATCCCGGTACTGGACAAGGGCTTCGTGCGCGTCGTGGACTACATGGGCGACGACGCCGCGGTGGTGCAGGGCGCGCGCGTGTCCTACGGCCGCGGCACCCGGGCGGTGCAGAGCGACCGCGGCCTGATCCGCTACCTGATGCGCCACCGCCACACCACGCCGTTCGAGCTGGCCGAAATCAAGCTGCACGTGCGGGCGCCGATCTTCGTCACCCGGCAGTGGTTCCGCCACCGCACCGCCTCCATCAACGAGTACTCCGCGCGCTACTCGGTGCTGGAGCGCGAGTTCTACATCCCCCCGGTCGAGGCGGTCGCGGCGCAGTCGGAGTCCAACCGGCAGGGGCGTGGGGCGGCGATGGCGCCGGAGCAGGCGGCGCGCGTGGTGGAGATGCTGCGCGACGATGCCGCCCGCTGCTACGACAGCTACCTGTGGATGCTCAACGAGGCCGAGGGCGAGGGGCACGATCCGGACCGCGCCGGCGTCGCCCGGGAACTGGCCCGGATCAACCTGCCGGTGGGCATCTACACCCAGTTCTACTGGAAGGTTGACCTGTGGAACCTGCTCCGCTTCCTCAGCCTCCGCGCCGACCCGCACGCCCAGACGGAGATACGTGCCTTTGCCGACGCGATCCTGGGCGTGGTGCAGGCCTGGGTTCCGGACGTGCACGACGCGTTTGCCGACTACGTGATGAACGCCGCCACCCTGTCGGGCCCGGCGACCGCGCTGCTTCGCGCCGCACTGGCCGGGAGGGAGCCGCTCGATCCGGCTGCCTTCGGGCTGGGCGGCCGCGAGCTGCGCGAGCTGGTCGAGACAATGCCCGAGCTGGCGAACCGGATCCGGAGCTAGCCGCCCGCTTCCGGACCGGCAGACCAGGATTGGCCTGACTGCCGACGCGCTTCTTTATCGATCGGAATCTCGCAAACTAGGCTTGCCGAACCATTTCAGACCGTTAATGTCTGTCCAGAAGTTGAGCACCATCCCGTGTCTCGAAGCGGATGGTCACAGCTTCTGCTTGCAATACGGGCACCAGGGTCGCGCAACGCGAGGAGGATCAGGCTTGTCATCCAGGAACATCGTGCACCGGGCCGGGCTTGGCGCCCTCGCCTGTTTCGCCGCGGCCGGGGCGCAGGCCGCGACCGGCGACGCCCTGATCAGGGGACCGGTCTCCGAAGCGTCGCTGACCACCCTGTCCCGCTCCATGCCGGCCGCGGTCGCGTCCGCCACCGATGCGGGCCCGCTCGCGTCCGGACACGTGCTGGAGCACCTGCAGCTGGCGCTGAAGCGGCCGGCCGACAAGCAGGCGGCCCTCGACGCGCTGGTGCTGGCGCAGACCACCAAGGGCTCGACGTCCTACCACCGCTGGCTCACCCCGGCCCAGCTGCGTGACCAGTACGGCCCGAGCGCTGCCGACATCGCCGCCACCGTGACGTGGCTGCAGTCGCACGGGCTGGTGGTGAACAAGGTGTCGCCCACCGGCATGTCGATCGACTTCTCGGGCAACGCGGCGAACGTGGGTGCCGCCTTCCACACCACGCTGCACAGCTACACCCGGTTCGGGCAGCAGCATTTCGCGGCGTCCGGCGAGCAGTCGGTTCCGTCCGCCCTCAGCCCGGTGGTGGCGGGCGCCGTGCTCGGCAACTTCTTCCCGCGCCCGATGCTGGTGGCCAGCCGCAAGCCGACCGCCGCGGCGCTCGCGTCGGCCAAGGTCCACAAGGTCGGCACCAGCTACACCATGGCGGTGGACGGCACGACCTTCTTTGCAGTGACGCCCAGCGACTTCCATACGATCTACGACGAGAACGGGCTGTTCAGCGGGTCCAGCGTGGTCGGCAAGGTGACCGGCAAGGGCGTGACGCTGGCGGTCGCCGAGCAGACCGACATCAACCCGGCTGACGTGCAGAACTTCCGCTCGCAGTTCGGCCTGTCGAGCTTCGCCGGCACGCTGAGCCTCACCCATCCGGGCGGCTGCGTCGATCCGGGCTTCACCGGCGACGAGGGCGAGGCGGCGCTCGATGCCGAGTGGTCTGGCGCGGTGGCGCCGGACGCCACGGTGATCGAGGCCTCCTGCTCCTCCAGCGAGACCGGGTTCGGCGTGATGACCGCGCTGCAGAACCTGGTCGAAGGCGGCACCCCGGCGGTGGCGATCTCGGTCTCCTATGGCGGCTCGGAGGTCGGCAACGGCATCGTGTTCCTGACCGAGTGGTCGAACCTGGTCGAGGAGGGTGCTGCCGAAGGCATCTCCATCTTCGTGTCCACCGGCGACGGCGCTGCCGACATCGCCGACACCGGCGCCACGCTCGCCACCAGCGGCATCAACGTCAACGGCCTCGCCTCCAACATCTACGACACCGCGGTCGGCGGCACCGATTTCGGCGACACCGTGGTCGGGCTGAACAGCACCTTCTGGAGCAGCACCAACAGCAGCACCGGCGGCTCGGCCAAGAGCTACGTGCCGGAGATCCCCTGGGACAACAGCTGCGGCTCCTACGTGAACTGGGCCGGCGCCGGCGCTGCGGGCGCGCTGCAGAACTGCAACAACCCCAAGACCGCGACCACCTACCAGAACGTGGTCGGCGGCAGCGGCGGGCAGAGCCTGCTGTTCGCCAAGCCGTCCTGGCAGCTGACGGGCGTGCCGGGTGTGCCGAACGACGGCGTGCGCGACCTGCCGGACATCTCCCTGTTCGCCGCCAACGGGCAGTGGAACCACTTCTACCTGGAGTGCATGTCGAACACGGCCGAAGGCGGCGTGCCGTGCGACTTCACCAACCCGAACGACTTCCTCGGCTCCGCCTTCGGCGGCACGTCGTTCGCGGCCCCCGACTTCGCCGGCATCGCGGCCCTGGTCGCGGAGCTGTACGGCAAGGTCGGCAACATGGCGCCGGTTCTGTACCAGATCGCGAACATCCAGTACAAGAACGCGCTGCTGGTGAACCAGTGCCAGACCACCAGCTTCCCCGCCAACCCGCTCTGCGTGTTCCACGACATCGCGGTCGGCGACAACTCGGTGGCCTGCGAGGCCGGCACGCCGAACTGCTTCACCAACAGCCTGTCCACCAAGGGCATCGGCATCTCGTCGACCAGCACGACGAAGCAGTCGACCGCCTTCAACGCCGGCGTCGGCTACGACCTCGCCACCGGCCTCGGCTCGGTGGACATCCCGAACCTGCTGCTGAACTTCTGACCGGCACCGGGCGGCGGTGCGATCCGCCGCCCCCGATGAGCGACACGACGGCATGGCGGGGCTCCGGCGGCGAAAGCTTCCGGAGCCTTTTCCGTGCCGGCCGCCGACGCATCCATCGCCGTGCTGCGCCGTTGCGTGGACCAGCGGTTTCCGAGGTGCCCGATGAAGATCCCGACCCGGCTGCATGGCGCGATCGACTACGCCATGGCCTCGCTGCTCGGCAGCCTCGCCGTGTCCGGCGCGCTGCCCCGGCCGTTGCGGCGCGTGGTCGGCACGGCGTCCGCCGTCCAAGGCTCCTATGCGGCGCTCACCGACTACGAGGCGGGGCTGCGGCCGGTACTGGGCATGCGTGCCCACCTCCTGCTCGACGCCGCCGGCGGGGCCGCCCTGTGCGGCGCCGGCCTGCTGATGCGGCGGCAGCCCGCAGGCAGCCGTGCGCTGCTGCTGGCCGTGGGCGTGTCGGAGCTGCTGGTGACGGCGTTCAGCAGCGCCGACCCGGTGAGCGGTCCGGGACAGGGCTCTGGCCCGGTCGGACGGGTGCTCGACCTCCACCCGCCCTCGGCCGAGCAGGTGGGCTACCCGCCGGTCGACACGCCGAAGCCGGTTGCGGACGACGTGTTCGTGGTGGACAGCCTGATGACGGGCCCGCTCGGCAGCGCCCTGCCGGTGCGCATGACGGTGATCCGCCTGCCCGGCGGCGACCTCGTGCTGCACTCGCCGACGCGGTTCAGCTACCCGCTCAAGATCCAGCTCGAAACCCTGGGCCGCATCCGCCACCTGGTCGCGCCCAACGTGGCGCACTGGGTGTTCCTCTCCGACTGGCAGCGCGCCTGTCCGGACGCGGTGACCTGGGCGGCGCCCGGCCTGCGCGAGCGCGGCGCCGTGCGGCGCAGCGGCGTGCGGCTGGACAACGACCTCGGCGACGTGCCGCCGCCGGAATGGGAGGGCATCACCCTGGTGACGGTGCCTGGCGGCCTCGGCTTCCTGGAGGTGGCGCTGTTCCACGGGCCGTCGCGCACCCTGGTGCTGACCGATCTGGTGCTGAACTTGGAAGCGCAGAAGCTGCCGGCAGCGCTGCGCCCGCTCGCCCGGCTGCTCGGGGTCGTGGCGCCGGACGGCATGCCGGCCACCTACCTGCGGGCGGTGATCAAGCTGCGACGCGCCTCCGCCGTCCGCGCCGCCCAGCGCCTGGTGGACCTGCGGCCCGAGCGCGTCGTGTTCGCGCACGGGACGTGGTTCGAGCGGGACGGCACCGCCGCGTTGCGCCACTCGCTGCGCTGGCTGCTCGACTGAGGCCGGCGATGGCCGCCGTATCCTTGAACGTCGTTCACGACCGGCTTGCATCGCTTCGGGTCCGGCACCATCGTGCAGGAACGTTCCGGTCCCGGCGCGCCGCCGTTCGGCAAGGAGTGCCCATCCATGCGTGAGCCGCCGCGCGGGCCGAGCCCGCTGCCGAGCCTGATGCCGTTCATCGTGCTGGCGCTGATCCTCGTGCTGATCTATGCCGGCGTGATGCTGTTCCCGATGGTCCAGCGCTACGTCGCCCAGCAGGACTGCATCGCGACCGGGCGCACCGACTGTTCCCCGCATCCCTGACCGGTGTCCGGTGGGACCCCCGTCGCATCATCCGGTTCCCCTCGATCCCGCTCCGGATGATCCAGCCTTGGGCGATCCGCGGCCGATCCCGTTCGCCGCCATCACCGCGCTGTTCCTGGTCTGGGGCTTCGTGTCCTCGGTGATCGACGGGCTGGCGCCGGCGGTGCGCGCCATCTTCCACCTGAGCTATGCGGCGCAGATGCTCACCCAGTTCGCCTTCTTCGCTGCCTACGGCGCCGTGTCGCTGCCGGCGGCGGTGCTGCTGGCACGGATCGGCGCGCCGCGGGCGATCGAGCTGGCGCTGGGCGTCACCGTGGCCGGCTGCCTGGTCGTGCTGCTGGGCACGCGGACGCAGAGCTACGGCGCGATCCTCCTGGCGCTGTTCGTGATCGCGACCGGCATCACCCTGCTGCAGGTGGCGGCCAACCCGCTGGTGGCGGCGCATGGCGAGCCGTCGCGCGCGCATGCGCGGCTGACCCTGGCACAGGCGTTCAACTCGCTCGGCACCGTGCTGGGGCCGGTGGTCGCCGGGCGCCTGCTGCTCAGGGGCGGCCTGTTCGGCTCGGGCACCACCCCTGATCCCAGCATCGACCAGGCCGGCAGCGCGCGGCTGGTCTCGCTGCACAACATCGATCGCCAGTTCGAGCTGATCGCCCTGCTGGTGGCGGGCCTGGCGCTCCTGGCGTGGTCGGTGCGCCGCCGACTGATCGCGGCGGATCCGCTTCCCGCGGTGATCGGCGGCAGCCTGGTGTCGGCGTTCCGCTCCGGCTGGGGGCTGTTCGGGGCGTTCGCGGTGTTCGTGTATGTCGGCTCGGAGGTGGGCGTGTCGACCATCATGGTCAATTTCCTGTCGCAGCCCGCGATCCTCGACGTGTCCGCCGCGCGTGCCGCCATCCTGCTCGGCGCGGTGTTCTGGGGCGGGGCGATGCTGGGCCGGTTCGCCGGCAGCCAGCTGCTGCGGGTCGTCAGCGCCGGGCGCGTGCTCGGCGTGTTCGCGATCATCAACGTGTTGCTGTGCCTGACGGTGTCGCAGACGGTGGGCGTGCCTGCCGCCTGCGCCGCCCTGCTGATCGGCTTCTTCAACTCGGTGATGTTCCCGACCCTGTTCACCCTGACGCTGGAACGCTCGCACGCGCCGGCGGCCTCGGTGTCCGGCCTGCTGTGCAGCGCGATCGTCGGCGGCGCGCTGGTACCGCCGCTGGTGGGGCTGGTGTCGGACCGCTCCGGCATCAGCGCCGGCTTCGCGGTGCCGCTGGCGGGCTATGTCGGGATCGCCGTGTTCGCCCTGTTCGCGCCGGCCCGGCCGATGCGCCACCGCCGCGGCTTCCTGCTCAACCGGCGGGCGGCGCACGCCGGTCGTTGACCGGGTCCCGCCGCAGGTGCGGACGCAGCGCCTCGGCCACGCGCGCCGCGATCGCGGCATAGGCCTGGCCTGCCTCGCCGTGCGGCGCCTGCGCCAGGATCGGCGTTCCGGCGTCGCCGCTTTCACGTATGTCGAGCAGCAGCGGCACCTCGCCCAGGAACGGCACCCCCAGCTTGTCCGCCTCGGCCCGCGCGCCGCCGTGGCCGAACAGGGGCGTGCGGTGGCCGCATTGGGGGCAGCAGAACACGCTCATGTTCTCGACGATGCCCAGCACCGGCACGCGGGTCTTCTCGAACATCGCCACGCCCCGCCGGGCGTCGAGCAGCGCGATGTCCTGCGGCGTGGACACGATCACCGCACCCGCCAGCGCCACCTTCTGTGCCAGCGTGAGCTGGGCGTCGCCAGTGCCCGGCGGCATGTCCACCACCAGCACGTCGAGCAGGCCCCACTCGACCTCGCCCATCAGCTGGGTCAGCGCGCCCATCACCATCGGGCCGCGCCAGATCATCGCCTTGTTCTCCTCGACCAGGAGGCCGATCGACATCGCCTTGATGCCCCAGGCCTCCAGCGGGACCAGGCGCTTGTCGCGCACCTCCGGCTGGGCGGTGAGGCCCAGCATGCGCGGCAGGCTGGGTCCGTGGATGTCGGCGTCGAGCAGCCCGACCGACAGCCCCAGCCGCGACAGGCCGATCGCCAGGTTGACCGCGGTGGTCGACTTGCCCACGCCGCCCTTGCCGGATGCGACCGCGACCACCGCCCGCACCTCGGCCAGCAGCTTCGCCGGCGGCTCCCCACCGAGGCCGAGCGGCCGGTGGCCGGCACTCGCGGGTGCCGGTGCGGGGTCGGGAGCAGGGGATGCCTGCCGGTGCGCGGTCAGCACCACGGTCGCGTTCAGCACCCCCGGCAGCGCACGGAGCGCGTGCTCGGCCCCGTCGCGCACCGGCTCCAGCCCGGCTGCGCCGGCGCGGTCGGCGCGGATCGCGACCTGCACCAGCCCGTCGCGCACCACCACGCTTTCCACCAGCCCGGCGCCGACGAGGTCGCCGTTGCCGCCCGGCGCCGGCATCCGCTGCAGCGCCTGCCGCACCGCCTGCTCCAGCGTCCCGTCCGCTTCTGCCATGTGATCGCCTCGTCCGCCGGTCATGTCCGGGCTTAGTGCACCCTCCGGCCGGTGGCGAATCGCATCTTGGCCATAATCGCCCGGCATCCTGCCCTGGCATCGCGCGCACCGGCTCCATAGGTTGAGCCAGGCGGCAACGGGACAGGAGGGCGGAATGGACATGAACGACCCGGTTCCCGCACCGCCCGCGGCCCCGGCTGCGGCACCGGCCGGGCCGGGCCGCGACCACCGGGTCGACGCCCTGCGCGGCGTGGCGCTGACCATGATGTTCTGCGACCACATCCCGCAGAACCTGCTGAACCGGCTGACCATACGCAACCTGGGCTTCTGCGACGCGGCCGAGATCTTCGTGCTGCTGGCGGGCTTCGCCTCCATGCTGGCCTATGGCCGCGCCTTCGAACGCGAAGGCCTGCGCACCGGCCTCGTCCGGCTCGGACAGCGCGTGCTGCGGCTGTACCTGTTCCAGATGGGGATGCTGGTCGCCACCGTGACCGCGGTCCGGGAATGGCGGCACTTCCGCCCGGTGCCGGTCGACTTCCTCGAGCCTGAGCTGGCGCACGGCATGCGCTCCTTCGGGAAGGTGCTGTCGCTGCAGGCGCTGCCGGGCAACCTCAACATCCTGCCGCTCTACATGGTGCTGCTGGTGCTGTTCCCGGTGATCTACCTGGGCCTGCGGACCAGCCGCTGGGCGGCGCTCGCCTTGAGTGCGGCGATGTGGCTGCTGATCAACCTCGACCCGCGCCTGAACCTGCCCAACTGGCTCGACCCGGACGGCTGGTACTTCGACCCGTTCGCCTGGCAGTTCCTGTTCACCCTCGGCGCCTGGTCGGCAAGCGAGACCGGGCGCACCGGCGGCGACATCCCGTGGAACCGCTGGGTGGTGGCGGCCTGCTGGCTCTACCTCGGCTTCAGCGCGGTGCAGTCCTTCCCGTGGGCGCAGTGGGGGCTGCCGGACCTGTCGCCGCTGCCGATCGACCCGCCGCAGAAGACGCCGCTGTCGCCGCTGCGGCTGATCGACGTGCTGGCGATCTTCTACCTGGTGCAGAGCAGCCGGCTGGCGCGCGTCCTGGCCGGCGGCAGGATCGGCCAGGTGCTGGCCGTGTACGGCCGCCATTCGCTGGAGGTGTTCTCGGTCGGCACCGTGCTCGACCTGCTGGCACGCCTGCTGATGATCACGTATGGCACCGGCTGGCTGATGCAGGTCGCGGTGAACGTGATCGGGCTGGGCACGCTCTACCTGATGGCCACCTGGCTCGACCGGCGCAAGCAGGAGGCGAAGCGGCGCGTCGCCCGGCGTGCCGCCGAGGCCGTCGCCGCCGGATGAACGGCTCACGGCACACGTGGTGGGACCGGGCAGCGCGTCGGGCCGCCTCGTGAGCGCTGGTCCGGTGCCTTTCCTGCAGCAGACCCATGCCGTCCGCACCCGTCCTCCGGGACCCGGCCGGCGCGCCCTGCGCCTGGTGGCGTTCGGCTCCTCCACCACCGAAGGCTTCGGCGCCAGCGACCCGGAGCACGGCTATCCCGCGGTCATGCGGCGTGCCCTGCTGCCGCATTTCCCCGGCGGCGTCGCGCTCGCCAACCACGGCGTCAGCGGCGAGTGCGCGATCGAGATGGACGGCCGGCTCGATGCGGTGGTCGCCGCGGAGCCGGACCTCGTGCTGTGGCAGACCGGCTCCAACGACGTGACCAGGCCGGTGCCGCTCGAGCGGTTCGAGCGCCTGACCCGCGGCGGCATTGCCCGGCTCCTGCGCACCGGCGCCGACCTGGTGCTGATGGACCAGCAGTACGGCCGCGCGCTGGAGGAGGCGCCGGGATTCTCCGCCTACCGCGACGCCCTGCACCGGCTCGGCGCCGAGGCCGGGGTCGCCGTGTTCCCGCGCTACGCGCTGATGCGGACCTGGTGCGACGGGGTGCGGTTCACCCTCGACACCCTGTCCCCGGACGGGACCCACATGGCCGATCCGGGCTATGCCCTGCTGGGCGGGGCGGTGGCAGACTGGGTGATCGCCCGCGCCTGACGCGGCGCCGCCGCCCTGCCGCCGGACCCTTGCCGCAGGACGGGACGCGTGAGCAGATCGGGCGCAGATTGCGGCCGCACGCAGGAGACCGACCGAGCCATGCGCTTCACCTCCCCTCCCGGCGGAAGCGCCGCCTCGCACGGCTCGCGCGGCGGTGCGGATCGTCCCGGACGTGGCCCTGGAAGCCGCCTGCTGACGTCCAGCCTGCTGGCCTCGGTGCTGGCGCTCGGAGGCGGGCTCGTCCTGCCGGCGGCGACGCCCGTGCCGGCCCTGGCGCGTGGTGCGCCGGACAGCTTCGCCGACCTCGCCGCCCGGCTGCTGCCGTCGGTGGTCAACATCTCCTCCACCGGCACCGTCAGCGACGACAGCGAGGACGACGAGGGCGACCTGCCGAGCGCGCCGGCCGCGCCCGACAAGGGAAGGAACGGCAACAAGGGCGACCGGACCGGTCCGGCGGTGCCCGCCTATCCGCCCGGCTCGCCGTTCGAGAAGTTCTTCCACGACTTCATGAACCATCACGGCGGGCAAGGGGGCGGCCAGGGAGGCGCACAGGAGGATGGCCAGGGTGGTGGAAGCCAGGCGGCGCCCGGGCGCCGGATGCAGAGCCTGGGCTCCGGCTTCGTGATCGACCCGTCCGGCCTGATCGTCACCAACAACCACGTCATCAAGGGCGCCGACGTCATCACCGTGACGCTGCAGGACGACACCGTGCTGAAGGCGAAGCTGCTCGGCCACGACGACAAGACCGACCTCGCCCTGCTCAAGGTGGAGCCGGCGCATCCGCTGCCGGCGGTGGCATTCGGCGACAGCGACAAGGCGCGGGTCGGCGACTGGGTGGTGGCGATCGGCAACCCGTTCGGCCTGTCCGGCACCGTCACCGCCGGGATCGTGAGCTCGCGCGGCCGGTCGTTCGACAACGGGCCCTATGACGAGTTCATCCAGACCGACGCGCCGATCAACCGCGGCAACTCCGGCGGCCCGCTGTTCGACATGGAGGGCGGCGTGATCGGCATCAACACCGCGATCTACTCGCCGTCCGGCGACTCCATCGGCATCGGCTTCTCGATCCCGTCCAACGAGGCGCGCACGGTGATCGAGCAGCTGCGCCGGTTCGGCAAGGCCACCCGCGGCTGGATCGGGGTGCGGATCCAGGACGTGAGCCAGGACATCGCCGACAGCCTGGGGCTCAAGAGTCCCAAGGGGGCGCTGCTCGCCGGGCTGGAAGCGGACGGGCCGGCCGTGAAGGCCGGGATGAAGACCGGCGACGTGATCCAGCAGGTCGGCGGCAAGGCGGTGGACGGGCGCAGCCTGCCGCGCGTGGTCGGCGAGACCCCGGTCGGGCAGACGGTGCCGGTGGTGCTGTGGCGCGACGGCCACGCGATGACCCTGCCGGTGACGATCCGGGCGTTCCCCGACGAGGCCCCGGCCCCGGCCGCCCCGCCTGCGTCGAGGAAGCCGGCCCCTCCCGCCTCGGTCGACCTCCTCGGGCTCGGCATGACGCTGGCGCCGCTCGACGACCTGCTCCGGCAGAAGTACCAGATCGTCGACACCCAGAAGGGGGTGGTGGTGACGGCCGTGGCCGGCGATGGTCCCGCTGCCGACCGCGGCATCAAGGCGGGCGACGTGATCGTGGAGGTGCAGCAGTCCGAGGTGTCGTCGCCGGCGCAGGTGCAGGACGGCCTCGAGCAGGCGCGTCGGCAGCACCGGCCCTCGGTGGTGATGCTGGTGCAGAGCGGCGACGGCATGCGCTGGGTGCCGCTGCCGATCGCCGGCACCCCGGCCAATCCCGGCAAGGCGCCGGGCTGACGGACCGCGATGTCCGGCCGCGCCGTCCGGGACGGGTCCGCACCAGCCGGCCGCGTCGCCCCGACCTGGAACCGGATCCTCGGCTGGACGCCGGAGCTGCGCCAGGCGGTCCGCACCCTGGTCTCGGTGTTCCTGTCCGACGTGGTCGCCCAGGGGCTGCACCTGCGCGAACCGTACTGGGCGCTGATCACCGCGGTGATCGTCACCCAGGCCCGGATCAGCTCGACCCTGGAAGCCGGTCGCGACCAGATCATCGGCACGCTGGTCGGCGCCGTCGCGGGGGCTGTCGCGATCGCCCTGTTCCTGGCCGGGTTGCCCAAGGTGCCGGTGTTCGCCGTCCTGCTGGTGCCGCTGGCGCTGCTGGCCGCGTTCAAGCCGAACCTGCGCCTGGCCGGCGTCACCCTGGTGGTGGTGTTTCTGTTCCCGGCGCAGGGCGGGGCGTTCAGCCGTCCGGTGGACCGGGTGCTGGCGATCCTGGTGGGGGCCGTGGTGTCGCTGGCGGTGTCCTATCTCGTGTTCCGCACCCGCGCCCGGCAGCTCGCCTTCAAGGCCGCCTCGGACATGCTGGCCACCGTGGACGCCACCCAGGCGGCGGTGCTGACCCGGCAGGTGGCGATGGACGAGGTCGAGCGGCTCAACGACAGGAGCAACGACGCGCTGCGGGCGCTGGTGGCGGCGATCGCCGAGGCCAACCGCGAGCGCTTCGCCGTGGTGGAGCGGCACGACCCGCTGATGGTGCGGCTGGTGCCGATGCTGCGGCGCCTGCAGAGCGACGTCCTGTTCGTCGCGCGCGCCCTGGACGAGACGGCTGCGGCGGATGGGTCACTGGTCCCGGCCCTGGGGGAGGTGTCGACGGCGGTGTCGGCGGCATTCCGGTCGCTGCAGGCAGCGCTCGACGAGGAAGCGCAGTCGCGTGGGCACGACGCCAAGCGGCTGCTGTCCGAGGCGCAAGCCTTGTCCGGCAGGCTCGACCGGCTGGGCGACGAGGCCGGTCCGCTGGCCCGCTTCACCCTGCAGATGCTCAGCCGCGACGTCGCCGACGTTGCCGCCGCGTTGATGCCGGAGCCGGAGCCGGAGCCGGAGCCGCTTCCGGCGGAGCGGCGCGCGGGAGCCGGGACCGCCGGCGCGGCGTCCGGCTGACCGGACCGGGTGCAGCCGGCCGATCCGCGACGCCGGACGCGCGGACACACCCGGTTACAGCGTCCGCCCGAATCGTGCCGCAGAACAAGGGCCAGATCATCCTGGACATCCCGGATCCACGAACGGGTCCGGGTGCAAACAGGAGAACCGGAATGCACTTCCGTCGAAGCCTCAAGCGTTCCGTTCTGGCCGCGGCGGCCGTCGTCGCGACCCTGGCGGCGGTGCCGCTCGCACAGGCGCAGCCGGTCCCGCCGGGCTGGGTCGGGCCGCACTACTACTACCACGGCCACCACTGGCACCATCGCGCCTGGGCCTGGGACCGCTACCACCACCACTACTACCGCTACTACTGAGGCGGCGACGCCGGGCGCCGCGTCGGTCGGCGTCCGGCTCGTCCGCCTGCCTGCCTGCTACTCGTAGAACTTCACGCTTCCGTCATCGAGGTCGTAGCGCGCGCCCACGATCTTCAGGCGGCCGGCGCGCTGCGGCTCGATCAGCAGCTGCTCGGTGTTGCGGAGCCGGGCGACGATGCGCAGGACGTTCTGCTCCACCGAGCGGTCGAGGAGGTTGTCCGGCCCTTCCCGCCGCGCCCGCAGCACCGCCGGGATGATCGGCTCGATCATCTGGCCGATGCTGCCGGGATAGGTCGCGTCCTGTTCCACGACGTTGACCGCCGCCTGCACCGCGCCGCAGCGCTCGTGTCCCAGCACCACCACCAGCGGCGCGCCGAGCACCACGACGCCGTACTCGATGCTGCCCATGGCGGCGAGGTCGACCACGTTGCCGGCGTTGCGGACGATGAACAGCTCGCCCAGGCCGCACCCGAACAGCACCTCCGGCGGCACCCGGCTGTCGGAGCAGCCGACCAGCACGCAGAACGGGCGCTGTTCCGCGGCGAGGGCGGCGCGCCGCTCCTGGCTGGTCATCCGGTGGTGGATCGCCTCGCCGCTGAGGTGGCGGCGGTTTCCTTCCTTCAGCCTGGCGAGCGCCTGGTCGGCGGTGACCGGGTCATGCGGCGGCGGCGCGTCCGAGGCCATGTGGAACTCCCTTCCCGAGGCTGCGCGGGCACGCCGCCCGGCCGGCAACGGAACCGCGGCCGATCATGCCAGCACCCCGCGCACCGGCTGCATCGGATCCGGCGCAGGATCGCCGATCGCCTGCCTCAGGTCGATCTCGATCGTCCGGGTGATCGCCTCCATCGGTACTGCGTGCGGGCCGACGGCGAACGGCGCCTCCAGGTCGGCGCCGATCTCGTCCAGGGCCACGAACAGGAAGCCCACCACCGTGGAGCCGAGCGGGGTGATCCAGCCCAGCTCCTGCACCATCGACAGCGGCAGCACCAGGCAGAAGGCCCGCACCAGCAGCCGGGGCAGGACCGAGAACTGCACCGCCAGCGGCGTGTTGCGGATCCGTTCCAGCCCGCCCTGGGCGTTGGACAGGTCGGACAGGATGCGGTCGATCTCGGCCTGTGCCGCGGGATGGATGCGGCGTGCGTCGGCCAGCGCCCGCACCGCCAGGCCGATCTCGAACAGGATCGCAGTCGGCTGGTTGCGGCGTCCGGCCACCCGCACCGCCAGTTCCGGCGTCAGCAGCGCCTGCACCGTTCCCGCCACGTTCGTGCCGGCCAGCGCGCCGCGGAGGGCGTGGGAGAAGCCGATCATCGCCCGCGTCGGCTCCGGCGCGCCGCCCAGCAGGGTCGCCATCTGCCGCGCGAAGCTGCGGGCGTTGTTGGTGACGGCTCCCCACAGGGTGCGGGCTTCCCACCAGCGGTTGTAGGCGGCGGTGTTGCGGACGTTCAGGAACAGCACCAGGGCGGAGCCGATCAGCGAGAACGGCAGCGCCGGCTGGTCCATCCAGGGGCGGTGGGCCAGCTGGAATGCCAGCACCACCACCACGTCCCAGGCGAACAGCGCCAGCAGCGGCCGCACGCTTTCGCGGACCAGGACGCGTATCCCGGCCCTCCGGTCGGCGATCACCGGCCCGGGCCTCGGATGGCGGAGCGCATGGGCGGAGGCCTCCTCATGTGGCCGGCCGTCAGCGGGGGGTGGCGGTCGGCACGCTGGCCGGCATGGCAGCGTTGGACGCGCCCGGCTGCGGTGCACCGCTGGGCGATCCCGGCGCCACCACGCCCTGGTTCGCGCTGCCGGCGCGATAGCTGGGCGTGCCGGCGGCGCCGGTCTGCACCGGGTGCTGGTCGAGCCAGGCCAGGCAGGTGCGCACGATCGGCGCGCAATAGGAGCTCGGTGCCAGCGTCGCGTTCTTCTCGCCCGAGTACAGCAGCCGGCTGACGTGCCCGTCGTCGACCCGGAAGGTCGCGTGGCAGTAGCCGCCGTTCGACAGGCCGAGGCCGCCGACGATCGGCACGGCGTAGCTCGTGGAGCTGCTGGAGGTGGCATAATAGGTCAGCACGTCGGTGCTGCCGAAGCTCGCATGCTGGTCGGGCACGCCGAGGCAGGATTCCAGGTCGACCTCGCTCAGGCCGATGAGCGTCTTCTGGGCGCGTTCGGCCAGCCTGGAGTCTTCCACGGCGCAGGCGCCGAGCAGCGGCAGCAGGATGGGCAGCAGGTGACGGAACGCGGTGGCGGGACGTGGCAAATCTGGCCTCTGGCGCAGCGATGGCGACGGGGAGGAACGCCGTTTCCGCCCTGGCGGTTCGTGCCGCGCCCTGCAACGGAGCCGGCTGTCCGGCCGCCGGCGGATGCCGCCGCCATGAACTCACGTCACGGCTCCGGCATCCGCAACCGCGGTGGCACCCCGGGGCCGCCAGGGAAACGTTCCGGTTGCGTAGCGTCGCCGTGAAAATGACACAGCCCGGTCCTAGGGGATGCTTCGCGATCGGTGCAGCCGGGCGGCTGGAAGGGATGGGCGGTGGGGTTGTCTCGACGGGATCTGGTTCAGGCCGCCGCCGCGTCGGTGGCCGCGGCGATCGGCAGGCCGGGGTCGCCGGCACGTGCGGCGACGCCGGCGCCGGTTGCGGCGCCCGGCCCGTTCGACGGTGCCAGCGTGCGCCGGCTGGCGCAGGCGATGGCGGCCCATCCCTATGCGGCGCCGGAGGAGAAGCTGCCGAGACCGGTCGACGCGCTCAGCTTCGACCAGTATCGCGGCATCCGCTTCAGGAAGGAGAGCGCGCTGTGGCGTGGCCAGGGGCTCGGCTTCCAGGCCGAGTTCCTGCCGCGCGGCTTCCTGTATCGGCCACGGATCGACATCTTCGAGATCAAGGACGGCCAGGCGGCCCGGCTCGGCTACGATCCCGACCTGTTCACCTATGAGGACCCGCACCTGCGCGTGCCGGACAACCTCGGCTTCGCCGGCTTTCGCCTGCACGCCCCGCTCAACCGTCCGGACTACTTCGACGAGGTCTGCGTGTTCCTGGGTGCCAGCTACTTCCGCGCTGTCGCCAGGGGCCAGGATTACGGCCTGTCGGCGCGGGGCTTCGCCAACGGCACCGGCGAGCAGAAGGAGGAGTTCGCGCTGTTCCGCGCGTTCTGGCTGGAGCGCCCGGCGCCCGGCATGAGCGCCATGGTGGTGCACGCGCTGCTCGACAGCCCCAGCGTCACCGGCGCGTACCGCTTCACCATCCGGCCGGGCGACGAGACCATCTTCGACGTGGAAAGCGTGCTGTATCCCAGGCGGACCATTGCCAGCTCCGGCATCGCGCCGCTGACCGGCATGTTCTTCTTCGATGCCAACGACCGCCAGCACGTCGACGACGCGAGGCCGGCCGCGCATGACAGCGAGGGGCTGTCGATGTGGACCGGCAAGGGCGACCAGCTGTGGCGGCCGCTGGCCAACCCTCTCGACCTGCAGGTCAGCGCGTTCTCCGACACCACGCCCAAGGGCTACGGCCTGATGCAGCGCAAGCGCGCCTTCGCCGACTTCCAGGACCTGGCGTTGAACTACGAGAAGCGGCCGTCGCTGTGGATCGAGCCGATCGGCGACTGGGGCGAGGGGGCGGTCGACCTGGTGGAGCTGCCGACGCCGAACGAGGTCAACGACAACATCGTCGCGTTCTGGCGCCCCAAGGCGCCGCTCGCGGCGGGCGGGGAGTACAGCCACACCTACCGGATGCACTGGTGCTGGGACAATCCGTGGAGCAGTGCGCTGGCCCGGACCGCGCAGACACGGATCGGTGTCACCGACGACCACAAGGGCCGCTTCGTGATGCTCGACTTCGCCGGTGGCGCGCTGAAGTCGCTTGGCGCGGATGCCAGGCTGCATGCCGAGCTCGGCGCCAGCACGGGTGCCATCCGCAACGTGGTGGTGGTGCAGAACCCGGCCCTGGAGGGCTGGCGCATCACCTTCGAGTTCTACCCCGGCTCGGCTCGGCTCGCCGAGCTGCACTGCACCCTGGCGGGCGAGCGGGGGCCGCTGTCGGAACAATGGGTGTATCGTTGGACGCCCTGATGCCCGAGGCGCCGGCGCTGCCGCCCGAGGCGCCGCTGTTGATGCCGGTGCAGTCGCTGTCGCAGGCGCCCCGCACCGGACGGCGGCCGGCCACCGGGCCGACCGGCCTCGCCCTGCGCCGCCTGTTCGTGATCGGCGGCGCGGTGCTGCTGACGGCGGGCGGCGGCTACGAGATGTACTTCGTGCTGAACGGCAACGGTCCGAACGCGCTCGGCCTGGTCGTGCTCGGCCTGTTCGTGGTGCTGTTCGCCTGGATCGCGCTTGCCTTCGCCTCGGCGCTGGGCGGCTTCGTGTCGCTCGTGGCGCGCGGCGGGCTCGGGCTCGGCATCAGTCGGGACGGACCGCTGCCGGAACTCGGTACCCGCACCGCGCTGCTGCTGCCGACCTACAACGAAAGCCCGTCGCGGGTGATGGCGGGCCTGGCCGCCATCCACGAGAGCCTGCAGGCGACCGGACGGCTCCAATGGTTCGACCTGTTCGTGCTGTCCGACACCACGGACCCGGACATCTGGCTCGAGGAGGAGGCGGCGTTCCTGGCTCTGCGGGAGGCGACCGGCGGGCACGGCCGCATCTTCTACCGCAGGCGGCCGAAGAACACCGAGCGCAAGGCCGGCAACGTCGGCGACTGGGTGCGGCGCTGGGGCGGGGCGTATCCGCAGATGGTCACGCTCGACGCCGACAGCGTGATGGACGGCGCCACGCTGGTGCGGATTGCGAGCGCCATGGAGCGCCATCCCGGGGTCGGCCTGATCCAGACCCTGCCGGTGATCGTCAACGGCTCCACCCTGTTCGCCCGCATGCAGCAGTTCGCCGGCCGGGTGTACGGGCCGCTGATCGCCCATGGCATCGCCTGGTGGCACGGTTCGGAGGGCAACTACTGGGGCCACAACGCCGTCATCCGCACCGCGGCGTTTGCGGGGGAGGCCGGGCTGCCGGTGTTGGAAGGCAGGCGCCCGATCGGCGGCCACATCCTCAGCCACGACTTCGTCGAGGCGGCGCTGATGCGTCGCGGCGGCTGGGCGATCCACATGGTGCCGGGGCTGCTGGGCTCCTACGAGGAAAGCCCGCCCTCGCTGACCGACATCGCCATACGCGACCGGCGCTGGTGCCAGGGCAACCTGCAGCACGCCGGCGTGCTGCCGGCGCGCGGGCTGCACTGGGTCAGCCGGCTGCACCTGCTGATGGGGATCGGCTCCTACGTCACCGCGCCGCTGTGGCTCCTGTTCCTGCTGTGCGGCATCCTCGTCTCGCTGCAGGAGCGCTTCGTGCGGCCGGAATATTTCGGCGGCACCAAGCTGCTGTTCCCCCACTGGCCGCGGGTCGACCCGGTGCTGGCGCGTGGGGTGTTCGTCGGCACCATGGGGGTGCTGCTGGCGCCCAAGCTGCTGGCGTACGTGGCGCTGCTGTTCAACCCCCGCGACCGGCGGGGTGCCGGCGGGGCCTTGCGCGCGCTGCTGTCGGTGCTGGTCGAGACGGTGATCGGCGGGCTGATCGCGCCGGTCGCCATGCTGGTGCAGACCGGCGGCGTGGTCTCGATCCTGGCCGGGCGCGACTCCGGCTGGAACGCGCAGCGACGCGACAACGGGGCGATCCCGCTCGTCGTGGTGTGGGCCGGCTACTGGCGGTACACCGCGTTCGGGCTGCTGCTGGCGGCGATCGCCTGGGCGGTGTCGCCGGCGCTGTTCGCCTGGATGTCGCCGGTGCTGCTCGGGCTGCTGCTGGCGGTGCCGCTGGTATCGCTGACCGCCGGGCGCGGTGCCGGGCAGGCGCTGCGCCGGCTCGGCCTGCTGCGGATCCCCGAGGAGGCGGCGCCGCCCGCGGTGCTGGCGCGTGCTGTCGCGCTGCAGGCCGTCGGACGGGACGCAGCACCCGGAGACAGCCTGCGCCGCCTGCTGGCCGATCCGGTGCTGATGGCGGCGCACCGTGCCATGCTGCCGCCCGCCCGCGTGCCCGGGCGCGACCCGTTCGACCCGCTGCTGGCGCTGGGCCTGGCCAAGCTCGACGAGGCGGCCACGCTGGACGCTGCCTTTGCCCTGCTGACCTTGCCGGAACGGGCCGCGGTGCTCGGCAGCGCGTCCGGCCTCGACCGGCTGCTGGGTCTCGCCGCCACGCGCTAGCACAATCTCAACCTCCTGCTGTCACCATCGCAGCATTCAACCGGAGCCGTAGGCCGTCATGGCGACCCAGACTTACCGTCTCGTCACCCGCAGCGACTTCGACGGCCTCGTGTGCGGCATGCTGCTGCGCGAGCAGGGCCTGATCGACGAGATCAGGCTCGTCCACCCCAAGGACATGCAGGACGGGATGGTGCCGATCACGGGGCGCGACATCGTCACCAACCTGCCCTAAGTCCAGATCTGCCACCTCGCCTTCGACCACCATGCCAGCGAGGTGTCGCGCACGGGCGGGCGCTCCTGTCCCAACCACGCCATCGATCCCGCAGCACCGTCCGCGGCGCGCGTGATCTACAACTACTACGGTGGTGCTGCCGCCTTCCCCCGCGTCCGCCCGGACCTGATGGAAGCGGTCGACCAGGCCGACTCGGCGCGGTTCACGCGCGAGGAGATCCTCGATCCCCAGGGCTGGGTGCTGCTCAACTTCCTGATGAATTCCCGCACCGGGCTCGGCCGGTTCCGCGAGTTCCGGATCTCCAACTACGAGCTCATGATGCAGCTGATCGAGCGCTGCCGCGACGCGGGCATCGACGAGGTGCTGGCGCTGCCGGACGTGAAGGAGCGCGTCGACCTCTGCGCCGCCCACCGCGACCTGTTCGCCGAGCAGCTGCGACGCTGCACCACCCTGCACGGCAGGCTGGCGCTGATCGACCTGCGCGACGAGGCGGTGATCTACGCCGGCAACCGCTTCATGGTCTACGCGCTGTTCCCGGGCTGCGACATCTCGGTGCACGTGCTGTGGGGCCTGAGGAAGCAGAACACGGTGTTCGCGATCGGCAAGTCGATCCTCGACCGGTCCTCGCCGGTGGATGTTGGCGCCGTCTGCCTGGCGCATGGCGGCGGCGGTCACGAGGCTGCCGGGACCTGCCAGATCCCGAACGACCGGGCCGAGGCGGTGAAGGCGGAGCTGGTCGCAGCACTGTCGGGAGCGCCGGCCAGGGCGGCCGCCTGACGCCGGGCCGTGCGTCACCGGACCGTCAAGATAGTGTAATAGCTATTACACCAATCTGCGTGCTTGTTTGATCGCTGAAGACAGCGTAGACCTTGGCGTCGGCGAGGATAAGGCTCCATCGCCAAGGGTGGACGGCGATGGTCGAAAGCGAAGTGGTCGAGATCGACGGCGTGTTCGTCGGCACGGCGATCCTGCAGCCGAACCGCGTGGACCTGGCGTTCTTCGCCACCCACGACCGGGTGCGTCCGATGCACGGCAGCATCCTGCCCAGCCTGGCGGCGCTCCGGCACGAGGCCGCGCATCATTTCCGCGGCGTCCCGTCCGCCGCGGAGGCCGTGGCGCGGTCGCGCCGCGGCCTGATGTGAGGCAACGCGTCGGCGGTCGTCCCGGTATCCGGTTCCTGACGACTGGATGACCCGCCGGCGCCCGTGCTGCGCCCGATGCTGAACCCGGCCTCGCCGCTGGCCCGGCTGATCGACGCGCCGGCCCGTCCCGGGATGCTGTGCTGGATCGGCCTGCGTCCGGACCGGCAGGTGGCGATGACGGCGGTGGACCGGGCCTTCCTCCATCCGCAGGACGGGCTGGCCGGCGACCATTACGGCGGCCGTGCCGGTGGCGCCCGGCAGGTCACGCTTCTGCAGGCCGAGCACCTCCTCGTGATCGGGGCCTGTCTCGGACGAGGAGCGGTCGCGCCGGAACTGCTGCGTCGCAACCTCCTGGTGTCCGGCCTCAACCTCCTGGCCCTGCCCGGTCGACGCCTGCGCATCGCCGACGCGGTGCTGGAGGTGACCGGCTTGTGCCATCCCTGCTCGCGCATGGAGACGGCGCTGGGGCCTGGCGGCTACAACGCGGTCCGCGGCCATGGCGGCCTGACCGCGCGCGTGCTGGAGCCGGGCGCGATCGAACGCGGGAATGCGGTGGTCCGGCTTCAGTAGCCGCGCACGGGGTCCACCAGGTTCGGCGGCGTCCGGTCGTCCCGGATCGCGCGGAGGTTCTCCATCAGGATGTCCAGGCTGCGCGGCAGGTAGGACGCGCTGTCGTCGCAGGACACGTGCGGCGTCATCAGCAGGTTGGGCGTGGTCCAGAGCCGGTGGCCGGGGAGCACCGGCTCCGGGGTGAACACGTCCAGCACCGCGCCGCCCAGCCGTCCGTCCTGCAGCGCGTCGCACAGCGCGTCCTGCGCCAGGAGGGCGCCGCGGCCGATGTTCACCACGAACGCGCCCGCCGGCAGCAGTCCGATCCGGCGCGCGTCCAGCAGGTTCCGGGTCGCGGCGGTGAGCGGGCAGGCCAGCAGCAGGAACTCGGTGCCCGGCAGCACCGTATCGAGCGCGTCGGTGCCGACCACCCGTTCGCAGGCCGGATGCGGCGCCGGACGGGCGCGCACCCCGGTCACGCGCAGCCCGAACTGCGCCGCGCGCCCGGCCGCTTCCCCGCCCAGGGTGCCGAGCCCCACCACCGTCAGCCGTCGCCCGGCCAGCACGGTGCCGTGCCGCCTGGCCCAGCGCTGCGCCCGCTGGTCGGCGACGAAGGTCGGCATGTGGCTCGCCAGCATGAGCAGGCTCATGATCGCAAACTCGCCTGCCTTGGCGCCGTGCGTGCCTCGGTTGTTGAGCAGGCCCACGCCCGGCGGCAGCCAGTCCAGCGGCATCAGCCCGTCGATGCCGGCAAAGGTGCAGAACAGGTGGCGCAGCCGTGGCGCGGGTGCGGGCAGAGGGCGCGGCAGGTGGTTGGTGAACACCACCATCTCGCACTCGGCCAGCGCCTCGGACAGGGCCTCCACCGTGGCGCCGAAGCTCACGGCGTGGCCGGCGCCGACGTCCGGAGCGCGTCCTGCCGCCTCGGCCCACAATCGGGAGGTGATCGGCTGCTCGCGGCCGGTGCCGGTGTGGACGTGGATCCTCAAGGTTCAGACCGGTCCCGGCTGCGCCGTGGCCTCCGGATCCGGCTCGGGCTTGGGCGCCGGACGGACCCGCACGCGCCGGATGTGCCGGGCGTCGGCGTCCATCACCCGGAACTGGATGCCGCTGCCGTGGCTCAGCACCTCGCCGCGCGTCGGCACGTGGCCGGCCAGCCGGAACACCAGCCCGCCCACCGTCTCGATCTCGGTCTCCCGCTCCTGCTCGGTCAGCACCGCGCCGAGCCTGTGCTCGAACTGCTCGACCGGCATCCGCGCGTCGATGTCGAGCGTGCCGTCGTGTCGCTCGACCAGCAGCGGCACGTCCGGCTCGTCGTGCTCGTCGGCGATGTCGCCGACGATGGTCTCGACCAGGTCCTCGATCGTCACCAGCCCGTCGATGCCGCCGTACTCGTCGATCACCAGCGCCAGGTGGATGCGGCGCAGGCGCATCTGCAGCAGCAGGTCCAGCACCGGCATCTGCGGCGCGATCATCAGCGGCTGGCGCAGGATCGACTGCAGCCGGAAGCTGTCGCTGGGTCCGGCATAGCCGACCAGGTCCTTGACGTGCACCATGCCGACGATGTCGTCGAGCTGCTCGCCGTACACCGGCAGCCGGGAATGGTTCTCCCGCTTCATGGTGGCCAGCGCGTCCTCGAAGCCGAGGTTCACCGGCATGGCGACGATGTCGGCGCGCGGCACCATCACGTCGTCGGCCGTGGTGCCGCGCAGACGCAGCACGTTGGCGATCAGCACCCGCTCCTGCCGGTCGAGCTCCGGCGTCTCGCCCTCGGCCTGCGGCGCGTCGGCGGCTTCCTGCACCAGGGCGGCAACGCGGGCGCGCAGGTCCTGGTCGCCGCGCCGTCGGCCCCACCAGCCCAGCAGGCCCCGGCGCGGACGGTCGACGTCCGGTCGTGACGCGGACGCGCTCATCGCGCCGTGCCGTCGTCCGTTCCCGGCGCCTGGCGCGGCTTCCACGGGTTCGGCACACGCAGACCATGCAGGATGCGCGCTTCCTCCATCTCCATGCGCCGCGCCTCGCCGGCGCCGCCATGCAGGTGGCCGCGCAGGTGGAGCGCGCCGTGCACCACCAGATGGAGGAGGTGGTGGCGCGGCCGGCGCCCGGCCGCCAGCGCTTCCCGGCGCACGGTTTCCAGCGCCAGCACGATGTCGCCACCGGCGATGCCGGGCGGCGTGGCGAAGGTCAGCACGTTGGTCGGCGTGTTGCGGCCGCGGTGGCGCGCGTTCAGGCGACGCACGCGCAGGTCGTTGTCCAGCACCACCGAGCCGGCCCCGCCGCCGGCGATCGCGGCCAGCCGGGCCAGGCGCTCGACCTGCGGCACCAGCCGGCGCCAGCGCCGGTCGACCACGAACACCTCGACCTCCCCCGCCGCCTCGGTGCGGCGCCGTTCGGCCGCATGCCTGGACACGCCAGCGACCGCCTTGCCCGGACGGGCGTCCCGTTTTCGGGGGCGGTCCTTCTTCGGCTTGGTCCTACCTGGCGGTTCCATCGGTCTCCCGGCGCGTCCGGTTCCGGGTGGTGTCCCGCTCGGCCGCCGCGCGCTGATCATAGGCGTCGACGATCCGGGCGACCAGCGGATGGCGCACCACGTCCCGGCTCTCGAACCGGGCGAGGCCAATCCCGGGCAGCCCTTCCAGGGTTTCCACCGCGTCGCGCAGGCCCGACGACACGCCGGCTGGCAGGTCGACCTGGCTGAGGTCGCCGTTGATCGCCATGCGGGTGCCGGAGCCCATCCGGGTCAGGAACATCTTCATCTGCGCGACGGTGGTGTTCTGCGCCTCGTCCAGGATCACGAAGGCATGGGCGAGCGTGCGGCCGCGCATGAAGGCGAGCGGCGCCACCTCGATCTCGCCGGACGCCATGCGCCGGATCACCTGGTCGCCGGGCATCATGTCGTGCAGCGCGTCGTAGAGCGGGCGCAGGTAGGGGTCGATCTTCTCCTTGAGGTCGCCGGGCAGGAAGCCCAGCCGCTCGCCCGCCTCCACCGCCGGACGCGACAGCACGATGCGGTCGACCCGTCCCGCCTGCAGCATCGCCACCGCCTGCGCCACGGCGAGGTAGGTCTTGCCGGTGCCGGCCGGGCCGATGCCGAACACCATCTCGTGCCCGGCCAGCAGCTCCATGTAGGCGGCCTGACCGGGCGAGCGGGGCTCGATCGCGCCGCGCCGGGTGCGGATTGCCGGCAGATCGGTGAACGGCAGCCGCGGGTCGGGGTCGGGCAGCAGCGTTCCGGCCGAGCCGGGCAGGCCCGGGAACCCGTCCGGGTCGCGCCGCGCGGCGCCGCCGCGGCCGGGCACCCGGATCGCCTCGCGCTTGGGGTCGAGCACGGTGTTGTGCAGGTCCGACATGCGGATCGCGGCGTCCACCTCCGCAGCGTCGATCGGGCGGCCTTCCTCGAGCCGGCGATACAGCGCCGCCAGCGCGGAACGGGCCAGCGCCACCCGGCCGGGGTCGCCGCTGATGCCGACCCGGTTGCCGCGGCAGGCCAGGCGCACGCCAAGCCCCTGTTCCAGCCGCACCAGATGGCGGTCGTGGTCGCCCAGCAGCAGCTGCAGCAGCGCGTTGTCGCTGAACTGCATGGTCGCCGCCGCCTTCGCGTCTCCCTCCATACCGCTCCGTGCGGCCGGTCCGCGATCGGCAGGAACCGGCGCCGGGCCGGAAGGGGGGGATGCGGCGGTGACGAGTTCGGTCAAGCGCAGGCTCTCTCCGGCAGGGTGATCGGGTCGGGCACGGTCTGGTTGATCAGGGTGGCGGTCAGGGAGTTGGTGAGCATCGCCTCGATCTTCACCATCGCCACGGCGCCGATCAGGGTTTCCGGTGCGCACGCGTGCACCGCCTGGAGGTAAGGGCTGCGTCCCGACAGCTGCCCGGGACGGCGGCCGCGCCCGGTGAACAGCACCGGCATCGCCTGGCCGACGCTCCCGGCGTTGGTGCGGTCCTGCTGCGTGCGGATCAGCGCCTGCAGCCGCTGCAGCCGTTCGTCGCTGGTCGGCTGCGGCACCCTGCCGGGCGCGCCGGCGGCCGGGGTGCCTGGACGCGGCGAGTAGGCGAAGGAGAACGCCTGGGCGAAGCCGATCTCCTCCACCAGCGCCATCGTCGCCGCGAAGTCGGCCTCCGTCTCGCCCGGATGGCCGACGATGAAGTCCGACGACAGGGCGAGGTCCGGCCGCGCCGCGCGCAGCCGCTCCACCAGCCGGAGGTACTCGTCCGCGGTGTGGCCGCGGTTCATCGAGCGCAGCATGCGGTCGGAGCCGGACTGCACCGGCAGGTGCAGGAACGGCATCAGCTGCGGCAGGGTGCGGTGCGCCGCGACCAGCGCGTCGTCCATGTCGCGCGGGTGCGAGGTGGTGTAGCGCAGGCGCAGCAGGCCGGGGATGTCGGCCAGCGCCTGCATCAGCCGGGCCAGGCCCCAGCTCCGGCCGTCCGGCCCGTCACCGTGATACGCGTTGACGTTCTGCCCGAGCAGGGTGATCTCGCGCACGCCGCCGGCCACCATGCGGCGCGCCTCGGCCAGCACGGAGGCGGCCGGACGGCTCGCCTCCGCGCCGCGGGTGTAGGGCACCACGCAGAACGAGCAGAACTTGTCGCAGCCTTCCTGCACGGTCAGGAACGCGGTCACGCCGCCGGGCAGCTGCGGTCCGGTGGCATCGGGCAGGAAGTCGAACTTCTGCTCGGCCGGGAAGTCGGTGTCGATCACCACCCCGCCGGCGCGCGCCGCGCGCGCCACCATCTCCGGCAGCCGGTGGTAGGTCTGCGGTCCCAGCACGATGTCCACGTATGGCGCCCGGGCCAGGATCTCGCGGCCTTCGGCCTGCGCCACGCAGCCGGCGACCGCCAGCACGGTGGACCGTCCCTCGGCGGCGCGCGCCTGCTTGACCACGCGGAGCCGGCCGAGCTCGGAGAACACCTTTTCCGCCGCACGGTCGCGGATGTGGCAGGTGTTGAGGATGACCATGTCGGCTTCCTCCGGCGTGGCCGCCGGGCGGTAGCCGAGCGGCCGCAGCACGTCGGTCATCCGGGCGCTGTCGTACACGTTCATCTGGCAGCCCCAGGTGATGACGTGCAGGCGCTTCGGGGAAGGGATGGTGTTCAAGGCGGGATCGGTTCCGGCAGCCGCCGGAAGGAGTCCGCGCGGAAGCACGGCAGCAATCGTGTCCGGCCAGCCGCCGGTCAAGGGCGCTGCGCCGTCAAAGCGGCGTGGACCTCATCAGGCGGAACTGCGTGGCATGATGCCGATCGTGGTGCACTCCCGCGCCGTCCCGGCCATCGGGACGACGTCGCACGATCAGGCGAAGGAGCGGCTGCCGGTGTCAAGGGGAAAATCCTCCGCCGGGGCCGGCGGGACGGGTCGGGGCGCGATGTTCATCGTCGCGTCATCGGGGCGCGGCCCCGTCCCGTCCGCGGACCGGTTCTGGCGGATGGTGGCGGCGCCCTCGGCGATCGCGGACCAGGCTGCCAGGGACAGCGCCTTGCGCGAGGCGAAGGCGACCGGGTCGAGCACCGGATGCAGCAGCACCGTGGCCCGCATGCCGCGCCAGCGGGCCAGCTTGGCGAAGTGCGAGGCGAGGTCCATGTCGCCGTACCAGGCGAACACGGTCCGGGTCGAGCGGCACACCGGCAGGCCGCCGAGGCGGTCGTAGACGATCGACACCGGCTGGATCAGCGGCACCGCGTCGACGTCCCGCTCCTCCTGGCTGCCGTTCGGCTTGGCGGCGGCAAAGAAGGAGGAGTGGAACGGCAGCACGCGCGAGCCGTCCGAGCTGGTGCCCTCGGGGAACAGGATCAGGTCGTCGCCGGCGCCCAGGCGCAGCCGCATGTCGTCGCGCTCGCGCCCGGTGGCCTTGCGCTGGCGGCTGACGAACAGGGTGCGGCCGAGCCGCGCCACCGTGCCGACCAGCGGCCAGCCTCCCACCTCCTCCTTGGCGACGAAGCAGGCCTCGAGGCGGCCGCCCAGCACCGGCACGTCGATCCAGGAGGAATGGTTGCAGACGTAGATCAGCGGCCGCCGCGGCCGCGGCCCCGCCGCGGGCCGGCCGACCATCCGCACCTGCATGCCGAGCAGCCGGCACACCACCGACCAGTACGACCGCGCGAACCGCACCTTGCCCCGGCCCGGCAGCAGCAGCAGCATCGACTGGATCGGGCAGGCGATCCCGGTCCACGCCAGGATGGCGACGCCCCGCCGCAGCACCCGCACGCTGCGGACCAGCCGGAGCAGGGGATGGACGGGCGGCAGGGCCTCCTCGTCCGGCTCGGCCGACCCCGCATCCTCCCGCTCGTGGGAAGGGTCGGGCCGGACACGGAGAAGCGGGGACACGCCCGGCCGGGTCGGGAGCACGGGGATCGTGCGCGGGCCGAGGCTGCGAGGGGCTGCCTGCATCCGCCGGGCATAGCGTGATTAGGGGCGGGACGACAATCGGCCCGGGTGCTACAGGACGGCACCGGTTCCGGAACCGGGCCGAACCGCGCGGGACGAGGACGACGCCCTGACTGATCGTGCCGATGGCAGATGCCGTTCGTAACCCGCCATCCTGCCACCGGTGCGGGCGTGCTGTGCGCCGCGCTGATCGGGCTCGCGGCACCGGTGCCGGCCGCGCGGGCCGCGGACCCGGTGTCCTACCGGACCACGCTGCGTCCCACCGGCGACAAGGCGCTGGATGCCGCCCTGAAGGGGTCGTCCAGCCTGGTGTCGCTGCAGAAGACCCGTGCGGTCAGCCCGTTCGCGCTGGCGGGCCGGGCCCGCGCCGACGTGGCGCGGCTGCGCACCGCGCTGGAGAGCTTCGGCTTCTATGCCGGCCGCATCACCGTCACCGTGGCCGGACGCCCGGCGGACGACCCGGCCCTGCCCGACGTCCTGTCCGCCCTGCCGGCCGGAACGCCGGCTGCGGTCACCGTCGCCGTCGACGAGGGGCCGCTGTTCCACCTCGGCCAGGTGACCCTGACCCTGCCGCCGGGCGAGGCGCTGTCGGCCGCCGACCAGGCCCGGTTCGGCCTGCATCCCGGCCAGCCGGCGGTCGCCAGCGACGTGCTGGCGGCGCAGGGGCGGCTGCAGACCGCGCTGCAGGAGGAGGGTCATGCCTTCGCCACGGTGCAGGCGCCGGTCGCCTACCTCCGGCCGGCCAGCCGCACCCTGGACGTCGTGTTCACCGCCAAGGAGGGGCCGCGCGTCGACATCGGCGCCATCACCCTGGCCGGCCTGCGGCAGGTCAGCCCGGACTACGTCGCCCGCCGCCTGCTGGTGCACCAGGGGCAGCTGTACCAGCCGAGCCGGATCGAGGCGGCGCGTCAGGACCTGGCGTCCACCGGTGTGTTCTCCGGCGTGGGCGTGAGCGCGGCGCAGGCGCTGTCGCCGGATGGCGAGCTGCCGCTCACCTTCGACTTCACCGAGGCGCCGCGGCACACGGTGGCGCTGCAGGCCGGCTATTCCACCGACCTCGGCGGCAGCGCCGGCGTCACCTGGACCCATCACAACCTGTTCGGTGACGCCGAGCGGCTGGAGCTGGTGGCGCTGCTCACCGGCCTCGGCGGCACCTCGGTGAACGGGCTCGGCTACGACGTCTATGCCGACCTGCTGAAGCCGGACTTCACCCAGCGCGACCAGTCGCTCGACCTGCGCGTCGAGGGGCTGAAGCAGGACCTGCAGGCGTACGACCAGACCGCGCTGCTGGTCCGCGCCCTGCTCGACCGCAAGCTGTCGCAGCGCTGGTCGGTGTCGGGCGGAATCGGCGCCGAGCAGGAGCGGATCATCCAGGAAGGGGTCGCCCGCTCCTACACCCTGGCCTTCGTGCCGCTCACCGTCAGCTACGACAGCACCGGGCTCGCCAACCCGCTCGACAGCCCGACCAGGGGGGTGCGCGTCTCGCTCGACGCCACCCCCACCGAAAGCCTGGGCTCCGGCTCGGGCGACGATGGGGGCAACAACCAGGGCGGCGACAGCTTCTTCACCATCCTGCAGGGCACCGCCACGACCTATTTCGACCTCAACCGGGTCGGCCTTGCCGCCCCCGGGCGCAGCGTGATCGCGGTGCGCGCCGTGATTGGCTCGGTGCAGGGTGCCACCACCTTCGAGCTGCCACCCGACCAGCGCCTGTACGCCGGCGGCAGCGGCACCGTGCGCGGCTACAAGTACCAGGGCGTCGGGCCGCTGTTCGCCGACGGCAACCCCGAAGGCGGCACGTCGGTGGACGCCGGTACGGTCGAGTTCCGGCAGCGGATCGGCAAGAGCTTCGGCTTTGCCGCGTTCGCCGATGCCGGGCAGGTCTCGGCCAGCAGCGCGCCCGGCACCGGCACGCTCAGGGTCGGCGCCGGCGTCGGCGGGCGCTACTACACCCCGATCGGACCGATCCGGCTCGACGTGGCGGTGCCGCTGAACAAGCCGCCCGGCGGAGACAGCTTCGAGCTTTATGTCGGTCTCGGGGAGGTGTTCTGATGGTCCGGGCGGAGGAAGGTGCGCGCCGTCGCAGCCCCTGGAGGGTTGTCGCGTGGGTGCTCGGCCTGCTGGTCGGGTTGCCGGTGGCGCTGCTCGCGCTGGTGCTGGCGGTGGTGCTGGTCGGCGCCAACACCGGGCCCGGGCGCCGGCTGATCGAGCGGGAGACGGGCAGCCTGACCGGCGGGCTGGTGGCGCTGGACGGGCTCGGCGGCCGCTTCCCCGACGCGCTGACGGTGCGTCGCATCGAGGTCCGCGACACGAAGGGCACCTGGCTCATCCTGGACCGGCTTGTACTGGACTGGTCGCCGCTGCGCCTGCTGTCCCGGACCGCACATGTCGAGCTGGCCAGCGTCGGGCGGATCAGCGTGGCCCGCCTGCCCGTGCCCAGTCCCAACGTCAGGCCGGCGCCGCCGCCGAAGCCCGGCGGGAAGAGCGGGCTGCATCTCGGCGTGCGGGTCGACGCGCTGCGCGTCGAGCGTCTCGACGTCGCGGCCCCCGTGGCCGGCACCGCGATCAGCGCCGGGATCGACGGCCATGCCGGCATCGCCGACCTCGCCCCGCTGCTCAGCGGGGTGACGGTCGCCACCCTGCCGGACATCGATCTCGGACTGCGCCTGCGCCGGCTCGATCATCCGGGTGCCATCGACCTGGCGGCCCTCGTCACCCCCGGCCGGCTCGGCCTGCACCTGAAGCTGGACGATCCCGCCGGCGGCCTGGTGGCGGCCCTGGGCCACCTGCCGCTGCAGGGCCCGCTGCGCCTGTCGCTCGACCTTGACGGCCCGCGCGACGATGCTGCCCTGTCGCTTGCCGGCAGTGCGGGAGCGGCCCCCGCCGGCGTGCTGACGCTGGGCGCACACGGCACGCTCGACCTCGTGCGGCCACGCTTCGACGTGCAGCTGGCGCTGCATGCGCCGGCGATGCAGCCGGTGCCGGGCGTGGCCTGGAAGCAGGTGGCGCTCGACGCGCACCTTACCGGGACGCCGACGGCGCCGGCCGGACAGGGCAGCCTGGTGCTGGACGAGCTGACCGCCGCCGGCGCCGGGGTGAACCGCCTGACCGCCCGGTTCGCCGGCCAGCAGGCCAGCGGTCCGGTGCGCCTGCACGCGGTGGCGGACGGCATCCGCATTCCCGGGCCGACGCCGACCCTGCTTGCCGCGGCACCGCTCACGCTGGACGCCACCCTGGATCCGCATCAGCCCGACCGGCCGCTCCGCCTCGTCCTGTCGCATCCGCTGGCCGGCATCACCGGGGATGTTCTCACAGCCGCGCCGCTGCACGGGCAGCTCGACGTCAGCCTGCCAGACCTGGCGCCGCTGGCCGCCGCCGGCGGCACCGCATTGGAGGGCCATGCCCGGCTCGCCGTCGCGTTCTCGCAGTCCGGGCAGAAGGCGGAGGTGACCGTGACCGGCCCGCTGGCGATCACCGGCGGCCAGGTGCAGGCCGTCGGGCTGGTCGGGCCCACCGGACAGATCGCGCTCAGCGCGTCGAAGAACGGCGGCGACCTGATGCTGCGCGAGCTCAAGCTGGACGGGCAGGCGCTGCACCTCGAAGCCTCCGGCACCGACCGGAACAACGTGATCGAGGCGCGCTTCGCCCTCGCCCTGCCGGCGCTGGAGCGGGCGCTGCTGTCGCTGCGCGGCGCGCTGGCGCTGACCGGCACCGCGTCCGGTCCGGTCAAGGACCTTGCCGCCCATGTCGAGGCGGCCGGCAACCCCGGCACCGCGACGGTGCCGACCGGCCCGCTGCACCTCGTGCTCGACGCGCAGCACCTGCCCGCGGCGCCGTCCGGCACGGTGGTGCTGGCTGGCACCCTCGACCGCGCGCCGCTCGCCCTCAAGGCGGAGGCGGCGCGGCTCGCCGATGGCGCGCTGCACCTGACGCTCGACGCGCTGAACTGGAAGAGCGCCAGCGGCCGCGCCGACATGACCCTGGCCGCCGGCGCGAAGCTGCCGCTCGGCACCCTGTCCGTCCGCATGACCCGGCTTGCCGACCTGGCGCCGGTGATCGGCCACCCGGTCGCCGGCAGCGTCCAGGCGGACATCCGCACCAGCCAGGGAACAGGTGCGGCGCCGCGGGTTACGGTCGCGGTGCGAGCCAACGGTGGCCTGCAGAGCGCCCGCGTCGGCACCCTGACCCTGGCCGGCACGGTGGACGACCCGCTGGCTGCGCCGGCGGTGAACCTGCGGCTCGATGCCGGGGGCATCCAAGCTGGCACCATCTCCGGCCAGGCGCACGTCACCGCGCGCGGGCCGGAGGCGGCGCTCGACGTGGCGGCGACGGCCAGCCTGCAGCACGTGGCCGGCGCCCCGGCCACCCTTGATGCCGCGCTGCGGCTCGACCTGCCGCACAAGCAGGTGTCGCTCGCCCGGCTGGCGGCGACCGCCAGGGGCGAGACGGTGCGGCTGCTGGCGCCGGCGCGGATCGCGTTCGGCGCAGAGACCGGGGTGGATCGGCTGCGCGTGTCGGTGGCGCCGCCCGGCGCCGCACCCGCGATCCTGGACGTGGCCGGGCGGATCATGCCGCGCCTGGACCTGACCGCGACGCTCGCCAACGTCACCCCGGCACTGGCCAGGCCGTTCGCGCCGACCCTGGACGCGCTCGGGGTGGTGGGCGCGCAGGCGCGGCTGACCGGCACCACCAGCCGGCCGGAAGGAACCGTTCGCCTCATCGCCACCGGGATGAAGCTGCGCACCGGGCCCGCCGCCTCCCTGCCGCCGGCCAGCCTGCTGGCGAACGTGGCGCTGGCCGGCAGCACGGCACGGGTGGACGCGCGCCTCGAGGCGGGGCCGAACGTGTCCCTGTCCGTGTCGGGCACCGCGCCCACGGCGGCCACCGGTCCACTTGCCCTGCGCGCCGATGGCAGCGTCGACCTGGCACTCGCCAACGCCGTGCTGGGCGCACAGGGGCGCGAGCTCGACGGCCGGCTCGCGCTGGCGCTGGGGGTGTCCGGCACCGTACGCGCGCCGATCCTGAACGGCACGGTCCGGCTGGCCGGCGGCCAGTTCCAGGACTTCGCGCAAGGGGTGCGCCTGACTGACATCAACGCGCTGATCGAGGCGGCCGGGCAGACGATCACGATCGCCTCGTTCGTCGCCCATGCCGGCACCGGCACGATCGGCGCCAGCGGCACGGTCGGCGCCCTCGTGCCCGGCCTGCCGGTCGACCTGCACGTGACGGCGCGGAGCGCCCGGCCGTTGTCGAGCGACCTGCTGACTGCGACCCTGGATGCCGACATCCGGGTGCACGGCCAGGCCGGCACCCGCCTCGACGTCGGCGGCAGCCTGACCGTCGATGGCGCCTCGATCAACATCCCGAACGCCCTGCCGCCATCGGTCGCGCGCCTTAAAGTCATCCGTCCCGGCGACAAGCCGCCGCCGGCGCAGACCGCCGGATCCTCCCTGCTGATCGGCCTCGACGTCGGCGTGAACGCGCCGGGCGAGATCTTCGTGCGCGGCCATGGGCTCGACGCCGAGCTCGGCGGCACGCTGCATGTCGGCGGCACCTCCGCGGCGCCGGTGGTCTCGGGCGCCTTCGACATGCGGCGCGGCACGTTCGACCTCGCCGGCATCTCGCTGACCTTCACCAAGGGGCAGGTCGGGTTCAACGGCACCGGCGTCGGCCACGCCATCGACCCGACGCTCGACTTCACGGCGCAGAGCGTGGTCGGCTCCACCGTGGCCGACCTCAACGTCGGCGGCTATGCGAGTGCGCCGAAGATCACGCTGTCCTCCACCCCGCCGCTGCCGCAGGACCAGGTGCTGGCGCTGATCCTGTTCGGGCAGGACACCAAGTCGCTGAGCGCGCTGCAGATCGCCCAGGTCGCCACCGCGCTGGCGTCCCTGACCGGCTCGGGCGGCGGCTTCGACCCGCTCGGCACGGTGCGCAAGTCGCTCGGGCTCGACCGGCTGTCGGTCGGCAGCGGCGGCAGCAACAGCAACAGCGCCAGCGTCGAGGCCGGCAAGTACGTCGCGCGCGGCGTCTATGTCGGCGCCAGGCAGGCGACCAGCGGCGGCGGCAGCCAGGCGGAGGTGCAGGTCGACCTGACCAAGCGGCTCAAGCTGCAGACCACGGTGGGCACCGGGGGGGCCACCACCGGCATCATCACGCCCGAGAATGATCCGGGCAGCTCGGTCGCGCTCAAGTACCAGTTCCAGTACTGACGCGGCTTGGCTGAGACGGCGGATCGGGCAACCGTCGCGGCGTTAACCCTATCTTATAGCATCGCGCGTCATGATCGGTCGACCGACGAACTCCAGGCGCCGAGACATCCATGCATCATCCGACCGACCGACAGAACCACAAGCGTCTCGCGGCCTTCTCGGTCACCGAGGACGATCTGGCGCAGCTGCGCGCGCTAGGCAGCTATGGCAGCAGCCGCTTCCCGCTCCTGCTGGAGGAGCTGCATCCGACCTTCGCCGACTGGCCGCAGATCCGGACCGCGCTGGTGGAGCCGACGGTCCATCAGGTTCGCCTGGCGCATTGGCAGCGCGTCCTGCGCGGCGACCTGGGTGACGGGTTCATCGAAGGCGCACAGCGTCTGGCGACGATGTTCCACGACCAGAAGGTGCCTGCCCACGCCATCGGCTTGTGCCATGCGAGCGTTGCCGGCGCCGTGATCCGCGACCTCAAGCTCGATCGGCCGGGATGGCTCCTGTCCAGGGCGGCGGCGACGCGGCGCAGCCAGCGCATGGCCTTCCAGAAGGCGGTCTGGCTCAGCCTGGAAGTGCTGCTGGAGGCCCATGCGGAGGCGGAAGCGGGAACCCGGCGACGCACGGCGGAGAACCTCGCCCTGGTCCTTGAGAGCAGGATGAGCGGAGCCGTCAGCGACATCGACCTGTCGACCCGCGACCTGGACCAGACCACGCGGAGCATCGCCAGCGCCGCGCATCACTCGGCGAGCCACGTCGGCGCCATCGCTGGCGCCATGGCGGAAGCCAATTCCGGGGTGCAGACGGTTGCCGCCGCGGCGGAGGAGCTGTCCGCGTCGGTGGCGGAGATCATGCAGCAGGTCGGGCAGTCGACCAAGGTCGCCGAGCGCGCGGTTGAGGACGCAAGGCGCACCGACACGGTGGTGAAGGCCCTGTCGGAAGGCGCCAGCCGGATCGGCGTGGTGGTGCGCCTGATCGAGGAGGTGGCGCAGCAGACCAACCTGCTGGCGCTGAACGCGACCATCGAGGCGGCGCGTGCCGGCGACGCGGGCAAGGGCTTCGCCGTGGTGGCGAACGAGGTCAAGCAGCTGGCGGCGCAGACCGCCAAGGCGACCGCGGACATCAGCGCCCAGATCACGGAGATGCAGGCCGCCACCGGCGAAGCGGTCCAGGCCATCTCCAGCATCGTGGGCACCATCACCGAGATGCGCGACATCAGCTCCGGCATCGCGTCGGCGGTGAAGGAGCAGGGCATGGCGACCTCCGAGATCGCGCAGAGCGCGACCCAGGCGGCTGCCAGCAACCAGCAGGTCGACCAGCTCATGAGCGGCATCCAGGGCGACACCGGCCAGACCACCGAGGCGGCGGAGCAGCTCAACAGCTCGGTCCGGTCGCTGTCGGCGAAGTCGACCAGCCTGGTCAAGGCGGTCGAGAGCCTGCTGGTGGAGGTGCGGATGGCGGCCTGACCGCCGTCCGGAAGGACCACCGCTGCCAGAGCAGATCCCAATTAGGTGAAATACCTGATCGGGTGAACATGCTGGTCAAGACAACAGGCTGGAGCGTTTGAAGTGAACCCAGGCGAAGGGAAAACGCTCTAGCGGGCTGTCGGATTGGCTATG
>CAXTVS010000035.1:0-35997 GCA_964247735.1 uncultured Acetobacteraceae bacterium
CCTGGCCGGCGCAGCGGCTGCGCGACCGCCGCGAGGCGGAAACCCGTGACGCCGTCGCCTGCCTCGGCCTCCCGCCCGACCGCCTCGCCTTTCTCCGCCTGCCCGACACCCGCGCGCCCACCGGAGGGCCGGCGTTCGGGCACGCGGTGGACCGGCTCGCCGCCCTGTCCGAGGCCCATGGCTGCGACACGGTCCTGGCGCCGTGGCGGCACGACCCGCACTGCGACCACGAGGCGGCCTGGCTCATGGCGGAAGCCCTGGCCGCACGACACGGCCAGCGCCTGCTGGCCTATCCGGTCTGGGGCTGGCTGATCCCGCCGGACACGGTGCTCGATGCCCCCGCACCCGAAGGCTGGCGGCTCCCGATCGCACCGCACCTGCCGGCCAAGGCCCGCGCGATCCGGTCGCACCAGACCCAATACGGCGACCTGATCGACGACGACCCGGACGGCTTCCGCCTGCCGCCGGCGCTGCTGTCGGTGTTCGAGGCCCCGTTCGAGGTGTTCCTGTCGTCATGAGCAAGTCGAGCTGGCCGGCCGAGGTGTTCGAGCGGCTCTACGCCGAGCGGTCCGACCCGTGGGACTTCGAGACCAGCCCCTACGAGCGCGCCAAGTATGCCGACACCCTCGCGGCCCTGGACGGGCGCCGCTACCGCAGCGGCCTCGAGCTCGGCTGCTCGATCGGGGTGATGACCGAGGCGCTGGCGGCACGCTGCGACGCCCTGCTGTCGGTCGACATCAGCGACACCGCGCTGGCCCGCGCCCGCACCCGCTGTGCGGCCCTGCCGGGCGTGCGCTTCGTGCAGGCGGCGCTGCCGGACGGCCTGCCGGCGCTCGACCGGGGATCCTGCGACCTCGTAGTGCTGTCCGAGCTGCTCTACTTCCTGAGCCCCGACGACATCGACCGGCTGATGTCCGGCGTGCTGGCGGCCGCGGCGCCGGACGCCAGGATCCTGCTGGTGAACTGGACCGGACACACGGACACGCCCTGCACCGGCGACCAGGCGGCGGACCGGGCCCGCGCCTGCGGCGCCCGCGCCGGCCGTGCCGTGCCGGAGCCGCTCCGGCGCGACGGCTACCGGATCGACCGGATCGACTGAGCCCCCATCCCTCCGGCGCCGTTCCCCTCGGCGACGCGCCCGCTCATCCCGGACTTGGCAGCGCACGGTCGCGTCCCGCCTTGTGAACCGGTCCGCGCGACCAGATCGGGCCGCCGGGCCACCCTCAAGGACCCGGTCCTGGCAGCCTGCTCCAGCCGGCGGACGATCTGGGCAGCCTCGCCGTGATGCCGGGCGAGCGCCGCACGCGGGACCGGATGACGGCGCAGCGACGCGCTTTCCGCCTCCACCCGGGCCCAGGCGGTGCCGAAGTACGGCTCCTCCAGCCACTGCCCGACCAGGTCGGGCGGCAGCGCGACCCGGGCGGCGTAGGCGGACAAGGCCGCCGCGTCGGGCAGGCCGGCACGATGGACGTCCCGGAGGACGCGCAGGGCCGCACGCGCTTCCGCACGCCGGAGACAGGCCCCGGCCGGCTCCAGGCTGTCGTCGAGCATCTCGTCCTGGCGCAGCACCCGCCGGGCGATGGTCTCGGCCATGCCGCCCGGCGCCCGGCCGACGGTGCGGCCGGACACCGTCACCACCGCGTCCGGGGCATGGCGGATCCGCCGGTCGACGCGCCGCAGCGCGTGGAGGAAGCCGCGGTCCTCGCCCGAGGGCAGCGCCGGCACCCCGCCCACCAGCGCCGATGCCGCGGCGGTGACGGCGATGCTGGCGCCGGAATGTTCGACGTGGCGCGGCCACGGATCGGCCGGATCGGGATCGGCGAGGTGATGGATCCGGTCGAGCAGGGTGGCGTAGGCCACCTCCGCATCGTCGTCCCGGTGCAGGTGGGCCGGGATGGCGAGCGCCTCGACCGGATCGATCTCGGCGCGCCCGCACACCACGTCCGCGCCCTGCGCTAGGGCCCTGAGGTTGGCGGACAGCCAGTCCGGACGTGCGGCGCCATCGGCATCGGTGGTGAACAGGATGCCGTCCGGGCCGGCCAGCCTGGCCGCGATCGCCATCGCCTCGCGCCGGGCCGTGCCGGCATGGGCGAAGGCGCGCGGATACAGCCGCTCGACGCAGCACAGCTCGAACGGCAGCGACCGGGCGGCGTCGCGGGCGCGACGGGCGGTGGCGTCGGTGCAGTTGTTGAGCAGGAGGACGACGTGGTCGAACCGCGCCCGCTCCTGCGCGCCCAGCGCCCGCAGGCAGGCGACGATGCGGTCCTCCTCGTCGCGGACCGGGATCGCGACGACGAGCGGGCGTGCGAAGAAGCGGTCGAAGCTCGGCACCAACGATCCCGATCTGCGAGAGCGTCCGGAACGGCGCGCTTCGTCCCGGGAACGATGCAGCCGGAGCGGCGGTTCCGGGCGCCGGCGCTTTTCCGGCCGGTGCCTTTTCCCGTCCGGGCGCGGATGCTACGGGACCAGCACCGGTCTGGGCGACGCAGCGCCCGCCGAGCCCCGAGGACGCCCGCATGGCCGCCAGGAACGTCAAGAAGGTCGTGCTCGCCTATTCCGGCGGCCTCGACACCAGCGTGATCCTGCGCTGGCTGCAGCTCACCTACGGCTGCGAGGTGGTGACCTTCACCGCCGATCTCGGCCAGGGCGAGGAGCTGGAGCCGGCGCGCGCCAAGGCCGAGCTGTTCGGGGTCAAGGAGATCTTCGTCGACGACCTGCGCGACACCTTCGTGCGCGACTTCGTGTTCCCGATGTTCCGGGCCAATACCGTGTACGAGGGGCAGTACCTGCTCGGCACCTCCATCGCGCGGCCCCTGATCGCGCAGCGCCAGATCGAGATCGCCGAGATGGTCGGCGCCGACGCGGTCGCGCACGGCGCCACCGGCAAGGGCAACGACCAGGTGCGGTTCGAGCTCAGCTACTACGCGCTCAAGCCCGACGTGACGGTGATCGCCCCCTGGCGGAAATGGGACCTTTCCTCGCGCACCAAGCTGCTGGCGTTCGCGGAGGAGAACCAGATCCCGATCAGCCGCGACAAGCGCGGCGAGGCGCCGTTCTCGGTGGACGCCAACCTGCTGCACTCCTCCTCGGAGGGCAAGATCCTGGAGGATCCCGCCCTGCCCCCGGACGAGAGCGTGTTCCAGCGCACGATCAGCCCGGAAGCGGCCCCGGACGTCGCAACCGAGATCGCGCTGGACTTCGCCGGCGGCGACCTGGTGGCGGTCGACAACGAGGCGCTCGGCCCGGCGGCGCTGCTGGCGCGCCTGAACGCGCTCGGCCGCGCCAACGGCATCGGCCGGCTGGACCTGGTGGAGAACCGCTACGTCGGCATGAAGTCGCGCGGCATCTACGAGACGCCGGGCGGCACCATCCTGCTGGCGGCGCACCGGGCGATGGAGTCGATCACGCTGGACCGGGAAGCCGGCCACCTCAAGGACAGCCTGATGCCGCGCTACGCGGAGCTGATCTACAACGGGTTCTGGTTCAGCCCCGAGCGCCGCATGCTGCAGGCGCTGATCGACGCCAGCCAGAACAGCGTGACCGGCCGGGTCAGGCTGAAGCTCTACAAGGGCAACGTGATCGTGGTCGGGCGCGACAGCCCGCACAGCCTGTACGACACCCGGGTGGTCACGTTCGAGGAGGATGGCGGCGCCTACGACCAGGTCGACGCGCAGGGCTTCATCAAGCTGAACGCCCTGCGCCTGCGCCTGGGTGCCGCGATCGGGCGCAAGGGCGGCACGCTCTGAGCCGGCCCGGGCCGCGTCGCCGGTTCCCCGGCATCACCGCGCCGGCGTCGGCTCCACCCGTCCGGCGGTGACCGCCGGGCGCGGCGCCGGCACGCGGTCCGCCTGGTACGCCGACGGTGCGGAGGCCGCGGCCACGTGCCCGTGCGCGCATTGCCCGACCGTCCGGCAGTGGTCGTCCGCACACAGGGCCGAGCGGGGAAGCGGAAGGTCTGTCAGCAGCGGCGCGCGGCCGGCTGCCCGAGCTGGCGCAGGCTCCTGGTCGCGGCCGGCGGACCGATCCGCGCCGCCGGCGCGCCGCCGCCCGACGGCACGGGAAGCAGCAACGCCGCCAGCAGCGCCGCGCCGTCGCGCGAGGTGGTCCAGCCGCGCGCGGGGTCGGCGGCGGCGTCGAGGAAGCGGGCGATCGTGTCGGTCAGGGTGGCGCGATCATCCGCCGCAGGCATGCTCATCTCGCCGGCTCCCGGTTCGGCCTCGGCACCCGGACCATGGGGCCGCCGGGACAAGGCAGCGTTAACGCCGCACCGTGCAACCGCCGGCTCCTGCCGCGCCGGCGCAGCGCACCGCCGTCAATGCCGGTTCGGGCTGTCCTGCTCCATCCCGTCGCGCAGGATCCGCTTGGCCATGTCCAGCACCCTCGGCATGGTGTCGTTGTAGAACGAGATCAGCCGCTTGGTCGGCCTGATGCCGCCATCCGCTCCGTCCCCGGGGAGGCCGTCCACCGCCACCAGATGGACGGCACGCAGCGTGTCCAGCGCCTGCGCCACCGCGTCCGCGCTCCAGCGCGGCTCGAGGTCCTTCTGGTACTCGGCCAGGGCGCGGACGTGCCCTTCGGCGAAGAACAGGCAGATCGACCGCATCAGCTCGTCGCGCAGCGGATCGGGCCGGTAGTGCGCGCCCATCAGCACGGCGAGCGCCTCCTCGCGGCTTTCCATGAACCAGTGCAGCAGGCGGAGCGAGATCGCCGCGTCCCGGCTCAGCGAATTGTCGTTCGCGGCCTGCAGGTCGTCATACGCCACCATGGTTCATCTACGAGTCCAGGGAGGGCCTAGTTCTCGATGGTCCGTGGTGCGTCACATAGTAAAGTCCCCGTGACAGATTCGAGACGGCCTCAGGACAATGCCGGATACCGCACCCCGGTCAGCTGCTCCGACACCGTCCACAGCCGCTGCCAGGCCGCCTGGTCCAGGGCGTGCGGCGAGACCACGGCCGGCGCCGGGTCGCCCTTGATCTCCTTGAACCCGTCCGGCCCCCAGTACTGCCCGCCCTTCACGTCCGGCATGGTCGCGGCATACAGGCCGGGCAGCGCCCCCCGGACCGCGTCCTGCCCGAACGCGCCGATCGCGGCGTTGGCGGCGGCCGCCGCGATCCGCGGCATGCCGGTGGCGGCGACGAAGCCGGTGGTGGCGACGCCCGGATGCGCCGCCACGCTCACCAGGCGCGACCCCGCAGCCCGCGCACGCCGGTCGAGCTCGAACGCGAACATGAGGTTGGCCAGCTTGGACTGGCTGTACGCCTTGCTGCCGTTGTAGCGGCGCTCGCCCTGCAGGTCGTCGAAGTCGATGCGGCCGCGCCGGTGGGCGATGCTGCTGATCGCCACCATCCGCGAGCCCGGAGCGGCCAGCAGGGCGGGCATCAGCAGCCCGGTCAGCGCGAAGTGGCCGAGATGGTTGGTGCCGAACTGCCGCTCGAAGCCGTCGACGGTCACGGCACGCGCCCGCTGCAGGCCGAGCCCGGCATTGTTCAGCAGCACGTCGACCCGCGGAAAGGCGTCGGCGGTGCGCCGGGCGAAGGCGCGCACGCTGTCGAGCTCGGCCACGTCCAGCAGCGAGACCGTGACCCGTGCCTGCGCGTGCCGCGCCCTGATCCGGGCCGCGACGGCGTCGCCGCGCGCCTGGGCGCGCACCGCCAGCACCACGTGCGCGCCCCGCCCCGCGAGCGCGTCCGCCGCTTCCGCGCCGATCCCGCTGCTCGCGCCAGTGATGACGACGATCCGACCGTCCTGGTCGGGCATGGTGGTGGGCGTCCAGCGCGGCATCGGTTCGAACTCCTGTTGCTCGGGGCGCGGCATCGGCTGCCCATCACACCACGCGGCAGGCCTGCCCGCCTACGCCCTCCCTTCCCCGGGCGCGCGGTCCGGGCGGGGGAACGGCAGGCTGCGGTTGATGTCGGTGGCCGCGACCGCCGCCTGCCCGCTGGCGACGCTCACCTGCGACAGCCCGCTGACCACGTCGCCGGCGGCATACAGCCCCTCCACACTGGTGCGCTGGTGCCGGTCCACCAGCAGCGCCCCGTCCTCGTCCGCCGCAGCACCAAGGCCGAGGGCCAGGCCGGAGCGGATGCGCGTGCCCAGCGCGGAATAGATGGTGTCGTAGCGGCGCTCGGTGCCGTCCCGCATGTGCCAGGTGGCGATGCGGTCGCCCTCCACCGACAGCGCCGCGACCGGCGTCTCGTCGATCGCGATCCCGGCCTCGTGCAGGGTACGCCGCTCTTCGTCCGGCATCTCCATGGGCCGGCCCAGGGTCAGCACGGTCAGGTCCGCGGTGTAGCTCCGGAGCAGCAGCGCCTCCTTGACCCGGCAGCGCCCGAACGCGATCAGCGCCACCGTCTGCCCGATCACCTCGAAGGCGTCGCAGATCGGGCAGTAGCGCACCAGGCCGCGACGCACCGCGTCCCGCACCCCCGGCAGCTCCGGCTCGACGTCGAGGCCGCCGGTCGCCAGCAGCACGCGCGGCACGCGCACGGCGCCGCCGGCCATCGTCGCCTCGAACCCGCCCTCCGGCAGCGCCAGCAACCCGGACACCTCGCCCGACCGGATCACGGCGCCGTACTGGGCCGCCTGCACCCGCAGGCGGCCGAGCAGGGCGTCGCCGGACAGGCCTTCGGGAAAGCCCACCAGGTTATGCGACACCGGGATCCACGACGCCCGGCTCGCCCCGGCGTCGACCACCGTCACCGCGCGCCGAAACCGCGCCAGGTAGACCGCCGCGGTCAGCCCGGCCGGGCCGGCTCCGATCACGAGACAGTCCATCGAGGCTCCTGGTGCTGCGCCGGGCCGGCAGGATAGACCGATCGCCGCACGCGCCGCCATCAGCCCGACGCGGCGCTCCCCGACGCGGCTTCTAGCCGTTCGCCGCCACCCGGGCGAAGCGCGGCACCTCCACCCCGTCCACCAGCACCGTCTCGGTCCACATCGCCAGCGGCCGCACCCAGGTGCTGCCGTCCCGGTCGGCGCGGTAGACCACCAGCCATTCCTCGGTCTCGCTGTGCCGGCCGGTGGCCAGAACCATGTAGAGTCCGCCCTTGTAGTGGCGGTAGGCGCCCGGCGTCGGCTCCATGGCGGTTCATCCCTTCCAGCCGGCAGCGGCCCCTCGCCGCTCCCGTTCGTCCCGCCTATGATGCGGTTCTCCGCCCAGGATCGCTGGCCCTACCGAAGCTGGAAACCCCGCATGACCCGCCGCCCGACCGGCCTCGTTCCGCTCTGCCTGCTGCCGCTCCTGCTGCCGCTGTCGCAGGCGGCGGCCCAGACCCGGCACCGCCGCCACCATCCGGCACCCGTCTCGGCCAGCCCGGTGATCCTGACGCAGCAGCCCGGCACCGCACTCGACACCGCGGCCCGCCAGCTGAACGCCGAGGACATCGCCGGCGCCCGCAAGCGCAACGAGACCCCGATCGTGCTGATCGGCTCCGCGCCCCTGTCCACCGACCACGGCGACACCGCCCTGTTCGTGCAGACCCAGTCCGCCAGCCTGTGCGGCTCGGCCGGCTGCTCCACCTCGGTCTACCTCCGCCACGACGGGCGCTGGATCAAGGTGCTCGATTCCGTCAGCGGCCCGATCAAGGTGCTGGCGACCAGCTCCGGCGGCATGCACGACCTGGTGGTGGGCGACAGGGACCGCTGGACCTGGTCCGGCCAGGCCTACCACGACACCCTGCCGGCGGTGCCGATCGGCAACCTCAGGCGCTCGGTCGAGCGGCACCAGGAGCAGGCGCACCGGGGCGGCTAGCCCGAAGGGATGGAGCGGGTGAAGGAAATCGAACCTTTCCCGCAGCTCCGGAACCCTGTGTAGACCAAGCGCGACAGCAGCTCCCGCCTCCGTTCCTGCCCCAACAGGCTAGGACGGCAGTGATACAGGATTTCAAGACGCTGCAATCTCCGGCAACGCCCCGACGAAAGGTGATCGGCTTCGTGTCAAAACTCTTTGTCGATCATCGAGTGGGGTAAGCGATCGGTCTCGACACGCTGACACGGATCCCTGGGATCTGCTTCGCCTCCGTCACTTTCCCCGGTTCAGCTTGACCAGTCGGCCTGGTAGAAAGCATGGCCAGCCATCACCGGGGTAAGCAGTTTGCAGCACCGGCTATTCCCATCCCGACGGAGCGCCGCCTTCTGGAACTCGTTCGGTGGTCCACCGGCCGCCGGGACGTGTTTTTCGCCCACACCGAACTGTATGCCGACCTCCGCATCAGCGGCGACGAAGCCTGGGAGCTGATCGAGCACGTCCACTGGTTCGAGCCTGAGACCTGTCGCCGAACGCCGCCCTGATACCCAGAAAGCCTCCCCACGTCAGCAGGAACCCGACCTGCGTCTCTCTGGAGATTCAGTAGGGCCGTGGATGAGGAGCGACGAGACGGCCGTTCGCAGTCCGCCTGTAGCCATTTCTGAGGCGAGTTCCTGATGGCGGGCGCCTGCTAATCCGGCGTCCACCCATCCCGCAGAACGCTCTCCAGGTCCCAAGGGCACGCCTCCGGAAAGGCGTCCAGGTTCGTCTCGCCGATCGCCAGCGTCACCGCGTCGGACCACATGCGGGCGATCCAGTGCTCGCTCGTCAGCATCGGTTCGAGGCTGGGCGTCTCGTCCAGCGCCAGCCGCACGGCTTTCCGTTGCTCGCGGATGGTGCGCTCCCAACTGGCACCCTGCCGCTCGGGCTGGAACTGCCATTTCAGCAGGTGCGCCAGCAGCACCGCCATCCGGCTCACCAGCTCGCGTCGCTCGCTCTTGCCCACGTCCTCGATCTCGTCCGCGATATGAGCCAGGTCCAGCCTGCCGAACTGGCCCGTTCGGATGAAATGCGCCTGCTCATCCGCCCAGGCCACCACGTCGCTGTCATAGGTTGCGGGCATCCGGGTATCCTCCACCCGATCTCTCTATCCGGTGTCTGGTCAGGAACGCTACACCACTAACCAAACCTGCGAAGGGATTAACCTCAACTGCCTCGCTCAATCATGTGCGCTTCGATTGCCTCAGCCAGCGCCGGCCGGTCGCGGCAGCCTGGCGCCTCAGACGCTGGAGCCGCTTGAGCGGCGGCGCCCTCGTAGTTCAAATTGCACGGCAACAAGGAACCAAGGCAACACATGGCCTGCCCGTACGATGGCTCCAGGACGACGCCCTGGCTCTTCAGCTCCGAGAGGTGAACGCCATTCCCTCCATGCTGGCTGACGATCAGGAGCGTCGGCTGTTCGTGGGCCTGTGCCTGTTTCGGGCGGACAAGCAGATCAAGGCCCAGCCCCAGCACCAACTCGCCTGGTCAAGCGCTTCACGCCGGTCCACGTCTGGTTCAGCTCCCTCCTGTTCGCGATCGAGAACGACACGGCCGCCTATCGTGTCTCCTTGAGCGAGCGCAGGTTCGCCTGCTATGCGACGACCACCTTCGGCGGGAGGATGGGCGACATCCAGGGCATCTACCACCCGCCTGGCCTCTACGTGGCCGTGGCTCGGGACGTGGGCGGCTTCGCCATCTCCTCCTTTGCACCCGCCTTCGCTGCCTGGGTGGTCCCGGAAGTGGTCGGTGCCGGCGTCATGTCGCCGCGCCGATGGACGAAGGTTCCAAGTCTCGTGTTCCTGCCACAACCCCATGCTACAAGGGCTGCCGTCGGGCTGGATTTTAGGGATTATCGGGCATTCTCAATAACTTGTGTGGAGCGGGTGAAGGGAATCGAACCCTCGTATGAAGCTTGGGAAGCTTCCGTTCTACCATTGAACTACACCCGCCCGGTGTCGGCCGCCGGGAGTTATACGGCCACCCCGATCCGGCGGCAACGCCCCAGCGCAGTTGACGGCCCCCGGAGGCGGCTCCTAGAACCGTTCCCGTCACGACCCTCGCGACGTGTCCGGCCGGCTCGGGGCGAGGTGAAACAGGCGCGCTGAAGCGGCCTCGGCGGCAGGCGTCCGGGCGCTGGATCCGGAGAGCCGGCCGCCCTGGCATCCACGTCCGGGCATCGCCTCCGACCGATCGGGGAAGCCGAGATGAACGACCAGCACGCCTTGCGTCCCGCCACCCTGCTGCTGCACGCCGGCACCGAGCGCACGCCGCACGGCGAGACCAGCGAGGCGATGTTCCTCACCTCCGGCTTCGTCTACGACGACGCCGAGCAGGCCGAGGCCACCTTCCTGGGGCAGGCGACGCACTACCAGTACAGCCGCTTCGGCAACCCCACCGTGGCCGCGTTTGAACGCCGGCTGGCGGCGCTGGAAGGCGCCGAGGCCTGCCGCGCCACCGCTACCGGCATGGCGGCCGTGTCCTCCGCCCTGCTCAGCCACCTCAAGCACGGCGACCGCATCGTCGCGTCCCGCGCGCTGTTCGGCTCCTGCCACTGGATCGTGTCGCAACTGCTGCCGCGCTACGGCATCGAGAGCGTGTTCGTCGACGGCGGCGACCTCGACGCCTGGAGGCAGGCGCTGTCGCTGCCCACCGCCTGCGTGCTGCTGGAAACCCCCTCCAACCCGATGCTGGACATCGTCGACCTCCAGGCGGTGTGCGACCTGGCGCACGGTGCCGGCGCCGTGGTGGTGGTGGACAACGTGTTCGCCACCCCGCTGCTGCAGCAGCCGCTGCGGTTCGGCGCCGACGTGGTGGTGTACTCCTGCACCAAGCACATAGACGGCCAGGGCCGGGTGCTGGGCGGCGCGGTGCTGGGCACGCAGGCCTGGATCGAGAACACCCTGCAGCCGTTCCTGCGCAACACCGGGCCGGCGATGTCGCCGTTCAACGCCTGGGTGCTGTCCAAGGGGCTGGAAACGCTGTCGCTTCGTGTGGACGCGATGACCCGCAACGCCCAGGCAGTCGCCGACGCGCTGGCCGAAGCCCCCGGCGTCGTCCGGGTCTGGTACCCGGCGCACCCGGACCATCCGCAGCACGCCCTGGCGATGCGGCAGATGAGCGCCGGCGGCACGCTGGTCACCTTCGAGGTGGAGGGCGGCAAGGCGGGCGCGTTCCGGATGATGAACGCGCTCACACTGATCGCCATCTCCAACAACCTGGGCGACAGCCGCTCGCTGGTGACCCATCCCGCCACCACCACGCACATGAAGATCGGCCCCGCGGAGCGCGCGGCGCTGGGCATCGCCGACGGCGTGATCCGGCTGTCGGTCGGGCTCGAGGACGTGCGCGACCTGCTCGACGACCTCCGGCACGGCCTGCACGCGCTGGCGGACCGCCCCCGGCGCCAGGCCGCGGAATAGGCACCCGGAGCAGCGCCATGAAGGACAAGGGACGCATGACCGCCGGCCCGGTGCCGGACACCGATCCGCAGCCGGACGCCGAGGACGGAGTGCCCTGCTTCAGCGCCGTCACCCGCGGCATCCGGGTCAGCGTGCGCTCGGTGTTCCTGGAGGACCAGTCGCAGCCGGACGAGCGGCACTACCTGTGGGCCTACCGGGTGCGGATCGAGAACCACGGCGCGGACACCGTGCGCCTGCTCGGGCGCTCCTGGCTGATCACCGACGCCAACGGCCACGTCGACCGGGTGCAGGGCGAGGGCGTGGTCGGCGAGCAGCCGGAGCTCAAGCCGGACGAGGCGTTCGAGTACACCTCGGGCACGCCCCTGGCGACGCCGACCGGCTTCATGTCCGGCCACTACCACATGCTCGCCACCGGCTCGGGCGAGCGGTTCGACGTGGCGATCCCGGCCTTCAGCCTGGACAGCCCGCACCAGCCCGACATCGTCCACTAGGGCAGGCCGACCCGATGGACAGCATGGAACCCGACGCGCGCGCCGCGCGCCGTCCCAGCCGCGAGGAGGCGGAGGAGGCGGTGCGCACCCTGCTGCGCTGGGCCGGCGAGGACCCGTCGCGCGAAGGGCTGCACGACACCCCGCCGCGCGTGGTACGCTCGTACGAGGAGTTCTTCGCGGGCTACGCCACCGACCCGGCGGCGCTGCTAAGCCGCACCTTCGCCGAGGTCGACGACTACGACGAGATCGTGCTGCTGCGCGACATCCGCTTCGAGAGCCATTGCGAGCACCACATGGTGCCGATCATCGGCCGCGCGCACGTCGCCTACCTGCCGCGCCGGCGCGTGGTGGGGATCAGCAAGCTGGCCCGGGTGGTCGACGTGTACGCGCGCCGGCTGCAGATCCAGGAGCGCATGACCGCGCAGATCGCCAACACCATCAACGACGTGCTGCAGCCGCACGGCGTGGCGGTGATCCTGGAAGCCGGCCACCAGTGCATGACCACCCGCGGCGTGCACCGCCCCGGCGTGTCCATGGTCACCAGCCGCATGCTGGGCGCGTTCCGCGACAACCCGGCCACGCGCCAGGAGCTGATGGCGATGCTGAGCCGCCCCTCGGCGACCACGCCGTTCGAGTGACGCCCGCACGATCACGCCGATCAGCCGGATGGTGACGAGGGCGGCGGTCGGGATCGGCTCGTCGTGCAGGACCAGGACATCCCGGAGGATCGCCGTCCTGTCCCCCGCTGCAAGGAAGAACCCAGAATCCGGCGGAAAGCGCAGGCCTTCCGTCAGCGGGCCGGCAAGGCGGAACAGCCCGGTCTCTTGTCGTCCTCATCGTTCGAGCGCCCCGTTCGGCGTCTCGATCACCGCCTGGCAGGTCATGGTCCTGCGATCGAACACGTGCGGCGGCATGGCGATGCCCGGCATCGGCGCGCTCTCCGTCACCGACAGACCACGAGAGCCCGCAGGCCCCGGCGTCCGGCGCGGCCTCCCCGCCCGTTCCGGCCGGCCCGGTCAGCCGGTTGCCGCTGCCGCCATCCGGATGCGCGTCGCCGCGTGGGGGAACAGGCGCAGGGCGTTGCGGCCGATGCCGTCGATCTGTTCCGGCGTCAGCCCCTCGAAGGACAGCAGCGCCTCGATGTTGGCGTTCATCGTGTCGTCCGAGGTGCAGGGCACGCCGCAATCGGAGCCGTACACGATCCGGTCCGGCGTGGTCATGGTCAGCGCCGCCGCCAGCCCGCTCGGCATGGTCGCCGCGGTATCCAGGAACAGCCGGCGCAGGTGCTCGCGCATCTCCCCGCTCGTCACCCGGTTCGGGTTCGGGATCCATGGCTGGTCGCCCAGCAGGAACAGCCGGCCGGACAGGGCCGGCAACGCCCCGCCGCAATGGGCGACCACGAGCGTCACGTCGGGATGACGGCGGAAGGTGCCGGCGTAGAGCATGTCGGTGAGCGTGCGCGCCGTCTCGAAGGCGACGTCCAGCACCACGCGGGGGCGCCCCATGACGCCGGGACCATAGGCGTCGGGATGGGCGAACACCACCGCGCGCCTGCGGCTCAGCTCGGCCCAGACCGGCTCCAGCCGCGGGTCGCTCAGGTAGACGTCGTTGTACAGGCAGGTCACCGCGAAGCCGTCGGCGCCCAGCTCGTCGGCGGCGCGCCCGATCTCCGCCAGCGCCGCGTCCGGATCGTCGGTGGGCAGGGCGGCCAGCATCCCGAACCGGGACGGGTGGCGGCGCACCAGCGACGTGGCGTAGTCGTTGGACGCACGCAGCGCGTCCAGGTCCTTGGGGATGTTGCTCAGCATCTGCATCTGGATGCCGGTGCGGTCCATGGAGGCGAGCGTGGTGTCCGCATCCCACACCGGCGGAGCCTCGCTGCACCAGCATGCCGCCTTCATCGCGTTCCATCGTTCCTCGCGCCTCTCCCCGCTTTCCGGCGGATAGAAATGCGCGTGCACGTCGATCCAGTGATCCACCAGCATGGCCGGACTCCCGTGACCAGGCCGTGCGTGCCTCCGGATGGGCGGCGTCCGTCATCGGCGAGGTTTTCCCTGTACACCGGAACGCGCGACCGGACCGGCGGTCCCCGCCCGCGATGCAGGCTTCAGCCGCCAACGCCGTCCCTCGTCCGTTCCCGGCGGCGCGGCTGACACGCGCGGCGCGCCGGGTCCAGCCGGTCCGCCTCGGCTGGAAGTTCGACCATCGCAAGGGACGCATGGCGACCCATACCCGACACCCCTGATCCCTCAGCGCTCGTCCTCCCGCATCGCCATCGTCACCACGCGCGCGATCAGCACGGTGGGCAGGAGCTGGCCCATCGTCGCTTCCAGCATGCACAGGCTTCGCGCGACCGGATGCACCGGGGTGATGTCGCTGATGCCGAGCGAGGTCAGCGTCGTGAACGACAGGTAGTCGAACGCGGCGTCGAAGGTCGCCTTCTGTCCCGGCGGCGGCAGGTGGAGATACGCGCCGGGCAGCAGCCCGGCCACCAGCCGGTCGGCAGAGGCGAACAGCAGGCCGAGGTTCAGGTAGAGCACCACCGCGCCGCGGATCCGGTGCGTGGTCACCCGTCCCGGGCCGAACACCGCGCGCAGCACCACCACGCTCAGCAGCACGAAGGCCAGCAGGCCGACCACCTGACCGGCCACCATCGCCGCCTCCGACCGGTTCCAGCGCTGGAGGATCGCCGTCGCACCAGCCAGCAGCAGCATGACGACGCCGGCCGGGGCAGCCCAGCGCCCGCGCGCCAGCAGAACCGTCAGCGAGGTGACCACGACCAGCAGCAGCGCCGCGAAGCCGGACGGCAGCGGCAGGCCGGCGGCCAGGGCCGGCACCAGCCCGAACACGACGACGACCTGGATCACCAGCAGCACCGTCATGCTCGTCTCGCGCCAGCGTCCCCCGGCCCGCACCACCCCGGCGAGCACGCCGGCACCCCGTCCGTCATGTCGAGGCGACATGCGTCATCTCCTGCGGACGGGTCCGTGGCGCGGCGGCCGGATCCGGCGATCCGTTCAGGAATGCGGCGCCGCGGCCTCCTCCGCGCCGGGATGCCGGGCAGCACCCTGCAGCGCATGCTGGAGGAACGCCGCCCGCGCTTCCGCCACCCGCGCCCGGATCAGCGGGTCCGGCAGCAGGTGCGTCCCCGGCAGCAGCAGCAGCTGGTACGACTTGCCCGCCGTCACCAGCGCCTGGGTCAGCTTCACCGTGTTCTCGAAATACACGTTGTCGTCGGTCAGCCCGTGCATCAGCAGCAGCGGCCGCGACAGGCTCGCGGCGTAGGTCAGCACGTTGCTCTTGGCGTATCCGTCCGGATCCTCCTGCGGCGTGCCGAGGTAGCGCTCGGTGTACGCGGTGTCGTAGTCGGCGAAGTCCACCACCGGAGCACCGGCGACGCCCACCTTGAACAGGTCCGGGCGGCGGATCGTCGCCATGGCAGTGAAGTAGCCGCCGAAGCTCCACCCGGTGACGCCGACCCGGCCGAGGTCCATCTCCGGGAACCGCTGCCCCAGCGCCTTCACCCCGTCCGCCTGGTCGGCCAGCGGCAGGTCGATCAGGTCGTCCTTGGTGGTGCGCTCCCAGTTGCGGCCGCGCCCGGGGGTGCCGCGCCCGTCCAGGCTGACCACCACGAACCCCTGGTCCGCGAGGCACTGGTCTTCGACCGCCCGTCGCGGCGCCCGCTCCACCATCTTCACCGTGGGCCCGGCATACACCGACAGCACGACGGGATAGCGGCGGCCGGCGACGAAGCCCGCGGGCCGGACCACCATGGCGTCCAGGCCCTGCGGACCCACGGTGGTATAGGTCACCCGCGGCACCGCCGGCGCCTCGGCGACGCTCGGCAGGGTGGCGAGCACGCGGCCGCCGCCGTCGCGCACCAGCACACGCAGGTGCCCGTCCGCCCCGTCGAAGGTGTCGGTGAACACCCCGTGCCCCTCCGGCGAGAACTGCGCCGCGTGCAGCCCGGGCTCGACCGCCACGGCGACCGGCGCCCCGCCGCGCAGCGGGATCCGGTACAGCGCCGAGCCGAGCCGGTCCGGATCGCTGCCGATCGTCACCGTGCCGGCCCCCGCGTCCCCTGCCTGCGCGTCCACGTCGGCCAGCGACAGGTATGGCACCGCCGGCGTGGTCAGGGTGCGGTCCAGGCTGCCGTCCGCGTGGTGCAGCTCCAGCGCCCAGCGGTCGCTGCGCTCCGCCGCCCACAGGAACCCGGACCCGTCCGGCAGCCAGAACGGCAGCGGCAGGCCGCCGGCGGTGCCGCCGCCCGGCGTCAGGTCAAGCCAGGCCGGGTCAGTCTCGGTCAGCAGGGTGGTGGCGTGTCCGGTGGCGGGATCCACCGCCAGCACGCGCTCGGCCGTCTGCGCCCGGTTCAGCACCACCAGCGTCAGCGGCCCCCTGCCCTCCGGCCACACCACGCGGGCGAGGTAGGGGAACGCCACGCTGTCCCAGTCCACCCAGCGCGTGTCGCCGCCGTCCCGGGACACCAGCCCCAGGCGCAGCCGGGCGTTCGCGGTGCCGGCGCGCGGGTAGCGGAACGACACCGGCTGCACCGACGGGTGCTCCGGATCGGCGATGAAGTGCCGCTCGACCCCGCTCAGGTCGGCCGCCTCGTACAGCAGGGTCCGGCTGTCCGGCGACCACCAAGTGCCGTCCGCGCGCTCCAGCTCCTCGGCCGCCGCGAACTCGGCGACCCCGTGGGTGAGCGCGTCGCCGGCGCCGGTGGTGAGCTGCCGGTCCGCCCCGCTGGCCAGGTCCACCACGTGCAGCTCGTCGTCGCGCACCGCCGCCACGGACCGCCCGTCCGGCGACAGGCGCGGCCCGATCCAGCCCTCGCCCGGCACCGGCACCGGCTGGGCGTCGGCTCCGAGCCCGATCCGGCTCAGCCGCCCGGCCTCGCTCACCAGCACCGTCTGCCCGTCGCGCGAGATGGCGTAGTCGGTGATGCCGGAGAGCGTCATGCGCGCCCGCTCGCGACGCGCCTTCTCCTCCACCGACGGGTGGTCGTTACCCGGATCGGGCCGCGCCAGCTCGGTGGTGGTGCCGGCCTGCACGTCGTACCGGTACAGACGAAGCGCGGTGTCGCGCGGCCCGCTGCGCAGGAACAGCACCGAGTGCCCGTCCGGCGTCGGCTCGGGATGCGTCGGCACCCCCAGCATGCCGTCCCGCGTCGCCGCCAGCCGCTCGAAGCAGTTCTCCGCCGCCGCCGCGGGACCGAGGCCGAGCAGCAGGGCGGACAGGCAAAGCACGGGACGCAGCATGGCGGATCCGACTCGGACGGTGGGGATCCGGCGATACCGCCACACGCGACGGCGGAAGACAAACCCGTCATAACATCGGCCGCCCGGGAGGCGCAGGCCGGCCTCCGACCAGAGCCGACACGCATTCTCAACTATACGGCCAGCAACTGCAAATCGCTCGCATTCTCTCAGTATTCGATCCCACCGTTACATGAACCCCGCCTTTTTATGCTGACGACCGGCGAACTGGACGCGATGCCGCGCGTCGGGATCGATGCACGCCGTTCACCACCACCGACCGACCCGAACCGACCAGGGAGAAGCCAGATGTCGCTCAGCCAGTCGCAGGACGTGTCCTGCACCAAGTGCAGGTTCTTCGACGACCACGTCGCCAAGCCGAGCGCCGACGACGGGCTGTGCCGCTTCAACCCGCCGGTGACGCAGCCGAGCCCGGACGCGCACGGCCTGTGGCCGGTGGTGTCCGGCATGGACTGGTGCGGCCACTTCAGCATGGACGCGTCGAAGCCGAACTGACCCGCTTCCCGTCCAGGCGCACACGGCGCTAGGCCGTCGTCGCGGGATGGCGGCCCCGTTCCGCGTCACGGCTGGCCGTGCGGCAGCCCGTGATAGGTGCGGTTGAAGTACACCAGCGCTTCCGCCGGGTCGCCCAGCCTGATCTCCTGCACGCTGCAGAAGATCACGCTGTGCGTGCCGACCTCGACCACCTGCGACACCAGGCAGTCGAACGACACCAGCGCCTGTTCCAGCACCGGCGCGCCGGTGGCGGCCGTGGTCCAAGACCCGGACACGAAGCGCTCCTCCATCTCCAGCGGCCCGGCGAACGCCACCGACACGTCCTTCTGCGCGTGCGCCAGGGTGTTGATGCAGATCGGCCCGCCGACGACGAAAGATTCCCGGGCCCGTGCCGCCCGGTTGATGCACACCAGCAGGGTCGGCGGCGCATCGGTGACCGAGCACACCGCCGACGCGGTCAGCCCGTGCCGGCCGGTGCCGTCGCCGGTGGTGATGACGTTCACCGCGGCGCCGAGCCGGGACATCGCCTCGCGATAAGTGGTTGCGTCCACGCCCATGCCACGCGTCCCTTCCCGGCCATGCGGCCACCGCCGGTGCGGTAGCATGGCCGGCACGGCCAGGCGATCCTCCCCGGCGGTGGCATTCAGGCTGGCCGCAGCAGGACCACCAGGAGAAAGGCGGCCGATCCCAGCGCCGGCAGCGACAGCGTGACACCGCGCTGACGCGCAGGTCCACCCCGAGCCCGAGCGCCGCCAGCGACACCACGGTCAGGGCACCGGCGACCACGCGTCCAACGTACTATTCCGCCGGACCGTCCCGCATCGATCGATCAGCCGATCCCGGCGAGGCTGCCGCTCAGGCGAGCGCCTCGTCGAACAGCGCCCGCATCGAGGCCCACGAGCGGGCGTCGGCCTCCGGGCTGTAGCGGATCGCGTCCGGCATGTTGCGCTTCGCCGCCCCCTGGTTGGTGAAGCTGTGCACGGTGTTGCCGTACAGGTGCATCTGCCAGTCGACCCCGGCCTCGCGCATCTCCGTCTCGAACTCCGCCCGCTGCCCGGCCGGGATCATCGGGTCGTCGGCGCCGATGCACACCAGCACCCGCGCCTGGATCGCCCGGGCATCGGTCTTCGGCGCCGTGGTGCCGAGGCCGCTGTGGAAGCCGACCACCGCCCGCAGCGCAGCGCCGCCGCGCGCCAGCTCCAGCGCCATGGTGCCGCCGAAGCAGAAGCCGATCGCGGCGATCCGCGCCTGGTCCACCTCCGGACGCGCCAGCAGCGCACCGAGCCCGCCGCCGGCGCGGGCCCGCGTCTTCGACGGGTCGGCGAACAGCGGCTTCAGCAGCCCCAGCGCCTCGTCCAGCCCGTCCACCAGTCGGCCGTCGCCATGCAGGTCGCAGGCGAGCGCCGCGTAGCCGAGCCCGGCCAGACGCTCGGCCCGCCCGATCGCGTGCGCGCTGAGCCCGAACGCCTCGGGAAACACCAGCACCCCCGGGCGCGGACCGCCGCCCGGCTCGACGAACAGCCGGCTCTGCATGGTCAGGCCGTCGGCCTGGTAGGTCAGGATGTCTGTCTGCATGGTCGGCGGTGTCCTCGAAAGCGGGACATGGAGGATATCCTGCAACGGTCGGATGCCAAACCGGGCTCCGGGGCTTGCCCGCGGCCGGCAGGTGCCGCCTTATCGCCAACAGTCCCGGCGGCCGCGCCGGGCACGTTATTGACGCTCCGGCACCGAAACCTTCGGGCGCCAAGGCGTTGCTGCTGATCACGAACCGGAGGAAGAAATCCATGAACCATGCCGATCTCGTATCAAAGGTGGCGGCGGAGACGGACCTGTCCAAGGACGTCGCCGCCCAGGCCGTCGAGGCCATCGCCAAGGCCATCGCCGAGTCGCTGAAGAGCGGCGAGGAGGTGCGCTATTCCGGCCTCGGCATCTTCGACGTGTCCGAGCGCGCCGCCCGCCAGGGCCGCAACCCGCAGACCGGCGAGGCCATCGCCATCTCCGCCAGCAAGGCGGCCCGCTTCCGCGCCGCCAAGGCGCTGAAGGACACGCTGAACCCGGCCGAGTCCAAGCCGGCGGCGAAGAAGGAGCCGGCCAAGGCCGCCGCCCCCGCGCCGAAGGCCGCCGCCAAGGCCGCGCCGAAGAAGAAGTAGGCCGGACTCATCACCGAGCCGAACGCATCGGGTGCGGGCCGCTTCCGGCACCGCGCCCGATCGCCGTCCGGACGCCCTCCTGCCGTTGCCCTCCGCCGGTCCCGTGCCCAAACTCGGTAGGCAACGAGGAAGGCAGCCATGGACATCCATACCGCAGGCAACGACGGCACCGTCGCCACAGCCACCGCCGCCCGGATGGACCGGCTGGCCGAGACCGCGGTCCGGGTCGGGCTGAACCTCCACCGCGGCCAGGAGCTGGTGGTCACTGCCCCGCTCGACGCGGTGCCGCTGGTGCGCCGCATCACCGAGCACGCCTACCGCGCCGGCTCCTCCCTGGTGACCACCTTCTACACCGACGACGAGAGCCGCCTGGCCCGGTTCCGCCACGCCCCCGACGAGGCGTTCGACGTCGCCTCCGGCTGGCTGTCCGACGGCATCGCCAACGCGTTCCGCGGCAACGCCGCCCGCATGGCGATCAGCGGCGACGACCCCGGCCTGCTCAGCGCCGAGGACCCGGACAAGGTGTCCCGCGCCAGCCGCGCCGCCTCCCGCGCCAACCGCCCGTCGCTGGAGCTGATCACCACCTTCGCCATCAACTGGAACATCGTCGCCTGCGCCACCCCGGCCTGGGCCCGCACGGTGTTCCCCGGCCTCCCGGAGGCCGACGCGGTGGCGCGGCTGTGGGACGCGATCTTCAGGGCCTCGCGCATCGACGGCGCCGACCCGGTCGCCGACTGGGCCGCGCACAACGACGGCCTGGCGGCGCGCGGCCGCCTGCTGAACGAGCACGCCTTCGCCTCGCTGCACTTCCGCGGACCCGGCACCGACCTCACCGTCGGGCTGGCCGACGGCCACCTCTGGGCCGGCGGCGCCGAGCGCGCGGCCAACGGCATCGTCTGCAACCCGAACATCCCGACCGAGGAGGTGTTCACCACTCCGCACCAGGCGCGCGTGGACGGCACCGTGCGCTCCACCAAGCCCCTGTCCTACCAGGGCACGCTGATCGAGGACATCGCGGTGCGGTTCGAGGCGGGCCGCATCGTCGACGCCCACGCCGCGCGCGGCGAGCACGTGCTGACCCGCGTGCTGGGCACCGACGAGGGCGCCTCGCGCCTCGGCGAGGTGGCGCTGGTGCCGCATTCCTCGCCGATCTCGCAGAGCGGCGTGCTGTTCCAGAACACCCTGTTCGACGAGAACGCCGCCAGCCACATCGCCCTTGGCCAGGCCTACACCAAGTGCCTGCGCGACGCCGCCGGCCAGGACGCCGACGCGCTCGCCGCCCGCGGCGCCAACACCAGCCTGATCCACATCGACTGGATGATCGGCTCTGGCCAAGTCGACGTCGACGGTATCGCCCGTGACGGCGCGCGCACGCCGCTGATGCGGGCGGGAGAGTGGGTGTAGGAAGCCAAGGCCAGGGCTCCGCCCTGGACCCGCTGGGGGCGACCGCCACCAGACCCGGATCTTGGGAAGGCCGCCCCGGCCGCGCGCCGACGCCGCGGCAGCAGCTCGACCGACGAGGCGATCCCGTCGCGGCGTGCGACGGAATCGTTCGCGCCGACGCTTCAGGGCCTCAGAAGCCCGCTTCCGACCAGAAGGCGCACTTGTGAGCCGACGTGAACCCGCTGAGCGTTTCCGTGCTGATCTGATCCTGCAGCGACAGGAGCTTGCTCTGGGCATACTGCGGCCAGACCGGCGTGCTGGTCGAGGAGGTGACGCTCGGGTAGGTGCCGGTCGCGAAGTTCGTCCAGTAGGTGATGATCGACTTGGACAGGGCGACGTCCTTGCCGGTCACCGGGCTGCCGTTCGGTGCCGTGTAGCCGAACACGTAGGGCAGCTCGGAGGTATGGTAGTCGCCGTAGGTCAGGCCGGTGATCGGCGGCCCGAAGATCGGACCCTCCGCCGGGTTGGGCTCGTTGAACTCGTAGCCAAACACCTCGACATACTTCGACAACGCCTCGCGCTTCTGCTCGATCTGGCAGACCACGAAGCCGTCGGTTCCCACCGCGGCGAAGGCCTGGAGCGGGCTCTGGTAGGCGCTGGCTGGATACTGCGCCTGCACCGCCGAGGCAGCGCTGCCGAAGATGGCCTGGAGCAACGAGGTGTAGGCGGCGGCGGTCAGCGGCGGGTTCTCCGCCTGCGGGAACGCGCCGGCGATCAGGGTCGTGAACTCGTCGTGGTTGCTGCCCTCGATCAACGGCACCTGGTTGAACTTGCCGGATTGGAACGCCGCCAGCGGCGCCAGCGGGATCACCGAGCCGTCCACCACCGGATAGGTCGTCGCGTTGGCCTGCGCGCTCAGGATGGCGGCCACCGAGGCCGAGCGCAGGCAGCCGGTGACGCTGGCGGCGCCGGCGCAGCCGATGTTCGACAGGAAGGTGGCTCCCGCACCGGCCTCCGACTGCGCGAGCGTGAGGCTCGGGACTCCCGGCGCACCGACCGAGCTCTCGATGATCGCCTTGTTGAAGGTGGCCGCCGCGGCCGGCGAGACGAGCTGGTCCTCGACCGAGTTGGCGCCGGCCGACTCGCCGAACAGGGTCACGTTATGCGGGTTGCCGCCGAACCCGGAGATGTTGGTCCGTACCCACTGCAAGGCCGCCTGCTGGTCCTCGATGCCGTAGTTGCCGGAGATCTTCTGGCTGTTCTCCGAATCGAGCGCGGCCTCCGTCAGGAAGCCGAACGCTCCCACCCGGTAGGTAACCGTGACCACGATGACGTTGCCCTGTTGGGCGATAGCTTGGCCGTCGTAGTACGGCGACGACGCCGATCCACCGGTGAAGCCGCCGCCGGGCAGGAACACCATGACCGGCAAGGTGCCGGATGCGGCGCCAGCCGGTGCGTAGACATTGAGGTACAGGCAGTCCTCGCTGCCGATCATGGCACCGGTCTGCGGCACCACCTGCGGGCAGGGCGCCGCCACGCTGGTGGTCTGGATCGTGGTCTTCCAGGCCGCGTGCGGCTGCGGCGGCTTGAAGCGCAGCGCGCCGACCGGCGGTGCCGCATACGGGACGCCGAGGAACGCGTTGATGGCCGGACTTGATCCGGATATCTGTGTTCCGGCCACTGACCCTTCGTTGGTGACGACGGTGGTGGATGTTGCGAATGCGCTGCCGCAGCCGAACGCTGCCGCGGCGCCGAGCGCTGCCGCGATCACGATCCTGCCTGCCTTCAGCAGGGCCGGATCACGTATGTCGTTGTTCATGCCTGTTTCCTCCTGGATGTTTGCCATCCATTGATCTGTTTGCCGCGGCTGGTCGGCTTCAGCCTGTTCGCGTCCACGCGGAACACGCTCCGGTCGACAACCTCGGCGATCAACCCCGGGCGACCCCGACCTGGTCCGCTCGTCGGCCGAGAACGACGTTTACAGGAAGATCACCACGCGGCTTCCGTTGGAGTGACAAGATTGACGTGCAATTGACAGATTCGATCCGGGGGAAGATGTTCGGACGGTTCCGTCGGCGGCTTCACGGCGCGGCGACAGGCACACGACCAGGTCTCCACGGCGTCCCACCGGCGGAGAAAGGGCGTCACGTGCCATGTCCGAACGCCGGTTGACTTTGCAACGCATGTCGGCAAGGAAGTGCAACGGCGCGATCCGCTGAGACGTACTTGGTCGGGACCCTGCTCGCGTGGCGGTCGAAAGCATTCGATGCCCGTTCCTGATCCGCGGCGACCGGCATCTGGATTTTCGGCGACATGAGGATGACATGTTGCACTTGAAAGGGAGCCGCGCCGAGCAGGCGCTGCCGCAGGTTCGCAACGACCTGGCGGGAAGCAGCGTGGAGACCGCGATCGTGACGACGTCGCCGGATATCCAGGTCGAAGCGGTGCTGCGGAACATCGTGCAGCCGCTGAGCGTCAAGACGTCGTTCCGGGAAACGACGGTGATCTGGCATCTCGACGGACTCGATGATTGCGAGGTCAGCATCGACGGCCAGTTTAACATGTCGGCCAGGTCGGGATCCTTGCTGATGCTGGTGCCCGCACGTAGCGAGTTCGGCATCAGGTTTCCCTCCGGCGGCCTTGTCAGGTACACGATGATCCGCTTCAGGAGCGCCCCGTCGATCGGACTATGCGCGGAGGCTTTCAGGCACCCGATCTTCGACATCACGCATCCGGAGCTGCTTCACGCAGTCGAGACGCTCTGCCGGGAAGCGGAAGAACCCGACGGCCTCTTCGACATGCTGGCGGAGAGCTGGGTACTCCAGGCCAACGTCTACTTCAGCCGTCTCGCCGGAGCACCCGTCACCGCTCCGTCCCACCACGGCGGTCTGGCCGCCTCGGACGAGCGACGGATCATGGAGTTCATCCATGCCAACTTCACCGGCACGATCCGGATCGCGGACCTCGCAAGACTGTCCGGCCTCGGATCCCGTCACCTCATCCGCGCCTTCCAGCAGAGTTTCTCGACCACTCCTCTGAAGTACGTGATGGCACTGAGGATGAGGGAGGGAAGGAGGCAGCTCGTGGAAACCGACGCGTCGATCACCGAGATCGCGATATCCTGCGGCTTCAGCCACATCCAGCACTTCACGACCGCCTTCCACAAGCACGTCGGGACGACGCCGTCCAGGTATCGGCAAACCCGACGCGGCTGACCCGCTGGAACGGAGCTCGTCGCGAGCGCCGACCGGATTGCCTCACCGACGGATCTGTCCGGCCTCGCGCCGGACGTGACGTTCGCCGGACCACCGGCCACCCGACAAAAGCGGTTCTTGGCCTTGCCCGTTCGGAGGAGCCGCCAGCGGTCAGGCCCTGATCCGGAAGCCAGGCTCGGCGGCGGCGGATGCAACTGCCTCCTCCACGGCCGGAACCGCACCGAGCGGTCCGGCCGGCCGCAAGCATCGCGCCGCCCCACAGCCTCCGGCCCAGGGACGCCACAACATCTCCGGACCTGGATTGCGGGAGGACGACTATGGCCTGGCCCGAGGACGTCGACCGCGCGCCCGGAGACCGTCGGGGGACGCCGTTGCACCGGACTTGCACCGTGCGAGGTTGGTCGATCCCCGTAAGGGCGGCCGGCCGCTCCCCCACATCCGGAACGGTGGCAAGCCGAGGCAGCGGCCCGGATCGCGCGGCCTGAACGGCGGGCGCATCACCCTGTCCGATCCGGCAGCCTTCGACGCGCTGCGCACGGCCCTCCCGGCAACCAGGCCAGCGGACCTGCCCGCTTCCCGGAAACCGCGGATGCCCGATGAAGACCCCGCCGATCCGTCGTCGCCGCCATCCGGCGCGCAAGCGGCATGGCGGCTGCCCTCGTGCATTCCGGTGCCTGGCTGGTGGCCGCTGCCACACGCACCGGGAGGGTCCCGGCCCGTCACGAGGCGGCAGGGGCGCCTCGCACACGATGCAGACACGAACGGGGCGCGCCGCACCGCCGGTTTCCTTCCGGCCGACATGCCGGATCGCAGCAACCCTGCCCGAATAACCCTTGCGCCGCCCGCCCGCCTGCTCGACATGACCGCGCATGAGCTACACGGTGAAGGAGATGTTCGCGACCCTCCAGGGCGAGGGCGCGCAGGCGGGACGCGCCTCGGTGTTCTGCCGGTTCGCGGGCTGCAACCTGTGGTCCGGCCGCGAGCAGGACCGTGCCGATGCCACCTGCCAATTCTGCGACACCGACTTCGTCGGCACCGACGGCGAGGGTGGCGGCCGGTTCGGGACCGCGCAGGCCCTGGCCGACGCCATCGCCGCCTGCTGGACCGGCGGTGCGGCACACCGCTACGTGGTGTTCACCGGCGGCGAGCCACTCCTCCAGCTCGACCCGGCCCTGCTCGAAGCCGTTCGCGCGCACGGCTTCGAGGTGGCGGTCGAGACCAACGGCACCCTGGAGGCGCCGCCAGGGATCGACTGGATCTGCGTCAGCCCGAAGGCCGGCGCCGCCCTGGTGCAGCGCACCGGCGCCGAGCTGAAGCTGGTGTTCCCGCAACCGGAGCTCGATCCGGACGCCATGGCCGGGCTCCCGTTCCGCCACTTCTGGCTGCAGCCGATGGACGGCCCCGAGCGCGCCGCCAACACCGCCGCCGCGGTCGCCTACTGCCTGGTCCACCCGCGCTGGCGCTTAAGCCTGCAGACGCACAAGATGATCGGGATCCCCTGAGATGGCCGGACCGCACATCCAGCCGGGCGGCGCGCTGGTGCTGTTCTCCGGCGGCCAGGACTCCGCCACCTGCCTGGCCTGGGCGCTCGACCGCTTCGAGCGGGTGGAGACCCTCGGCTTCTCCTACGGCCAGCGTCACGCGATCGAGCTGTCCTGCCGCGCCGCCTTGCGCGACGGCATGACCGCCGCCCGCCCCGACTGGACCGCGCGTCTGGGACCGGACCACACCCTGTCGCTCGACGCGCTGGGCCAGCTCTCCGACACCGCGCTGACCCGCGACACCGTCATCGCGCCCGGCACGAACGGCCTGCCCAACACCTTCGTGCCCGGCCGCAACCTCCTGTTCCTGACCTTCGCCGCCGCCCTGGCGACGCGGCGCACCTTGCGCCACCTGGTCGGCGGCATGTGCGAGACCGATTATTCCGGCTACCCGGACTGCCGCGACGACACCATCAAGGCGCTGCAGGTGGCGCTCAACCTCGGCATGGACAGCCGCTTCGTGCTGCACACCCCGCTGATGTGGCTGGACAAGGCGCAGACCTGGCGCCTGGCGGAATCACTCGGCGGCGACGCGCTGGCCGACCTGATCCGCGAGCAGAGCCACAGCTGCTACCTCGGCGACCGCACCCACCATCACGACTGGGGCTACGGCTGCGGCACCTGCCCGGCCTGCGACCTCCGGCGCGCCGGCTGGGCCCGCTACCGCGCCGACGCCGCTGCCGATGCTTGAGCTGCGCTTCACCCGCCGCTTCTCCATGGGGCACCGGCTGATCGCCGGGCAGGCCGAGGCCTGCGCCCTGCCGCACGGCCACAACGAGTTCGTCACCGTCCACCTCCAGCCGACGCAGCCGGCGCCGCTCGACGGCCACGCCAACATGCTGATGCCGTTCGAGCGGGCCAAGGCGCGCTGGCACCGCTTCGTCGACGAGCGCCTGGACCACGCGCTGCAGCTGTCCGAGCACGACCCGCTGCTCGGCTGGTTCCGCAACAGCGAGCCGGCGCGCGCCGAGCGCATCGTGGTCACCCCCGGCGACCCCACCACCGAGCTGATGGCCTGCCTGCTGCTGGCCAAGCTGGGCGCGATCCTGGCCGACGACGGCGGCCTGCTGCGCTGCGCCGCCCTCCGGCTGGAGGAAACGCCCACCAACACCGTCAGCGTGTCCGACGACGCGCTGTCGCTGCTGCCGCCGCACGACGGCTGGTGGCATCGTCCTGACATGAGCATCGCGTGAAGGAGCGGACGATGAGCGACGACGGATCCGCGGCGCTGACCCAGCTCGGGCGCCACGCGCCGGCTCCCGCAAGCCCGGACGAGGCGCATCTGGAGCGGATCCCCTCGCCGCACCCCGCGCATCGCTACCTGGTGCGCTTCACCGCCCCGGAGTTCACCTCGCTCTGCCCGGTCACCGGCCAGCCGGACTTCGCCCACCTGGTGATCGACTACGTGCCGGACCGCTGGATCGTGGAAAGCAAGTCGCTGAAGCTGTACCTCACCAGCTTCCGCAACCACGGGGCGTTCCACGAGGCCTGCTCGGTGCAGGTGGCAACCACGCTGGTCGACCTGCTGTCGCCGCTCTGGCTGCGGATCGGGGCCTACTGGTATCCGCGCGGCGGCATGCCGATCGACGTGTTCTGGCAGACCGGTGCGCCGCCGGACGGGGTATGGGTGCCGGACCAGGGCGTGCCGGCCTATCGCGGGCGCGGCTGAGCAAACGCGGTGCGTCTTCCCGCCCTTCTCGCCGCAGCGCTCGCCCTGCCCGCCCCGGCCTGCGCCGTCACGCTGGACGTCGACTACGCCCTGTCGAGCCACGGCTTCCACCTACTGGACGTGGCGACGCATGCCGAGCTCACCCCGTTCGGCTACGCGATCACCGCGCACAGCCGCACCGTCGGGCTGATCGGGGTGCTGGCGCACAGCGACGTGACCAGCGTCGCCTCCGGCCGGTTCGACGGCACGGGCGTGCAGCCGGACCGCTATGCCAGCACCGGCCGCTCCCGCGGCGCCAACCGGACCACGCAGATCGCCTACCCGACGCACGACCCGGTGGTGGAGGTGCTGCGGCCTGCGGAGCCGGAACGCGACCCGGTGCCGGCGGCACGGACCAGGGGCAGCATCGACACCCTCAGCGCCATCGTCGGCCTGTCGCGGCAGGTGGCGCAGACCGGGCGCTGCGACGGCACGGCGCTGGTGTTCGACGGCCACCGCCTGTCCCGCCTGGACGCGCACACGATCGGCATCGAGCCGGTGCCGCCGTCCGGCGCCGGGTTCTCCGGTCCCGCGCTGCGCTGCGACTTCACCAGCCGGCAGCTCGCCGGCTTCCTGCACGACGCCAACCGCGCCCGCCTGATGAAGCCGCTGCACGGCAGCGCCTGGCTGGCCGCCCCGGTGCCGGGCGCGCCGGTCGCCGCGGTGCGCGCGACCTTCGAAAGCCCGCTGTTCGGCACCGCCACCCTGACCCTCGCCAGGGCCACGCTCGCCCGCTGAACCGCGATCAGCGCCGGCGGAGCAGGCGACGCCACAGCGACCGCGGGACCGGTTCCGGCCACGGCGACCCGTTCGGCTGCAGCACGCCCGACGCGATGTCCTCGGCATCGATCCCGGCCACCTCCTGGTCCACGGCCACGTCCTGCAGGAACCGCTCCCAGCCCGGCGGCGGCGGATGACGGAGGAGATGGGCCGACCCGTTCCGCCTCAGGCAGCAGGTCCCAGAACGGCCGCCACACCGCCGACACGTAGGCGTCGCCGCGCAACGTCCAGGGCAGGGCGTCGCTCACGCGCGGATCCGCCATCCAGGGCGCGATTGGCTCCGACCCATCCGCGCAGCCGGCGACGACCACCTTGCCGATGCACAGCACGCCGTGACGCGGGATCGACAGGACGTCGAACGACGCAGAGCAGCCGTTCCGCGTTCAGGTGCAGCGCGGCGTCCGGCCAGAGCCGATCGCGACGATCAAGGTGTAGTGGCCGATCGCCCGCATCGGCATATAGAGGTATTCGCCCGGCGCCACGGGACAGGCCCTGTCGAGGAACACGCCCACAGCAGACCGTCCAGGACGATCGACGCTCCGAACGGACGATCGCCCACCTGGTCCTCCTCAGGAACCGGCGGTCACCGGCGCGCCCATCCTGGCGCAGGCCCGTGGCGGGAGCCACGACCACATGCCGGCCCTGCCTCCACCGTGAACAGCGTTCACGCCGCCCGCGGCGCATGTCGTCATGCCGCCCGCGGCGGCGGGCGGCGCAGCAGCAGCAGGCCGCCCAGGCACAGCATCAGCGTCACGCCGATGATGGAGAACGCGTCGGAATAGGACATGATCGTCGCCTGCTGCCGCACCTCCGCCGCCAGCGCCGCCAGCGCCCGCCCGTGCGCCACCGCCTCGTCCGCCATGCCGCCGCGCGCCGCCATCTCTGCCACCCGCTCCTGCACCGCCACACCGTTCGCGGTCAGCCGCTCGGCGATCACCGAGAAGTGGAAGTGCTCGCGCCGCTCGATCACGGTGGAGATCATGGCGATGCACAGCGAGCCGCCGAGGTTGCGCATCATCGAGGACAGGGCGGCGGCATCCGCGGTGTCGCGCGGCGGCAGCCCGGCGGTGGCGAGCTGCGACAGCGGCACCGCGAACAGCGGCTGGCCGATCGCGCGCAGCACCTGCGGCAGGATCAGCTGCTGCATGCCGACGTCCTGCGTCAGCACCGTGTTGACGAAACAGCTGATGGCGAACAGCAGCGTCCCCGCCCCCACCAGCAGCCGCGGGTCGACGCGGCGCATCAGCCGCGGCATCAGCGGGAAGATCAGCAGCTGCGGCAGGCCGCTCCACATCACCACCGTGCCGATCTGCTCGGGATCGTAGCCCTGGATCTGCGCGCAGTACAGCGGGACGATGTAGACCGAGCCCAGCGACACCGCGCCGAACACCGTCATCAGCACGCAGGCGGTGCCGACCGAGCGGTTGCCGAGCAGGCGCAGGTTGATCAGGGGCGCGCGGACCGTGAGCTCGCGCCCGACGAAGCCCACAATTCCCACCACCGCCAGCACGCTCAGCGTGCGGATCAGGTCGGAGCCGAACCAGGTTTCCCGCTGCCCTTCCTCCAGCACCACGGTGAGCGAGGACAGGCCGGTCGCCATCAGCGCGATGCCGGTCCAGTCGCCGTGCCTCAGCTCGCCCCAGCGCGCCGGCGCCGGGTCGAGCGCGCGGGCGAACGCCACCAGCGTCACCGCGCCCGGCACGAGGTTGACGTAGAACAGGTAGTGCCAGGACAGGTTGTCGGTCAGCCAGCCGCCCAGCGTCGGCCCCAGCGCCGGCGCCAGGGTCGCGGTCAGGCCGAAGACCGAGATGCCGATCGGCTGCTGCGCGCGCGGCAGCCGGGTGCGCAGCACCGTCACCGCGGTCGGGATCAGCACGCCGCCGCAGAACCCCTGGCCGCACCGGCTCAGGATCAGCGCTTGGAGGCTGTCGGAGCGGGCACAGCATACCGAGAACACCAGGAACAGCGCGGAGTTGGCCAGCAGGTAGCGCTTCAGCCCGACCACCTGGCCGAGCCAGCCGGTGAGCGGGATGGTGACGATCTCGGCGATCAGGTAGGCGGTGGAGATCCAGGAGCCCTCCGACGGCGACGCGCCCACTGCGCCCTCGATGTTGGCCAGCGACGCGTTGGTGATCTGGATGTCCAGGATGGCCATGAAGGCGGCCAGCATCGCGCTCATCACCGCGGCCCAGTCGCGGGCCGAGGCCCTGGAGGCCGACCCGGGAACGGGCGGCGGCATCAGCCGGGCCGGGCCGGGCCGGCGGCGCCGCGCGTGTCGACGCTGACCTCCACCGACAGCCCGGCGCGCAGCAGCCGCAGCGCCCGGTCCGGGTCCAGCCGGATCCGCACCGGCACCCGCTGCACGATTTTGGTGAAGTTGCCGGTGGCGTTCTCCGGCGGCAGCAGCGCGAACTGCGCCCCGGTCCCGGGCGAGAAGCCGTCGATCGCGCCGCGGAACGGGTGGCCGGGAAACGCGTCGGCGGTGACGGTGACCGCCTCCCCCGGCTGCATCCGGGCGAGCTGGGTTTCCTTGAAGTTGGCGGTGACGTACAGCCCCTGCCCCATCGGCACCACCGTGAGCAGGCCGAGGCCGGGCTGCACGTAGTTGCCGGCCCGCGCGCTGCGATCGCCGACCACGCCGTCCACCGGCGCGCGCAGCACGGTGTCGCCGAGGTTGATGCGCGCCCGGTCCACGTCGGCTCGCGCCTTGGCGATCGTGCCCGCGGCATAGGCGCCCTCGGCGCCCAGGGTCTGGATCCTGGCCCGCGCCACGCCAAGGGCGGCGATCGCGTGGCGCAGGTCCGCCTCGTCCTCGTCGAACGCCGCACTCGTGCGCTGCTGCGCTTCGCGGCTGCCGACACCGGTCGCGGACAGGGTCGCGGCCCGGTCCCGCTCGACCGCCGCGAAGCGCAGCCTGGCCTCGTCGGCGTCCATGTCGGCCTGCGCCTGGGCGATCGACTGCCGCTGCTCGGCCGCCTGGCTGTCCACCGCCAGCAGCGACGCGCGGCCTTCCGCGACCTCGGCCTCTGCCTGCGCCAGCGCCGCCCGGTAGTCGCGGTCGTCGATTCGGGCCAGCACGTCGCCCGCCCGCACCACCTGGTTGTCGCGCACCGGCACCGCGAGGAGGTAGCCCGCGACCCGCGGCGCCACCGTCACCGTGTCGGCCGCTACGTAGGCGTCGTCGGTGGTCTCGAAGAACCGGCCGACGCTCCACCAGCTCCAGCCATAGCTGCCGGCGCCGACCAAGGCGGCCCCGATCGCGAGCCGCAGCAGCCAGCGGCGGAGCAGGCCGGCCCGCGCCCCGGCCGTCACGGGCGGGCTGAACCCGGCCGACGCGGCCGGAACCGCATCCTTGGTCGTCGAGGACATCGCACGCACCTGGAAAACTTAACCGTTCCGTTCTATTAAGGCGCATGTCCGACGACGTGCAAGCCAATCCGACCATCCGCGCCGGCAGCGGCGGCCGTCCGACCCGCGAGGAAGCGGCCGTGCGCGACCGGCGCATCCTGGACACCGCCGCCGCCATGTTCGAGCGGCGCGGCTACGAGGGCACCACGATCGACGCCCTGGCGGAGGCGGCCGGCGTGGGCAAGCCGACGCTCTACGCCCGGTTCGGCGACAAGAACGGGCTGTTCGCGGCGGTGTTCCGGATGCGCGTGGAGGCGGTGCTGGCCCCGGTGGCGGCCGAGGCGACCGCGGCGGCGGAAGCGCACGAGCCGGCCGACCTGCCACAGGTGCTGCGGACCATCGGCATCCTGCTGCTGCAGCGCTCCCTGCTGCCGGACACGGTGGCGCTGAGCCGGATCATCGTCGCCGAGGCGGGCCGCTTTCCGGAGCTCGCCCGGCTGTCGCACGTCGAAGGCTGGCTGCGCTGCCTCGGCCTGGTCGCCGACCTGCTCCGGTCCTACGACGCGACCGGCGCGATCACGGTCGGACCGGACGTCGAGGAGGCCGCCGACCTGTTCCTGTCGCTGATCATGGGCCGCAAGCAGCGGGCGGCGATGCTGGGCCTGCCGGCACCCGACCTGGCCGCGATCACACGGCGGGTGACGCGCTGCGTCGACATCTTCCTCAACGGCGTCGCCGCCCGGACCGCCTGACCGGGCCGGGAGCCGCGACCGGGCAGCCGGTCCGAGCCCGGTTCTTGCATCCTAGGCGGGATGAGGTCCACGGACCGGACGCGGTCCCGGACGCCTTTGGAGCGGAGCGCACATGGCGGAAACGGCACGGACGCTGCGGCCGAGGCAGGTGGCCGCGGTGGCGGTCGGCAACGCGCTCGAGTTCTACGACTTCGTCACCTACGCCTTCTTTGCCGTTCAGATCGGGCGCAGCTTCTTCCCGGCGCACTCGCCGACCGGCAGCCTGCTCGCCTCGCTGGCCACCTTCGGCGCCGGCTTCCTGTTCCGGCCGCTCGGCGCCCTGGTGATCGGCCGCATCGGCGACCGGCGCGGCCGCAAGCCGGCCATGCTGCTGTCGTTCGGGCTGGTCGGCATCGCCGTGGCCGGCCTGGCCTTCACCCCTTCCTACCGGCAGATCGGGCTGGCGGCGCCGGTGCTGGCGGTGGGCTTCCGCATGCTGGGCGGCTTCGCGCTCGGCGGCGAGGTGGGGCCCAGCACCGCCTTCCTCCTGGAGGCTGCCCCGCCGCTGCGGCGCGGGCTCTATGCCTCGTTCCAGGCGATGAGCGCCGACGTGGCGGTGCTGGTGGCCGGCCTGGTCGGGGTCGTGCTGTCGAACCTCCTGGACGGGGCGGCGCTGGACGCCTGGGGCTGGCGGATCGCCCTGCTGGCCGGCGCGGTCATCGTCCCGTTCGGGCTGCTGCTGCGCCGCAGCCTGGACGAGACCCTGCACGATCCGACCCCGGCCGCCGCGCCGCCCCCGGGCGGGATCGCCCGGATCGCCGTCCTCGGCGTCGCCCTGCTGGCCGGCGCCACCACCACGGCCTACCTGCTCGACTACCTCACCACCTATGCCGCCACGGTACTCGGCATGCCGACCCGGCTGGCGTTCGGCGCCACGGTGACGGTCGGGCTGTGCAGTGCTGCCTGCGACCTGCTCGGCGGCTGGCTGTCGGACCGGGTCGGCCGCAAGCCGGTGCTGATCGTGCCGGCCTGCGTGCTGCTGGTCCTGGTGTTCCCCTGCTTCCGGCTGCTGGACGAGTTCCGCACGCCGCTGGCCCTCTACGCCGCCAGCGCCGCGCTGGCGAGCGCGTCCGCGCTGTCCACCGTGTCGATGATCGTGGTGGTGGCGGAGTCGCTGCCGAGGGGGGTCCGCTCCGCCGGCCTCGGCCTGATCTATGCAGCGGCGATCTCGGTGTTCGGTGGCTCGGCGCAGTTCGTCGTCGTCTGGGCGATCGCCGTGACCGGCAACCCGCTGGCGCCGGCCTGGTACATGGCGGGTGGCGTGCTGGTGGGCCTGGCGGCCATGCTGGTGCTACGGGAGACCGCACCGATCCACGCCGCCGCGCCGCCCGGGCCCCGTCCGGTTCCGGCTACGGCTCTGCCCCGGGGATGACCGGCCGCTCCGGGAGGCGCCGACGCCCTGTGCCGGGGCGGGATGCCGATCAACGCTCCCGGCCGACGCGGCCAGTCCACGCCGCTACCAGCCGGCGCTGCCCGGGCCGCCCTTGAATGGGCCCCTGACCCAGCTGGTCACCCAGCCGCCATAGAAGCCGCCCGGCTGCGGCGCCACCACCTCGTTCCCGACGCGGCATTCGTCCATCGGGCCGGCATACACCGCAAGGTGGCCACGCAGGGCAGCGAACTCGGCATGGGGCGCCGGATAGCTCCAGGCCACCCGTTCCGCCACGTGGGCGCCGACGCGCAGGTTCCAGTAGCGCGCGATGCCCTTCCATTCGCAGAAGCTCTGCCCGCCGGCCGGCTCCAGGATGCAGCCGGTGAAGGCGCCCCGTGGCAGGTAGTAGACCGGTGGGTGGGAGGTTTCCAGCACCCGGAGCGCCGCGTCGGTCTTGGCGATCACCCGGCCGGCGAAGGCGATCCGCACCGAAAGACCCACCGGCTGCAGCGCCGGCGGGCGCGGATAATTCCAGACGTTCTCGATCTCGTTGTCCATCGCGAAGCAAAGGCCGGGACCGCACGCGGTTGCCGGCCCGTCATCACGATCCGTCAAGCTGGACCCGAGACAGGACATCGTCAAAATGCCACAATCTTGCCGCGCCTCGGACATGTTCCGGACGAGGTCATGCGTTCGGATCGTGATCCACCAGGGGTTGGCGCGTCGATGAACACGAGCAGAAGATCACCCTGCGTGGCCCGCCTCCTCGCGGCGACCAGCCTGACGATGATCGGCACCGGCACGCCGCAGGCGCTGGCGCAGGACAGCGCCGATCCGCCCTGGCGGGTGGGCCGCCTGGCGCAGGTCAGCGGCAGCGTATCGAGCCACGGCGCCAGCAGCACGCAGTGGAGTCCCGCCACCGTCAACGTGCCGCTCAGCAGCGGCGACGCGCTGTGGACCGAGCCCGGGGCCGGTGCGGCGGTGCAGATCACCGACAACGTGGTCACCCTCGCCGACTCCACCGAGCTCGACCTGGCGACGCTGGACAACACCCGGTTCGCTGCCACCGAGCCGCAGGGCGCGCTGTTCCTCGACCTGCGCGACGTGCCCTCCGGCGACAGCTGGGCCATCACCACGCCGCGCGGCACCGTGCAGCTGGGTGGCGCCGGCCAGTACGAGATCGTTGCCGGCGACAGCGCCACGCCCACCACCATCAGCGTCGTCAGCGGCTCGGCGCAGATCGTGAGCGGCAGCTTCTCGCTCGCGGTGGGCGCCAGCCAGACCGCGACGGTGAACGGCACCGACACGCTGCAGGGTGCGGTGGGAACCCTGCTGCGCGACCGCTTCCTGTCGGCGCAGCTGGGCCGGCTGGCCCCCGCGCCGTCCGGACCGCCGGCGGTCCGCTACATGACCGGCGCCGAGTCGCTCGCCAGCTACGGCAGCTGGCAGCCGAGCCCGCAATACGGCCAGGTCTGGTATCCGCGCGTCGGCAGCGACTGGGCGCCCTACCGGGAAGGCAGCTGGTCTTACGTGGCCCCCTGGGGCTGGACCTGGGTCGACCAGGAGCCCTGGGGCTTCGCGCCGTTCCATTACGGCCGCTGGTCGCAGGTCGACGGGCGCTGGGGCTGGGTGCCGGCGGAGCAGGAGGCGCCGCCGGACGTGTACCAGCAGCCGGCCTACGCGCCGGCGCTGGTCGACTTCGTGGTGGCGGGTGCTGCGGTCGGCCTCGCCGCCGGGGTGCTGGCCGGCGGCTTCGGCGGCCATGGCGACCGGGGCTATCCGGGCGGCGGCGGCAACGTCGGCTGGATCCCGCTCGGCCCGCACGAGCCGTACCGGCCGCCGTTCAACGCCAGCCAAGGCTACGTCCAGCGGCTCAACTTCGGCCGCATCGACAACAGCCGGACCACGATCACCACCATCAACACCTACAGCAACCGCAGCGCCCTGACGGTGGTGCCGGCGGCGGCGATGGTCCGCTCCGAGCCGATCAACCGGATCGCCCGCACCGGCGCGGCAGCGCTCGGTCCGGTCGGCGCCGGCGGCCGCGGCGCACCGGGCGGCGGGGCGCAGTTCCAGCCGGTCCGCGGCGCGCTGCCGATCCGGCCCGACGCCGGCACCCGCGGGGTGACGCCCGCGGTGGCGCAGCGTCTCGGCATCGCGGCGCCGGCGGCGCATGCGGCGGCGCCCGGCCCGGCGATCAACCCGGCCCTGTTCCACCCGCACGAGCTGGCCGCCAGCC
>CAXTVS010000036.1:0-35933 GCA_964247735.1 uncultured Acetobacteraceae bacterium
GCGACCTGCTGATCGAGCTCGCCGCCAACCTGGTGGACAACGCGATCAAGTTCACCCCGAGCGGCGGCAGCATCCGGGTCTCGGTGCTGCAGCGGGAGCGGCAGCCGGTGCTGCGGGTGGCGGATACCGGGATCGGCATCGCGGCGGGAGAGCGGGAGGCGGTGCTCCGCCGGTTCTACCGCTCGGACAAGAGCCGCCACATCCACGGCAGCGGGCTCGGCCTGAGCCTCGCCAGCGCCATCGCGCGGCTGCATGGGGCACGGATGGTGGTGGCAGGAGTAGAGGCGGCCGGCAGCGGCCATGGTTCTGGCCCTGGCTTCGGCCCCAGCCCTGGCTTCGGCCCCAGCCCTGGCTCCAGCTCTGGCCCTGGCCCTGGCCCCAGCTCTGGCCCTGGCCCCAGCTCTGGCCCTGGCCCTGGCCCCAGCTCTGGCCCTGGCACGGTATTCGAGGTCGTCTTTCCCGGGGCGGAACGGAACGAGGCGTTGCCGTGACAAAAGGTCACGTTTCGGAAGCGGCGCCCGGTGATCCGGCGCACCATCTCGTGCGTTGTTCCATTGTCCCAGACCGGTTCCCGCGCCGGGAGAGAATCATGTCCGAGCTGTTGTCCAGGTTCCAGTCCCTTGCGTCCCGATCGTCCAGGCCGGTCCGGTTGGCCGCGGCCGCCGCCGCGGTTCTGGCGGTCGCAGGCTGCGATTATTATCCGCCCGGCTACGGTTATGGATACGGCTATGGCGGTGGCTACGGCAGCTACTACGGCTATGGCTACCCGTACGGGTATGGGTCGTCCTACGGGTTCGGCTACGGCTATCCATTCGGCTTCGGCTACGCCTACCCGTATGGCTTCGACTACTTCGGCTTCGGTTTCGGCCGCTTCGGCTATGGCGGGTTCGGATATGGCGGCTTCGGCTATGGCCGGTTCGGCTACGGCGGCTATGGCTACCGCGGCGGCTACGGTGGTTATGGCGGCTATCGCGGCGGCTACGGTGGCGGCTACGGCGGCGGCTATCACGGTGGCGGCGGCGGCGGCCACCGCTGATACGGGGCGGGACGCCGCCTAAACACTAATTTCATTGGTGCGCGGCGGCTGCTGCCCTACCGCTCCGGGCGAACGGGACCGGGATCGGGGCGATGGATCGGCGCGCACAAGATGACGGGTGCGAGGGCAGGCGGCCGTCGCCCAAGGGGCCGGCGCCTTGAACGCGATCGTCCTGACGGCGCTCAGGCGCCCGCTGACCTTCGTGGTGCTGGCCATCCTGATCCTGCTGTTCGGCGGGATGGCGGTGTTCCGCACGCCGACCGACATCTTTCCCGCCATACGGGTGCCGGTGGTGGCGGTGGTCTGGACCTATAACGGCCTGATGCCGCAGGACATGTCCGGGCGGGTGATCTACTACTACGAGCGCTCGCTGACCACGACCGTCAACAACATCGAGCACATCGAAAGCCAGTCGCTCTACGGGCGCGGCATCGTCAAGATCTTCTTCCAGCCGGGCACCGACGTGGCGGCGGCGCAGGCGCAGATCACCTCGATCTCGCAGACCGTGCTCAAGCAGATGCCGGCCGGGATCACGCCGCCGCAGGTGCTGGCGTTCGACGCCTCCTCGGTACCGGTGCTGGACCTGCAGGTCGCCTCCGACACCATGACCGGCTCCGAGCTGTACGACATGTCGTCGAACCTGATCCGGCCGGCGCTGATCTCGGTGCCGGGCACCGCGATCCCGAGCCCGTATGGCGGCACCGCCGGCAACGTCGAGGTCGACCTGATCCAGTCCGCCCTGTTGGCGCACGGGCTATCGGCGGAGGATGTCGGCCACGCGCTGGCGGGGCAGAACATCGTGCTGCCCGCCGGCGACCAGAAGATCGGGGCGATCGACTACCTGGTCGAGACCAACGCCACGCCGCTCGAGGTCGCCTCGTTCAACAACCTGCCGATCAAGCAGGTGGCCGGCGCCACCATCTACCTGCGCGATGTCGCCTTCGTGCACCGCGGCGGGCCGCCGCAGCAGAACATGGTGCTGGTGCACGGCAAGCAGTCGGTGCTGATCGAGGTGCTCAAGACCGGCGATGCGTCCACTCTGGACGTGGTGAAGGGGGTCAAGGCCCGGATCCCGGTGCTGCTTCGGACGCTTCCGGCGGGGGTGTCGATCACGCCGCTGAACGACGCCTCCGGCTTCGTGCGGGAGTCGATCACCGACGTGCTGCAGGAGATGCTGACCGCGGCCTGCCTCACCGGGCTGGTGGTGCTGCTGTTCCTGGGCTCGTGGCGCTCCACCCTGATCGTCGCGACCTCGATCCCGCTGTCGATCCTGTCCTCGATCCTGGTGCTGTCCTGGTTCGGCCAGACCATCAACGTCATGACCCTGGGCGGCCTGGCCCTCGCGGTCGGCATCCTGGTCGACGACGCCACCGTGATGATCGAGAACATCGACTCCCACCTGGAGATGGCGGGCGAGGACGGCGATCCGAAGGGACTGGAGGCCGCGATCGTCGACGCCGCCAACCAGATCGTGGTGCCGACCTTCGTGTCGACGCTGTGCATCTGCATCGTGTGGCTGCCGCTGTTCCAGCTGGGCGGCGTGGCCGGCTACCTGTTCCTGCCGCTGGCGGAAGCGATCGTGTTCGCCATGATCGCGTCGTTCATCCTGTCGCGGACGCTGGTGCCGACCATGGCCAATTGGCTGCTGCGTGCGCAGGTGGCGGCGCATCGCGGCGCGCACCGTGATGCGGGGCGGCCGGGCCCGTTCACGCGGTTCCAGCGCGGCTTCGAGACGCGGTTCAACCAGGGTCGGGACCGCTACCGGGCGGTGCTGGAAGGGCTGGTGGCGGCGCGCGGCCGCTTCTCAGCCGGGTTCCTCGCCCTGGCGCTGGCGTCGCTGCTGCTGCTGCTGTTCACGGGCCGGAACTTCTTTCCCGGCATCAGGTCGGACGAGATCGACATGCACCTGCGTGCGCCGATCGGCGCGCGCCTGGAGGACACCGGCAAGACGGCGACCCTGGTGGACCAGCAGATCCGCCTCCTGCTGCACGGCCACGTCACCAGCATCGTGTCCAACTGCGGCCAGCCGACCAGCGGCATCAACCAGGCCTACAGCTCGACCGGTACCATCGGCACCCAGGACTGCGACCTCGGCATCCTGCTGGACAGCCCGACCTCGCCGGTGGATCGCGACCGGCAGGTGCTGCGCGCCGGCCTCGCCGGGCGGTTCCCCGGCACCGAGTTCAGCTTCCTGCCCGGCGACATCACGGCCAAGATCCTGAACTTCGGCCTGCCGTCGCCGATCGACGTGCAGATCACCGGCCGGGATCTCGACCAGGACTATGCCTATGCCACGCGCATGATGGCGCGGCTGAAGCGGATACCCGGCATCGCCGACGTCCGGATCCAGCAGGTGATGAACGAGCCGACCCTGAAGATCAACTCGCGCCGCACGTTCGCGCTCGGCACCGGGCTGACGGAGTCCGACATCGCCAACAACGTGCTGGCGACCCTGTCGGGGTCCGGGCAGGTGGCGCCGACGTACTGGCTCGACACCACCACCGGCGTGTCGCACCTGGTGAACATCCAGACGCCGCAGGACCAGCTCACCAGCATGAACCAGCTGGAAACGATCCCGATCGACAAGGGCGACAGCAACCCGTCGGGAGGGGCGCTGCAGATCGTGGGCGCGCTGTCGCGCGTGCAGCAGATCGGCACGCCGGGGCTGGTGTCGCACTACTCGATCCTGCCGGTGATCGACATCTACGCCAACGCCGAGGGGCTCGACCTGGGCGCGGTCAGTGACGGCGTCGACCGGATCGTGCGCGAGATGCAGCCGAACCTGCCGCACGGGGCCACGATCGAGGTGCGCGGGCAGGCGGCAACCATGCTCGACGCGTACGGGCAGCTGCTGGCCGGGCTCGCGCTGTCGATCGTGCTGATCTACCTGGCGATCGTGGTGAACTTCCAGTCCTGGCTGGACCCGTTCGTGATCATCAGCGCGCTGCCGGCGGCCCTCGGCGGCATCACCTGGAGCCTGTTCCTCACCCACACGACGCTGTCGGTGCCGGCGCTGACCGGCGCCATCATGTGCATGGGCACGGCGACCGCGAACTCGATCCTGGTGGTGTCCTTCGCGAGGGAGCGGCTGGAGGCGCACGGCGATCCGGTGCTGGCGGCGGTTGAGGCCGGATACGGCCGCATCCGGCCGGTGCTGATGACCGCGCTGGCGATGATCATCGGCATGCTGCCGATGTCGCTGAGCAACACACAGAACGCGCCGCTCGGCCGCGCCGTGGTGGGCGGCTTGACCGTCGCCACCTTTGCCACGCTGCTGTTCGTGCCCTGCGTGTTCGCGCTGCTGCACCGGAAGACGCCCATGCCCGGAGGAGAACCCGCATGACCGCCGGGGAGGAGCGTCGGGCGCCCGCCAGGGGCGGCCGGGTTGTGGTGGTGGTGGTGGCGGTGGCCGCGGTGCTCGCCGGCTACGGCATCTGGACCCGCGAGACCGCCGTGACGGCGCTCGGCGCGCGCGCGGACGATGCGTCGATCCCGCGCGTGCAGGTGGTGGCCGGCAAGCCCGGGCCGGCGACCCGCACCGTGACCCTGCCCGGTAACATCAACGCCTGGTTCGAGGCGCCGATCTACGCGCAGATCTCCGGCTACGTGCGGATGTGGTACAAGGACTACGGCGCCCCGGTGAAGGCGGGCGAGCTGCTGGCCACCATCGACAGCCCGACCACCGACGCCCAGCTGGCCACGGCGGAGGCCGAGCTCGCGGTGGCGCAGACGCGCTACAAGCTGGCCGAGGTGACCGCCGGGCGCTGGAAGGCCCTGGCCGGCACGCAGGCGGTGTCGCAGCAGGAGGTCGACGTGCAGGTCGCCGGTGCGGCGGCGCAGAAGGCGCAGGTCGAGGCGGCGAGCCAGGAGGTGGCGCGCTACGGGGCGCAGCACGCCTTCGAGCGGGTGGTGGCGCCGTTCGACGGCGTGGTGACGTCGCGGCGCACCGACGTCGGCGACTACGTCAACGCCGGCGGCGGCGACGTCGGCGCACGGGGCGGGGCGTCGGAGCTGTTCAGCGTGGCCGACATCCACGAGATGCGGGTGTTCGTGTCCGTGCCGCAGGACTACGCCGGCCTGCTGAAGCCAGGCCTGACGGCGACGCTGTCGCTGCCGCAGGATCCCGGGACGCGGATCCCGGCGAGGTTCCTGACCACCGCCAACGCGGTCAACCCGCAGACACGCACCGTGGTCACCGAGCTCACCGTCGACAACGCCCGGCACCAGCTGTGGCCGGGAACCTATGCCAGCGTGCAGATGACGGTGCCGGGCGATCCCGCCATCCTGATCCTGCCGGAGCAGGCGATGCTGTTCCGGGCGCAGGGCATGCAGGTGGCGCTGGTCGACGGCCAGGACCGGGTGCACCTGCAGGACGTGACGCTGGGGCTCAACTTCGGCACCACGGTCCAGGTGCTGGCCGGGCTGAACAGGGCGGACCGCGTGATCGACAACCCGTCGCTCGGCCTGCTCGAGGGCGAGACGGTGAAGGTGGTGCAGCCGGTGCACGGCTACGGCGACACGGGCGACGCGCCGGCCGCAACGCCGGCGGCGGCTCGCGCGGTCGACGCCGACGACGCGGAGGCGGGAGCCCTCCGATGATCGCCTGCCGGTGCGGCCGGCTGGCGTCGCGGGTCGCGGCGGCGCTGCTGCTCGGGCTCGCGTCGGGATGTGATCTGGCCCCGGCCTACCGGCCGCCGCACACCCTGCTGCCGGACAGCTATGCCGGGTCGAAACCGTTCGGGCGGGCGGATCCGGCCGACACCCTGCCGCGCGGGCCGTGGTGGCAGCGGTTCGGCGACCCGCTGCTGGACCGCCTGGAGGTCGAGGCGACGGCGGACAATCCCGACCTGGCGGGGATCTACGAGCAGTACGTGCAGGCGCGCGACCTGGCGGCGGAAGCGCGCTCCGGGCTGTTCCCGCAGGTGGTCGGCAACGCGTCCACCACCGACAACCGGCAGTCGGAGCACCGGCTGTTCTATAGCGGCGGCGGGCCGAACCAGCAGTCGTCCAACCTGATCGAGGCCACCGCGTCCTGGGAGCCCGACTTCTGGGACCGGCTGCGCAACCAGACCCGGCAGAGCAAGCGCCTGGCGCAGGCGGGTGCGGCGAACCTGGCCTCGGCGCGGCTGATCCTGCAGGCGGAGCTGGCGACCGACTACATCGGGCTGCGCGGGCTGGACTCGCAGGACGCGGTGTACCGGCAGTCGATCGGGTTCTATCGCAAGGCGGTGGAGATCACCGAGCTGCGCCTGCAGGGCAAGATCGCGTCCGGGCTGGACGTGGCGCGGGCGGAGAACCAGCTGACGGCGACGGAGGCGCTGGAAAGCGGCGTGTCGGGACAGCGCGCGGTGCTGCAGCATGCGATCGCGGTGCTGGCGGGGGCGAACCCGAGCACGTTCCGGATCGAGCCGGTGGACGACGCGCGGCTGGTGGTGCCGGCGGTGCCGGCGGGGGTGCCGTCGCAGCTGCTGCAGCGCCGGCCGGACATCGCGCAGGGCGAGCGGGAGATGGCGGCCGCGAACGCCGGGATCGGGGTGTCGCGGGCGGCGTTCTATCCCGACATCACCATCAGCCTGCTCGGCGGGTTCCAGGACACCGGGTTCAGCCTGGCCAGCCTGCCGAACAGCCTGTGGACGGTCGGCGCCGGCTCGGTACTGCCGCTGTTCCAGGGCGGGCTTCGGCGGGCCGAGCTGCAGCGCAGCTGGTCGCAGTACGAGCAGTCGGTGGATGCCTACCGCTCGACCGTGCTGTCGGCGTTCCAGGAGGTCGAGGACGGGCTGACCCTCACCGCGCAGCTGCAGACCGAGGCGCAGGAGCAGCAGCAGGCGGTGGCGGCGGCGGACCGGGCGCAGGCGATGACGCTGGCGCTGTATACCGGGGGGCTGACCAACTACCTCGACGCGGTGGTGGCGCAGGTGACGGCGCTGACGGCGCAGATCGCCGAGGTGGAGGTGGAGACGGCACGGCTGCAGGCGGCGGTGTCGCTGGTGCGCGCGGTCGGCGGCGGCTGGAGCACGGCGGACCTGCCGAGCGAGAACGGGGTGCTGCCGTTCAACCCGGTGGCGGTGACCGGAAGCGATCGCGTCCCGCGTCGGGACGGCACCGGCGGCGGGACGAACGAGGCGTCGCGTCCCCCAACGCCGCGCCCGGAGAACGCCGACCCGGGGAGGGCGCCCTGAGACTTGCGACGGGATCCGCTCGACCGATCGTGCAGGCCTCCGCCGCATCCACCGGCGGCATCCGCGAGTAGACCTTCCAGCAGGATGGGGATGACATCGTGATGCAGGCGGCGCCATGACCGACGCGCGTGGTCGATGGCGTCCGGCAGCCATGATCCTCGTGATCTTCTCCGTCCTCGGCAGGGTGCAGAGCGCCGAGGCCCACGTGAAGTGGTTCACGACCACCAACGTCCACGATGCGCCGCTGGCGCTTCATGCGGTCCTCTCGGCGCGGTTCCTGGACGTCCTCGCCATCTTCACCCTGCTGGTGCTGCTGGGCTTCCTGCTCGATGGCTGGATCGCGCGCGTCTGGCCGAAGCTCCTCAGCACCGGCCTGTCCTGCGCCGCGATCGAGCAGCGTCTGGTGCGCGCCGCGGCCGGCGCCTACTTCGTGTGTGCCTCGGCGGCCGGCAGGATGATCCTGACGCCGGAGATGCAGATCCATATGCCCTGGGTCGCGGTGGTCCAATTCCTGATCGCCCTGTGCCTGGTTTGGCGGCGGACCTGCATCCTGTCGGGCCTTGGCATCCTGATCCTCTATCTCGACGCGGTCCACCAGTACGGCCTGTTCCATCTGACCGACTACGTCTTCCTGCTCTGCCTGGCGGCCTATCTGGCATCGCTCTCCATCCGCTGGCCGGCGTTGTTCCGGCTGCGCGAGCCGTTGCTGACCGGTGGCCTCGCCTTCAGCCTGGCCTGGACGGCGATCGAGAAATTCCTCTATCCGCAATGGACCGAGGCGGTGGTCGCGACGCACCCGAGCATCGCGATGGGGCTGCCGGTGTCCACCGTGGTGGTCATCGCCGGCTTCGTCGAGTTCACGCTGGCGTTCTATCTCGTGACGGGACGCGGTCTGCTCCGCCTCGGCGGTGCGGGATACGCCGCCATCTTCGCTGCCGCCATGCCGGCCTTTGGTCGGCTCGACGTGTTCGGCCATCTGGTGATCCTCGCCACGCTCGGCATCGTCATCCTGCGCGGCACGACGCCGATGCAGGACGGTCTTCACCTGGCCGGCGGCCGCCTGTCGCTGGATGCCGCGTGGATCACCCTGCTCTACCTCCTGTCCCTGGCGCTGTTCTTCGCTGCCTATTACGCGATGCAACGGACCTGATCGGGCGCGCCGACAGCGGCAAAGGGAGGAGGGTTGCCAAGCGCCGGAGGGTGGTCTAAAGGCCCGCCTCCCTCTCCGGAACGCGGGAGACTTTCTGCCGGCGCGTGCCGGCGGGTCGGTCGTCCGTACCGCGGTCCTGGCGTCACAAGGAGCCCAGGATATGGCCAAGAAGATCGTCGGCTACATCAAGTTGCAGATTCCCGCCGGCAAGGCGAACCCGTCGCCGCCGGTGGGCCCGGCGCTGGGCCAGCGCGGCCTGAACATCATGCAGTTCGTCAAGGAGTTCAACGCGGCGACGCAGGGCATGGAGCCCGGCACGCCGACGCCGGTGGTGATCACCGCGTTCGCCGACCGCACCTTCACCTTCATCACCAAGACGCCGCCGAACACCCACTTCCTGCTCCGCGCCGCCAAGGTGTCCAAGGGCTCGACCACCGTGGGCAAGGGAGCGCCGGCCGGGCGGGTGACAACGACCCAGCTGCGCGAGATCGCCGAGATCAAGATGAAGGACATGAACGCCAACGACATCGAGGGCGCGGTCCGCATGCTGGCGGGCTCGGCGCGATCGATGGGTCTCACCGTGGTGGAGGGCTGATCCATGGCCAAGAACAAGCGTCTCCTGGCCGCCGAGGCGAAGGTCGAGCACAACAAGGCGTACAGCCTGGACGAGGCGATCGCGCTGGTGAAGACCAACGCCACCGCCAAGTTCGACGAGACGGTGGAGCTGTCGCTGGGGCTGGGGATCGACCCGCGCCATGCCGACCAGATGGTGCGCGGGCTGCTGAGCCTGCCGAACGGCACCGGCAAGACGCTGCGGGTCGGCGTGTTCGCGCGCGGCCCGAAGGCGCAGGAAGCGCTGGACGCGGGCGCCGACGTGGTGGGGGCCGACGACCTGGCCGAGAAGGTGCAGGCGGGCGAGATCGGCTTCGACCGCTGCATCGCCACCCCGGACATGATGGCCCTGGTCGGGCGGCTGGGGAAGATCCTGGGTCCGCGCGGGCTGATGCCGAACCCCAAGCTCGGCACCGTGACCATGGACGTGAAGGGCGCGGTCAGCGCAGCCAAGTCCGGGCAGGTGGAGTTCCGCGCCGAGAAGGCCGGGATCATCCATGCCGGGATCGGCAAGGCCTCGTTCGAGCCGGCCAAGCTGGCGCAGAACATCCGCGCGCTGGTGGACGCGATCCAGAAGGCCAAGCCGACCGGCGCCAAGGGCACCTACCTGCAGCGCGCGGCGCTGTCCTCGACCATGGGACCCGGCGTGAAGGTGGACGTGTCCTCCTTCACCGCCACCTGAGAATGCGCCGGCGCTTCGGCGCCGGCGAGCAGGGGAACGGCTTCCGGGCCGTTCTTCCGGACCTGTCCAAGACCGCTCGCGGCGGCATCCCTTCGGGGACGCGGCCTTAATCGATCCTTCGGGATCCGCGCGCGAAAGACGGGATACGCCAGTTCGCTGGTGGTTCCGACTTCTTCCTTGCGGACAGGCGAACCGGATCGGCAGGCGTTCGCGCGTGCCGGTCCATGGGCAACCCGGCCCACCAGGTTCATCGCCTGGCGGGCCACGACGGAGACGGGATTTGGACCGTACGGAGAAGCACGCGTTCGTCGCCTCGCTCGCCGCCGTGTTCGCAGACACGTCCATGGTCGTCGTCACCCGCAATGACGGGATGACGGTCGCCCAGGTGACGGGGCTGCGGAGCCGGATGCGCGCCGCGGGAGCGACGTTCAAGGTCGCGAAGAACCGGCTGGCCACGCTCGCCCTGGATGGGACCCGATTCGACGGCATCGTGCCAATGCTGAAGGGACCGACCGCGCTCGCGTGGGCGCACGACCCGGTGGCGGTGGCCAAGGTGGCGGTCGAGTTCGCCAAGACCAACGACAAGCTCGTCATCCTCGGCGGTGCGCTCGGAACCCAGACGCTGAATGCGGATGGTGTCCGGGCTCTCGCCGAGCTGCCGTCCCTGGACGTCCTGCGTGCGCAGCTGGTGGGGCTCATCGCCACGCCTGCGACACGCATCGCGGGCGTGCTCCAGGCGCCGGCCGGACAGCTTGCGCGGGTCTTCGGGGCCTACGCCAAGAAGGACGACGCGGAGGCGGAGCCCGAGGCCGCCTGAGGCGGACCCGGGACGACGCTGGCAGTCGAGAAAGTGATTGCGGGTCCGGGAACCGGGCTTGCACGGAACCACACAGCCTTTATATCAGGAACATCACATCATGGCCGATCTGACGAAGCTTGTTGACGAGCTGTCTGCGCTCACCGTCCTCGAGGCTGCGGAGCTGTCCAAGCTCCTCGAGGAGAAGTGGGGCGTGTCCGCTGCGGCACCGGTTGCCGCCGCCGCTGCCCCGGCCGCCGTCGCTGCGGCGCCGGTCGAGGAGCAGACCGAGTTCACGGTGATCCTCGCCAAGGCTGGCGACAAGAAGATCAACGTGATCAAGGAGGTCCGCACCATCACCGGCCTGGGCCTGAAGGAGGCCAAGGACCTGGTCGAAGGGGCGCCGAAGCCGGTGAAGGAAGGCGTCAACAAGGAGGACGCCGCGAAGTTCAAGAAGATGCTGGAAGAGCAGGGTGCCGCTGTCGAAATCAAGTAGGTTTCTTGTCGTGCGGCCGGTTCTCCGGCCGGAGAAGTAGTCCAGTGGGGTGGGAATCAGGAATGGTTCCCGCCCTCTTGGTCGTGGTGGCGCCTGGATCCCCCGGACACGTCCGGATCGGGTCGGGCGCTTGAGGCATTGAGACCGTCCTGGCGGCGCTGCAGTGCAGCACGGACGGTCATGCGATCCGGTATCGGTCGGATCGCGAACGGTTCACCGGCCGAGGGTTCGGCCGGACGCGTGCGGCTGCCGCAGCATGGCATGTCCCCACCGTCCGTGCAGGACCCGGAGCCGGCAGGCGACGGGGCAGGATACACGATGAACGCGATGACCAAATCGTTCACGGGACGCAAGCGCATCCGCAAGAGCTTCGGGCGCATCCCCGAAGTGGCTCCGATGCCCAACCTGATCGACGTGCAGCGCGCCTCCTACGAGGCGTTCCTGCAGATGAACGTGGCTCCCGACAGCCGGACCGCATCCGGGCTGCAGGAGGTGTTCCGCTCGGTGTTCCCGATCAACGACTTCGCCGGCCGTGGTCGCCTGGAGTTCGTGCACTACGAGCTCGAGGAGCCGAAGTACGACGTCGAGGAATGCATCCAGCGCGGCATGACCTTTGCGGCGCCGCTGAAGGTGATCCTGCGTCTCATCGTGTGGGACGTGGACGAGGATACCGGCAGTCGCTCGATCCGCGACATCAAGGAGCAGCCTGTCTACATGGGCGACATGCCCCTGATGACGGATAACGGCACCTTCATCATCAACGGCACCGAGCGCGTCATCGTCAGCCAGATGCACCGCTCGCCGGGCGTGTTCTTCGACCACGACAAGGGCAAGACGCACTCCTCGGGCAAGTTCCTGTTCGCGGCCCGGGTGATCCCGTATCGCGGCTCCTGGCTCGATTTCGAGTTCGACAGCAAGGACATGGTCTATGTCCGCATCGACCGGAAGCGGAAGCTGCCGGTGACGACGCTGCTGTATGCCCTGGAAGGCAAGGCGTCGGCGGCCGCGCGCGCCGCCAAGGCGGCGGAGGGCGGCGACGTCGATTCCATGGACATACGCGGCATGGACCAGGACGAGATCCTGGCCGGCTTCTACGGCCAGGTGGTGTTCACCCGGACGGCCAAGGGCTGGGCGCGGCCGTTCGACCCGGATGCGTTCCGTGGCCTGAAGCTGCTTGAGCCGCTGGTCGACGCGGATACCGGCGAGGTGGTGGCCAAGGCAGACGACAAGCTGACCGCTCGTTCCACGCGCAAGATCGCGGAGAAGACCAAGGAGGTGCTGGTCGGGCGTGCCGACCTGCTCGGGCGCTACGTGGCGTTCGACCTGGTCAACGAGGAGACCGGCGAGATCTACGGCGAGGCGGGCGAGGAGCTGACCGAGCCGCGCCTCGTGGCGCTGGAGGAGATGGGGATCGATCGGCTGCCGACGCTGGCGGTCGACAACAGCAACGGCCCGTGGATCCGCAACACCCTGGCTGTGGACAAGAACGGGTCGCGCGAGGACGCGCTGGTCGACATCTACCGGGTGATGCGCCCGGGCGAGCCGCCGACCCCGGACACCGCGGAAGCGCTGTTCCGCGGGCTGTTCTTCGATGCCGACCGCTATGACCTGTCTGCGGTCGGGCGGGTGAAGATGAACATGCGCCTCAGCGTGGACGCCGAGGATACGGTTCGCGTGCTGCGCAAGGAGGATATCCTGCGCACGGTGAAGATCCTGTGCGAGCTCAAGGACGGCCGCGGCACGATCGACGACATCGACAACCTCGGCAACCGCCGGGTGCGCTCGGTGGGCGAGCTGATGGAGAACCAGTATCGCGTCGGCCTGCTGCGCATGGAGCGCGCGATCCGCGAGCGCATGGGCTCGGTCGACATCGACACCGTGATGCCGCACGACCTGATCAACGCCAAGCCGGCCGCCGCGGCGGTGCGCGAGTTCTTCGGCTCGTCGCAGTTGTCGCAGTTCATGGACCAGACCAATCCGCTGTCGGAGGTGACGCACAAGCGTCGTCTCTCGGCGCTTGGTCCGGGCGGGTTGACGCGTGAACGGGCGGGCTTCGAGGTGCGTGACGTGCACCCGACGCATTACGGACGCATCTGCCCGATCGAGACGCCGGAAGGGCCGAACATCGGCCTGATCAACTCGCTCGCCACCTACGCCAAGGTGAACAAGTACGGCTTCATCGAGACGCCGTACCGCCTGGTAAAGGAAGGCGCCCTGCAGACTGGCTGGAAGTACCTCTCCGCCATGGAGGAGGAGAAGCTGGTGGTGGCGCAGGCGGACTGCGCCCAGGACAAGGACGGCAACCTGACCGACGAGCTGGTCTCGGTGCGGCGTGGCGGCGACTTCCGGCTGGTCAAGCCCGAGGACGTCACCGCCTGCGACGTGTCGCCGCGCCAGCTGGTGTCGGTGGCTGCCGCCCTGATCCCGTTCCTGGAGAACGACGACGCCAACCGGGCGCTGATGGGCTCGAACATGCAGCGCCAGGCGGTGCCGCTGATCCAGTCCGACGCGCCGCTGGTCGGCACCGGCATGGAGGCGGCGGTCGCGCGTGACAGCGGCGCCACCATCGTGGCGCGCCGTCCCGGCGTGGTCGACCAGATCGACGGGGCGCGCATCGTGGTGCGGGCGACCGACGAGGGCGGCGCCACCCAGGGCGTCGACATCTACCGGCTGCGCAAGTACATGCGCTCCAACCAGTCGACCTGCATCAACCAGCGTCCGCTGGTGCGCGTGGGCGACCGGGTGGTGGTGGGCGACATCATCGCCGACGGCCCGTCCACCGAGCTGGGCGAGCTGGCGCTGGGGCGCAACGTGCTGGTCGCGTTCATGCCCTGGAACGGCTACAACTTCGAGGACAGCATCCTCATCTCCGAGCGCATCGCGCGCGACGACGTCTTCACCTCGATCCATATCGAGGAGTTCGAGGTCATGGCGCGCGACACCAAGCTCGGCCAGGAGGAGATCACCCGCGACATCCCGAACGTCGGCGAGGAGGCGCTGCGCAATCTCGACGAGGCCGGCATCGTCTATGTCGGCGCCGAGGTGAACCCGGGCGACATCCTGGTCGGCAAGGTGACGCCGAAGGGCGAAAGCCCGATGACGCCGGAGGAGAAGCTGCTCCGCGCCATCTTCGGCGAGAAGGCGTCGGACGTGCGCGACACCTCGCTGAAGCTGCCGCCGGGCACGACGGGCACGATCGTCGACGTGCGGGTGTTCTCGCGCCGGGGCGTGGACAAGGACGAGCGCGCAATGGCGATCGAGCGCTCGGAGATCGAGCGTCTGGCCAAGGACCGCGACGACGAGCGGGCGATTCAGGAGCGGTCGTTCTACAACAGGCTGCGCGAGCGCCTGCTCGGGCAGAAGGCGGGCGCCGGGTTCAAGGGCATCAAGTCGGGCACCGAGCTGACCGAGGAGGTGCTGGGCGAGCATCCGCGCGGCGCGTGGCGCAACGTGGTGGTGGCCTCCGACCAGGCGGTGGCCGAGATCGAGACGCTGAAGCGGGAGTTCGACTTCGCGGTGGGCCGCATCCAGGCGCGGTTCGACAGCAAGGTCGAGAAGCTGCAGCGCGGCGACGAGCTGCCGCCCGGCGTGATGAAGATGGTCAAGGTGTTCGTCGCGGTGAAGCGCAAGCTGCAGCCGGGCGACAAGATGGCCGGCCGTCACGGCAACAAGGGTGTGGTGAGCCGTGTGACGCCGGTCGAGGACATGCCGTTCCTGGAGGACGGCACGCCGGTCGACCTGGTGCTGAACCCGCTCGGCGTGCCGTCGCGGATGAACGTGGGGCAGATCCTGGAAACGCATCTCGGCTGGGCCTGCGCCAACATCGGCAAGGGCATCGGCGAGCTGGTGGACGAGTACCAGCGTACGGGTGCGGCGAAGCAGGAGCTGCTGGACGAGCTGAAGGCGGTGTACGGCGACGAGGTGTATCGCGACGACATCGCCACGCTGCCGAACGAGCAGCTGGTGGAGCTGGCGCACAACCTGCGCAAGGGCGTGCCGATCGCGACGCCGGTGTTCGACGGTGCCCGCATCTCCGACATCGAGGCGATGCTGAGCCGGGCTGGGCTGGACACGTCGGGCCAGTCGCAGCTGACCGACGGGCGCACCGGCGAGCCGTTCGAGCGCAAGGTGACGGTGGGCTACGTCTACATGCTCAAGCTGCACCACTTGGTGGACGACAAGATCCACGCGCGCTCGATCGGGCCGTATTCGCTCGTGACCCAGCAGCCGCTGGGGGGCAAGGCGCAGTTCGGCGGGCAGCGCTTCGGCGAGATGGAGGTGTGGGCGCTGGAAGCGTACGGTGCCGCCTACACGCTGCAGGAGATGCTGACGGTGAAGTCGGACGACGTGTCCGGCCGCACCAAGGTCTACGAGGCGATCGTGCGCGAGCAGGACGACTTCGAGGCCGGCATCCCGGAGAGCTTCAACGTCCTGGTCAAGGAGCTGAAATCGCTCGGCCTGAACGTGGACCTGGAGCAGAGCGGCACTTGAGGCCGGTCCACGTCACGCTCCATCCAAGACATCTTAACGGTTTGCCGGCGGCCTCGGCCGTCGGCGTCCCTTCCTGAAGGGCTTATCGGCGCATGAACGAACTGATGAAGATCCTTGGCCAGACCGGCCAGGCGCAGACCTTCGACCAGATCAAGATCCAGCTGGCCTCGTCGGAGCAGATCCGCTCCTGGTCGTACGGCGAGATCAAGAAGCCGGAGACCATCAACTACCGCACCTTCAAGCCGGAGCGGGACGGGCTGTTCTGCGCGCGCATCTTCGGTCCGATCAAGGACTACGAGTGCCTGTGCGGCAAGTACAAGCGGATGAAGTTCCGCGGCATCATCTGCGAGAAGTGCGGCGTCGAGGTGACGCTGGCCAAGGTGCGCCGCGAGCGCATGGGCCATATCGAGCTGGCCTCGCCGGTGGCGCACATCTGGTTCCTGAAGTCGCTGCCGAGCCGTATCGGGCTGATGGTCGACCTCACGCTCAAGGAGCTGGAGAAGATCCTGTACTTCGAGAGTTACGTGGTTCTCGAGCCGGGCCTGACCGACCTCAAGCTGCACCAGCTGCTGAACGAGGACCAGCTGCTCGCCAAGCAGGACGAGTTCGGCGAGGACGGGTTCCGCGCCGGTATCGGTGCCGAGGCGATCAAGTCGGTGCTGGTCAGCGTCGACTGCGACGCCGAGAAGGTGAAGCTGCGCAGCGACCTCAAGGACACGACGTCGGAAGCCAAGCGCAAGAAGCTGGTCAAGCGGCTGAAGCTGGTCGAGGCGTTCGCGGAAAGCGGCTCGCGCCCGGACTGGATGATCCTGGACGTGGTGCCGGTGATCCCGCCGGAGCTGCGCCCGCTGGTGCCGCTGGACGGCGGCCGGTTCGCGACCTCGGACCTGAACGACCTGTATCGCCGCGTCATCAACCGCAACAACCGGTTGAAGCGCCTGATCGAGCTGCGGGCACCCGACATCATCGTGCGCAACGAGAAGCGCATGCTGCAGGAAAGCGTGGACGCGCTGTTCGACAACGGGCGTCGCGGGCGGGCGATCACGGGGGCCAACAAGCGGCCGCTGAAGTCGCTTTCCGACATGCTGAAGGGCAAGCAGGGCCGGTTCCGGCAGAACCTGCTCGGCAAGCGCGTCGACTATTCCGGGCGTTCGGTGATCGTGGTCGGGCCGGAGCTGAAGCTGCACCAGTGCGGCCTGCCGAAGAAGATGGCGCTCGAGCTGTTCAAGCCGTTCATCTATTCCAAGCTGGAGAAGTACGGCCACGCCACCACCATCAAGGCGGCGAAGCGCATGGTGGAGAAGGAGCGTCCCGAGGTGTGGGACATCCTGGAGGAGGTGATCCGCGAGCATCCGGTGATGCTGAACCGGGCGCCGACGCTGCACCGGCTGGGCATCCAGGCGTTCGAGCCGGTGCTGATCGAGGGCAAGGCGATCCAGCTGCATCCGCTGGTGTGCACCGCGTTCAACGCGGATTTCGACGGCGACCAGATGGCGGTGCACGTGCCGCTGAGCCTGGAAGCGCAGCTCGAGGCGCGGGTGCTGATGATGAGCACCAACAACATCCTGAGCCCGGCGAACGGCAAGCCGATCATCGTGCCGAGCCAGGACATCGTGCTGGGGCTGTACTACCTGTCGCTGGAGACGGCGGAGTTCCGACAGACGCCCGACCAGAACGAGTACGACGACAAGGGCCGCGTCACCGTCACCGGGGCGCCGGCGTTCGGCTCGATCGGCGAGATCGAGTTCGCGTTGACCGAGAAGGCGGTCAAGCTGCACGACAAGATCCGTGCGCGGTATGAGACCGTGGACGCGGATGGGAAGAAGGTCCGCAGCACCGTCATCACCACACCGGGGCGCATGCTGATCGCGCAGATCCTGCCCAAGCACCCGGCGGTGCCGTTCTCGCTGCTGAACAAGCAGCTGACCAAGAAGAACGTGTCGGACGTGATCGACGCGGTGTACCGCCACTGCGGCCAGAAGGAATGCGTGATCTTCGCAGACCGGCTGATGGGGCTGGGCTTCGGACAGGCGGCGAAGGCGGGCATCTCGTTCGGCAAGGACGACATGATCATCCCGGATGCCAAGAAGCCGCTGGTGGACAAGACCACGGCCGAGGTGAAGGAGTTCGAGCAGCAGTACCAGGACGGGCTGATCACCGCCGGCGAGCGCTACAACAAGGTGGTGGATGCCTGGTCGCGCTGCACCGACGAGGTGCAGGCGGCGATGATGAAGGAGATCTCGCGCCAGGAGGTCGGCAAGCAGACCAACTCGGTGTGGATGATGAGCCATTCCGGCGCGCGTGGCTCGCCGGCCCAGATGAAGCAGCTGGCCGGCATGCGCGGGCTGATGGCCAAGCCGTCGGGCGAGATCATCGAGCAGCCGATCATCGCCAACTTCAAGGAAGGCTTGTCGGTTCTCGACTACTTCACCTCCACCCACGGTGCCCGCAAGGGCCTTGCGGACACGGCGCTGAAGACCGCGAACTCCGGCTACCTGACCCGCCGTCTGGTCGACGTGGCGCAGGATTGCATCATCGTCGAGGAGGATTGCGGCGCCGAGCGCGGCCTGACCGTGCGCGCGGTGATGGATGGCGGCGAGGTGGTGTCGTCGCTGTGCGAGCGGATCCTGGGCCGCACCACGGCGACGGACGTGATCTCGCCGGTGGACGGCAGCGTCGTGCTGCCGCGCAACACCCTGATCGGGGAGGCGGAAGCCGAGCTGGTCGAGAACGGCGCGGTGGAGAGCATGCTGATCCGCTCGGTGCTGACCTGCGACAGCCGGGTGGGCGTGTGCGGGCTGTGCTACGGGCGCGACCTCGCCCGCGGCACGCCGGTCAACATCGGCGAGGCGGTCGGCGTGATCGCGGCGCAGTCGATCGGCGAGCCGGGCACGCAGCTGACCATGCGCACCTTCCACATCGGCGGTGCGGCGCAGCGCGGTGCCGAGACCTCGATGGTCGAGGCCTCGCATGACGGCGTGGTCAACATCAAGAACCGCAACGTCGTGCAGAACAGCATGAACGTGCCGGTGGTGATGTCGCGCAACTGCGAGATCGTGCTGACCGACGAGAAGGGCACCGAGCGGGCGCGGTTCCGCGTGCCGTATGGCGCCCGACTGCTGGTGGACGAGGGGGCGACGGTGGTGCGCCAGCAGAAGCTGGCCGAGTGGGACCCGTACACCCTGCCGATCATCACCGAGCGCGCGGGAACGGTGGAGTATCTCGACCTGATCGACTCCATCACCCTGGTGGAGCGCATGGACGAGGTCACCGGGCTCACCTCCAAGGTGGTGGTGGACTATAAGCAGGCGTCGAAGGGCGTGGATTTGCGTCCGCGGCTGCAGCTGAAGGACGAGCGCGGCGAGGTGCTCAAGCTCGGCAACGGCGGCGAGGCGCGCTACTTCCTGCAGCCGGACTCGATCCTGTCGGTCGAGAACGGGGCCGTGGTGGCGGCGGGCGACGTGCTGGCGCGTATCCCGCGCGAGGGCTCGAAGACGCGCGACATCACCGGCGGTCTGCCACGCGTGGCGGAGCTGTTCGAGGCGCGGCGGCCGAAGGACCATGCGATCATCGCCGAGACCGATGGCCGCATCGAGTTCGGCAAGGACTACAAGGCCAAGCGCCGGGTGATCGTGAAGAACGACGAGACGCAGGAGGAGACCGACTACCTGATCCCGAAGGGTAAGCACGTGTCGGTGCAGGAGGGTGACTTCGTGCGCCGGGGCGATCCGCTGGTCGACGGGCCGCGCGTGCCGCACGACATCCTCAAGGTGCTGGGCGTCGAGGCGCTGTCGGACTACCTGGTCAACGAGATCCAGGACGTCTACCGGCTGCAGGGCGTGAAGATCAACGACAAGCACATCGAGGTGATCGTCCGCCAGATGCTGCAGAAGGTCGAGATCCTGGAGCCGGGCGACACGACCTACCTGATCGGCGAGACGGTGGACCGGATCGAGTACGAGGGGGAGAACGCCAAGCGGGTGCAGGCGAACGAGCGTGCAGCGCACGCGATGCCGGTGCTGCAGGGCATCACCAAGGCCTCGCTGCAGACGCACTCGTTCATCTCGGCGGCCTCGTTCCAGGAGACCACGCGCGTGCTCACCGAGGCGGCGACCGCCGGCAAGGTGGATACGCTGAACGGGCTGAAGGAGAACGTCATCGTCGGTCGCTTGATCCCGGCGGGAACGGGCTCGGTGATGAACAAGCTGCGTGCCGTGGCCGCTGGCCGCGACAAGCAGCGGGTCATCGGCCGCGACGCGCCGGCGGCCGCGGTCAAGGCGGCGGAATAGACCGCGTCCGATCCCGCAAGATCATCACGATCGAGGCCGGCCGGGATGACCCGGCCGGCCTTCTTCTTGAGGAAGGAGCGTATTGCAGGCGATGTGCCGTGAATCGTGGTGCGGACGTTGTGCATGTGCTTGACTTGGCTTCCCGGCGCTCGTAGTTATCCGCCCCTCGGCTAGCCCCGTCTCAAGACGGTCGGAAGCCGCCAGATGCAGCACCTCGCGTGCGGCGCCGTCCCCGTTGCCACAGGGGGCCAAGGCCGCACGTGGTCAGAACACCGCGGAAGGGGATCTCCCGTCCAGGCGGCTTTTTGTTGTGAATGGCGGGTTCCGGTCCTCGGTGGGAAGTTGGCCAACCGACTGCCTTGAGGATTGGGAAGGGCGTATGCCGACCATCAACCAGCTGATCGCCAAGGGACGCGAGCCCGCGCCCAAGCGCAACAAGGTCCCAGCCCTGCAGGGCTGCCCGCAGAAGCGCGGCGTGTGCACCCGCGTCTACACGACCACGCCCAAGAAGCCGAACTCGGCGCTGCGCAAGGTCGCGAAGGTGCGCCTGACCAACGGGTTCGAGGTCGTCAGCTACATCCCCGGCGAAGGCCACAACCTGCAGGAGCACTCGGTTGTGCTGATCCGCGGCGGCCGCGTGAAGGACCTTCCGGGCGTGCGCTACCACATCCTGCGCGGCGTGCTGGACACCCAGGGCATCGCCAAGCGTCGCAAGCGCCGTTCGCTCTACGGCGCCAAGCGGCCGAAGTAAGGGGAGCCTGAGATGAGCCGCCGTCGCCGCGCCGTGAAGCGCGAGATCCTTCCCGATCCAAAGTTCGGTGACGTCGTCATCACGCGTTTCATGAACGCGCTGATGTACGACGGCAAGAAGTCGACCGCCGAGAGCATCGTCTATGGCGCGCTGGAGTCGATGCGCCGTCGCGGCGGTTCCGCCGCCGACCCGGTGCGCATGTTCCACGAGGCGCTGGACAACGTGAAGCCGGCGGTCGAGGTGCGCTCCCGTCGCGTCGGTGGCGCGACCTATCAGGTGCCGGTCGAGGTCCGCACCGAGCGTAGGCAGGCGCTGGCGATCCGCTGGCTGATCGACAGCTCGCGCAAGCGCGGCGAGCACACGATGCAGGACCGGCTGTCGAACGAGCTGCTGGACGCGGTGAACAACCGCGGCTCGGCGGTGAAGAAGCGCGAAGACACGCACCGGATGGCGGAAGCCAACAAGGCCTTCAGCCACTACCGCTGGTAGGCAAGGCTCCCAACCCTAAACCCCTTCCAACCCGACCGACCGGCGACCCCACGATGAGCAGGGGCGGCGGGCCAACGGAGACAGTGTGATGGCAAAGGCTAAATTCGAGCGGAACAAGCCGCACTGCAACATCGGCACGATCGGCCACGTCGATCACGGCAAGACGTCGTTGACCGCCGCGATCACCAAGACGCTGGCAAAGTCCGGTGGCGCCGTGTTCACCGCCTACGACCAGATCGACAAGGCGCCGGAAGAGCGGGCGCGCGGCATCACCATCTCGACGGCCCACGTCGAGTACGAGACCGCCAACCGCCACTACGCCCACGTCGACTGCCCCGGCCATGCCGACTACGTGAAGAACATGATCACCGGCGCGGCGCAGATGGACGGCGCGATCCTGGTGGTGTCGGCAGCCGACGGCCCGATGCCGCAGACCCGCGAGCACATCCTGCTGGCGCGCCAGGTCGGCGTGCCGGCGCTGGTGGTGTTCCTGAACAAGGTCGACCTTGTGGACGATCCGGAGCTGCTCGAGCTGGTGGAGATGGAGGTGCGCGAGCTGCTGTCCTCCTACCAGTTCCCGGGCGACGACATCCCCATCGTCAAGGGCTCGGCCGTGGTCACCCTGAACGACGGCGATCCGGAGCTGGGCGAGAAGGCGGTGCTGGAGCTGATGGCGCAGGTCGACGCCTACATCCCGCAGCCCGAGCGCGCGATCGACCGTCCGTTCCTGATGCCGATCGAGGACGTGTTCTCGATCTCCGGCCGCGGCACCGTCGTCACCGGCCGCGTCGAGCGCGGCGTGGTGAACGTTGGCGAGGAGGTCGAGATCGTCGGCATCAAGACCACGGTGAAGACGACCGTCACCGGCGTGGAGATGTTCCGCAAGCTGCTCGACCGCGGGCAGGCCGGCGACAACATCGGCGCCCTGCTGCGTGGCACCAAGCGCGAGGACGTCGAGCGCGGCCAGGTGCTGGCCAAGCCCGGCTCGATCACCCCGCACACCAAGTTCAAGGCCGAGGCCTACATCCTCACCAAGGAGGAGGGCGGCCGCCACACGCCCTTCTTCACCAACTACCGTCCGCAGTTCTACTTCCGGACCACGGACGTGACCGGCGTGGTGCAGCTGCCGGAGGGCACGGAGATGGTGATGCCCGGCGACAACATCTCGATGGACGTCGAGCTGATCGCGCCGATCGCCATGGACGAGGGCCTGCGTTTCGCCATCCGCGAGGGCGGCCGCACCGTCGGCGCCGGCGTAGTGGCGTCGATCCAGGCCTAACGAGAGCACAGGACGGCCCCGAACCTGAAGTTGGACTGAGTTACAATGGACAACCAGAACATCCGCATTCGCCTGAAGGCGTACGATCACCGCGTGCTGGACAACAGCACGAAGGAGATCGTGAACACGGCGAAGCGTACGGGTGCGCGGGTTCGGGGTCCCATCCCTCTGCCGACGCATATCGAGAAGTTCACCGTCAACCGCTCCCCGCATGTGGACAAGAAGAGCCGTGAGCAGTTCGAGATCCGGACCCACCGCCGGTTGCTCGACATCGTGGAGCCGACGCCGCAGACCGTGGACGCCCTCATGAAGCTCGACCTCGCCGCTGGCGTGGACGTCGAGATCAAGCTGTAAGGCCGCGTGTGATGCGAACCGGATTGATCGCGAGAAAGCTGGGCATGTCCCGCATCTTCAGGGACGACGGCACGCACGTGCCGGTCACCGTGCTGCATCTCGACGCGGTGCAGGTGGTCGATACCCGCACGGTGGAGCGCGACGGCTACACTGCCGTGCAGCTCGGCATCGGCACGCCGAAGGTGAAGAACGTGTCCAAGCCGAACCGCGGGCATTTCGCCCGGGTCAAGGTGGAGCCGAAGCGCAAGCTGGTGGAGTTCCGGGTCTCGGAGGACGCCGTGCTGGAGTCCGGCGCCACCCTGTCCGCCGCGCACTTCGTGGTGGGGCAGAAGGTGGATGTCACCGGCACCAGCAAGGGCAAGGGGTTCGCCGGCGGCATGAAGCGCTGGAACTTCCGCGGCCTGGAGGCATCGCACGGCGTCTCGGTCAGCCACCGTTCGCTTGGCTCGACCGGAAACCGGCAGGATCCGGGACGTACGTTCAAGAACAAGAAGATGCCGGGTCACCTCGGCCACGAGCGTGTCACCACCCTGAACCTTGAGGTGGCGCTGGTGGATGTCGAGAAGAACCTGCTGATGATCCGTGGTGCGATCCCGGGCGCGAAGAACGACTTCGTGCTGGTGCGCGACGCGGTGAAGAAGGCACGCCACGCCGACGCGCCGTATCCGGCAGCACTCCTGGCGGCCGGTTGAGGACGAAGGCGATGGACGTCGACATCAAGACCCTGGACAACAACAGCGCCGGGTCCGCCAGCCTGCCGGATGAGATCTTTGCGACCACCCCGCGTGCCGACATCATGGCGCGCGTGGTGCAGTGGCAGCTCGCCAAGCGCCGTGCCGGTACGCACAAGGTGAAGGGCATGGGCGAGGTCTCGGGGACCACGCGCAAGCCGTACAAGCAGAAGGGCACCGGCAACGCGCGCCAGGGCTCGTTGCGGGCACCGCAGTTCCGCACCGGCGGCGCCGTGCACGGACCGGTGGTGCGCAGCCACGGGTACGACCTGCCCAAGAAGGTGCGCCGGCTCGGGCTGATCTCGGCACTGTCGCAGAAGCTCGCCGACGGCAAGCTGGTGGTGTTGGAGGAGGCGACCGGTCTGGTCCGCACCGCCGAGCTGGCAGCGAAGCTGAAGGTGCTCGGCTGGACCTCGGCGCTGATCGTGGATGAGACAGTGGACGAGGGTTTCCTGCGCGCGGCGCGGAACATTCCCAAGATCGACGTGCTGCCGTCCGTCGGCGCCAACGTCTACGACATCCTCAACCACGACGTGCTGGCGATCACGCGTGCCGGGGTCGAGGGCCTGAAGGAGCGCCTGGCATGACCGACATCCTGGGCCTCCGCCGGCAGGCGGAGCGCATGTCGCGCGAGGCGATGTACGACATCGTGCGCGCCCCGGTGATCACCGAGAAGGCGACGGCGTTGTCCGAGAAGAACCAGGTGGTGTTCCGGGTGGCGATCGACGCCAACAAGCTGCAGATCAAGGCGGCGGTCGAGGGGCTGTTCGGGGTCAAGGTGCTGGGCGTGAACACGCTGGTGCAGAAGGGCAAGACCAAGCGCTTCCGCGGTCGGCCCGGCGTCCGGTCCGACGTGAAGAAGGCGTTCGTGCAGCTTGCGGAAGGTCAGTCAATCGACCTGTCCGCCCGGCTCGCCTGACGCGGGGTAGAATTCGATGGCACTGAAGCATTTCAAGCCGGTCACAGCATCGCTTCGCGGCACGGTCCTGATCGACCGTCGCGAGCTTTGGAAGGGCGCGCCGGTCAAGACCCTCACCGAGGGCAAGCACAGGACCGGCGGCCGCAACAACCACGGCCACACCACCTCGCGCTTTCGTGGCGGCGGGCACAAGCAGACCTACCGCTACGTCGACTTCAAGCGTCGCAAGTTCGACGTGGTCGGCACGGTGGAGCGCCTGGAGTACGACCCGAACCGCACCGCGTTCATCGCGCTGGTGAAGTATGCCGACGGCGAGCTGGCCTACATCCTGGCCCCGCAGCGCATAAAGGCGGGCGACCAGGTGGTGGCAGGCGCCCGGGTCGACATCAAGCCGGGCAACGCGATGCCGCTGTCGGCGATCCCGGTCGGCACCATCGTGCACAACATCGAGCTGAAGCAGGGCGCCGGCGGCAAGGTCGCACGCTCGGCCGGCACCTACGCGCAGTTGGTCGGCAAGGACAGCGGCTACGCCCAGGTCAAGCTGCAGTCCGGCGAGCTGCGCATCGTGCGCGGCGAGTGCATGGCGACGGTGGGCGCGGTGTCGAATCCCGACAACATGAACCAGAGCATCGGCAAGGCCGGTCGTGCCCGCTGGATGGGCCGTCGTCCGCACAACCGCGGCGTGGTGATGAACCCGGTCGACCATCCGCATGGCGGCGGCGAGGGTCGTACCTCCGGTGGCCGCCATCCGGTCACGCCGTGGGGCAAGCCGACCAAGGGCTACAAGACGCGCGTCAACAAGCGCACCGACAGCCTGATCATCCGCCGCCGCAAGACCGGCAAGTAGGAGGGCGCGCAGGAATGGCACGTTCCGTCTGGAAGGGCCCGTTCGTGGACGGGTATCTGCTGAACAAGGCCGAGGCGTCGCGTGCGTCTGGCCGCAACGAGGTGATCAAGATCTGGTCGCGTCGGTCGACGATCCTGCCGCAGTTCGTGGGGCTGACGTTCGGCGTGTACAACGGCCACAAGTTCCTGCCGGTGCAGGTCAACGAGAACATGGTCGGGCACAAGTTCGGCGAGTTCTCGCCGACGCGCACCTTCACCGGCCACTCCTCCGACAAGAAGGCGAGGCGGGGATGAGCAAGCCCAAGGCGCCGCGCGCGCTCGGCGAGACCGAGGCGCAGGCCATCACCCGCAACATCCGCGTCAGCCCGCGCAAGCTGAACCTGGTGGCGGGACTGATCCGCAACCAGCCGGCTTCCAAGGCAGTCGCGACGCTGACCTTCAGCAAGCGCCGGATCGCGCTCGCAGTGCGCAAGACGCTGGAGAGCGCGATTGCCAACGCCGAGAACAACCACCAGCTCGACGTCGACCAGCTCGTCGTCACCCATGCCGAGGTCGGCAAGGCGATGGTGATGCGCCGGTTCCACGCCCGCGGCCGCGGCCGCTCGGCGCAGATCGAGAAGTTCTTCAGCCACCTCAAGATCGTGGTGGCGGAGAAGGCGGCGGAGGAGAAGCCCGCCCGGGCGCCGCGCCGCCCCCGGGATGGCGGCAACACCGAGCAGAAGGCGGCCTGATCGATGGGTCACAAGGTCAATCCGATCGGGCTGCGGCTCGGCATCAACCGCACCTGGGACAGCCGCTGGTATGCCGGCGCCGACTACGCCAAGCTGCTGCACGATGACCTGAAGCTGCGCTCGCACCTGCGCAAGAAGCTGTCGGGTGCCGGCGTGTCCCGCGTGGTGATCGAGCGTCCGGCAAAGAAGCCGCGGGTGACGATCTATGCCGCGCGTCCCGGCGTGGTGATCGGCAAGAAGGGCCAGGACATCGACGTGCTGCGCAAGGATCTTGCGCGCATGGCGAAGTCCGACGTGGCGCTGAACATCGTCGAGATACGCAAGCCGGAGATCGACGCGCAGCTGGTGGCGGAGAACATCGCCCAGCAGCTCGAGCGTCGCGTCGCCTTCCGCCGCGCCATGAAGCGCGCGGTGCAGTCGGCGATGCGCCTCGGCGCGCAGGGCATCCGCATCAACTGCGGCGGCCGCCTCGGCGGAGCGGAGATCGCGCGGGTCGAGTGGTATCGCGAGGGCCGGGTGCCGCTGCACACGCTTCGCGCCGACATCGACTACGGCGTCGCCACCGCCAAGACCACCTACGGCACCTGCGGCGTGAAGGTTTGGATCTTCAAGGGCGAGATCCTGGCGCATGACCCGCTGTCGCAGGACCGTCGCGCCGCCGAGCAGGCGCCGCAGCGCTGATTTCGACCGCTTAAAGGTAGACCATCATGCTTTCCCCGAAGCGGACGAAGTACCGCAAGGCCCACAAGGGCCGCATCCACGGCCTGGCGAAGGGCGGCACGACGCTGAATTTCGGCGCGTTCGGCCTCAAGGCGCTGGAGCCCGAGCGGGTGACTGCGCGACAGATCGAGGCGTCGCGTCGCGCGATCACCCGGGCGATGAAGCGTGCCGGCCGCGTCTGGATCCGCATCTTCCCGGACGTGCCGGTCTCGACCAAGCCGGCCGAGGTCCGCATGGGCTCCGGCAAGGGCTCGCCCGAGTTCTGGGTGGCGCGGGTGAAGCCGGGCCGCATCATGTTCGAGATCGACGGCGTGCCGCCGGAGATCGCCAAGCAGGCGCTCTCGCTCGGCGCGGCGAAGCTGCCGATCAAGACCAAGTTCGTGACCCGGATCGGAGAGGCCTGAGATGGCGAAGGCAACCAAGCCGTCCGAGCTGCGGGCGAGGACGGAGGACGAGCTCGGCACCCTGCTGCTCGACCTCAAGAAGGAACAGTTCAACCTGCGCTTCCAGCGCGCGGTTGGACAGACCGAAGGGGCGAGCCGAGTGCGCGAGGTGCGTCGCGAGATCGCGCGCCTCAAGACCGTGCAGCACCTGAACAAGAAGGCTGCGGCGCCTGCCGCGGCCAAGCGCTAGGGAGTCCGGGCGATGCCAAGGCGCGTCCTCACCGGGCGGGTGACCAGCGACAAGATGGACAAGACCGTGACGGTCCTGGTCGATCGTCGCGTGATCCATCCGCTCTACAAGAAGTTCATCCGCCGTTCGAAGAAGTATGCGGCGCATGACGAGGCCAACCTGTGCAAGGTCGGCGACACGGTGCGCATCATCGAGTGCCCGCCGATCAGCAAGCGCAAGACGTGGACCGTGTTGACGCGCAACGGTGCGCCGCTCGACGAGGCGACCCAGACCGGCGGATCGTTCGACGAGGCGTCCGGGATCGGTGCGCCGGTGGGCGAGGCCGCGACCGCCGACGCCGCGACGGCCTGAAGGGGCTAGGAACCAATGATCCATCCCGAGACCAACCTGGACGTCGCCGACAACAGCGGCGCGCGTCGGGTGCAGTGCATCAAGGTGCTGGGCGGCTCCAAGCGGAAGACCGCCTCGGTCGGCGACGTGATCGTCGTCTCCATCAAGGAGGCGATTCCGCGCGGCAAGGTGAAGAAGGGCGACGTGCACCAGGCGGTGATCGTGCGCACCTCGTTCCCGGTGCGCCGCGCCGATGGCAGCGCAATCCGCTTCGATCGCAACGCGGCGGTGCTGATCAACAAGCAGTCGGAGCCGATCGGCACGCGCATCTTCGGCCCGGTGGTGCGCGAGCTGCGTGCGCGCAAGTTCATGAAGATCATCTCGCTGGCGCCGGAGGTGCTGTGATGGCTGCCCGCATCAAGAAGGGTGACCAGGTGGTCGTCATCACCGGTTCCTCCAAGGGAACGCGCGGCGAGGTCCTGTCGGTGCTGCCGACAGCGAACAAGGCGGTCGTGCGCGGGGTGGCGATTGCCAAGCGGCACACCAAGCCGACGCGCATGGGCGAGCCGGGCGGGATCGTGTCGCGCGAGGCGCCGGTGCACCTGTCCAACCTCAAGCTGATCGATCCCAAGAGCGGTCAGCCGACCAAGGTCGGGTTCCGGGTGCTGGAGAACGGCAACAAGGTCCGCGTCGCCAAGGCGACCGGCGAAATCATCGAGAGCTGAGGGGGCGGGTCATGTCGGAAACTTCTGAAAGGCGCGCCCTGCCTCGGCTGCAGCAGCGCTACAACGACGAGATGCGTGCGGCACTGCGCGAGCAGTTCGGCTACAAGAACGTGATGCAGGTGCCTCACCTGGAGAAGATCGTCATCAACATGGGAGTCGGCGAGGCGGCCGGTGACCAGAAAAAGCTCGACGCGGCGGTGGCGGAACTGACGCTGATCGCCGGGCAGAAGCCGGTGAAGACGGTGGCGAAGAAGGCGATCGCCGGCTTCAAGATCCGCGAGGGCCTGCCGATCGGCACCAAGGTCACGCTGCGCAAGACCCGGATGTACGAGTTCCTGGACCGCCTGGTGACGATCGCGATGCCGCGCGTGCGCGACTTCCGCGGCTTGGCGGCCAACAAGGGCTTCGACGGCCGCGGCAACTTCGCGATGGGGCTCAAGGAACAGATCGTGTTCCCGGAGATCAACTACGACAAGGTGGACCAGGTCCGCGGCATGGACATCATCTTCGTCACCAGCGCGAAGACCGATGCCGAGGCGAAGGCGCTCCTGAAGGCGTTCGATCTGCCGTTTGCCGCCTGATCACGGCAAGCGGCGGCATATCCGTCTTCGATCGAAATCTGTTTTGGAAAACCGTCGGGCGGGCCCGTCAGGTTCCGTGGGATAGGACAAGGCATGGCCAAGGTCTCATCAGTCAACCGCAACGCCAAGCGCGCCGCCATGGCAACGCGCGACAAGGGCAAGCGGTCGGCGCTCAAGAACATCGTCATGGACCGCACGCTTCCGGTGGAAGACCGGTTCGAGGCGTCGCTGAAGCTGGCCGAGCTGCCGCGCAACGGGTCGCGCGTGCGGGTGAAGCTCCTGTGCCGCCTGACCGGGCGTTCGCGTGCCAACTACCGGAAGTTCGGCCTGTGCCGCATCGCGCTGCGCGACCTCGCGAGCAGCGGCCAGATCCCCGGCATGGTCAAGTCGAGCTGGTAGGGAGCGCGACCTAGATGTCCATGTCAGATCCGCTGGGTGACATGCTCACCCGCATCCGCAACGCGCAGCGCTCGCGCCATGCCGCGTGCGTGGCGCCGGCGTCCAAGCTGCGCGCCAACGTGCTCGAGGCGCTGCGTCGCGAAGGCTACATCCGCGGCTTCACGCTGGAGGAGATCCGCACCGGCATCGCCCAGCTGCGCATCGAGCTGAAGTACGCGGACGGCGAGCCGGTGATCAAGGAGATCCACCGGGTCTCCAAGCCGGGCCGCCGCGTCTACTCGAAGATCAAGGAGCTGCCCCGGGTCTATGCCGGGCTCGGCGTCTCGATCCTGTCGACGCCACGTGGCGTCCTGTCCGATGCGGAAGCCCGCGCTGCCAATGTCGGCGGCGAGGTTCTGTGTCGGGTGTTCTGAGGAGGGACGGATGTCACGCGTAGGCAAATATCCCGTCGAGATCCCTCAGGGCGTGGACGTCGCCATCGTCGAGGGGATCCTGACGGCCAAAGGCAAGCTGGGCGAGCTCAAGCTGCCGCTGTCGCATCACGTTGAGACGACGGTTGCGGACAACCGCGTCACCGTGGTGCCGCGGGGGTCCGCCGCACCGGCGCGGATGATGTGGGGCACCACCCGCGCGCTCGTCGCGGCGATGGTCAAGGGCGTGTCCACCGGCTACTCGAAGACGCTGGAGATCACCGGCACCGGCTACCGCGCCTCGATCCAGGGCACCAACCTGGTGATGAACCTCGGCTACTCGCACGACGTCGTGTATCCGATCCCTCCCGGCATCACCATCACCACGCCGCGTCCGACGGCGGTGACGGTCGCCGGCGTGGACAAGCAGCGGGTCGGCCAGGTGGCGCTCGACATCCGGAACTTCCGCGCGCCGGAGCCCTACAAGGGCAAGGGCGTGCGCTACGACAACGAAGTGATCCGGCGCAAGGAAGGCAAGAAGAAGTGAGCACGCAACAGGACCTGCGGGAGCGGCGCCGCATCCGCCTCCGCTACCAGCTTCGCCGCAAGGCAAGCGGACGTCCGCGTCTGTCGGTGTTCCGCTCCGGCAAGAACATCCATGCCCAGGTCATCGACGACGCTGCCGGCAGGACGCTGGCGGCCGCCTCGTCGCTGGACAAGGGGCTGCGCGAGCAGTTCAAGACCGGCGCGAACAGGGACGCCGCAGCGGCCGTCGGCCGACTGGTGGCTGAGCGTGCGCTGGCTGCAGGGGTGAGCCAGGTCGTGTTCGACCGCGGCGCCTATCTGTATCACGGGCGCGTCAAGGCGCTGGCGGAGGCTGCCCGCGAGGGCGGCCTCGCCTTCTGAGGAGAGAGGCGCGACATGGCACGTGAACCGAGGGAAGGCAGCCGCGGCGGCCGCAGCGGCGGCGGCGAGCGGGACCGCGACGGCGACGACCTGATCGACAAGCTGGTCACCATCAACCGCGTCGCCAAGGTGGTGAAGGGTGGACGCCGGTTCGCCTTCGCCGCCCTCGTGGTGGTGGGCGACCAGAAGGGCCGGGTCGGCTACGGCGCCGGCAAGGCGCGCGAGGTGCCGGAAGCGATCCGCAAGGCGACCGAGCGCGCCAAGCGGACCATGATCCGGGTGCCGATGAAGGAAGGCCGCACGCTGCACCACGACTCCACCGGACATTTCGGTGCCGGCAGCGTGGTGCTGCGCTCGGCCGAGGCCGGCACCGGCATCATCGCCGGCGGCCCGATGCGCGCGGTGTTCGAAAGCCTCGGCATCGGCGACGTGGTCGCCAAGTCGCTCGGCAGCCGCAACCCGCACAACATGGTCAAGGCGACCTTCAACGCGCTGGAGCGCTGCGCCAGCCCGCGCACGGTGGCGAACCGGCGCGGCAAGAAGGTGTCCGACATCCTGGGCAAGCGCGAAGGCGTGGCGGAGGGCGCAGATGTCTGAGACCCAGACCGCCGACACCCCGAAGAAGGCGACCCTCCGCGTCAGGCAGATCGCGTCGGGCAACGGGCGCAAGCCGGGCCAGCAGGCGACCCTCGTCGGGCTCGGCCTGGACAAGGTCGGCAAGCTCCGCGAGCTGGAGGACACCCCTTCCGTGCGTGGCATGATCCGCAAGGTGCACCACCTCGTGCGGGTGGAGGATTGAGATGGAACTGAACCAGCTTCGCGACAACGCGGGCGCGCACTACCGCAAGAAGCGGCTCGGGCGCGGCATCGGCTCCGGCAAGGGCAAGACCTCCGGCAAGGGCGTCAAGGGCCAGAAGGCGCGCGAGGGCGTGTCGCTGAACGGCTTCGAGGGCGGCCAGCTGCCGATCTACCGGCGCCTGCCGAAGCGCGGCTTCAAGAACATCTTCCGCAAGGTGTACGCGCCGATCAACCTGGGCACGATCGAGAAGGCGCTGGCCGACGGCAGGCTTTCCGCCGAGGGAACCGTGACGGAGGATATCCTGCGCCAGGCCGGCCTGATCGGCAGCGGCAAGGTGCACGGCATCAGGCTGCTGGCGACCGGCGAGCTGACACGGGCGCTGACGATCGAGGTGTCCGGCGCGTCCGCCGCGGCGATCGCGGCGGTGGAGAAGCTGGGCGGCTCGGTCCGGACCACGGTGGTCAAGGCGGAAAAGCCGGAAGCCTGAGCGCTGGAGGCCGCGACGAACCGCTTCGGCGACCGGTTGCGGATCGTGCCGGGTTACCTTCGCGGCAATCCGGGCTAAACAGACAGCGTCGTGCGGACATCCCGTGCGGCGCTGTTCTTGTGAAAGGGTGGGAGTGCGATGGCCTCCGCGGCCGAGCAGCTTGCTGCGAACATGAACCTCGGCAGCTTCGCCAAGGCGACCGAGCTCAAGAAGCGGATCTGGTTCACCCTGGGTGCGCTGATCGTGTATCGGCTCGGGACCTACATCCCAGTGCCGGGCGTCGACGCACGAGTGATGGGCCAGCTGCTGGCGCAGAACCAGGGCGGCATCCTGGGCATGTTCGACATGTTCTCCGGGGGCGCGCTGGGCCGCATGACCGTGTTCGCGCTGAACATCATGCCCTACATCAGCGCCTCCATCATCGTGCAGCTGATGTCGTCGGCGATCCCCACCCTGGAGGCGATCAAGAAGGAGGGGGAGCAGGGGCGCAAGAAGCTCAACCAGTACACCCGCTACCTCACCGTGCTGATCGCGCTGTTCCAGGCCTACGGCATCTCGGTTGGGCTGGAGAACATGCACGCCGCCGGCGGGCTGTCTGCGGTGATCGATCCCGGGCTGTTCTTCCGCTTCTCCTGCGTGGTCACCCTGGTCGGCGGCACGATGTTCCTGATGTGGCTGGGCGAGCAGATCACCTCCCGCGGGGTCGGCAACGGCATCTCACTGATCATCTTCGCCGGCATCGTCGCCAACCTGCCGCACGCGCTCGCGACCCTGTTCCAGCTCGGCTACACCGGCGGCCTGTCGCCGGTGTTCGTGCTGGTGTTCCTCGTGCTGGCGGCCGCCGTGATCGCGTTCATCGTGTTCATGGAGCAGGCGCAGCGGCGGGTGGTGATCCAGTATCCCAAGCGCCAGGTCGGCAGCCGCATGACCGGTGGCGAGGCGACCCACATGCCGCTCAAGGTGAACACCGCGGGCGTGATCCCGCCGATCTTCGCCTCCTCGGTGCTGCTGATCCCGGTGACGATCTCCGGCTTCGCGTCCGGCAACGCCAACCTGCCGCACTGGCTGGGCTTCCTGGCGCAGCAGCTGGGGCAGGGGCGGCCGCTCTACATGATCTTCTACGCGGCGATGATCCTGTTCTTCTCGTACTTCTACGCGGCCGTCGCCTTCAACCCGCAGGAGACCGCGGACAACCTGCGCAAGCAGGGCGGCTTCATCCCCGGCATACGGCCCGGCGCCAGCACGGCCGACTTCCTAGACCGCATCCTGGTCCGGCTGACCACGATCGGCGCGATCTACCTGGTGGTGGTGTGCCTGCTGCCGCAGATCCTGATCAGCCGCTACAACGTGCCGTTCTATTTCGGCGGCACCAGCCTGATCATCATCGTGTCGGTGACCATGGACACGGTGACGCAGATCCAATCTCATCTGCTGGCGCACCAGTACGAGGGACTGATCCGTCGCTCCCGCCCGCGGGCGCGGTTGCGGTGAACCTGATCTTTCTGGGCCCTCCCGGGGCCGGCAAGGGCACCCAGGCGAAGCGGATCGAGACGCTGCACGGGATCGCGCAGATCTCCACCGGCGACATGCTGCGCGCCGAGGTGCAGGCCGGCACCGCGATCGGGCAGCAGGCCAAGGCGGTGATGGATGCCGGCGAGCTGGTGTCGGACGAGATCCTGGTCGCGATGCTGCGCCAGCGGGTCGGCCGGCCCGACTGCGCGCGCGGCTTCATCCTTGACGGCTTCCCGCGCACCACGGTGCAGGCGGAAGCGCTGGACGCGATGCTGTCGGCGCAGGGTTTGAGGATCGACGCGGTGCTGTCGCTGTCGGTGGACGAGGCGGCTTTGACCGAGCGGATCGCCGGCCGCTACACCTGCGCCCAGTGCGGCACCGGCTACCACGACCACTACAAGCAGCCCCGCGTCGCCGGCGTCTGCGACGTGTGCGGAAGCCACGCGTTCACCCGTCGCGCCGACGACAAGCGGGAAACGGTGGCGGCAAGGCTGGACGCCTACCGGCGGCAGACGGCGCCGATCCTGCCGTACTACGAGGCACAGGGGCTCGTGCATGACATCGACGGCATGGCTGACATCGGCACCGTGAGCGCCGCAATCGACCGGGCGCTGGCGGCGGCAACGACACGCGGAGCCGTCACGGAGATTTGATCGGCCTTCGTTGACTTTGCAGACCCCGCCGCTATAGTGCGCGCCCTCAGCCGGGACTAGAGCCTGCGTCCGGACCGGATGTGCGGCGCTGTCGGCGGGTCCCGTCATCCACGAGCGTCGTCCGTTGCGGGCTGCGTTCGCGCGACGAGTGAACATCATACCCCTGGCCGCAGCCGGGATCTACTGGCCCGGGTCGATCCGGGCGCACGAGGAGTGACTGGCGTGGCGCGTATTGCCGGCGTGAACATCCCGACCACGAAGCGGGTCGTCATCGGCCTGACCTACATCTTCGGCATCGGGCCGGCGAAGGCGCAGCAGATCTGCACCCAGCTCGCGATCCCGCCCGAGCGCCGTGTCAACGAGATGTCGGATGACGAGGTCCTCAAGGTCCGTGAGCTGATCGACCGCGACTTCCGCGTCGAGGGCGACCTGCGCCGCGAACTGGCGATGAACATCAAGCGCCTGATGGACCTCGGCTCCTATCGTGGCCTGCGTCACCGTCGCGGGTTGCCGGTGCGCGGCCAGCGGACCCATACCAACGCCCGCACCCGCAAGGGCAAGGCGGTGGCGATCGCCGGCAAGAAGAAGGCGACCAAGTAGCCTCGCTCCGCTCGGCGTTCGACGCCACCCAGGGCGCCCGGCGCTCCACGAACAAGCAGGATGAACCGACATGGCGAAAGCCGCCGCACCACGCGTCCGCAAGAAGGAACGCAAGAACATCATCTCCGGGGTGGCGCACGTGCTGTCCACGTTCAACAACACGATGATCACCATCGCCGACGCCCAGGGCAACGCAATCGCCTGGTCGTCTGCCGGCAGCCAGGGCTTCAAGGGTTCGCGCAAGTCAACCCCGTATGCCGCGCAGGTCGCCGCCGAGGATGCCGGCAAGAAGGCGCGCGAGCACGGCATGGAAACGCTCGAGATCGAGGTGTCGGGCCCTGGCTCCGGTCGCGAGTCGGCCTTGCGCGCGCTGCAGGCGGTCGGCTTCTCCATCACCGCGATCCGCGACATGACGCCGGTGCCGCACAACGGCTGCCGCCCGCGCAAGCGTCGTCGGGTCTGACCAAAGATCGCGCCGGGCCGTTACGGTCCGGAGTTCTTTCCTGAATGCTGCCGGTTTCCGGCGGCTCCGTTCGCCGCAGCGTCATCGTCCCCGTCGGGAGGTGAGGCGAGCGGCGGCTCTCCGTTACGAAAGGCCACGCTCTTGGCGCTCCAGAACAACTGGAAGAACCTGATCAAGCCGGAGAAGCTGGACATCGAGTCCGGCAACGAGCCGCTGCGCACCGCGACCGTGGTCGCGGAGCCGCTGGAGCGCGGCTTCGGCATGACGCTCGGCAACGCGATCCGGCGCATCCTGCTGTCCTCGCTGCAGGGTGCCGCGGTCACGGCGATCCAGATCGACGGCGTGCTGCACGAGTTCTCTTCCATTGCCGGCGTGCGCGAGGATGTCACCGACATCGTGCTCAACATCAAGCAGCTCGCCCTTCGCATGCACGGCGACGGCCCGAAGCGCATGGTGCTGACTGCGACCGGTCCCGGCGAGGTCAAGGCCGGCCAGATCCAGGTCGGGCACGATATCGAGGTGATGAACCCGGACTTGGTGATCTGCACCCTGGACGATGGCGTGAAGCTCGGCATGGAGTTCACCGTCAACCTCGGCAAGGGTTACGTTCCTGCCGCCGCCAACCGGCCGGAGGATGCGCCGATCGGGCTGATCCCGATCGACGCGATCTACTCGCCGGTGCGTCGCTGCTCCTACAAGGTCGAGCCGACCCGCGTGGGGCAGGTGACCGACTACGACAAGCTGCTGCTGACGGTGGAGACCAACGGCGCGGTGACGCCGGAGGACGCGGTGGCGCTCGCCGCACGCATTCTGCAGGACCAGCTGCAGTTGTTCATCAACTTCGACGAGCCGCGCCCGGTCCGCACCGAGGAGCCGCAGGACGA
>CAXTVS010000037.1:0-35510 GCA_964247735.1 uncultured Acetobacteraceae bacterium
CCTCCAGTCGAAACAGGGAAAGCTTGGGGCCAACCTGAAAATGCCCAGGTAGTGCTAAACAATTAGGCCTTGGTCTCCTCCGCCTACTCGCGTTCCTGACGGGTGGAGCGAAGCCTTTTTCCGAAAGAGCCGACTACTGCCGGAACAGCGCGACGGCGATCCATGGAAAAAGGGGTAGAGGCGGGGGTGAAAATATCCGACAGCGAAAATACACAATGATTTGAGTGCTTAGAGCAGCTTTGCTGGCGGACAGGGTGGGATTCGAACCCACGGTACGCTTTCACGCACACACGCTTTCCAAGCGTGCGCCTTAAGCCGCTCGGCCACCTGTCCAGCCTGTACGACCGGGCGAACCCGGGCGGCACTACATAGCAACATCCCCTGCCGAGGCAAAGGAGCCGATGAGCCGCCAGGAGAGGGCCGCCTCAGCTCTCCATCTTCAGGGCGGCAAGAAAGGCGGTCTGCGGGATCTCCACCTTGCCGAACTGGCGCATCCGCTTCTTGCCCTCCTTCTGCTTGTCCAGCAGCTTGCGCTTGCGGCTGATGTCGCCGCCGTAGCACTTGGCGGTCACGTCCTTGCTCAGCGCGCCGATGGTCTCGCGCGCGATCACCCGGCCGCCGATTGCCGCCTGGATCGCGATCTTGAACAGCTGGCGCGGGATCAGGTCCTTGAGCTTGCCGCAGATCGAGCGGCCGCGGGTCTCGGCGGCGCTGCGGTGCGCGATGAACGACAGCGCGTCCACCGGCTCCAGGTTGACCAGGATGGAGATGCGCACCAGGTCGCTCTCCTCGTAGCCGTCCATCGCGTAGTCGAAGCTGGCATAGCCGCGGCTGACCGACTTCAGCCGGTCGTAGAAGTCGAACACCACCTCGTTCAGCGGCAGCCGGTACACCGCCATCGCCCGGCCGCCGACATAGGTCAGGTCGCTCTGCTGCCCTCTACGGTCGGAGCACAGGGTCAGCACCGAGCCCAGGTAGTCGTCCGGCACCATGATGGTCGCCTTGATCCACGGCTCCTCGATGCTGGCGATCTGCATGCTGTCGGGCATGTCCGACGGATTGTGCAGCTCCTCGACCGTGCCGTTGGTGCGGTGCAGGCGATACACAACAGAGGGCGCGGTCGCGATCAGGTTAAGGTCGAACTCCCGGCTCAGACGCTCCTGGATGATCTCCAGGTGCAGCAGCCCGAGGAAGCCGCAGCGGAAGCCGAAGCCCAGCGCCGCCGAGGTTTCCGCCTCGAAGTGGAACGACGCATCGTTCAGCCGCAGCTTGGCCAGGCTCTCGCGCAGCTTCTCGAAGTCGTCGGCGTCGATCGGGAACAGCCCGCACCACACCACCGGCACCGACGGCTTGAAGCCGGGCAGCGCCTCGAACGCCGGACGACGGTCCTCAGTGATGGTGTCGCCGACGTTGCAGTCCGCCACCGTCTTCATCGCCGCGGTGATGAAGCCCATCTCGCCCGGGCCCAGCACGTCCACCGGCTTCATGGCGGGCGTGAACACGCCGACCTGCTCGACGTTGTGCACGGTGCCCTTGGCCATCATGCGGATCTTGGCGTGGCGCTTGAGGTGCCCGTCCTTGATCCGCACCAGGATCACCACGCCGAGGTAGGCGTCGTACCAGCTGTCCACCAGCAGAGCCTTGAGCGGCGCCTCCGCGTCCCCGGTCGGCGGCGGCAGACGCGTCACCAGCGCTTCCAGCACGCCCTCGATGTTGAGCCCGGTCTTGGCCGAGATCTCCACCGCGTCGTCGGCGGGGATGCCGACCACGTCCTCGATCTGCTGCCTGACCCGGTCCGGCTCGGCTGCCGGCAAATCGACCTTGTTCAGGATCGGCACGATCTCGTGGTGGGCGTCCAGCGCCTGGTACACGTTGGCCAGCGTCTGCGCCTCGACGCCCTGGCTTGCGTCCACCACCAGCAGCGAGCCCTCGCACGCCGCGAGCGACCGGCTCACCTCGTAGGCAAAGTCGACGTGGCCGGGCGTGTCCATCAGGTTGAGCACGTAGGTCTGCCCATCCTTGGCCGGATAGGACAGCCGCACCGTCTGCGCCTTGATGGTGATGCCGCGCTCGCGCTCGATGTCCATGTTGTCGAGCACCTGGTTGGTCATCTCGCGCTCGGTGAGGCCGCCGCAGACCTGGATCAGCCGGTCCGCCAGGGTGGACTTGCCGTGGTCGATATGGGCGATGATCGAGAAGTTGCGGATCAGCGAGAGCGGCGTGTCGGTCATGGCCCGGAGCAATAGGCGAATCCGGTGCAGAAGTCAGCCATCCGCCGCGAGGAGCAACGGCACGGGATCGAGCACCGGCATCGCGGCGGGCAGCGCTTCCGCCAGCGCCCGTATCCCGCACGCCTCCAGGAAGGCGGCCACCCGGTCCAGCACCACCGGATCGCGCGACGGATCGTCCCGGTCGCCAGGCGGCACCCAGATCAGCGTCTCGTAGCGTGCCCGCGTCAGCAGCACGCGATAGGTGTTGAGCCGCCAGGCGACCTTGTCCGGGTTCCGCGCCACCTGCCATCGGGTGCCGCGGAACGACCGCACCTGCCACGCCGGTCCGGGCCCTTCGCGCACCAGATCGCCATCCCAGCACACCCCGACCTGATCGAGCTCCAGCCCCTGCACGGAGAACTGGGTCGCCACCAGCTCCAGCGCGTCGGACGCCCGCACGTCGCGATCGCGTATCCAGTTGTTGAGAAACCAGGCCGACACCGCAGCCGGATCCATGTGCGGCACCTCGCACCCAAGCCCTTCCGCCCGCAGCCGGCGCGCGCCGGCACTCGCCACCAATCCTGCGCGATGCAGGCCGCGTGCCTGCGCGTGTAGACCGCGTCGAAGCGCCGCCAGATCGCGGGTCAACCGGAACGGCACCTCGCCGCCTGCAGCGATCACCGCCTTCGCGGCCGCCGCATCCCCGCGCAGCACGGCGTCCACCCAAGCCGGCGCCGCCTCGTGCCGAAGCGAGCGCACCGGCACGGACAGGTGCAGGTCCGGCTGCAGGCACAGGCTGACCAACCTGGGCAACCGGTTGCGCGGTTCCGGATCGACCAGCGTCGCGTCCGCCGCGTACACCGTCCAGTTCGGCCGCTCCGCCAGCGCCTCGCCCCACGCGGCCAGACCTCCCTCCCCGTCATGGATCTCCTGGCCCTGCCCGATCAGGCACACGATCGCCGCAGAACCCTCATGCCGATCCATGATGTCCAGCAGATGCGCCGGCTCCGACCGGTCGAGCGGCACCGGCCGGGTACGTGTACTGGCGACTGCGTGCGCCGCGGTCCAGCAGCGCTGCGCCTCGTCGATCACCACCACCCGGTCAGAAGGACGGCCGCCCGTCCGCACGTACAGGTCGCGGAACTGCGGCAGCGGCTGGATCACCGCCTTGATGCGATGGAACGCGGTCGTCCGCCTGCCCTCATCCGCCACCGCGCTGCGCACCAGCGCCTCGCGCAGCACGTGCACCAGGGACGGATTGCCCGTCAGGAAGGTCGATCCGGCACGTGCGAAGGCCGCGTTCAACCCGCACAGCGTCTTGCCTGCGCCAGGGATCCCGGTGACGAACAGGATGGCGTGCTGCTTCCCGGCTTCCGCCCGGTCCAGGATCGCCGCGATCCGGTTCGCGGTGAGCGACAGGTTGAACGCGTCCGCCCGCATGCTCGCGATCTCGGCCACATCGTGCCGTCGATACAAACGGCAAGCGGCCTCCACGACGTTGAGCACCGGCGCATAGGGCGCCGCTTCCCAGTCCGCCACCGCGACCCGCGGACAGGCGGACGCCGTCCTCGCAAGCATCGAGAGCTGCCGAAGCAGGCCGGGAAGGCTTCGCGCGTTTGCCTCCATGACCGCCGCCGCGCCCCCGACAGGCAGCGGCATCGCTACCGGGCCTGACGGTCCGTCTGTCGCCACCAGGATCGGCAGGATTGGCCGGTTACGGCTCCCGCCATGGAAATCCTGCAGGTCGAGCGCATAGCCGTGCACCTGCGCCCGCGCGGCGTTGTCGATGCGGGTCGCACCGACCTTGAACTCGATTGCGAAGATGGCATGCGGTGACAACAGAACAGCATCGAGCCGTCCGCCGAGACGCGGGATCTCGAACTCCAGCAGCACCCGCCACGCCTCGGGATCGGGAAGGTCGCGCAGGGCTGCCCGCAGCAGCGGCAGCTCGGCCTTCCAGGCCCACACCTGCTTCGGCTCGCTGCCGCGATACCGATGGGACTGCTGGTGCGACAGGACGCCCAGGACGGTCGCGTCGGGAAGGTCGAGAAAGGTCCGGACGCTGCCGGACCACCAGGCACTCAATGCCGCCGCCCTTGTGCGATACCACCCGGGCACGCAGGCTCATGCGCCGCACATGCCCGCGGGATCGTCGTTTCGCTACCCGACGAACCCATACAGATCGGTATCCCGCAGCAGGTGCACCCGCTGCCGTGCCGCCTCGTCCCGCGCCGCCTGCGAGAACGCGGCGTTGGACGCCAGCACCACCAGGCTGCCCGGCTGCTTGCCGCCCATGGTCGCGGCCTCGTTGATCATCTCGCTGCCGATCACGCTGCGCGAGGTCCGGCACCGCACCACCAGCAGCTTCTTGTCGCGCCGCCCGACGATGTCCGGCCCGGTGCCGTCGCCGGGAAAGGCGATCCGGGTGCTCCACCCGGCCTGCTCCAGGGCTGCCGCGCAGAGCGTGCGGAACGCGTGGGGCGACGGCAGCGGCGACACCTCGACGGTCGGTGCTGCCGGCTGGCGTTCCAGCGACGGCCAGTCCTCCTCCACCCGGGTGAAGTGCCGGCGGCGACGCGCCACCATCCAGGCGACGCCGATCGACGCCGCCATCAGCAGCACCACCAGCAATCCGATCAGCAGCGCGTAGCCGCCCCGGTGCGCCACCCCAGCCGTCGGCGGCCAGGGCGCAGGCGCGACGGCGGACGGCACCGGCTGGGACGCAGGGGGCGGCGGCCGGGACGCGGGCGGCGGCACGACCGGAGGCGCGGGCCGGGCAATCGCGGGCGCCGCAGGCGACGCAGGCGCGCCAGACGGACTGCTGGAGGCCGGAGGCGCCGGCGGCATGCCGGCACCAGATCGGGCCGCCCCCGCGCCAGCCTCCGGAGCGGAACCCGAGGACGCCGAACCACCCGGCGTCGGCATCGTCCGCTCCGGCGACCCGTTGTCGAAGCCCGGCGCGGCCGGTGGGGGAACAACAGCCTCCGGCGGCGACGGCGGCGCGACGCCCATCGGCACCGATGCGACGGGAGGCGCCGTGCCTGCCGGCGCCGAGGAGCCGGGCGCTTGCGTCGGAGCCGCACCGCCTGACGCCGCCGCAGCCCCGGGCGCTTCCCGCGCAACCTCCGGCGGCGCAGCCGTCCCGACAGGAGCCGTCGGCACGGGCACCCGGCCGACCTCGTCTGCCGGCACGAACAGCAGCAAGGCCCGGCCATGCACCGGAAGCCGACGCAGCAGCACCAATCTGCCCTGCCGCGCGACCACGTCCAGCCGCATCGACGGCGTCAGCACTGTGCACCGGCCGTAGGTCCGTTCGAGCTCCGCCCAACCTTCCGGATGCAGCGGCCCCGCGTCGCCGCTCAGCGCCAGCATCACCCGAGGATTGGCACAGGCATATACGGAATGTCGCACCTGGTAGGGCTGCCCTGGCGCCGCCACCGTCGGCGTCGCCAGCAGGCTGGACGCCAACGCGCCCGACACCAGTGCCCCCGTTCTGGGCGATGGCCTTGCCACCCTGCACCGTTCCATCCTGGCCCCCTTTTCCCGTCGAGGACGCGCGAGCCCGGCAATCGTTCCGGCCGCCGGACCCCGGCCTTAGCCGCGCAGCACCGCCCCTGTCGCCTTCGCCACCGCGTCCACCAGCCTTGCCGACGCCGCCTCCAGCTCGGCATCGGTCAGGCTGCGCTCGCGCGGCTGGAACACCACCTCGATCGCCATCGACCGCATCCCCTCCGCGACGGTGTCGCCCTCGTACACGTCGAACAGCGACACGCCCGCAACCAGCATGCGCTCCGCGCCTCGCGCCGCGCGAAGCAGCGCTTCCGCCGTCACCCGGCGATCCACCAGGAAGGCGAAGTCCCGACGCACCGGCTGCAGCGACGGCAGGTCCGGCGCCGCCCGGCGACGTCGCTTCGGGTCTGCCACCGCGTCCAGGAACAGCTCGAACCCCACCACCGCCGACCCGTCCAGCCCGAGCGCTCCCAGCAGCCCCGGATGCAGCTCCCCGAACCGCCCCAGCACGACCCGCGGCCCCTGCCGGAACACGCCCGACCGGCCCGGATGGTAATGCGCCGGCGCGTCCGCGGTGACCGACACCGCCTCTGCCGGCACGCCGAGCGCTCCCAGCAGTGCGGCTGCGTCCGCCTTGGCGTCCCACAGCGACATCGCCCGTGCCGGACGCCCCGGATGACGCGCCGTCCGCCCGGTGCGCAAGGCCGCCGCCATCAACCGCTGACCCGTCTCGTCGAACCCGGCGCCGACCTCGAACAGCGCCAGGTCGGCGATCCCGCGCGCCGCGTTCCGCCCCGCTGCCTGCAGGAGCGTCGCCAGCGGCGTCGGCCGCATCTGGTCCAGGTCGGCTGCGATCGGGTTCAGCAGGCGCAGCGACTCCGGCACCGCCCCGAACCGCGCCGCGTGCTCGCGCGCGGTGAAGCTGAAGCCCACGCATTCCGCCATGCCGCGCGACGCCAGCACCCGGCGCGCCAGGGCGTTGCGTCCCTGCCGCGGCGTCAGCGACGCCGCCGGCACCGGCCGCAGCGGCGGCAGCAGCACCGGCGGCACGCTGTCCAGCCCGCGCAGCCGTAGTACCTCCTCAATCAGGTCGGTTTCCGCTTCCACCGCCTCCACTGCCGCCACCGCCTCGGCCACGTCGCCGTCCGAGCCCGGCTGCAGCGACAGCACCACCGGCGCCGCGACGTCGTTGCGCCATGACGGCACCGCGAAGGTGGCCTGTCCCTCGTCGCGCTCGCGCACCGCAAAGCCTAGCATCTCCAGCGCGTGCACCGCCTCGTCCGGTGCCACCGCGAGCCCGCCCAGCTCGGCAATCCGACCGAACCGGAGCGACGCCGTGCGCCGCCAGTCCGGCGCCTGCCCCGCCGACACCACCTCGCTCGCCTCGCCGCCGCACAGCTCCAGGATCATGCGGGTCGCCGCCTCAAGCGCCGCCGCCGGCAGCGCCGGGTCGATCCCGCGCTCGAAGCGCTGCCGTGCCTCAGACTGGAGCCCGTGCCGCCGCCCGGACAGCGCGATCCGCACCGGGTCGAACAGCGCGCACTCCACGAACACGGCCGCGGTCGCCTCCGTGCAGCCGGTCGCCTCGCCGCCCATCAGCCCGCCGAACGACTGCACCCCCACCGCATCGGCGATCACGCAGTCCTCCCCGTCCGCGACGTAGTCCCGCCCGTCCAGCGCCCGCAGCGTCTCGCCCTGTCCCCGACGCACCGTCAGCACCCCGCCCGACACCGCGTCCGCGTCGAACACGTGCAGCGGCCGTCCCAGGTCGAACGAGAAGAAGTTGGTCACGTCCACCAGCGCGCTGATTGGACGCAGCCCCACCGCGAGGAGCCGCTCCTGCAGCCAGGAGGGCGACTGGCCGTTGCGCACTCCCCGGATCATCCGCCCCAGCACGAACGGGCACGCGTCCGGGAACTCGATCGCCCAGTCGATCGGGCTGTCGAACACCCCTTCCACCGTGTCCGCCAGCCACGGCCGCAGGTGCCCCATCCCCGCCGCCGCGAGGTCGCGCGCGATGCCGCGTACCGCCAGCGCGTCGCCGCGGTTGGGCGTGACCGCGATCTCGATCACGGGATCGTCCAGCCCGGCATAGTTGGCATAGCTCTGCCCGGGCGTGGTGTTGTCCGGCAGCTCCGCGATGCCGTCATGCTCAAGCCCGAGCCCCAGCTCGCGCAGGGAGCACAGCATGCCGTCGCTCCGCTGCCCGCGTATTTCCCCCGCCTTGATGGTGACGCCGCTGCCCGGGATGAAGGTGCCGGGCGGAGCGAAGATCACCGACAGCCCCGCCCGCGCGTTTGGCGCCCCGCACACCACCTGCACCGGCGCCGCCCCCTCCAGCCCGGTATCCACCCTGCACACCCGCAGCCGGTCCGCATTTGGATGCTGTTCCGCCGCCAGGATGCGCGCGGTCCGGAAGGGAGCCAGCGCCGCCCCCCGGTTCTCCACCCCCTCGACCTCCAGCCCGATCCGGTTCAGCGCCGCGCACAGCGCCTCCACCGTCGCCTCAGTGTCCAGGTGGTCGCGCAGCCACGACAGGGTGAACTTCATCCCCTTCAGATCCCCTCGTGCAGCACCGCGGGCGACAGCGGGCTGGACCCGTAATGCCGCAGCCAGCGCAGGTCGCTCTCGTACAGCGAGCGCAGGTCCGGGATGCCGTGCTTGAGCATGGTCAGCCGCTCCACCCCCATCCCGAACGCGAACCCCTGCCAGGCGCGCGGATCAAGCCCGCAATTCGCCAGCACCCGCGGATGCACCATCCCCGAGCCCAGCACCTCCAGCCAGTCGCTTCCGCCTCCGATCTCCCCGGTCTCCCGGTTCCAGCCGATGTCGATCTCCATCGAGGGCTCGGTGAACGGGAAGTACGACGCCCGGAACCGCACCGGCAGCGACGGCATGGCGAAGAACGCCCGCAGGAACTCGATCACCGTCCCCTTGAGGTGCCCCAGCGTGATCGCCCCTTTCCCTGAGGCCGGCCCGACCACCAGGCCCTCGCACTGGTGGAACATCGGCGAGTGCGTGGCGTCGTGGTCCGCCCGGTAGGTCCGCCCCGGCACGATGATGCGGATCGGCGGCGGCACGCTCAGCATGGTGCGGATCTGCACCCCCGAGGTCTGCGTCCGCAGCACCCGGCTCGACGGATGCTCCCCCTGCAGCGGCGGCAGGTAGAAGGTGTCGTGATCCGTCCGCGCCGGGTGGTGCGCCGGGGTGTTGAGGGCGGAGAAGTTGTGCCAGTCGGTCTCGATGTCCGGCCCTTCCGCCACCGTGAACCCCATCGCGCCGAAGATCGCCACCATCTCCTCGACCGTCCGGCTGAGCGGATGGATCAGGCCCGCCGGCTCCGGCGCCACCGGCAGGGTCACGTCCACCCGCTCGGCCAGCAGCCGCGCCTCCAGCGCCTCCGTCTCGATCGCCCGCCCGCGCACCTCGATCGCCGCCCCCAGCTCGTCGCGCAGGGCGTTCAGCGCTGCCCCGCGCACGCGCCGCTCCTCCGGCGCCGCCCGTCCAAGCTCCTTGAGCAGCGCCGTCAGCCGCCCCGACTTGCCCAGCGTGCCCACGCGCACCGCATCCCAGGCACGCGCGTCGGCGGCCGCGTCCAGCGCCCGCAGCGTGTCCTGCTTCAGCGCGTCGAGATCGTCAGGCATCGTCGTGACCTCAAGGCCGCCAAGGGGGAATCGATCCGCTTCGCAGCATAGACCCGTTTGGAACACGGGTCTCGAACGGGCACTGCCTTAGCGGATGACGGGGACGGGAGCCAGGGCCGGGCAGCTGACGCTGCCGGAGCTCGGCGGATGAACGGATGGGTTCCGCACAGCCGCCGATCCTGTGACAGCGTGGCCGGATCCGGAGGCGCCGCACCGGCAAAGAACGGAAGCCTGATCCGCAGCCATCCTGGATCCGCGTGGATCGGCGTCTTCCCCAGGGCCCGTCACGACCGTTGCACTTCGTTATTGAACATCCGGCGCGCGTCGTGACAGGTTCGGCCGGCCATCCTGCATCCGGATCGATCGCCATGCGCCTGCCCCCGCCGCTCACACCCACCAGGCCCATGTCGGCGCCGCTCCGGCCGCCATGCAGAGGCAGATCAGGCGCCGGGCTGCCCTGAGCGCTCCGGCGCCCGGCACCGCATACACCGGCAGGGCCGATCCCGCGTCGAGCATGGCGGCTGGCCCACCCGGCCTCGAGCTGACCGGCGTCCTGCCTTGCAGCCGTGGCGTGTCCGACCTGGCGGTGGCCCGGCGACCACCCTTCAAGGCCGCAGCTGGACCACCGTGTTGCACCGTCCCCTGCAACGGGCCGTGCTGACCGACCTCTTCCCGGTCGTCATCGCCCGTCCGCCGATCGGTCGGCGGCGACCACCGCTTCCGACTACCAACCCGAAAGCCCGTTCCATGCGTTCCAGGCTGCTTCTGCCCGTTCTCGCCGCCGCCGGCTTGTGCGGCTGCGTCACCAGCACCAACGTCAACACCAACCAGACCACCGCCGGCGGCGCTGCCGTGGGCCGGCCGGCGCCGCCGCGCATCATCGTGCTCCGCCAGGTTCCCCGCGTCTTCACGGTGGCGTCGGGGCAGCGCGCCCGGCTGTCCTCGTTCCTGTCCCTGAACGCCGACTGCTCGCTGGCCGCCTACTATACGGTCCGCGCCGTGGTCCCGCCGGCCCATGGCGCCGTCTCGGTCGAGCAGGGCCGCTTCTATCCGAACTTCCCGCCTGCCAACCCGCGCCACGCCTGCAACGCCAGCCCACAGGACGGCATGGCGCTTTCCTACCGGTCTGCGCCCGGTTATCTCGGACCCGACCTCATGGAGATCCAAGCCATCGCGCCGGACGGCCACGCCCAGCTGATCGACTACCACCTCGAGGTGAAGTAGCCCGCGCGCCGGAGCGGTCGCCTCGCGACATCCGGGACAGCCCAAGCGTCGCAGAACCGGCAGGGCTGCATCGCGAGGATCGGCGCCCGGTTCCGGTGCCTGCACGCGGCCGAACCGGCACCGCGCCGGAGGCGATCCGGCGCTCCTTTCCCATGCCGGGCCGCCTGGTCAACCGTCATCGGGCGCCGCGGCATCACATTGGAGCCGTTGCGCGGAGGTGCGGGAGATCGACAGGCGCCACCGGACGCTGCGAATCGGGATCTTGATCAAAATTAAGATCACAACTCGGCGAGACGTGTTAATAAAACGCTTATCGGCGGCTCGTGCCTCTCTCCAACCAGGCGCCGGCGACAGGAAGGCGATCCACCCTTCCGCCTGTATCCGACGGAGTCGGCGATGGCGCGCTACCGCGTATATCTGATGGATGAGGCCGAGTTCGTTCAGAAGACCGCGCTGGCCGAGTGCGGATCCGATGCCGATGCCGTGGATTACGCCAGGACCTTGATCAGGCGCGGCGGCACGGTGAGCCTTTGGACCGACGACGCCGCCCCGACGGCCCTGATCGGCTGGTTCCGCTCGGAAGCGGGGCCGCTCAACAGCGCCCTGGTCCGGCGATCGCGAGTCCGGCCGGCACCGCGCAATCCTCCCGAAACCAGGCCGGTCGCCGAGCGGCGTCGGATGTGCCTGGCCTAGCCACCCCCGCCGACAAGCAGGAGCCGCTCCCGAAGAAGCGGCCCCATTTCGACGATGCGGCCGTATCCGCGATCAGGCGGCGATGGCCGCCTGCACCTTGGCGACGATCTCGGCGAACGAAGCCGGGTCGTCATAGGCGATCGCCGCCAGCACCTTGCGGTCGATGACGATCTCCGCCTTGTTCAGGCCGGCGATGAAGCGCGAATAGGTCAGGCCGTGCTCGCGCACGGCGGCGTTGATGCGCTGGATCCACAGGCCGCGGAAGTCGCGCTTCTTGTTGCGCCGGTCGCGGTAGGCGTACTGGAGCGACTTCTCCAGCCGCTCGAGGGCGATGCGGTAGTTGGTCGAGGACCGGCCGACGAAGCCCTTGCTCTGGGCCAGGACCTTCTTGTGACGGGCGTGCGTGGTGACGCCCCGCTTGACGCGTGCCATGGGTCAGATGCTCCTCAGGCCAGCCCGTAGGGGGCCCACTGCTTCACCGTCTTGCCGTCCATCTCGGTCAGCGTCTGGGAGCCGCGGTTGGTCCGCTTCATCTTCTGCGAGCGGTTGATCAGGCCGTGGCGCTTGTTGCCGGGACCTGCGAGCACCTTGCCGGTCGCGGTGATCTTGAACCGCTTCTTGACCGACGACTTGGTCTTCATCTTGGGCATTTGGCTACTCCTTGTGCTGGAGCTGCCCTCCCCGGTCCGAAGATCCCAGGCGGCTCACCATTGAGCCTGAGCGCAGCCGTCACGGCCGGGCATGCCCTTCCAGGCCCGGACGCGTGAACCCGCCAGCCTCTAAAGCACGGGTGGTTCCGAGGCAAGCAGTCCGACTTTTTCCTCGAACGGATCCGCTGGGCGAGAAAATCGGCTTCATGCTACTGATCTGCCTCGTGTGGTCAGTGAACATGAGCCAGTCGACGTCGGCCAGCCAGTCCTTGCCGCCACACCCACCCGACCACGTTGCTCCCGGCTCTTGATCAAGTGCCAGACGGGCTCCGGACAGGTCCGCAATCGGCGTCCTGCGCGCGATGCTCAGGCGTCCAGACAAGCGGTCGCCGGCGTGCCGGCGTAACGCGGATTTGCTGCACGTTTCACAGGCCGCCGTGCCGAGAGTCGCGCCGTCAAGGAAGCGGGTGGCAATTAAGGCCACCCGCACCGGATCAGTCGCCTTCGGACTGTTCGGTGCTGCGGATGTCGGATCGGGACGGCATCAGGCTCGATGACCAGTTCGGCGAAATTACGGACATGTGTCGCCGGGGACGGCGACAGAACGACCATGACCCCACACGGGCCAGCACGCTCCATGAACGGCATACGTGCAAACGGTCGACCGACACATGCGCAACCCGATCGTCGCCGGACCCTCGGCAGCCTCGCCGTCAGCCCATCGCCCCCTGCCGCTCCAGCACCGCCTCCACCTGCTCCACCGTCATCGGCCTGCCCAGCAGGTATCCCTGCACGAACCCGCACCCTGCCGCGCGGAGCGCCTGGAGCTGCATCTCCGTCTCCACTCCCTCGGCAATGATATCCAGCTCCAGCGCCTGCCCGAGCGCGATGATCGTGTCCACGATCGCCCGCGTCCTCGGCTGGGTCAGCATCCGTGCCACGAACGACCGGTCGATCTTGATCACGTCCAGGGCATACCGGTCGAGGTAGCTCAGCGACGAGTATCCGGTGCCGAAATCGTCCAGCGCGATCCGCACCCCCAGCGCCCGGATCTGCCCCAGGATCGCATCCACCCGTTCCGGCTGCTGCAGCAGCACGCTTTCCGTCACCTCGATCTGCAGCAGGTGCGGATCGAGCACGGTGTCCGCCAGCACCGCCTGCACGCCATCGAGGAACCGCCGGTCCTGGAGCTCGACCGCGGAGCTGTTCACGCTCAGCCGCAGCACGGTGCCAGGGAACCGGTCGCGCCACCGCCGCACCTGCGCGCACGCTTCCGCCAGCACCCAGCGGCCGATGCCGCGGATCAGCCCGGTCTCCTCCGCCACCGCAATGAACCCGCCCGGCGCCACCAGCCCGCGCTCCGGATGCTGCCAGCGCACCAGCGCCTCGATCCCGATGATGGCGCCGGTCAGCGCGTCACAGATCGGCTGGTAGTGCAGGATGAACTCGCCGCGGCCCACCGCATTCTGCAGGTCGGTCTGCAGCGCAAGTGCCGCCACCGCGTCGGCCCGCATCGCAGCGGCGAACACGCTGTAGCTGCCCGCCTCGGTGCGCTTGGCCCGATACATCGCGGTATCGGCGTCGCGCATCAGCTCTTCCGGCTGGTCGTAACGCCCGGTGTCCAACACCACGCCGATGCTGCACGAGGAGAAGATCTCCTGCTTGCCGAGCCAGACCGGCTGGCGCATCGCCGCGATGATCCGCTCCGCCGTCCCGACCGGCGCCGACGGATCGTCCAGGTCCTCCATCAGCAGCACGAACTCGTCGCCGCCGATCCGGGCCAGGGTGTCCTGCGGACGGGCGCATGCGCGCAGCCGGTGCGCCACCTCCATCAGCAGCAGGTCACCGGCACGATGGCCGAGGCTGTCGTTGACCAGCTTGAACCGGTCCAGGTCCATGAACAGCACAGCGCAGCTTCTGCCCGACCCGATCCCGGCCCGTACCATGGCCGCGTTCAGCCGGTTCATGAAGTAGGCGCGGTTGCTGAGCTTGGTCAGGTCGTCGTGGAACGCGGCGTAGCTGAGCTGCGCCTCCACCCGCTTGCGCTTGCGGATCTCCTGCTCCAGCAGCACGTTCTCGGCCGCCGCAAACCGGGCTCGGATCACCGTCTCCTCCGCCTGCTTGCGGTCGCTGACGTCGCGCTGCACCGACACCCAATGCGTGTACCAGCCGACCTCGTTCGCCACCGGCACGATGCTGAGCTCGACCCAGAACTCCTGCCCGTCCTTGCGCCGGTTCAGCAGCTCGACCTCGATCGGCTCCCAGCGCGACAGCGCCTGGCGCAGCCGGTCCAGCACCGCCCGATCAGTGTTGGGACCCTGCAGGATACGCGGAGTCAGCCCGAGCACCTCCGCCTCCTCGTAGCCGGTGGTCCGGGTGAAGGCGGCGTTGCAGTACACGATCCGCGGCCCGGGCAGGTCAATCGGCCCCGCCTCGGTGATCAGCACCGCGTCGTTGGCGTTCACCACCACCGACTCCAGCAGGCGCAGCCGCTCGGTGTCGACGCGCGGCTGCGACGACGGCTGCCGGTCGTCGAGCTGCCGGCGCAGGACGAACAGCTCGAGCAGCACCGAGACCTGCGCGCCGTGCGTGCGCAGCACGTACGTCTGCGCGGCGCTGAGCCCGGCCCGCCGTGCCGGGTCGGCCACCACCAGCACCCCCGACAGCGATGCGTCCATCCCGTTCACCACCCGGAGGGAGGCCATGAAGCGGACCGGCGGGTCACCCGCCCCGTCGCCTCTCGTTGCAGGCAGCCCCGGTTCGACCGAAAGGTCGTTGATGATGCGCAGGTCGTCATCGCTGCCCTCGATCGCCATGGCCAGCACCCGGTGATCGACCGCCTCGCTGCCCAGCGCGTCGAGCCCGTGCGAGGCGCCGAGGGTGAAGCCGTCCGCCTCGCGGAAGAAGAACGCCGCGATCGGACAGCCGGCGGCGTGCGCGGCGCTCCGCACCACCTGATGCAGGGCCGGCCCGATCCGCATGCGCGATGCATACCGGGCCACCGCCGCGACCACATGGTTGTTCATCATGCGGAACCGCGCCTTGCCACGGGCGCCTGCCAACCGGCAAACGCCGCCCCGGACCGCAGAACGCGTCCCACCTCCCCGACAACAGCGCGCAGACTGCCCATCTCGACCCCGGCGTTGCCGACCTTGCGCTCAATCACGCGTTGCAACCGCAAGAGGTCGAATACCATAAAATTATCGATATTGGATAGAAAATTACACGCATGACGCGAGGCGCCTCGGCGCCCTGCCACTCAGTCAGGCCAGCACGAACAAGGCCAGCCCGACCGCGATCCAGGCCACGTAGTCGCCGACCAGCCCGCTATGTAGCGCGCCCAACGCGTCCAGCGCCGGTTCCAGCACCCGGTCGGCGCCACGAGCCACGGCGCGCGGCAGCCGGTGCCAGCCCAGCTCCAGCGCCGCCAGCGCCACCGCCAATCCCGTCGCCACCCAGGGCAGCCACGACCCCGGCACCGCCGCCCACGGCACCGCCGCCACCGCCGGATGCACCGCCGACAGCCCCAGGATGGCATCGCTATCCGGATGCATCAGCAGCACCGCCGCCCGCCAGGCGATCCGGTCCGCGTCATGGCTGCCCGGCAGCGACAGCGCCACCAGCACTGTCGTCGGCAGCAGCATCAGCCACAGCGGGCGGTCCGCCTTCTCCTTCTCCTGGTCGGTTGGCGAGCGTTCCTCCTCGCCCGGCACCGGCCCCCAGCCCACGAACACCCGTCCCGCCACGCGAAGCACCGCAGCCCCGGTACACACCATGCCCACCAGCACCGCCACCCGCACCACGATCTCGTGCTGGCTGCGCATGGCGAGTCCGATCCGCTCCAGCCCGGCATCCATCAGCCCCACCGGCAGCCCCGCCAGCAGCAGGCCGCCGAACCCCATCACCAGCCCGGCCGGCCAGATCCGCCGCCCCTGCCCGCGCAGGCCGATCTCGTCGATCCCGCCCAGGCTGGCCAGCATGATCCCTGCCACCATGAACAGGGCACCCTTCACCAGCCCGTGCCCGAGCAGGTAGACCAGCATCCCCGACAGCCCGTTCCCGTCGAGAAGCGCCAGTCCCACCAGCAGGATGCCGGCATGGCTGATGGTGGAGAACGCCAGCAGCCGCTTCACGTGGCGCTGCATCAGCGCCATCACCCCGCCAATGGCCGCACTTGCCGCTCCCATGCCAAGCAGCAGCGTGTGCACCAGGTGCTGCACCACTGCGGAGCCTGCGAACACGGTCCAGTCCAGCACTGCCACGCCGTAGATCCCGATCGCCACCATGGCGCCGGAAAAGATCACCGACACCGGGCTCGGCGCCACCGCGTGGGCGTCCGACAGCCAGAAGTGGAACGGCACCTGCGCGCCCTTGATCAGCAGCCCGCTCGCCAGCAGCGCGAACGCCGCGGTGATCGCAGGATCCCCCGGGTGGGCCGAGACCCCGCGGCCGAGTGCGGAAAAGTCCAGCGCCCCCACCTCGAGGTAGATCAGCCCGATCCCGCCCAGGATCAGGTAGGAGCCGATCGTGTTCACCACGGTGAAGTTGAGCGCACCTTCCAGCGCATCCGTGCGCAGCGCGTAACCGGTCAGCGCGAACGCCGACACGCTCATCAGCTCGAACCACACGAACAGGTTGAACAGGTCGTGGGTCAGGCAGAACCCGATCATCCCGGCCATGAACAGCAGCATCAGCACGTGGAAGTGCGCGTGCACCGTGTCGTAGTAGCCCCACGCGAACAGCAGCGTGGCCGCGAACAGCAGGGCGATGAACGCTCCCAGCCACGCGCCTGCCGGCGACACCACGAAGCCGATGCCGATCGCCAGTCCCTGTCGCGGCTCCCACCCGCCGAACCAGTACACCAGCGGCGCGTGCGCGCTGCCTAAGGCCATCAGCGCGCACAGCACGCAGGCAGCGAGTGCCACCAGGATCGCCACCACGTCGGGCACCCGCCTCGGCAGCCGCGTACCCGTCGCCAGCAGCAGCCCCGCCACCGCCAGCGGCCCCGCCACGGGCAGCGGCGGCATCACCCCCACCGGCAGGATGGCCATCACCCGGGTCTCGACCGCCGCTGCGCCGTCACCGGCGCATCGGCCGCAGCCGCTCCGGATCCAGCGTCCCGCGCCGCTTGTGCAGCTGCAGCACCAGCGCCAGCAGCAGCGCCGTCACCGTCGCCCCGATCACCACGTCGGTCAGTACCAGCGCCTGCAGCACCGGATCCACCGCGATCCCGGGCGGATGGCTGTAGAAGATCGGTGCCGGCGCCCCCTTCCGGTATCCCGCCGCCAGGAGCAGCACATAGGTCGAGGCCTGCACCACCGACAGGCAGCCGATCAGGTGCACGAAATGCCGGCTGGTCAGGATCGCGTACAGCCCGACACCCAGCAGCCACGCCGACACGCACCACGGCAGCAGGCTCGTCGCCTGATCGAGCACGCTCACGCCTCCTTCTCCTGGTCGTCGTCGCCCTCCGCCTCCACCCGCGTTTCCTCCAGGAACTCGCCGAACAGCACCGCGAACCCGCCCGCCACCGCGAACGCGACGCCGGCGTTCTCCACCAGCATCAGCCCGCCCGAGAACAGGTCCTTGATCTTTCCCAGCGGCAGGATGTTCTGCAGGAACGCCTGCCCCGCCAGCATGGAGGCGAATCCGCACAGCGCATACAGCGTCGCCCCGCTGCCCTCGCAGGCGTCCAGCACCTCCGAGCGCATCGCCCGCCGCCAGCCACGATATCCTTCAGCCAGGAACACCAGCAGCAGCCCGGACGCTACGATCACCCCGCCCTGGAACCCGCCGCCCGGCGTGGTCATCGCGTGGAGCGCGACATAGACCCCGAACAGCACGGTGGCCGCTCCCATCAGCCGCGCGACCAGCACCACCGCGTCGCTGCGCGCCCGCACCGGCCGTCCCGGCACCTGCTGCGGCTGCTCGGTGCGCTCGCCGCGCGTGCCGCGCAGCAGGACCGCGGTGCCGGTCACGGCGCCGAGCAGCATGAACTCCTCGCCCAGCGTGTCGAAGCCGCGATAGTCGAAGTTGACGGCGCTCACCATGTTGGTGACGTGCCGCTCGCGCACGCCGGCGGCATTGATCGCGTCGCCATACGGCAGCGGATGCGCGCCGAACCGCGGCAGGCGCAGCGCCACGTGCGCGAACGCCGGCAGGAGGCACAGCACCGCCAGCGCGAACAGCAGCACGCGCACGCGCGGGCTCACGGCCGGTTCCCGGCAGCCGCGCCGTCCTCCGCCTTCGCCGCCTTGTCCGCGCGCACGCTGGCCAGCACCACCAGGAACAGCAGCGGCAGCGCCGCAGTGCCGACCGCGAGCTCGGCAAACGCCACGTCCGGCGCCTGCAGCGCCATGAACAGCAGCGCCAGCGCCATGCCATTCGCCGCCATCGCCATCACCTGCCGACGCGGCACCCGCGACAGCGCGACGCCGGTGCCGGTCACCGCCACCAGCAGGAACAACAGCGGGGTCAGCACGCTCATCCGCGCTCACCGTCGCCGACCGCGACGTCCGATGCCACCGCCAGGTGCGCCGCCCCTTCCGCCTCGGGCGCCGAGCCGCGCAGCAGCAACGCCCGGCCGGTCGCATGCGACATCGCCGCCCCCGTCAGCAGCCCGACCGAGGTCAGCAGCAGCATCTTCAATGCCCGGTCCGACGCGCCATCCGACACGAACGCCGCCGCCGTCAAGGCGCTGCCGGCGGTCGCATACACGAACGCCAAGCAGTGCATCCGGTCGAGCGCGGTGCGCAGGCGCAGGAATCCGGCGCAGCCGAGCCACGCCGCCAGCACCGCGATCCCCAGCAGCCCGTCCAGTGCCGCCTGCGTCACAGCCAGCGCTCCAGGAACAGCGCCATCAGCAGGGTCCCCGGCAGCGACAGGACCGTCAGGGTCAACGCCAGGTCGATGAAGCTCGGCTGGTCGAACGCCCACGTCATCAGCGCCAGCAGCAGGCTGGCCAGCGCCGTGGCGAGCTGCACCGCCACCAGCCGCTGCGCCACCTTCCCGCGCAGCGCCGCGATCAGCGCCGCCGCCGCCGGTGGCAGCAGGCCGATCGCAGCCGCGATCCACACCGTCATGCCGGCCACTCCCGGTCCGGCGACGGCGGCACCGGCGCCAGCCGGTGCATCACCATCGCGTCCTCGCCCGCCGGGATGTGCAGCACGTAGCCGTTCGGCGCCAGCGACGCCGCCAGCACCACCATGCCGCGGCGTCCCGCGTCGGCCGGGGTCTCGCCGCCCTGGCGGAACGCCTGGCGCACCACCTGGCCCGCCTGCCCCGCCGGACGACGCAGAACCGCCCGCGCCAGCACGATCCCGACCCGGCCGGAATCCGCGACCACGCCCCAGAGCGGGCGCAGCAGCAGCCTGGCCTGCGGCACCAGGCGCAGCCGGCGTGTCCGTCCGCGGTGCACCACGGTAGCGAACGCCGTGACCATGGCCGTTGCCGCAAGCCCGGCACCGACCTCGGTGGCGCTGACCGTGCCGGCGAACAGCAGGTAGAACCCGAACAGCACGCAGAAGATGCCAGCCGCGAACAGCCCATCCATCCTCCGCTCCCCGACTCCGTTCCGGAACCCCAACGCCGGCCCCGGAACCTCGTTCCCGGCCGACGCATCCAGGCCCGCCCTGCGCTGAACCACACGTGACCTCCGCCAGCCCTTCCGCGTCATGACGGCGGCAACACCTATCCGTTGCCTCCGCAGTCTGGCGAGGGTCCAGGAGTGTCCCCTTGTCCGATCCCGCCCCGAGCCCGACCCGCCTGCTGATCGTCTATTATTCCCGGTCCGGATCGGTGGAGGCGCTCGCCGCCGCCGCCGCCGAGGCGGCCCGGGACGGCGGCGCCGAGGTTCGCGTCCGCCGCCCGCGCGAGGTCGCCGACGCCGCCTCCATGGGCAAGGTCAAGGGCTGGACCGAAAGCGCCGAGCGGCAGAACGCCCTCTACGCGGCGCCGACCCATGAGGACGCCGAGTGGGCCGACGCGATCCTGTTCGGCACGCCCTGCTACTTCGGCGCCATGGCAACGGAGCTGAAGAACTTCCTCGACCAGCTGGGGCCGCAGTGGAAGCGCGGCGCCCTTGCCGGCAAGGTCGGCGGCGCGTTCGCCACCGCCTCCTGGCCGCATGGCGGCACGGAGGTGGTCACGCTGTCGCTCTACGCGCCGATGGCGCATCTGGGCATGCTGATCGTGCCGACCGGCTACACCGACGAGGCGATGCTGGAGGCCGGCTCTCCCTACGGCGCCTCGGCCATCGTCGGCAGCGAGAACCGTCCGCCGCGACAGGAGGACTTCGACACCGTCCGCCACCAGGCCCGACGCACGGTGGCGATCACCTGCGCCCTGGTCGCGGCTGGCGAGATGCCGAGCCGGCGACGGGACTGAGCTTCCGGGGAGGCCCGGCTACCGCCTGCGCGCCTCGTCGGTCGCGTAGTTCACCGGAAGCGCCGTGGTGTACTTGATCGTCTCGATCGCGAACGACGAGCTGACGTCGTAGATCTCCACCGTATCGATCAACCGCTTGTACACTCCGTCATACGATTCGATGTCCGGGATGACCACGCGCAGCAGGTAGTCGACGTTTCCGGACATCTTGTAGAACTCCACCACTTCCGGGATCGCCGCCACCGCACGGCAGAAGCAGGCGGCCCAGTGCGCGCTGTGCTGGTTGGTCCGTATCTGGACGAAGACGTTCACGCCGACGTTGATCTTCTTCGGATCCAGCAGGGCGACGCGGCGCCGGATCACCCCGTCGTCGGTCAGGCGCTGGATGCGCCGCCAGCAGGGAGACGGCGAGACACCGGCATGCTCTGCAACGTCGACCAGCGACTTGGTCGCATCTTCCTGCAGGCAGGCAAGGATCCGGCGATCTATCGCATCCAATGGATTTTCCTGCCTCGTTTCGGTCGTTGCGCGAAATCCCATTGCACGGGACGACCAGGATTGTCCACATTTTGCAACCGGTTCTTCGCCACTCGCTGCTAGCTTCACGATCACGGCCGGACCACACCGGTCGTAACGATGCGTGTTCTCCAAGCTTTCCAATGCGATCGACGCATGGGCGTCTGCATGACACGCCAGACGCTTCAGGCCGTACTTCCGTCTCCGCCCAGGCCCATACAGGCCGTTGCGCGCGCCGCACAGGCCTCAACATCCTTTTCATGTCTCCTGAGGAAAATAATGAACCTGCTTCGGAAACAACCATGCCTGCTCAGGACAATCCTGCTTGGCTCCGTCGCCGCCGGCGCCATGTGCACCGGCGCGGCGGCTCGATCCATTCCAGCACCATCCCTTCCCGCACCGTCCCTTCCTGCCCACGTGGCACAGGGCATTGCCATGATCGGCACGCCGCTCGGCCGCGAGACCGCCGCGACCCCGCTTTCCCTGACGGTATGGCTGAACCTCCACGACCGGCAGGCGCTCGACGCGCGGGTGGCGGCCCTCACCGATCCCGCCTCGCCGTCCTACCACCAGTGGCTGAAGCCGTCCGACCTGGCGGCCTACCTGCCGACCGCGAGCGAGGTGTCCGCCGTCCGCCGGGAGATCGAGACGCACAACCTCAAGGTCGTCTCGATCGATCCGTATAACCTGTCGATCCGGATCCAGGGCGCCACGTCCGACGTCGAGACCGCGTTCGGCACCCAGATCAACCGGTACTCGGTTCGCGGCAAGATGGTGCACGTGAGCCTGCGGGCGCCGCAGCTGACCGGTGCCGCGTCGGCCGCGTTCCGCGGCCTCGGCGGCCTGGACAGCGTCCAGGCCTCCCCGCTCTACATGCGGCCGGTCAACCTCGCGACCGGGAAGCCGTTTCCCGCGGTCAGGGCCTCGTCCGCCGCCGCCCAGCAGGCATCCGCCTCCTGCATCTCCGCACCCACCAGCGTCACCGTGTCCGGCGTCAACGCCGTGGACGACAAGACGCCCGCCACCGAGACCATCTCCGGCCTCGGCTACGGCGCCGGGGAGACCGCCGCGGCGCCCTATCCCTGCGGCTACACCCCGGCGCAGGTGCAGGGCCTCTACGGCCTGAACAGCGCCTACCGCCTCGGCTACACCGGAGCCGGCCAGACGATCGTCATCATCGACGCCGGACTGCAGCCGCAGGCGCAGACAGATGCCAACGTGTTCAGCGCCATGTACGGGCTGCCGGCCCTGAACGGGTCCAACTACGCCCTGTATGCTCCTGGCGGCGGCGTCTTCACCGGCGCGCAGTACGGCACCGACATCGAGACCGACCTGGACGTCGAGTGGGCGCATGCCATCGCGCCCGGGGCGAAGATCGCGCTGATACAGTCGTACAGCGGCGACGACGAGGACTTCCAGTCCTCTCTCCTCTATGCGGTCACCAACCACCTCGGGAACGTCATCTCGCTGAGCTACGGCAATCCGGAAACCGAGCTCTCGCCGCTGTCTCTCGACGTCTACAACTCGATCGCCGAGCTGGCCGCGGCGCAGGGCATCTCGCTGCAGGTCTCCACCGGCGACAGCGGCGACTTCACCGCCGACGGGGTTCCTGCCGACGTGAACGGCCTCGCCTCCTCCCCCTTCGACACCGCCGTCGGCGGAACCAGCATCGTCACCTCGCCGACCGACGGGTCGGTCATCACCGCCGGCTGGGGCAACAACATCAACGGCCTGGCGGAGCCGGCCGCGAACGGCTCGCCCGGCCTGATCGTGGATCCTCCGTCCACGGGCAGCTTCTATGCCGGGTCCGGCGGCGGAGCGAGCCGGTTCTTCGCCAAGCCAGCCTACCAGTCGGGCCTGTCCGGCACCCAGCGCCTGCTGCCGGACGTGTCGGCACTGGCCGATCCCTTCACCGGCGCCCTGACGGTGTACGACGTCCAGGGCACCACCTACCTCACCCCGATCGGCGGTACCAGCCTCGCGTCCCCGGTGTTCTCCGCCATGTGGGCGATCTTCAACCAGTTCTCCGGCCATCCGCTCGGGCAGGCAGCGCCCTTCGTCGCCACCGCCTCGCCTTCCGTCATCCGTGACGTGCTGCCGGTGGCAGGGCCCGACCAGGTCACTGCGACGATCACCGACCCCAGCGGGACGACGACCTACTCCGCCATCAGCCTGGCGGGACCGCTCGGCTCCACGACCGAGTTCGCCAGCGTCCTGCTCAACGACGGCGGAATCTACTACGACCTGACCTTCGGCACCGACAGTTCCCTGACCGTCACGCCGGGCTGGGACAACGTGACCGGCTACGGCACGCCGGACGTGGCCGGCGCCGTCGCGCTGTTCGGCACCACGGCCGCCCGGTAGCTCCGCGGCCGGAGGCCCGGACCGGTCGAACCGTCCGTTCGACCGGTCCGAACCTCCTGGCATCGGCACGCCCGCTGAACCGGTGCGGGATAGCCATGAGCCTCCGGTCGCGGCATACCTGCCATGCGCGCCAGCATCCCGGGAGTGGGTGCGGCGGGCCGGTCGTGGCGGCTCCTGCCGTCCGCAGCCGCCGGACAGTGTCAGGGAGTATCCGCGTCCATGTCGATTCCCCCCCACACCGGGCCGCTCAAGCGTGACATCGGCGCCTGGGCGCTGCTGTTCACCGGCATCGGCTCCATCATCGGCTCCGGCTGGCTGTTCGGCGCCGCCCGCGCCGCCTCCATCGCCGGCCCCGGCGCCATCCTGGCCTGGCTGATCGGCGCCGCGGTGGTGCTGGTGATCGGCTGGCTCGCCTCCGAGCTCGGCGGCATGTTCCCGGTGCCCGGCGGCATGGTGCGCTTCTCCCACGCCACCCACGGCCCGCTGGTCGGCTTCCTCGCCGCCTGGGCGAACTGGATCGCCATCGCCAGCTCGATCTCGGTCGAGGCGGAAGCCTCGATCCAGTACATGAGCTCCTGGCCGTACGGCTGGGCGCACGGCCTCTACGTGAACGAGCAGCTGACCCCGGTCGCGCTGGTGCTCGCCGGCCTGCTGGTGGTGGTCTACTTCCTGCTGAACTTCTGGAGCGTGAAGGTCTTCACCCGCTTCAACACGCTGATCACCGTGTTCAAGCTGATCGTCCCGGCCCTGACCGGCATCGCCCTGATCGCCTCCTCGTTCCATTCGGGCAACATCACCGGCAGCAGCCCCGGCGGCGGCGGCTTCCTGCCCTATGGCGGCGCCGGCGTGCTCACCGCCGTCGCCACCTCGGGCATCATCTTCGCCTTCAACGGCTTCCAGACCGCCCTCAACCTGGCCGGCGAGACGCGCAACCCCGACCGCAACATCCCCTTCGCCGTGCTGGGGTCGGTGGCGATCGCCGCCGTGGTCTACCTGCTGCTCCAGGTCGCCTATCTCGGCGCCATCGACCCGGCCCGCGTGCAGTCCGCCGGCGGCTGGCAGCACATCACCTTCTCCTCACCGTTCGCGCAGCTGGCGCTGGCCTTCAACCTGAACTGGCTGGCGATCCTGCTCTACTTCGACGCCTTCCTGTCCCCCAGCGGCACCGGCACCGCCTACATGGCCAGCACCGCCCGCATGGTGGTCGGCGCGCAGCGCAACGGCACAGCACCCGCGGTGCTGGGCCGGGTCGATCCCGTCCATGGCGCGCCCCGCCCGGCGCTGTGGTTCAACCTCGGCGTCGCCTTCGTGTTCCTCTACTTCTTCCGCGGCTGGGGCTCGCTCGCCGCCGCGATCTCGGTCGCCACCGTGATCTCCTACCTGATGCTGCCGATCTCGGCGCTGACCCTGCGTCGCACCGCTCCCGACCTGCGCCGCCCGGTCCGGGTGCCCGGCATCGCCGTGCTCGGCCCGGTGGCGTTCGTGGTCGCCTCCGAGCTGCTGTTCTGGGCCCGGTGGCCGCTCACCGCCGAGATCATCCTGCTCCTGGTGGTGTCCCTGCCGATCTACGTCTGGTACCGGCGCGGCGCCTCGTCCACCGCCCTGCTGGCGGAGTTCCGTGCCGCGATCTGGCTGGTCTGCTACCTGGTGGCGATGGCGCTGCTGTCGCTGGTCGGCAGCCACGAGTTCGGCGGCCTGGGCTGGCTGCCGTTCGGCTGGGACATGGGGGTGGTCGCCGTGGCGTCGCTCGGGTTCTGCATCTGGGGCGTCCGCAGCGGCCTGTCCCGCCCCGACCTGGACAGCATCGCCGAGCCCGAGGACATGCCCGACGCAGTAGCTGCCCACTGACCCCGGCTCGTCCAAGCGGACGCCACGCAGGCCTCCGCCCGGACCTCCTGTCCCGCGTCGAGACGCGCCGCACCGCGCCGGCAACGGTGGCGTTGCCGAACCCGCGGTGGCGCCACGGGCGGGCGCCCGCGGACACGCTGCCTGCGAACGACGGTCCTGCTCGCCCCCGGTCGGCGTGCGTCGCCGCCTGTTGCGCTCTGGCACGGGGAGCATCGCCAGCTTCGGCGGCTTTGCGCCTCGTCCTGGACGCCGGGGCGGTCAGGTCCGCTGCCTGGAAGCCGTGCTTCGTTCAACTGGTTCCTGCCCGGATCAGACAGGGCTGGCGAGCGGTCGTGGAGGCCGGCCCGAGGGTGCAGCCGAGGGGCAAGGGCATCTCGACCGGCGGGTCTGTCCGGTGGCGGCGGGTCGGCATGCGGCTGGTCTGCCTCGGTGGTCCCTGGGCCTGGAGACTACGCTGTCCCAAGGGGGCGGGTGCAGCGGAATCGCTGACATGGAAGGCTCGACGGGGGGTGGGAGACGTCCCGGCGTGGTGTCATGAAGTGGTGTCATGATCCCGCGCCGGCGGTCCTGCGGCGGGAGCCGCCGGCGGGACGCGTCCGATGGGAGGCACCCATCCCGACGCTGATCTGAACGGGTCGCCGGTGGTGGAGGCGGAGGAGTTCCACCTGTCGCTCGGTCGGCCGGTCGGTCGGTCTGGGGAGACCGGCTGGCGCGGTTTCCTCATGCCACGGGCGCAGTCGGCTGACGGATGGTGTCTTCAGGCCGTCGGTGGCTGGTTTGCGCCTCGTCTCGGAGGGCTCGGCGTGCGGGCCTGCTTCCCGGAAGCGGACATCCTCCGACGCCGGCCATGGTGCCACTCGTTCCAAGCGCCTTGTCCTGCGCAGGGCGGGCGCATCGTCGCTGTGCTTGGCCGAGAGCGGGTCTCATCAGGCCCTCGCCACCCTCGACGAGGTAGACGCTCCCGCGCGAAGGCGCCGGTTGAACGGCTCGGAGTAGTAACGGCTTACGAGAACAGCCACAGCGACCGAGAGGATGAGGTAGGCGGCCAGCAGGAGAATCTTGGCGTTGCCCGCCGTCGCGTCCGGCAACCAGACGGTCCGAAGGCTGCCCAACACGATTAGATGGAACAGGTAGAGCTCGTAACTCAAGCGGCCGCAGCGTCGCAGCGGCTCGACAACCTTCCTTCGCGTCACGGAACGGCTTCCACCATGCGCAACAACGACCAGGAGAACCGCAGTTCCCAGCGCCATCAGGGTAACCCCGTAGATGCCCGTCTCGCGGATCGGGGCCGAGAGATAGAACCAGGTCATCCCGAGGGCGACGACACCGGAGATCGGTGTTGTCGACCAACCTGGGAGCCTTGCGTGCTTGCCCAGAACAGCCGCGCAGCAGCCGAACGCGATGCCGTCGAAGCAGGAAAGGTAGGAGTTCAGTTCGGTGTATTCCGAGCCCTGATGCGTGGCGCGCCAGATGGGGCCTACCACGATGAAGAGGCTCCAGGCGACGAGCAGACGACGTTCGCGCCTCAGAAACAGGCAGAGTATCGGGAACGACAGATAGAACACCTCCTCGATGGACAGTGACCACTGGACACAGAGCACGTAGTTCATCCAGCCGGCACGGCTCATCAGCACGTTCATCCAGAACGTCAGCGAGGCCAGGTCGACAATCCAGAACGGAACAGGCCCTCCGAATTCCGGATGGTTTTCGAAGATGGTGATTTTCAGGGCGGCCAGCACGTTGACGATGAGAAGTAGCAGAAGCAGGCACGGGACGATCCGGGCCGCTCGATACCGGTAGAAGACGGAAGCCCTGACGTTGTGCAGGCCATCCCATCGCCTGTCGGCGTTCGAGGTAATCAGGAAGCCCGAGATGACAAAGAACATCGTCACGGCATAGTTGCCGTTTCTGAAGATCGCGTGCAAGAAAGCCCATCCGGGGATTCCATGAAAAGACGGGTCATTCGCAAGATAAGCAATGTAGAAATGGTGGAGAAGCACCAACATTATCGACACGCCGCGCATCACGTCGATGCGTGAGTTCCTGGTTCCGAGGCTCATCGGTTCCTTCCCTGAGGCTTCGGAATCTTAAACCAGACCCTACAGTTTCAATAGCAAGCTTTCGATAGGAACAGGGACCGTGCGCCTTCAGATCCATCCTGCACTGCCCGCGTGTCCGCATCTGCAGTTTCTGGCTGCGAGCGGACATCCTGCTTCCGGCCGGCAGTGTCTGCGGAGGACGTCCCGGTCACGCTGGAGAGGTGATCGCTTCGGGAGGAGCGGCGTAGGCTGCCGACCATGACAATCGACCCTGATGTGCAAGGCGGTGGAGGCCTACAGGTGCACCTACTTGACGTCCCGCACTCCGGAGATGACAGAGCCAGCATACGACAAGCTGGTTGATCCTGGCACGATCCAGTGGCTGTCAGGGTGTGATGGAAGACGCCGAGAGTTCCACACCAGGAACGGTGTGCCCGATCCCGGCCGCCGGGCAACCGGTCCACGAAGGGCACCATCTCCGGCCACTTGACCAGCCTGACCTGCTGGGCGATCTCGAAGAGAGCCGATCGGACTGATCAGCACCGTGTCCACCTGGTTCATGGCCGTCAGGGCGTGCGCCGAAAGGCAGGCATCACCGGCGAGGCTCCAGACCCAGGCGTGGGGTGTCGAGCAGGACCGCCGTCACCGACCTCCCCCTTCCCGAAGGTCGAGCTCGGTCGCGTCCAGGGCGCGAGGAAGTCCGGGCGACGCCAAGCTGGCCGGCGAGCAGCCCGACCTGGAACGGCCGCCGCAGCACCGGCACCAGGCGGACGACCGGCCTGCTCCCCTTCGCGATGACGATCTCCTCGCCGTTGAGGGCGGCCTCGATCAGCCTGGAAGATGGGACTTCGCGGCGTGGATGGTGACCTGCTGCATGATGGCCTCCGGGGACGGGCGCAGGATGATCGGTGCCTTGTGCCGGTCCAAGTTGACCAACCATGGTCGGCGTCCGCGGGACGTGCGCGAGGTGCCCTGCGGACGGAACGGCGGCGCCACTCCACCCTGCCGGCTGCCTGGAAGCGTCAGGTCGAGCCTGGTGTTCCGCAGCGGCCGCCGCCCCGAGCAGCGCAGTCAGGCCCGGAACCGTGCCCGGGCTGCGTCCTTGCCTTCGGTTCGGTAGCGCACCGCATACACCGCCCCGAGCACTCCCAGCACCGGCACCCCGTACGCGAGCGTCAGCCGGAACACCCCGGTGAACGCCGTGGTCGCCAGGATCGCCGTCATCAGCACCAGGCCGAGCACGCTGGTCCACGGCGACCCCCACATCGCGAACCGTCCGAGTACCCCGCGACGCGCCGCCCGGAAGCACAGGTGGGTGACGAAGATCATGCCCCAGGTGAACAGGGCGCCGAACATCGACAGCGCGATCATCACCGTGAATGCCCGCTCCGGCGCCAGCACGTAGAGCACCGCCGCCACCGCGATGCCGGCGGTCGAGGCCAGCAGCGCCGGCACCGGCACGCCGCGCCGGCTGACGTGGCCGAGCAGCGGCGCGGCGTAGCCGGCCTGCGCCAGGCTGAACAGCATCCGGGTCGCCGCGAAGATCTGCGTGTTCATCGCCGACAGGGCGGCGACCAGGATCACCAGGTTGATCAGCGACGGCGCACCGGGAACGCCGCTCGCCTCCATCACGGTGACGAACGGGCTGACACCGGCCGCCGCCCTGGTCCAGGGCATCACCGCCAGCATGACCGCGAGCGTCGCCAGGTAGAAGAAGGCGAGCCGCGCCAGCGTGGTGCGCAGCGCGCGCACGATCACCCGCTCCGGGTCCTTCGCCTCCCCGGCCGCGACCGCGATCGTCTCGATGCCGAGATAGCTGAAGATCGACACGATCACCGCCACCCACATCCCGCCGATCCCGTGCGGCAGGAACCCGCCGTAGCGCGAATAGTTGGCGAACCCGACGCCCGCCGATCCCGCCCGGTGCAGCACGGTCCAGCCGCCCAGCACCAGGAAGAGGAGGATCGCCGCGATCTTGACGAACGAGAAGCCGTATTCCACGGCACCGAACAGCCCGACGCTGACCGCGTTGACCGCCACCAGGACCAGGGAGAAGCCGAGGATCCACCACCAGCCGGGCATCCCCGGCGCCCAGTAGCGCATGTACAGCGCCACCGCCGTGACCTCCGTGCCCACCGCCAGCACGTTGGCCGACCAGTACGCGTAGCGCACCAGGTAGCCGGCAAGCCCCCCGACGTAGCGCTGCGCCAGCCAGCCGAACGAGCCGGTGTCGGGATGCACCACCGTCATCTCGGCCAGGCACCCCATCAGCAGCAGCGCCACCAGCCCGCCGATCGCGTAGCTCAGCAGCACCGCCGGACCGGCCAGGCTGATGGCGAAGCCGCTGCCCAGGAACAGGCCGGTGCCGATCGCGCCGCCGATCGCGATCATCGACAGCTGCGCCGTCCCCAGGCGGCGCTGCAGCATGGTGACGGGCCGGCCGGGCCGGTTCACGTCACGCGCGCCCGGGTGCGGTAGGCGGGCCGGTCCCATTCCCGCCCCGTCATCACCGCGCGCACCGCCGCCACCGCGTCGAACACGTCCGCATGCGACGTGTAGAGCGGCGAGAACCCCACGCGCAGCAGGTCCGGCGCCCGGAAGTCGCCGACCACGCCCCGGGCGATCAACGCCTGGCAGATCGCGTACGCCTCCCCGTGCGCATGGCTGACGTGGCTCCCCCGCGCCGCGTCGTCGGCGGGCGAGGCCAGCGCGAAGCCGAAGCCGCCGCATTCCTGCGCCATCAGCCGGATGAAGGTCCCGCCCAGCGCGCGCGCCTTGGCGAACATCGCCGTCCGGTCGACGCCCTCGAACTGCGCCAGCCCGCATTCGAGCGCCGCCATGGCGATCACCGACGGCGTGCCGCACAGGAACCGGGCGAGCCCCTCGCCAGGCCGGTAGTCGTCCACGAACGCGAACGGCGCCGCGTGCCCCATCCATCCCGACAACGGCGACTGCAGCGCGTGCTGCAGCGGCTTGGCCACGAACAGGAAGGCCGGCGCCCCGGGACCGCCGTTCAGGTACTTGTAGCCGCAGCCGACCGCGAGATCGACGTTCCACCGGCCGAGCTCGACCTCCACCGCGCCGGCGCTGTGGCTGAGGTCCCACAGCATCAGCGCACCCTTCTCGTGCGCCGCCTGCGTGATCGCCGCCATGTCGAGCCTGGCGCCGCTCCTGTAGTGCACGTGGGTGAGCACGACCACGGCGGTCGTGCCGTCGATGCCGCCCACGATGTTGTCCGTCTCCACCAGGCGCAGCGCGACGTCGCCCCGCATGCGCGCCGCTCCCTGCGCCACGTACAGGTCGGTCGGGAAGTTCCCCGCCTCCGACAGGATGGTTCGCCGTCCCGGCCTCGCCTCCAGCGCGCTCGCGATCAGCTTGAACAGGTTGACCGAGGTGGTGTCGCAGACGATCACCTCGTCCGCCCGCGCCCCCACCAGCGGCGCGATCAGCGCGCCCAGCCGCGCCGGCATGCCGATCCAGTCGTGCCTGTTCCAGCTCGAGATCAGGTCGTGTCCCCACTGCCGCTGCACCAGCTCCGCGACGGCCGACGGCGTCTGCCGCGGCAGCGCGCCGAGCGAGTTGCCGTCCAGGTACACGCCGCGCTCCGGCAGCGTGAACCGCGCCCGCACCCCCGCCAGCGGGTCGCGCGCATCCATCGCCAGCATGGCGTCGCGCGTCAGCCGCGCCGTCACGACAGCGGCCGCAGCACGGCGCGCACCGGCGCCGCGTCGAGCCCGCCGAGCCGGATCGGCAACGCGATCAGCTCGTAGTCGCCGGCCTCGACCCCGTCGAGCACCAGCCCTTCCAGCAGACGCAGCCCGGCCACGCGCGCCGCGTCGTGCGCGTGCAGCACCTTCGCCGCCTGCGGGTCGATCGACGGCGAGTCGATGCCGACCAGCACCGCGCCCCACGCCGCGAGCAGGCGCACCGTGTCCGCTGCGAGCGTCACGAACGACCCGCTCCAGGCCTCGTGCGGGAAGCGTGCATAGGTGCGGAACAGCACCCGCGGCGGCCCGCCCGAGGCCGTCGCGACGAGGTCGGGCGTGACCACCCCGCCGCACCCGCGCAGGTCCAGCACCCGGGCCGGCCCGACAAAGGCGTCGAGCGCCACGTCGTCGATCGCCGCCCCCGCCGGATCGTAGTGCAGCGGCGCGTCGGCATGGGTGCCGGCATGGGTCGAGGCCGCGTAGCGCGACACCCTCACCGGACAGCCGGGACCATGGCTCCACGTCGCGTCCGACCCGAACGGCACGTCCCCGGGCCAGCCCGGCAGCCCGACCCGCAGCGTCTGCGAGATGTCGACGAGGCGTCGTCCGGTCAAGCGCGTGATCCCCCCGGGCCTGATCCCCATCCTAGCCGGACCGGCCGTTCCCGCCAGGTACCGCCCACGGGCGATGCGAGGCCGCCGGACCCGGCCGCGCCGGCCGGGGTGTGCGACCGGATCGCCGGGATCCGGACCGACGGCGAACGTCATGCCGCCTCACCCCGGCTGTCCGGGGTCCGGGAGGCCCTGGCGAAGGACGGATGCCGATCATCGCATCGAGCCGGCACGCCGACGGTTCCGCCGGGAACGCGTCCTGCTTGCAGATTCCGCTGGCGGCGTCCGCCGAAGCAGACTATCTTAAGATATGTTCAAAGATACTCATGCCCAGTTCCATCGCTTCATCCACGCCATCGGCCACCAGCATCGCGGTCCAGGAGGTGGCCGCGGCTTCGGCCGCGGTCGCGGCGGCTTCATGGGCGGCGACGGCATGCCGGGTGGCCGCAAGCTCGGCTCCGCCGACCTCCAGCTCCTGCTGCTGGCCCTGCTCGCCGAGCGCCCGGCGCACGGCTACGAGCTGATCCGCACCCTGGAGCAACGCTCCGGCGGCTTCTATGCGCCCAGCCCCGGCATGATCTATCCCGCCCTGACCTACCTGGACGAGATCGGCCACGCTTGCGTGTCACTCGACGGCACGCGCAAGCTCTACACCCTCACCGAGGCCGGCCACGCCGAGCTCGCCGCCCACCGCGCCCGCGCCGACGCCATGCTCGACATGCTGTCCCGGATCGGCACCCGCATGGACGGCGTCCGCGACGCCTATGCCGGCCTGGGCGACCGCGACCCGGGCGCCGCCGACGCCCTGCACGGCGCCCGCCACGCGCTGAAGGCCGCCCTGATGCGCACCCGGGACGCCGGCCCGGACGAGGCCCGGCGCATCGCCGCCATCCTCGCCCGCGCCACCGACGAGATCCTGAAGGGCCGCCCATGAACGTCCTCGCCCGCACGCCGCTGCGCGTCCGCCACGAGATCCGCCGCCGCCTGCTGTCCGTGGTGCGGGTGGAGCAGATCACGCCGCGCATGCGCCGGATCGTGCTCGGGGGCGAGGCGCTGGACGGCTTCGCTTCCGCCGCCGCCGACGACCACGTGAAGCTGTTCTTCCCGCCGCCCGGCGAGGTGGCGAGGGTGTTCCCGGAGGACGGCCCGGTGCGCGACTACACCCCGCGCCGCTTCGACCCCGTCGCCCGCGAGCTCACCCTGGAGTTCGTGCTGCACGGCGACGGTCCCGCCTCCTCCTGGGCCGCGCACGCCACTCCCGGCCGGTTGCTCGGCGTCGCCGGCCCGCGCGGATCCATGCTGATCCCGGAGGACTACGCCGCCTTCCTGCTCGCCGGCGACGAGACCGCGCTGCCCGCCATCGCCCGCCGCCTGGAGGAGATGCACCCGGGCACGCGCGCCCTGGTGCTGATCGAGGCCGCCGACGCCGCCGAGGAGCGCCACCTTCCCACCGCCGCCAACGCCGAGATCGTCTGGCTGCATCGCGGCCGCGAGGCGCCCGGCACCACCCGCCTGCTGGACCAGGCGCTGCGCAGCGCCCGCCTGCCGGCCGACGACCTGCACGCCTGGCTCGCCGGCGAGATCGACACCGTGCGCCGGCTCCGTGCGACGCTGATCGAGCGCGGTGTCGCCCGCACCGACATCAAGGCCGCCGGCTACTGGCGCCTCGGCCACGCCGACTCGCACGGCACGGTCGAGGACTGACCTCAGGCGCAGGATCCACCGGCACGCGCTGCTCCCGGGCCCGTCCGCCTCGCCGGAGGGACCCTTCACCCGGCTGCCCTCGCCAGGCGTGTCGGATCGTCCAGGCTGCCGGGCCGTCCGCCGTCAAAGGGCCCGCTCGTAGAGCCGGAACACCTTGTTCGGCTTCGGCGTCAGCCGCTCGATCAGGCGGCGCATGCGCATGTTGTCCTCCAGGATCCAGCCCAGTTCCACGGTGCGGAACGGCATGTCGCGGCCCCGGCGCATCAGCTCGGCGATGATCAGCGACGGCATCATCGCCCCCAGCGTGGTGCCGCGCAGCGACGCCGCGATGCCGAGCAGGATCACCCGTCCGGAGGTGAACCGGTTGCGCAGCAGCCGCGACACCAGCCTGATCCAGCCGATCGGGCTCGGCGCCCCGCCGAGGTCGCCCACGATGTCGTAGATGTTGGGCAGCACCAGCGCGAAGCCGACCGGCACGCCGTCGCGCTCGACCAGCACCAGGTGCTCGGGGCGTATCATCGGCTTGAGCTCCTTCACCATCGCCGCGATGTCCGGCTCGGTGATCGGCACGAAGCCCCAGTTGTCGGCCCAGGCGTCGTTGTAGAGCCGGCCCATGATCGCGGCGTCGCGGGCGAGGTGCTTCCTGCTCAGCCGGCGCACGGTGATGCCGCGCGCCGCGTCGGCCTCCAGCAGGCGGCTCCGCCCCACCGGCAGCGCCGCCTCCGCCTCGGGACCGATCGCCAGCTCGTAGGACAGGAGGTCCTTGACCTTGTTCCAGCCGGCCCGCTCCACCAGCGGCCCGAGATAGGCCGGGTGCCAGGGCGACATCAGCACCGTGCGCTCGCGCTCGCCCTCCACCAGCAGCCCGGCCTCGCCGTTGGGCGCCAGGGCGTAGGGGCCGCGCACGCGCTCCATGCCCTCCGCCTTCAGCCAGGCCGCCGCCTGCTCCAGCAGCGCTGCGACCGCTTCCGCGTCGTTGGCGGCGTCGAGCGCCCCGAACAGGCCGATCCGGCCGCCCCACTGCTTCATCGTCACCGGGTCGACCTGCGCCGAGATGCGTCCCACCGTCCTGCCGTCCCGGATGGCCAGGAAGTAGCGCGCCCGTCCCTGGGCGAAGAACGGCGCCGCCTTCGGGTGGAACATCCCGCGCCGTTCCAGGTCCAGCGGCGGCACGAAGCCCGGCATCCCGGCGTAGAGCCGGCGCGGCAGCCGCAGGAAGGCGCGCAGCTGGCGTCCCGTCTCGACCGGCACGACCGCAAGCCCCGCGGCGTCGGGACGTGCTGCAGGCGAAGGGGCCCGAACCCGGACTGGGGCGGAATCGGCCATGCTTGGATGGATCCTCGTTCTGGTGGCAGCCTGCGGCCGGGCACAGATAAGGCCGGGACGCCGTCGGGGGAAACACATGCACGCACACCAGCACCCGTCGGAACAGGCCGGATGAGACGCGGCAACGTCGTCGATCCGGGCTGCGTCCTGGTCACCGGCGCCTCCAGCGGCCTGGGCGCAGCGCTGGCGGCCCGCTACGCCGCACCGGGCCGGACGCTGATCCTGTGGGGGCGCGACCCGGCGCGGCTCGACAGGGTGGCGGCACGCTGCCGTGCCGCCGGCGCCGCGGTGCGGCTGCGGGCGCTCGACCTCGTCGATCCCGCCGCCGCCCTGGAGGCGGTGCGCGCCGACGACGCGCAGGACCCGGTGGCGCTGGCGATCCTGGCCGCCGGCCTCGGCGACATGCGGCAGCCGGGCTCGGTCACCGAGCAGCCCGAACTGGTGCTGGAGCTGGCCCTGGTCAACTTCGCAGCACCTGTCACGCTGGCCATGGCGCTGGGCGAGCGCATGGCGCGGCGCGGCCGTGGCCAGATCGCGCTGCTGGGCTCCGTCGCCGCCTTCCACGACCTGCCCTACGCCGCCGCCTATGCCGGTTCCAAGGCCGGGCTGTCCCGTTATGCCTCCTCGCTCCGGCTCGGGCTGCAGGACCACGGCGTCGGCGTCACCCTGGTCTCGCCGGGCTTCGTCGACACGCCGATGAGCCGGCGGCTGCGGGCGGCCAAGCCGTTCCTGCTGCAGCCGGACGCGGCGGCGGAGCGGATCGCGGCGGCGATCGCGCGGAACCGTCCCCACCTGATGCTGCCGTGGCAGTTCGCGGCGATCGGCTGGGCGGCCGCGCTGCTGCCGCCGCCGCTGCGGCGGCAGGTGATGCGCCGCACGCGGGCGGAGCAGGCGCCAAGGCCAGTCACGTCCCTGCAATAGGCAAGCCGGTCCGGGATGCTATAGGGTGCGGGGCCCGCTGCTCCGGTCGGCAGCAGAACGGGCCCGGCGCGCGCAACACCGGCCAAGGATGAAAAAACCGAAGATGCGTCTTGCCGACCATGCCGACCGTCGTTTTCGCCTGGCTGGGCGTGAGGTGC
>CAXTVS010000038.1:0-6691 GCA_964247735.1 uncultured Acetobacteraceae bacterium
CGCCCATGCCGATGTCACCCCCGGCGGGCTTGGGCGGCGGCGCCGCGGCCAGGGCATTGGCACGACCGGCGACGATCCCTGGCCCTGCGATGCCCGGACCAGGCGCGTCGACCGAGGTGCTGGACCCGGCCACGCCCGCGTCCGCGCTGCCCATCTCGGACTCGGCGTCGGGCAGGTTCTCGGCCCCGGTATCGGCGGCGCTGAGCACCTGGTTCTCCGCCACCGGGTTCAGGTTGTGGCTGATCCCGGGCTCCTGGCCCGGCTTGAAGGCGTCGACCGCATCGCCGTAGCGCACCACCGCCACCCCGTCCGGCACCCGGAACTCGACCTTCGGGCGGTCCGCCAGCGCCGCCTTCATGAAGCGGTTCCAGATCGGGCCGGCGACGGTGTCGCCGTCCTCCTTCTCGCCCAGGCTCTGCGGGTTGTCGTACCCCACCCACACCACCGTCAGCAGGCTGGGCGAGAAGCCGGCGAACCAGGCGTCGTGGAAGTCCTGGCTGGTGCCGGTCTTGCCGGCGACGGGGAAGTCGATCCCGGCGCCGGCCTGGCGCCCGGTGCCGCCCGGGGCAAGCACCGCCTTCATCATCTGCACCACCTGGAAGGCCGATGCCGGGTCGGCGACCTGGCGGCGGGTGTCGGTCAGGGTGGGCGGCTGGTTCGGGTCGGAGCCCGCCTGCACGCCGAGGCCGGCCGCGCGCCAGATCACGTGGCCGTCGCGGTCCTGCACGTCGTCGATCAGGCTGGGCAGCACCTCCTTGCCGCCGCTCTCGATGGAGGCATAGGCGCCCGCCTCGCGCAGCACGGTGGTCTCCACCGCCCCCAGCACCGCCGGCAGCACCTTGGGCATGCTGTCGACCTCGTGCAGGTCGATCGCCAGCTTGGCCACGCTGCTCATGCCGATATGCGCCGCCAGCCGGATCGTCACCAGGTTGAGCGACTTGCGCAGCGCGTCGTGCAGCGTGGTCGGGCCACCAAAGGTCTTCTCGTAGTTGTTCGGATGCCAGGAGCCGTTCGAGTACGGCTCGTCCTCGAACTTCTGGCTGGGCGAGATGCCCTGCATCATGCCGGCCAGATAGACGATCGGCTTGAACGACGAGCCGGGCTGGCGCAGCGCCTGGGTGGCGCGGTTGAACTGGCTGTTCTCGAAGCTCCACCCGCCGACCAGGGCCAGCACCCGGCCGGTGGTGGGATCCAGGCTGACCAGCGCGCCCTCGACCTGCGGGATCTGGCGCAGCGCGACCGGGCCGGGCGCATGGCCGGCGGGATCGCGGTCGGGCTGCACCATCAGCACGTCGCCGGCGCGCAGCGCGCGATAGGTGTGGATCCAGCCGATGTCCTCGTTCTTCAGCACCGTCTCGTGCGGCGTGCCGAGGCCGCCCTGCCCCGCGTCGTCGTCGAGCCAGCCGACCGTGCCCAGCGCCGGCGACAGCACCACCGCCAGCCGCCAGTCCGGCAGCATCCCGGCAGGACGGGGAACGTTCGCCAGCGCCGCCTGCCAGCTCACGGCGGGCGGAACGGGAACGCCACGCACCGGACGGCCGCGCCGGAGGTTGCCGACGCCGTCCAGGTGGGCGACGGCGCCGCGCCAGCCGCCATGGAGGCGGTCGTAGTGCATCAGCCCGTCGCGTAGGTCCTGCGTCGCCTCGTCCTGCAGGTGGGGGTCGAGGCTGGTCTGCACCACCAGTCCGCCCTGCATGGTCTGGTTCTGGCCGTAGCGGTCGAGCAGCTGGCGCCGCACCTCCTCGGAGAACCATTCCGAGCCCGGCACCGGCCCGGGACGGGTGAAGGCGGTCGGCACCAGCGGCTCGGCCTTGGCCGCCTGCGCGTCCGCCTCGGTGATGGCGTGGGTGTCGGCCATGCGGTCCAGCACCCAGTCGCGCCGGCCGCGGGCGGCGTCGGGATAGCGGTACGGGTTGTAGTTGGTGGGCGACTTCGGCAGCGCGCCGAGAAAGGCGGCCTGCGCCGCGTCGAGCTGGTCGAGCGGCTTGTCGAAATAGGTCTGGGCGGCCGCGGTGATGCCGTAGGCGCCGGCACCGAGATAGATCTCGTTCAGGTAGATCTCGAGGATCCGCTCCTTGCTCAGGGTCTGCTCGATGCGGATCGCCAGGATCGCTTCCTTGGCCTTGCGGTCGAAGGTGCGGGCGTTGGAGCCCAGCAGCATGATCCTCGCCACCTGCTGGGTGATGGTGGAGGCGCCGATCGGGCGGCGCTTGTGGAAGGTTTCGAGGTCGGTGACGGCGGCGCGCAGGATCGCCAGCGGGTCGACGCCGCCATGGGTGTAGAAGTTCTGGTCCTCCGCCGACAGGAAGGCCGCCTTCACCCGGTCCGGGATCGCGCTGTAGGGGACGAACAGGCGCCGCTCGGCGGCGAGTTCGGCGATCACCCGCCCGTCGCCGGCATAGATCCGGCTCATCACCGGCGGCTGGTAGGTACGCAGCACGCCCACCGTCGGCAGGTCGGCGGTCAGCAGCTCGTACTTGCGCCACACCACCAGCGCCGCGGTGCCGCCCAGGAGCAGCACCACGGCCAGCAGGGCGCCGGCCAGGGTGCGTATGACGCGGAAGCGCGGCCGGCCGCGGGGACCGGGGCCGCGTCCGCCCAGCCGGAAGGCCCTCGGCGCGGGGCGGGAACCGGAGCCGTAGGCGGTCTCGGTTCCGGCAATGGGACGTCCGGCCGTCAGCGGTCGAGGAGCGGTACGATCAGTGGGGCCGGTCATGCCGGCTCTTTACCACCGGCGCGTGCGGCCGTCGCCCCTTCCGGCGTCGGAGGAGCGGCTCGGGCCGGAACCAGGACCTTCGGTCAGGACCGGTCGGGACGGCGGATCGCGTCGAGGATCTGGTCGAACGCGGTTGCCGTGCGGGCGGACAGGTCGCGGGCGTGCTCGAGCTGGACGATCGCAACCCTCCGCGCGGTGTCGCTGTCGAGCGTCGGCAGGATGCGTCCGGCGATCGCCACCAGATGGGCGGTGGGATCGCCGGGAAGCGGCGCGGGCGGCGGCGGGACGGGGCTGTTGCCCTGGCTGTGGGTCCCGTGCCCGTCGATGTGCATGACATTCCCGATGTCGCTGGTCATGGCCGATGCCTCCTGCAGCCGGTCGCGGACGGATGGTCGATCAGAGCCGGATCATTGAGGCCGGCTGTCGGTCGTCTCGTAGCCATGCGCGGCCCAGCTCTGCTCGCCTCCGCGATACCACAGCACATGAGGAAATCCCCGTGCAACGAGGAACAGCGCGGCATCGTAGCTCGACCAGCCAAGCGGCCCGTCCCCCATGACCACGACCGGCCGGCTCGCACCAGGCCGGTCCGACGCGGTCGCGACGACCGTTCCCCGGGCCGCCGCCGCGGCCTGCTCCAGCATCCGGTCGGGATCGCCCCAGACGCCTTGCGGCCAGACCAGGATGGCGCCCGGGATCTGGCGCGCGCCGTGGCCGACATCGAGCACGAGCGGAGGATCGGGAGAGCCGAGCAGGGCGTGCAGCGTCGCGGTGTCGATGCGGCCTGCTCCGGGGATCAGCACCGGCGTCGGGGAGAAGTCGTCGCCGGAATGCGGCGCGGGACCGGGCGGCACGCCGAAGTCGACCGCCTCGTCCAGGCTCGCGGGCATGCCGACCGCCTGGAGTGCGGCAAGGTAGGGCGCGTAGCCCGGCAGGGTCGAATAGGCACGCGGATCGTAGGCGGCGAGCTGCATGACCGTCCGGTGCGGCCGGAGCCTGCGGTACGCCTCGAACATCGAGGCGGCCCGGGACGGATGTCCGACCCGCTGCTCGGCGACGATGAGGTGCAGGGTGTTCCATTCTCCCCAACCTAGTGCGGTCCCTGCAGGCTCCGAGGGCAGGATGGCCGAGCGGGCGCGGCCGAGCCAATCCAGGGCGTCCCTCGGCCGGTCGAGCAGCAGGTAGCCGAGGCCGATCAGGTTCTGGCGCCGCGCGTTGTCGGGCGCTGCGGGATCGATCCGCATGAGGTCCTGCAGGCCGCCGATCATGTCCTGCATCCGGCCGAGCGCGCGCGCGCACTCCGACAGGCCGTCCTGGGCCTCGATCGCGTCGGGATCGAGCGACAAGGCGAGCCGGAAGTCCGGCAGCGCCTGGTCGCAATGGTCGTCCTCCCAGCCGAGCATGCCGCGGGCGGTGATCGCGAGCGGGCTTTGCGGCTTGAGCGCGATCGCCCTGCCGATCACCGCGACCGCCTGCGCATGATCCTGCCACTCGTCCGGATCGTCGAAGTTGCCGACCTTGCGCAGCAGGACCAGTCCCAGCTGCGCCATCGCGTCGGAAAAGTCGGGAGCGACGGCAATCGCCTGCTCGAGCTGGCGCTGGGCGGCGAGCAGCCCGTCGAAGCCGTCGTCGCGGTCCAGCCTGGACCTCGCCCGCAGGAACAGGTCCACCGCGTCCGGGTTGTCCGGCCGGTCGTGCAGCGAGCGGGCCGCCTCGATCTGCACCAGGGTGAAGTCGAGCACGCCCGCGAGGTGGCGCACGATGGCGTGCTGCGCGTCCGGCAGGCCGCTGCGGGCAATGTCGAACCGGCTCGCCCAGTGATGCGTGGCCGTCTGCGCGTCGATCAGCTGGGCGTTGATGTGCAGGACGCCGCCCTCGCTCCTGAGGCTGCCTTCCAGCAGGTAGCGCACGTCGAGCGCACGGCCGATCACGTCCACCCGGACCGTCCGGTCCCTGAACGTGTCGGCGCTTTCCCGGGCGATGACGAGGCTTCCCGGCAGGTGCGACAGGTCCGTGGTGAGGTCGTCGCTGATCGCGTCGGCCAGGTAGGCCTGCCCGGCATCGGCGCCGAGGTTGCGGAACGGAAGCACCGCGATCGACAGCCGCGGCGGCGGCCGGGTGCGGGTCATGACCGCCAGGCAGCCCAGGCCGAGCATCGCCAGGACGAGGCAGGCCGCACCCGCCAGCGCGGCCCGCCGCCATCCGCGCCGGACCGGGCGCGCGGGGGCGATGCCGCCCGGCTCCGGCCCGGGCTCCGGTGAGGGCACCGCCGGCGGGACCTGCGGCATGGCCGGCAGCGCCGGCCGGACCTGCTCGTCGACCGGGGCGACGAAACGGTAGCCGCGGCCGGGGACCGTGGCGATGAACGGCCGGCCGTCGCGCTGCGCGCCGAGCGCGCGGCGGATCGCCGAGATCTGCACCGGCAGGTTGTTCTCCTCGACCACGATGCCGGGCCAGACCGCGTGGAGGATCTCGTCCTTGGTGACCACGCGGTCGCGGTGCTCGATCAGCAGCTGCAGCATGTCGAAGGCGCGCGAGCTCAGCGCCACCGGAACGCCATCCAGGCCCAGGACCCGCTCCGCCGGCTCGAGCAGGAAGCGATCGAACCGGTAGCCCGTCAGGGTGGAGGGCGACGGCATGGTGTTCCGGCTGCGCGATCCGATGACTTGGCGGACGATAGCCTTTCCCGCCGCGAACAGCCAATCGACAGCCGGACGCGCCGTCCGGCGTCCCGTTCATGGTCTTTCACATCTTTTCAGCAGCCGTTTCAAGACTTTGCGGGCGGAGCGTGGTGAGCAGGACGCCGCCGCCGGTGGATCGGCGGCATCCAGCACCGGAGTTCGCCATGTCACACGCCCCCCACGGTCCGAGAGCGGTTCCCGGACCCGTCGTTCAAAACAGCGCGCGGCCGCCGAAGACCGCCCCGGTCCGGCTCGGTCCGGCCAGGCCCGACTCGACCCTCACGGTGACGGTGCGCGTGCGCCGCCAGCCGGGGGCGCCGTCCTTGCCCGTCCTCGACCCGCGCCCGGCCAGGCGCCGCCACCTGTCGCGCGACGAGTTCGCCGCCCGCTACGGCGCCTCGGACGCCGATCTCAACCGCGTCGCCGACTTTGCGGCGCGCCACGGCCTCGTGGTGGTGGAACGGGATGGCGCGCGGCGCAGCATCCGCCTGTCCGGCACCGTGGCGCAGATGGAGCGCGCCTTCGGCATACGGCTCAACACCTACCGGCTCGGCCGGACCCGGCACCGCGGCGTCGAGGGCAGGGTGCGCCTGCCCCGCGAGCTGGCAGACGTGGTCGAGGACGTGCTCGGACTGGATGACCGGCCGCTCGCGCGCCCGATGATGCGCCAGGCGGCCGGCAGCCTCGACACCACGCCGCTCACGCCGCAGCAGGTGGCGACGCTGTACGGCTTCCCGCCCGGATCGGCCGCGGGGCAGACCATCGGCATCATCGAGTTCGGCGGCGGCTACAGCGACAGCGACGTCGCGACCTATTTCCAGACGATCGCCGACCTTCCGGTGCCCGACGTGCAGTTCGTCAGCGTCGACGGCGCCGTCAACGCGTCGCCGGCGGTGCTGCCCGCGTCCGGCAGCGCCGTGAACGGATATTTCGGCAGCGACACCAGCCAGCACGTGAATTTCGTGGGCCAGGACGGCCACGTCCACGAGCTGTACGCCCATCCCGGCTTCCCGTGGCTGGACAACGACCTGACCGCCTTCTCGAACGGGATGACGCCCGCCGCGGGCACGGCGCTGGACGGCTACTGGGGCTCGGACAACAGCCAGCACGTGCACTTCGTGGGCCAGGACGGCCACGTGCACGAGTACTACATCGAGCCCGGCGCCGACTGGGCCGACAACGACCTCACAGTGGCGTCCAGCGGCATGACGCCCGCCGCCGGCACCCGGCTGCACGCCTACTGGGGCTCCGACGGCAGCCAGCACGTGCACTTCATCGGCACCGACGGCCACGTGCA
>CAXTVS010000038.1:6791-32587 GCA_964247735.1 uncultured Acetobacteraceae bacterium
CGAGTACTACATCGAGCCCGGCAGCGGCTGGAAGGACAACGACCTGACGCTGGCGTCCAACGGCATGGCCCCCACCGCGGGAACCGCGCTGGACAGCTACTGGGGCTCGGACGGCAGCCAGCACGTGAACTTCGTGGGCCAGGATGGCCACGTGCACGAGTACTACATCGAGCCCGGCAGCGGCTGGAAGGACAACGACCTGACGCTGGCGGCCAGCGGCACCATGCCTGCCCCGGGAACCGCACTGGACGGCTACTGGCAGGCCGACAGCAGCCAGCACGTCAACTTCGTCGGAACCGACGGCCACGTGCACGAGCTCTACCTCGCCCCCGGCGCCGCCTGGGAGGACAACGACCTGACCGCGGCGTCCGGCAGCGGCGTGGTTCCGGCATCCGGCAGCCCGCTGGACGGCTATTTCGGCAGCGACACCAGCCAGCACATCAACTTCATCGGCACCGACGGGCACGTCCACGAGCTGTACGCCAACCCTGGCGAGGGCTGGAGGAGCAACGACCTGTCCGCGGCGGCGGGCGGCGCACTGCCGGCACCCGGCACCACGCTGGACGGCTACTGGCAGGCGGACGACAGCCAGCACGTGAACTTCGTGGGCCAGGACGGCCACGTCCACGAGCTGTACCTCGATCCCGGAGCGGCGTGGGAGAACAACGACCTCAGCGTCGGCGGCGACGACTACGAGGTGGCCCTCGACATCGCGGTGGCAGGCTCGGCCGCACCCGGCGCCAGGATCGTCGTCTACACCGCTCCCAACACCGGCCAGGGCTGGGTCGACGCCCTGACCACCGCGATCCACGACAGCGCCAACGCCCCGTCGGTGCTCTCGATCAGCTGGGCCGGCGACGAGGCCAGTTGGGGCGACTCGCTGGGCAGCATCAGTTCCGTCCTCGCCGACGCCGCTTCCCTCGGGGTGACGGTGTTCGTGTCCTCCGGCGATGGCGGCTCCGAGCAGCCGGCCTCCGTCCTCTACCCGGCCTCGGACCCGTCGGTGACCGGCTGCGGCGGCACCACGATCCAGGATGTGTCGGGCGCGTCGTTCAGCCAGGTCGCCTGGAGCGGCAGCGGCGGCGGCATCAGCAACGTGTTCGACCTGCCCGCCTGGCAGGACGCGGCGGGGGTGCCGGTCTCGATCAACCCCCAGGGACACGTCGGGCGCGGCGTCCCGGACATCGCCGGCAACGGGGACCCGGACAGCGGCTACATCCTGATCGTGAGCGGCCAGCAGACCGGTCCCTGGGGCGGCACCAGCGCGGTGGCGCCGCTCTATGCCGGGCTGGTGGCGCTCCTCAACGCCCAGCTGGGCAGCCCGGTGGGCGCGCTCAACCCGAGCCTGTACGCCCTGAGCAACCCGTGCGTGTTCGACGACGTCACGACGGGCAGCAACACCGGCTACAACGCCGGTGTCGGCTGGGACGCCGTCACCGGGCTGGGCAGCGTCAACGGCGAGGCGCTGGCCTATGCGCTGATGGGCGACGTGGGCCCGAGCGGCAGCATCGCGCTGCGCACCCAGACCTCCTCCATGCAGCTCGACGCGGCCGTGGTGGACGGCACCGGCGCGCTGCAGGTGTCCTGGGTCACCGGGGCCGGCGCCTGGAGCGGCCCGACCGAGGTGCAGGGTCCCGGCTTCGCGCCGCCGCAGGCCAGGGTGGCGCTCGGCTACCAGGTGTCGGACAACCAGCTCGACGCGGTGGTGGTGGACGACACCGGCGCGCTGTCGGTGTGCTGGGTCGACGGCGAGGGATCCTGGGCCGGCCCGCTGCGCGTCTCGCCCGGGGGATACGCGCCGCCCGGTGCGGGCGTGGCGCTGGCGTCGCAGGTGTCGATGGGCCAACTCGACGCGGTGCTGGTCGACAACACCGGCACGCTGTCGGTGTTCTGGGTGGACGGCGACGGCAACTGGAGCGGGCCGCTGGCGATCTCGCAGCCCGGCTTCGCGCCGGCCGGTGCGAACGTGGCGCTGGCGCACCAGGTCACGGCCGGCCAGCTCGACGCGGTGCTGGTCGACAACACCGGCACGCTGTCGGTGTTCTGGGTCGACGGCGGCGGCACCTGGAGCGGGCCGCTGGCGATCTCGCAGCCCGGCTTCGCGCCGCCGGGGGCCAGCGTCGCCCTGCACTACCAGGTCTCGCTAAGCCAGCTGGACGCGGTCGTGGTCGACAACACCGGCACGCTGTCGGTGTTCTGGGTGGCGGGCGACGGCCAGTGGAACGGGCCGTTGCAGATCTCGGCGTCGGACTTCGCCCCGCCGGGTGCCGGCCTCGCGATGGAGCACCAGATCAACTGGAACCAGCTCGACGTCGTGGTGGTCGACAACACCGGCGCCTTGTCGGTGTTCTGGGTGTTGGGCGACGGCAGCTGGGCCGGCCCGCTGGGAATCTCGCCCCCCGGCTACACCACGCCCGGCACGAGCGTCGCCCTCGCCCACCAGGTGTCGCGCGAGCAGCTGAACGCGGTGGTGCCGGACAGTTCCGGCACGCTGTCGGTGTTCTACGTGGATGGCGCCGGCGCCTGGGAAGGTCCGATCGCCCTTCCCGTCGCCACTGCGATGGCGTGACGCGTCGCCCGGCCGGACCGTCGTCCGGCCGGGCGCTGCAGAAGGTCGTCGACCTCACGCCGCCTGCCAGGCCGCCCGGCCCTGGGCGTCGAGCGCCGACGCCTCCTCGTCGTCCAGGGTCAGCGCTGCTCCCGCCACGTTCTCCTCCAGGTGCAACGGGCTGCCGGTGCCGGGGATCGGCAGCATCGCCGGCGAGCGGCGCAGCATCCAGGCCAGCGCCACCTGCCCCGGCGAGGCGCCGCGCCGCTCGGCGATCTCGCTCAGCGCCGAGCCTTCCTGGGCCAGGCTGCCGCCCGCCAGCGGCGCCCACGGGATGAAGCCGATGCCATGCGCGGCGCAATGCTCCAGCACGTCCTCGCTCTTGCGGTCCACCAAGTTGAACCGGTTCTGCACGCTGACCACGGGGAAGTGCCGGCCGGCCGCCTCGATCGTGGGCACGTCCACCTCGCTCAGCCCCACGTGCCGGATCAGCCCTTCCGCCCGCATCCGCGCGATCTCACCGAACTGCTCCTCGGCCGGCACCAGCGGGTCGACCCGGTGCAGCTGCCACAGGTCGATCCGCTCGATCCCGAGCCGGCACAGGCTCATCAGCACGCATTGCCGCAGGTACTCGGGCCGACCGACCGGGCGCCAGATGTTGGGGCCGTGCCGGGTCAGACCGCCCTTGGTGGCGATCACCAGCCCCTTGTACGGCGCCAGCACCTCGGCGATCAGGTCCTCGCTGACGAACGGCCCGTAGCTGTCGGCGGTGTCGATGAAGTCGATGCCGAGCTCGACCGCCCGGCGCAGCGTCGCCCGCGCGGCGTCCGGGTCGGCGGGCGGTCCCCAGATCCCGGTTCCGGTGATCCGCATCGCGCCGAAGCCGAGCCGCGTGACGAGGAGGTCGCCGCCCAGGGTGAAGCTGCCCGACTGCGCCGCATCTGTGTTGGCCATCATGTCCGCTCCCTTGGCTGACGCCCGCGATCCCGAGCCGGAGCGGGCCAGGCGATAAACCGGTGCCGGCCGCCCGCGTTCCCGTGATGCCGCACCCGAACCAGGAAAGGCCGGACCATGGATTGCCGCCTCGACGGCCAAGTCGCGATCGTCACCGGAGCCAGCTCCGGCATCGGCCAGGCCGTGGCCCGCGGCCTGGCGGAAGCCGGCGCCGCCGTGGTGGTGAACTACAACAGCCATGCCGAGCCGGCGGACGCCCTGGCGGCCGAGATCGCGGCCTCCGGTGGGGCGGCGATTGCCGTCGGCGCCGACGTGTCGGACGAGGACGCGGTCGGGCGCCTGTTCGCCGCGACCGTGGCCCGCTTCGACGCCGTCGACATCGTGGTGGCCAACTCCGGCATGCAGAAGGACGCGCCGTCCGCCGAGATGAGCCTGGCCGACTGGCGCCGGGTGCTCGACGTCAACCTGACCGGCCAGTTCCTGTGCGCGCGCGCCGCGATCCGGCAGTTCGTCGCCCAGGGCGACCGTGGCGTGTCGCGGGCGTGGGGCAAGATCCTACACATGAGCTCGGTGCACGACGTGATCCCCTGGGCCGGCCACGTGAACTACGCCGCCTCCAAGGGCGGCATCGCCATGCTGATGCGCACGCTGGCGCAGGAGGTCGGGCCGCGCCGGATCCGGGTCAACGCGATCTCGCCCGGCGCCATCGCCACCAACATCAACCGCGAGGAAACGCGAGGCGCGCCCGGCGAGAAGCTGCTGGAGCTGATCCCCTACAAGCGGATCGGCGCCGCGGTGGACATCGCCAACGCCGCGGTGTTCCTCGTCTCCGACATGGCCGACTATATCACCGGCGCCACCCTCTACGTCGACGGCGGCATGACGCTGTATCCGGGCTTCGAGGACAACGGGTGACGGGGCGGTCCGCAGACAGCGGCGACAGCGTCCGGATCATGGACAGGAAGCAATCCCACCGCACCAGGGCCGATCAAGTCTGCACCCTGCTGGCATGGACGGCTGCACCCTGAGCCATCCGCAGCTCAGGCGACCGGAAGCAACTCCAGTCCCGCGTCCGACGCGGCAGCGGCCAGGATCTTATCGCCGGTCGCGAGCGGTAGGCGCAGCGCCAGTTCCAGGACGCGGTCCAGCAGGGCCATGATGGCCGGGGTCTGCTTGTCCTCGAAGCACCAAGCTACGGCCACGGAGTTGTCGAGAACGAAGCTCACCGGCGCCCGGCATCCACTAGGTCGCGGATGGAGAGGCAGCCCAGGGTCTGGCCCTTGCTGGCGAGACGGAGACCTTCCGCCGCACGAGGCGCCTCGACGCGGTCGAAGCCGGGCTCGGCCGGCACCAGGCACGCGACCGGCTTTCCGCGCCGGGTGATGACGATTTCCCGTCCCGCCTCGACCTCGTCGAGCAGGGCCGCCAGCCGGTTCTTCACGTCGGATACGTCTACGCTCTGCATCGTCCTGGCTCCTGGCTGGCCCTGCAGCTCGCTGTTCCAGACTCCGTGCTCAAGCCTGCGGTGTGCCACCCACAGCAGTTGCACATGAGCTCGGTGCACGACGCAATCCCCTGGGCGGGGTACGCGAACTGTGCCGCGTCCAAGGGCGGCGTCGCCATGCTGATGCAAATCCTGGCGCAGGAGGTGGACCCGCAGCGGATCCAGGTGAACGCCATCCCGTCCGACGCCATCGCCACCAACATCAACCGGGAAGAAACGCAAGGCGCGCCGGCGAGAAGCTGCTGGAGCCGTGGGAAAAGGCCATCAACCGTCGAATGGCTCAGGATTCGTTAGTTATGCGTGATCCTCTGGTTCTTCCCACCCAGCCTCTTTTATAACGTGGAATCGGCAGGATAAGTTACGACATGACAACAACTCCTGTCTGCCCGTGATGCTCGGCCGGGTCAGCAAGCTAGCGTGCTTCTCGGTCCTGCTTTCCGCTTGCACCGATCCTGGAACGCCGACCACGCAAGCCAGCACCAAGCCGGTGCCTCTCAACAACGTCCGGCCGGCCTACCCGCAGATCCTGGCGGCCCTGGGCCTTGAGGGGTCGGTCCGGGCCGACTGCAGCGTCACACCGACGGGTAGCACCCAAGGCTGCCGCATCCTGAGCAGCACCGATCCGCTGTTCGACAACAGCGCGCTCGCCTATGTCAGGGGTGCTCGCTACCAGCCTGCCACGCAGAACGGCGTTCCGGTCTGGGTCGAGCACCACACCTTCAACATCAACTACAGGTTGTCCAGACTCGATCCGGGACTGATGACGGCGCAATACCAGTGCGCGATCGACCAGGTCGGGAGCGTGAAGGGCTGCACGCTTATCAGCAGAAGCCCGTCGCCATTCATGACGGGCTTCACGCCGGGCATGACCCGGATCGTGGAGGCGCTCCGGCTTGCGCCAAGCCTCGTCGATGGCAAGGCCGTCGCCGACCCGGCCAGGCAGATCACGGTCGCCATATCCGTCACGTCCTATCCTGCCGGCGTGGCGGCGCGCCTGCCGCCCTCCGACCTGCGGATCGACATCTACATGTCGTGCAAGAACGAGCTCGTGCCGGCTTCCAGCGGGTACAGGCCACACTGCACCCGGATCGCCCCGGCCGACCTGCCATCGACTGACCGCTCCGACGGAGAAGCAATTGTGGCTATTAGCATCGGGCTCAGCGGCCTGATCCCCTCGACGCATGGCACGACGCCCGCCCCTCCGGAGCAGCCGGCGGTCGATACCAACCCGCCGGCGCCTCGCGGACCAGCCGTGACGTTCGGACCAGAACTGGGCTGATCCAGTCCCGGCCGGGTAACCGAGGCGGCGCCACGGCGATCCCGGAAGCCTCCGCGCTCCCGTATCGTCGCCTTGTCACCGGCTGGACGACACCACGCCGGCCTAGTCCATCACCCCAGCAGCCGCCCGATCACCCGGGCGGTGTAGTCCACCACCGGGATGATCCGGCCGTAGTTGATGCGCTGCGGGCCGATCACGCCGATCGCGCCGACGATCCGGTTGGCCTCGTTGCGCGCCGGCGCCACCACCATCGACACCCCCGAGGCGCCGAACAGCCCGCTCTCCGCGCCGATGAAGATGCGCACCCCGTCGCTCTGCTCGGCAAGATCCAGCAGCTGCAGCATGGTTTCCTGGGATTCCAGCCGGTCGAACAGCATCTGGATGGTGCCCAGCCGCTCGATCTGCGTCACGTCCGACAGCAGGCGCGACTGGCCGCGCAGGAACAGCGAGCCGCCCCTGCCCTCGCCGCCCCAGATCGCGAGCCCCGACTCCACCACGCCGGCGGCAAGCTGGTCGAGCTCGGTGCGGTTCGCCGCCCGCTCCTCGTCCACGTGCCGACGCAGCTCGGCGAGCGACAGGCCGCGGAGGCGCCCGTTGAGGTAGTTGCCCGCTTCCACCAGCGCCGACGGCGGTAGGCCCGGCGGGGTCTCGATCACCCGGTTCTCGACCTGCCCGTCGGCGCCGACCAGGATCACCAGCGCTCGGCCGGAGCCGAGTGCCACGAACTCGATGTGCTTGATCTGCCCGTCGCCCTTCGGCGCCAGCACCAGCCCCGCCGCGGCGGACAGCCCGGACAGCATCGCCGACGCGTCCGCCAGCGTGTCCTGCAGCGAGCGGCCGCGTGTCTCCAGGGTGCGCACGATGGTGTCGCGCTCGTCCTCCGACAGGCTGCCGAACTGCAGCAGCCCGTCCACGAACAGGCGCAAGCCCTTCTCGGTCGGCATCCGCCCGGCGGAGGTGTGCGGCGCGAACAGCAGCCCGGCCTCGGTCAGGTCGGCCATCACGTTGCGGATCGTCGCCGGCGACAGCGGCACCGGCAGTCGGCGCGACAGGGTGCGGCTGCCGACCGGGTCGCCGGTCTCGACGTACTGCTCGACGATCTCGCGCAGGATCGCCGCCGCCCGGGGATCCAAGGGCGGCAGCACCGGCCGTGCCGGCAGTTGTCGATCGATCATGCGCGCTCCACAACCGCAGGGTAGGAAGCCCAGGCCCGCACCGCAACCGAAACACTGGCTGGCGAGATGAACCGGGCTCGGGCTATCTGCCGCATCAGCCCCGCGAGGACATACCCATGCGCCCATCCGGCCGCGCCGCCGACGCGCTCCGCAGCCTTTCCATCGAGCCCGGCTTCTCGCACCATGCCGAGGGTTCGGTGCTGATCCGCGCCGGCCGCACCGAGGTACTGTGCGCCGCCACGGTGGAGCCGCGCGTGCCCGGCTTCCTGCGCGGCCAGGGACTGGGCTGGATCACCGCCGAATACGGCATGCTGCCGCGCGCCACGCACAAGCGCGGCGACCGCGAGGCGGCACGCGGCAGGCAGTCCGGCCGCACCCAGGAGATCCAGCGGCTGATCGGCCGCTCGCTTCGCGCCGTCACCGACCGTCGGGCGATGGGCGAGATCGGCGTGGTGCTGGACTGCGACGTGCTGAACGCCGACGGCGGCACGCGCTGCGCCGCCATCACCGGTGCCTGGGTGGCGCTTCGGCTGGCGTTCGACACCCTGGTGCGCAACCGGGTGCTGCCGGCGGTGCCGCTGACCGGCCAGGTGGCCGCGGTATCGTGCGGCCTCACCGAGGCGGGCGCCGTGCTCGACCTCGACTACGCCGAGGACAGCGCCGCCGCCGCGGACGCCAACTTCGTGCTGACCGACACCGGCGGCATCGTCGAGATCCAGGCCGCGGCCGAGCAGACGCCGTTCACCGAGGACCAGTTCGCCTCGCTGCTGACGCTGGCCCGCACCGGCGTGGGCACGCTGTTCGACGCGCAACGCCGTGCCCTGGAGCAGACCCGATGATCCGCCTGTCCCGCGGCGACCGGCTGGTGCTGGCCAGCCACAATCCCGGCAAGCTCTTCGAGTTCGAGGCGCTGCTGGACGGCACCGGCGTCGAGCTGGTGCCAGCCTCCGTGCTCGGCCTGCCCGAGCCCGAGGAAACGGCGGACAGCTTCGCCGGCAATGCCCGGCTCAAGGCGGTGGCGGCCGCCACCGCCTCCGGCCTGGCGGCGCTGGCCGACGACTCCGGCTTCTGCGTCGCGGCCCTAGACGGCGCACCCGGCATCCTGTCCGCGCGCTGGGGCGGGCCGACGCGCGACTTCGGCCTCGCCATGCAGCGCGTGCACGACGAGGGAGGGGCCGCACTGGACGCCGACCCATCGGCCTGGTTCGTCGCCGCCCTGTGCCTGGCGCTGCCGGACGGCCGGCACGCCGCGTTCGAGGGCCGGATCGACGGGCAGTTCGTGTGGCCGCCGCGCGGCGGCGGCGGACACGGCTACGACCCGGTGTTCGTGCCCCGCGGCGACGCGCGCAGCTTCGCGGAGATGCTGGAAGCGGAGAAGAACGCGCTGAGCCATCGCGCCCGCGCCTTCCGGCAGTTCCGCGACGCCTGCCTGCCCTCCTGAACCGGTCGAGCAGCGGTCCCGCCGGCTGGTGACGGGAGACGACCAGGTTAGGAACCTGGCCGTGGATGCCGACCTGCCGGTGCGGCATGAGGCACGGCATCACCAGTCCGGACCGACCGCCCATGAGAACTTGGACCACCAGCCGGGTTTCCGGCATGATGCTGCTCGGCTCGGTCGCGTTGCTGCCGACGGGACCGGCCCGCACTGCGGCACCGATCGAGATCCCGCTGACCGCCGACCGCTGGCGGTCGATCGACATGGAGGTGAACAGCCGGTTGAAGGCGCGTCTGCAGTTCTGCACCAGGAAGCGTCCCCGAACGGCCTGTTGCGCCTGGACAGCGGCAGCGCCCTGCTGTCCGGGCTCTCGTCCGATACCGGAACGATCCAGTTCGACATCAAGCCGCTGTCCGGCGACGGGCTGACCGGGATCCGCTTCCGCCAGCGCGACCCGGACACGGCGGAGGATTTCTGCATCCGGCCGAGCGCCGGTTGGGCGGCCTCGCCGAACTGCCTGCAATATGCGCCGGTCACGCACGGCCGCATGCTTTGGGACGTGTTCGTGCAGGACCAGTCCCCGGCGCCGATCCGGCCGACCGCGGCGCCGTGCGCGAGGCGGATGGTGGCGGGGCGGCAGGGCGGCTAGTTCGCAACGAAGCCCCGGACCTGGTGTTCCTCGACGTGCAGATGCCTGAGCTGGAGGGGCTGGGGGTGATCGCGGCGGTGGGTCCGGCGCGCATGCCGCTGACGGTGTTCATCACCGCCTACGCCCAGCACGCGATCCGCGCCTTCGACGCCAGCGCGCTCGACTACCTGCTCAAGCCGTTCAGCGACGAGCGCCTGGAAGCGTCGCTGGCGCACGCCAAGGCTCGGCTGGCCCAGGCGAGCCTGCACCGTTCGGCCAGGACGTGCTCCGGCTGATGTCGGGATCCGCGCCGCCGGCGACGCGCTACCTCGATCGGCTGGTGGTGCGGTCCGGCGGCGCGATCCGGTTCGTGCGCGTGGACGAGATCGACTGGATCGGCGGCGCCGGCGCCTATGTCGCCCTGCACGTGGGCGGTCTGGAGTTGCTGCATCGCGTGTCGCTGGGCGGCCTTGCCGCCCGCCTCGACCCGATTCAGTTCGTCCGCATCCATCGCTCCGTGCTGGCCAACATCGACAGCGTGGTCCGGCTGGAGCCGGGCTTTCACGGCGAGTTCGGACTGGTGCTGCGCAGCGAGGCCTGGCTGCGCGTCAGCCGCACCTTCCGCGCCCTGCTGGAATAGCGGCTCGGCCAGCCGCTGCAGAGCATCATCCGATCGAACCGGCCGGTCGAGCACATAGGATGCTCGATCAAGCAACAGGCCGGAGCGCTTTCGGCGAGCCGATGCAAACGGAACGCGCCCTAGCGCCGGGCGGTAGGCTGGCGCCAGTGTCGCAACGTCGACGGCTCATGCTTTTTGAGAAAATTAGTTTGTCATCAAGATCCATGAAGAATGCTGTTGATCACCTCATGACTGTGCCCTAGACCATATACTTTAATGGATCTTGGAGTATTCGGGTGAAAACTGGCTTTCCCATGGCCCTCTCGGCGCCGGTTCCTGTTCACAAGCCACGTCGCAAGATGGGCTTTTTTCTCTTTGCTGCAGCAGTTTCCAGCTTGGGCAGTGCTGCCCATGCGCAGTACATACCGAGTGTCTCGCCTGTGCCTTCCCTGCCGGGTTCACACGCATTCGACTCCGCCTTCTTCGCCCGGGTACCTCAGAATCTCACGTCGGTCGGATACGACGAGAAGGAGTACTTCCTGTCGGGACAGGCGAACGCCTATCAGTACAACAACCCCACGAATCCGGCCGACGACAGCGTAAGCCCGGTGCAGGCATCACCGGTGTCCTACGTGAACCGCATCCTGGTCCGCGCTCCGACGAATCCGGCGCGGTTCAGCGGCAACGTGATCCTGGAGCTTGCCGACGACACCAACGGCGAGGAGACGTCCATCGAATGGGCACATGCCAACCGGCAGTTCATCCTCAACGGCGACGCCTACATCCTGCTCTCGTCCACTCCGGCCAGCGTCGCCGCACTCCAGACCTTCAACGCAACCCGCTACGGCGCCCTGAACTGGCCGGTCGTCCCGGCTACCGAGACGGCCTGCAACGCAGGGCCCGAAGAGGGCATCATCTATGACGAGATCACCGGGCTGGGGACGCTGCTCAAGAGCAACGGCTCAGGCGGACCGCTGCCGGGCTATGACATCAAGCGGGTCTTCATCACCGGCTACTCGGGCGCGGCGGTCACGTTGCTGGCCTACAACCGGGTATTCGGTCTCAACTCGCCCCTGTTCAACGGCTACTTCGTGGATGCAGGCGGTCCGCGCAACCAGATCAACGGCTGCGAGTCGCTCGCCGCGGCGGCGATCCGGACCCAGCCGCCCGCCTCGACTGTGTCACCGGTCTACCAGAGACAGACGGAGTCGGAGATCGTGTTCTTCTCCATGATCACCGGCCGGCCGCCGAAGGGAACGGACAGCAACACCCCGACCAACCGCTACCGCTATTACGAAGTGGCCGGCGCCTCCCATGTCGATGGCGACACCGTTCGAGGCTCGCCGGAACTCTCCGACGTGGCGACGTTGCCGCCTCCGGCCAGCCTGACGGAAGATCAGGCTCTGACGCTGTGCGGCCAGTCGGCGCCGGTCATCGCCAGCGCCTTTCCGAACCGCTACATCGAGGACGCGTTCTGGGCCAACCTGGAGCGCTGGGCGGCAGCGGGAACCAGCTACAGTCCGCCGACGGAGGCATCGCCTCTGCTCGTGGACATGGCAACCTTTACCGGCGCGGAGCCGCCGCAGGGCGGCGTCCGGTCTCCGGCCGTCGATGTGCCGATCGACACGTATATCGAGGGAGCGCTCATCTCGGCGACCGCGTCGGCCGCCGACCAGAGCTTCTGCGCCCTGACCGGCGGCCAGGAACCGAACGGGCAGGCGCTGGACCCTGCGGCCGAGATAGCCGATGCGGCGAAACTGGTCGCTCAGGGCTTCATCATGCCTTACGACCTTACCGAGATCGTCACCAACCCGACACACGGCTACACCTTCCCGGACGGCTCGGTCACGATCCCCAACGGCAACTGATCGTCCAGCCGCCAGTAGACCGGTTCCTTTGCGACATGTTTCTCGTCGCAAGGACGGTTGGCGGTCGGTCCCCGCGGCAGTCAGCGCGCGCATCCCGCCCGGACGGCCCGGCATCGTCCTCGCCATCGTGGGCAGCCCATCCTGGGCCATGCTGCCCCGCAACGAGTCGGTTGCGAGGACCCCCCGCCAGACCACGCCCCGGGTCAGTGCCAAGACAGCGATAGCTGGAGCATGACCGTTTGATCATGCTCCGCTTCGTTCCGGAGAAAAGCGGTTTCATCAGGCAAGTTGAACCGCAAGACGATTCGACCCGATGCCGCTCCGGCGAAAGCCTGACTGCAGACCTCCGGATCCCGAGGCGTCAGCGGCCGGTGAGGATGCGCTCCACCAGCTGCTTCACTGTCGGCACGAAGCCGTTCGAGTAGAACGGGTCGGTGGCGAAGCGGTAGGCGTTGTGGCCGCTGAACATCAGGTTGCGCTCAGTGGCCTCGACGTCGTCGTCGGCGGCATGGCTGATCGCCTGCAGCGTCTTCTGGATGCAGAACGAGCGCGGGTCGGCCTTGTGGCCGTTGCTGTAGCTCGGACCCTTCTGGCTCCACGACGAGAACCGGCATTCCGACAGGCAGCCCATGCAGGCGGTCTGGTCGGCGTTGATCTGCGCCGCCGCCGCTCGGGTCTCGAACACCAGGGTGGAGTCCGGGGTGCGCAGCGCCTCGGTGAAGCCGTCGCGCTCCCAGGCCCGGGCCCGCCCGAGGTCCGGGCGGGTCAGGTACACCAGCCGGCGGCCGCTGATGTAGTACTCGGCGAGGTGCTCGCCCACCGGCTCCGGGCTGAACGCCACCTGGCGCTCGCTGCGCTCCCGCAGCTCGCGCAGGAAGTCGTTGCTGACCGCCGACGAGTAGAAGCCGGTCGGGCTGAACCTGTTCAGCGAGATGTCGCCCTTGCGAAGGGCCATCAGGCGCTGCTTCCAGGCCTCGGGGATCGGACTTTCCCGGGTCAGCAGCGGGCGGGTGCCGAACTGGAACGCCACCGGGCCGAGCTCGGGGTTGTCGATCCAGTCCTCCCAGTCCTCCAGCCACCAGACGCCTCCGGCCATGATGATGGGCGTGTCGCCGAGCCCGAAGGTGCGCATCAGGCGGCGCAGCTCCAGCACGCGCGGCAGCGGCGGCTCGGGGCGGTCAGGCGTCTCGCTGTTGGACAGGCCGTTATGGCCGCCGGCGAGCCAGGGATCCTCGTACACCACCCCGCCCAGCAGCTCGGCGGTCTTGGAATAGGCCCGCCGCCACAGGGCGTTGAAAGCGCGGGCGGAGGATACGATGGGGTAGTAGTGGATGCCGAAACGGGCGGCGATGTCGGACAGGCGGTACGGCATGCCGGCGCCGCAGGTCAGGCCCTGGATCAGCCCCCTGGCGCCCTCCAGCACCCCGGTGATGACCCGCTCCGCCGCTCCCATCTCCCACAGGATGTTGGCATGCAGCCGGCCGCGCCCGCCGGACAGCTCATGCGCTTCACGGGCCTGGGTGATGCCGCCGGCGATGGCGAACTCGACCATCTCCTCGTGACGCTCGCGCCGGGTGCGGCCGGTGTAGACCTGCGGGATGACGCGGCCTTCATCGTCGTAGCTGTCCGCGTTGACGATGCTGATGGTGCCCGCTCCCCCGGAGGCGGCCCAATGTCCGGAACAGGTCCCGGTCGAGACCGAGACGCCTTTTCCACCTTCAACGAGGGGCAGGAGCTCGGCGCCGCCCATCCGGATCGCGTTGATCGCCTTCATCGCCTGACGTCTTCGCCCTCAGCCATCGGACCCTGCGCCGGAAGGACGCGGGCGGCGTTCCCTGCACGATCCGCTCGCGCGGTGCAAGCTCCCACGAATGAGGCGGGACAACGCTTATCAGGTTACAGATTGTAAGGAAGGCCCGGGCCGACAAGCCCGGGCCGTTTATTCATCGTCAATTGGCCGCGTCGCTGCGCTCGCGACGCGGACCGCGCTCGCGGCGTTCGCCGCCCTCGCGATCACCGCCGCCGCCGGATTTGGCGCCCACCTGCTCGCTGATGTCGGCGCCGGTGGCCTGATCGACCACGCGCATTGATAGCTTGACCTTGCCGCGATCGTCGAAGCCCAGCACCTTCACCTTCACCGAGTCGCCGTTGTTCACCACGTCGGTTGTCTTGTTGACGCGGCCCTGGGTCAGCTCGGAGATGTGCACCAGTCCGTCGCGGGCGCCCAGGAAGTTCACGAACGCGCCGAAATCGGCGGTCTTGACCACCTTGCCGTCGTAGATCGCCCCCAGCTCCGGCTCGGCCACGATGCCGCGGATACGGCTGATCGCCTTGTTGGCCTGCTCCTCGGAGGTGGCCGCGATCTTGATCGTGCCGTCGTCGCCGATGTCGATCTTGGCGCCGGAGAACTCGACGATCTCGCGGATCACCTTGCCGCCGGTGCCGATCACGTCGCGGATCTTGTCCTTGGGCACCGTGATCACGGTGATCTTGGGCGCGTTGGCCGCGACCCCGCCGCGATTCTCGGTCAGCGCGCGCGCCATCTCGCCCAGGATGTGCTGGCGGCCGTCATGCGCCTGCCCCAGCGCGATCTTCATGATCTCGAAGGTGATGGACGTGATCTTGATGTCCATCTGCAGCGCGGTGATGCCGGCTTCCGTGCCCGCCACCTTGAAGTCCATGTCGCCGAGATGGTCCTCGTCGCCCAGGATGTCGGACAGCACCGCATAGCCGCGATCTTCCTTGATCAGGCCCATGGCGATGCCGGCCACCGGGCGCTTCAACGGCACGCCCGCGTCCATCAGCGCCAGCGAGGTGCCGCACACGGTGGCCATGGAGGAGGAACCGTTGCTCTCGGTGATCTCCGACACCACGCGAAGCGTATAGGGGAATGCCTCCTTGGAGGGCAGCAGCGGGCGCACCGCGCGCCAGGCCAGCTTGCCGTGGCCGATCTCGCGACGGCCGGGCGAGCCCATGCGGCCGGCCTCGCCCACCGAATACGGCGGGAAGTTGTAGTGCAGCATGAAGTTGGAGCGGTACTCGCCCTCCAGCGCGTCGATCACCTGCTCGTCCTGGCCGGTGCCGAGCGTGGTGACCACCAGCGCCTGGGTCTCGCCGCGGGTGAACAGCGCCGAGCCGTGCGCGCGCGGCAGGATGCCGACCTCCGACACGATCGGGCGCACGGTCTTGGTGTCGCGGCCATCGATGCGCATGCCCGTCTCCAGGATCGCGCTGCGCACCACGTCGGCTTCCAGCTCCTTGAGCAGCGGCTTGGCCTTGTCGGGATCGAGCCCTTCCGCCTTGAGCGCCTCGGCCACCGCCTTCTTGGCCGCGCCCACCTTCTCGTAGCGAGCCTGCTTGACCCGCTCGCCATAGGCCTCGGCGATGCCGGCACGGCCCAGCGCGTCGACGCGGGCCTTCAGCGCGATGTCGTCGGCGCTCGGCTCGACCAGGGTCCAGGGCTGCTTCGCGGCATGCTCGGCCAGCGCGATGATGGCGTCGATCACCGGCTGGAACGCCTTGTGGCCGAACTCGACCGCGCCCAGCATGACCTCCTCGGACAGCTCGGCCGCCTCGCTCTCGACCATCAGCACGCCCTCGGCGGTGCCGGCGATCACCAGGTCGAGCTGGCTGTCCTTGGTCTCGGCCAGGGTCGGGTTCAGCACGTACTCGCCGTTGGCATAGCCGACGCGGCAGCCGGCGATCGGGCCGAAGAACGGGATGCCGGACAGGGTCAGCGCCGCCGAGCAGCCGATCATGGCGACGATCGCCGGATCGTTCTCCAGGTCGTGGCTGAGCACGGTCGCCACCACCTGCACCTCGTTGCGGAAGTTGTCCGGGAACAGCGGACGCAGCGGGCGGTCGATCAGGCGCGAGTTCAGCACCTCGGCCTCGGACGGGCGGCCCTCGCGCTTGAAGAAGCCGCCCGGGATCTTGCCGGCGGCGAACGCCTTTTCCTGGTAGTTCACGGTGAGCGGGAAGAAGTCCTGCCCGGGCTTCACGCTCTTGGCACCGACCGCCGTGCACAGCACGATGGTGTCGCCATATGACACCATGACAGCGCCGTCGGCCTGGCGGGCGATCTTGCCGGTCTCGAGCACGAGCGTGCGTCCGCCCCACTCCAGCTCCTTGCGGTAGAAATCGAACATCGTCTGTCCTCCGTTGAGAGGGCGGGCGACGACGTTTCGGACGGCATGGAGGGAGGCCCCCATGTGGCCTGAAACGTCGGGATGGCCCGACGCCTCGTGTGGATACCCAACAACTGGGTGTCGAGAGGGCGACTGCCCTCTCGTGGGGTCCGGGGCGAAGCCCCGGGTTGGTCCTAGCGGCGCAGGCCGAGGCGGCCGATCAGCGTCTCGTAGCGCCCCTGCTGCTTGCGCTTCAGGTAGTCCAGCAGGCGGCGACGGCGGCCGACCAGCATCAGCAGGCCGCGACGGGAATGGAAGTCCTTGGCGTGGATCTTGAGGTGCTCGGTCAGGCTGGTGATCCGCTCGGTGAGCAGGGCCACCTGCACCTCGGGCGATCCGGTGTCGGTCTCGCCGGTCCTGTAGTCGGCGATGAGCGCGGTACGGCGCTCGGCAGTGGTCGACATCGTGGTTCTCCGGGAACGGGGTTACAGAAGGCGTTCCGGTTTGAGCCACCCGTCCTCGAGTCGGCACAGCCCGATCACGCGCCCCCCGTCCATGGCGCGGGCCACCCCGCCCGCGGGGTCGGCCTGCTCAGGAATCCGGCCCATCAGCTCGACCAGGCTGATCGCCTGGCCATGCTGGAGGCCTGCCGCTTCGCTCGGGGTCAAGGCCAGCGCCGGGATGTCGGCCAGCGCGGTCGCGACCGGCAGCAGCAGCTCCGGTGAGGCGGGCGCGTTGTCCTCCCCCCCTAGGCATTTGTCCAGGGAAATCGCGTCCTCCTCGCGGAACGGCCCCACGCGCAGCCGGCGCAGCGCCGACACGTGCCCGACCGTGCCGCACGCCAGGGCCAGGTCGCGCGCCAGCGCGCGCATGTAGACGCCCTTGCCTGACTGCACCTCGAACACCGCGGTGTCGGCATCCGGGCGCTGCACCAGCGCGAAGCGGTCGACCCGCGCCGGCCGCGGCTCCAGCACCGGGGCGCGACCGTCGCGCGCCATGTCGTAGGCGCGCTCGCCGGCGACCTTGATCGCGGAGAACACCGGCGGCACCTGCATGATGTCGCCCTGGAACGCGCCCAGCGCGTCCCGGAACTGCGCGTCGGTGGGACGCACCGCGGAGGTGGCGGTCACCTGCCCGTCGGCGTCGTCGGTATCGCGCGCCTCGCCGATCCGCAGCGTGAAGTGGTAAAGCTTGGTGCCGTCCATGATGTACGGCACCGTCTTGGTCGCGGCGCCGAACGCCACCGGCAGCAGTCCGGTCGCCAGCGGGTCCAGCGTGCCGCCGTGCCCGGCCTTCTGCGCGTCGAAGCCGCGGCGCACCCGGTTCACCACGTCGGTCGAGGTCATGCCGGCCGGCTTGTCGACGATCAGCCACCCGTCGAGGGCGCGTCCACGCTTGCGTCGCATCGATCCGGTCGCCTTCGCTGGAGGAGGCGAGGCTTTAGACGAGGGCCGGTCTGCCCGCAAACGCGCTTCCGGCTGCTGTTCGGATCTGCTAGAGCCTGGTTCCGGAATGGAGGAGATTTGGCGCCATGCCGGTCAACCTGTCGATCAAGAATGCGCCCGACGACGTGGTGCGACGGCTGCGTCTGCGTGCCGAGCGCAATCACCGCTCGTTGCAGGGCGAGCTGATGGCGATCATCGAGACGGCGGTGGCCAAGGAACATTTCCTGACGCCTCTGGAATTGCTGGAGGAGGTCAGAAAGCTCGGCCTGAACAGCTCGTCGGAGGCGACCGACATCATTCGCGCCGACCGTGACAGCCGTTAAGGTCATTGATGCATCGGCGGTCGCGGCACTGGTACTGGACGAGCCGGAAGCCAGGCTGGTTGCGGACCGGCTGCAGGGAGTGCTGCTGAAGGCGCCGGCCCTGCTCGACGCCGAGCTGGCCAACGTGTGCCGGACCCGATGCCGACGCGAGCCGGACCTGCGAGAGCGTTTCCTTGCCGCCTTCCGGCTGCGTCGCCGTCTCAACATAGAGGAGGCACCGGTGGACTATGACGCGGTGCTGGACTTGGCGCTCGCGACCGGGCTGACCGCCTACGACGCCAGCTACCTCTGGCTGTCGCGGCACCTGAAGGCGGAGCTGGTCACGCTGGACCGGCAGCTCGCGAGGGTGTCCGTCCCCTCATGACTGGCTTCACCCACTATCACAGCCAGTATCTCGCGCACCGTCTGACGCTCGAAGGCGCCACCGACGATGCGTTCGCCAAGTCGCTCTCGACGGCGCGGGTCGATCTCAATCCGCACCAGGTCGATGCCGCCCTGTTCGCACTCGGCTCGCCGATCTCCAAAGGGGTGATCCTTGCCGACGAGGTAGGCCTGGGAAAGACGATCGAGGCCAGCCTTGTCATCGCGCAGCGCTGGGCGGAGCACCGGCGCCGCATCCTGCTGGTGGTTCCGGCCAGCCTGCGCAAGCAGTGGTCGCAGGAGCTGCAGGACAAGTTCTCCCTGCCGGCCGTGATCCTGGAGGCGAAGTCGTATCGGGAACAGGTGAAGGCCGGCAAGCACCAACCCTTTGATGCCGCGGATCGGATCATCATCACCTCGTACGAGTTCGCGGCGCGCCGGGCCGACGACGTGAAGCTGACTCCCTGGGACCTGATCGTGTTCGACGAGGCGCACCGGCTGCGCAACGTCCACCGCAAGGGCACCGCCTCCCGCGCCAAGGCGCTGCGCGACGCGGTCCGCGGACGGTTCAAGCTGCTGCTGACGGCGACGCCGCTGCAGAACTCGCTGATGGAACTGTACGGCCTCGCTTCCATGATCGACGAGCGCCTGTTCGGCGACGAAGCGAGCTTCCGCACCCTCTACGGCGGCAACGCGCCGAGTCCGGAAGACCTGCTCACGCTGCGGCAGCGGCTGAAGCCGGTCTGCCACCGCACGCTGCGGCGCACCGTGCAGGAAGCGGGCCTGATCAGCTTCACCCGCCGCAACTCGGTGACCTTTCGCTTCGTGCCGAGTGACGACGAGGTTCTGCTTTATGAGGGCCTGTCTGCCTACCTGCAGCGCAAGGACACGATCGCCTTCGGCGGCCGGCCCAACCAGCTCGTGATCCTGATCGTGCGCAAGATCCTCGGCTCCTCGACCTTCGCGGTGTCGCAGACCCTGGCCAGGATCATCGACCGGCTGGAGCGGACCCAGTTGCCCGGCCTCGACGACGTGGCGGACGTCGATATCGCGGACGAGGAGGCCGAGGATTGGGACGGCGAGGAGAACGACGATGCCGATACGGTCCCCGATCCGGCCAAGCTCAAGGCGGAGATCGACGAGCTGACCGGCTACCGCGACCTGGCATTGCGCATCCCGGTCAATGCCAAGGGCGAGAACCTGATCACCAGGCTGCCGGAGATGCTGGCACGGATCGCAGACCTCGGCGGCAAGCGCAAGGCGGTGATCTTCACCGAGTCGACGCGCACCCAGGGATATCTTGCCGACCTGCTGGCCGCGCGCGGCTATGCCGACGAGATCGTGCTGCTGAACGGGTCCAACAAGGACCCGCAGAGCCACGCGATCTATGCCGATTGGATGGTACGGCATCAAGGAACGGACGCGGTCTCGGGCTCGCCCAGTTCGGACATGAAGGCGGCGATCGTCGAAGCGTTCCGCACCACGAAGTCCATCCTGATCGCCACGGAATCCGGTGCCGAAGGCATCAACCTGCAGTTCTGCTCGCTGCTGGTGAACTTCGACCTGCCCTGGAACCCGCAGCGAGTCGAGCAGCGGATCGGCCGTTGCCACCGCTATGGCCAGAAGATCGACGTGACCGTGGTCAACTTCCTCAACGAGAAGAACCACGCCGAGCAGCGCATCTTCGAACTGCTCAACAGCAAGTTCCGGCTGTTCGACGGCGTGTTCGGCGCCAGCGACGAGGTGCTGGGCGCGATCGAGAACGGGGTGGACTTCCAGCGTCGGGTGCTGGAGATCGTGCAGTCGGCCCGCTCCGAGACCGAGATCAACGCCGAGTTTGACCGGCTGCAAACCGACCTGCAAGCCGACATCGACACCAGCGTGCTTGACGCCCGCAAGCGGCTGCTTGATCGGATGGACGAGGACGTGGTGCGGCGGCTGAAGACGCGCAAAGGCATCCTGGCCGAGGTCATGGGCGCGTTCGAGCAGCGGCTGCTCACGCTGGCCCGCGCCGAGCTGCCGGAAGCGAGGTTCCATCCCGACCAGCCGCGCCGGTTCGACCATGACGGGCGTTGCTGGACCACGGAATGGCCGCTAGCCGACGGGCGGGACTGGCAGTTCTTTCGGCTGGCCGAGGGCAACCTGGCGGCCGAACTGGCGGACGTCGCCGGTGCGCGACCTCTGCCGCTGGCGACGCTACGCTTTGATCTGGACGGCTACTCCAGCGGCCGGCTTTCCGATGTCGAGGCGCTGCGCGGACAGGCGGGATGGCTCCGGGTGACCCGGCTGATGGTGAAGGCGGCCGGCGAGACCGCCACGCACCTGCTGCTGGCGGCGATCACCGATGCCGGACAGGCCGTGCCGGAGCCGACGCTCGACCGCCTGTTCCTGGTGCCGGCTGCCCAGTGGCCGGAAACGGAGATCGAACCTCCGGACGCGGCGCTGGAACAGGCTGCCAGCGCGCTGCGGGATGAGCGACTGAAGCAGGCCGAAGCGGCGAACGGTGCGTGGATGGAGCTGGAAACCGGCAAGCTCGACGCCTACGCCGCCGACATGGAGCGGGCGGCCGATGCCGAGATCAAGGCGCTGGAAGCCGAGGTCAGGGCGCGCCGCAAGGCGCTTCGAGTCGCAGGAGACATGCCAGTCGCGGGTAAGATTGAGGAGCAGCGGGCAATCAAGAAGCTTGACGGGCGCCGGGACGAGTTGATGCTGGCGCGGTTCGAGCGCAAGCGCGCCTTGCAGCGGGAGATCGAGGATATCCTGGATCAGGTGCAGGCAACCTTGGCGATCGCGCCGACGGTTGAGCCGGTTTTTACAGTTCGGTGGGAGGTCGCGTGAGCGGGAAGAAGCAGCGGTTAGAGCTGACGTGGATCGGTAAGGATGAACGGCCGAAGCTGGAGCCAAGGATTCTTCTCGAAGAAAAAACGGAGCGTTACAGTCGGCAACGCGGAGCAGAAGATATTGTCGATAATAGACTGATATTCGGCGACAACCTATTGGCTTTAAAAGCACTAGAGACAGAGTTTGCTGGGAAGGTGAAATGCATCTACATTGATCCGCCCTTCAACACTGGCGCTATGTTTGATCTCTATGATGACGGAGTAGAGCATTCGATCTGGCTTCAACAAATGAGAGATCGCCTGACAATCTTGAATACTCTTCTTCATCCTTCAGGTGTAATTTGGATACATATTGATGATAAAGAGCTTGCATATCTGAAGGTAGTTTGCGACGAAACATTTGGACGGCTTAACTTTCTTAATATGGTGGTGGTGAAGACGTCCGATCCATCAGGCCATAAGACAGTCAATCCTTCCCCATATTCCCAAACGGAGTACATACTTATGTACTCGAAGGACCGAAATTTATATAAGTATAGTCAGCGTTATGTCGAGGCTGCTTATGATCCTGGTTATAGCAGATATGTTATAAACAAACATGCTCCATACGAGGAGTGGAAATTTATAGGCTTAAATGAGCACGTTTCTACACTACTTGGTTGCGAAGACACTCGGGCAGCTCGAAAGAAGTTTGGTAAGATTGGATTCGATGCCCAAGTTGCGCAGTTCGCACTTGAAAATGCGTTATCGGTTTTCCAGCCGACAGCCATCAGTGATGCAGCAGGCAGATTGATTGTTGAGGTAAGAGATCGCTCTGCACGCGAGCCAGGCAGCGTATTTTTGGTCCAACGACAAGGATACGATGATCTTTATATTGCCAACGGCCGTCAGATCTACTTCTACGCTTCTAAAATACGTTCCATTGAAGGTGAGTTGGTTCCAGCTAAGCCTCTCACCAATCTTTGGACTGATGTTCCTTGGAATGGCATCGCAAGAGAAGGAGGTGTTGAATTTAAGAACGGAAAGAAGCCCGAGAAGCTCATTCAGAGGTGTATCGAGCTAAGTACTACTGCAGGAGATCTCGTTCTCGACTCTTTTTCCGGATCGGGTACTACAGGTGCTGTAGCACATAAAATGGGTCGGAGATGGATTATGGTTGAGCTGGGAGAGCATTGCCATACTCATATTATTCCCCGCCTGAAGAAGGTGATTGATGGAGAAGATCGAGGTGGAATCACAGAGGCAGTGGGCTGGAAAGGCGGCGGCGGCTTCCGCTACTTCCGGCTCGCACCCTCGCTTTTGGAGAAGGATCGCTGGAACCGTTGGGTCATTGCCCGCAGCTATAATGCAGCCATGCTAGCCGAGGCTATGTGCAAGCATATGGGCTTCACCTATGCGCCCAGCCAGGATCCGGCGGAATACTGGCGGCACGGTCATTCCAGCGAACGCGACTTCATATTCGTCACTACGGCCAACCTCACTCATGACCAGCTTCGTGTTATCTCTGAAGATGTCGGCGCGGAGCGCACTTTACTAATCTGTTGCAAGGCATTTAACGCTCGCACTGACGTGTTCGGAAATCTGACAGTGAACAAGATACCGCAGTCAGTCCTAACGCGCTGCGAGTGGGGTCGCGACGACTACAGCCTACGCATCGCGGAGGCTGCTTCGCAATTTAATGACCCGGATGTGCCGCCGGCGCCAGCGCCGGCGGCGTCGAAACGCGGCCGACGTGTGGCGGCAGCCGAGCCGTCACTCTTTCCAGAACCCCACACGGAGCTAAAGACGTGACGGACGACCGGCTGCTGCGCCAGATCAGCGCCCGGCTGTCGCTACGACGGCCGCAGGAACGGTCGCTCGGCATCCTAGCCGACGTGCTCGGCCGCGCCACGCTGGCCAAGGACGCGGACCCGGCGGCGGCGCTCGCGGCGATCCAAGCCGTCTATCCGGACGTGGCCGAGTTCGAGCGGGAGTTTCCCTCGCTCTGCTTCGCGCTGGCGACCGGCGTCGGCAAGACCCGGTTGATGGGCGCGTTCATCGCCTACCTGACCCTGTCCGGCCGGTCGCGAAACTTCTTCGTGCTGGCACCCAACACCACGATCTACGAGAAGCTGGTCAACGACTTCCAGCCGACCGGCGCCAAGTACGTGTTCAAGGGCATCGCCGAGTTCGCACAGGCCCCGCCGGTGCTGGTGACGGGAGAGACCTGGGACCAGGGTCGCGGCATACGCGGCGCCGGCGGCGACCTGTTCGGCGGGGCGGCGATCATCAACGTCTTCAACGTGGACAAGATCAACAAGGAAGCCGGACGGATCAAGAAGCTGCACGAGTATATCGGCGGGAGCTACTTCGACTATCTCGCCGGGCTGCCCGACCTAGTGCTGCTGATGGACGAGGCGCACCGCTACCGCGCCAAGGCCGGCATGAAGGCGCTCGCCGAGTTGCGGCCGATGCTCGGGTTGGAGCTGACGGCGACGCCCAAAAGCGTCGGCACCGCCTCGCAGGCATTCCGCAACGTCGTGTTCCGCTACGACCTGGTCGAGGCGATGGAGGATGGCTTCGTCAAGGAGCCGGCGGTTGCCACCCGCAAGGACTTCGACCCCAGTTCCGTTGACGCCGAGGCGCTGGAACGGATCAAGCTGGAGGATGGCATCCACGCGCACGAGAACGTCAAGGTGGAGCTGGACCTGTATGCGCGAGAGTCCGGCCGGCCCCTGGTGCATCCGTTCATGCTGGTGGTGGCGCAGCACACCGAGCACGCCGGCGCACTGCAGCGGCTGATCGAGGACGACGACTTCTTCGGCGGCCGCTACCGCGGCCACGTCATCCAGGTCCACTCGGCGCTACGCGGCGACGAGAACGACGAGGCGATGGCGCGGCTGGTGTCGGTCGAGACCGATTCCGCCACCGAGATCGTCATCCACGTCAACAAGCTGAAGGAGGGGTGGGACGTCACCAACCTCTACACCATCGTGCCGCTGCGCGCCTCGGCGTCGGACATCCTGACCGAGCAGACGCTCGGCCGCGGCCTGCGCCTGCCCTACGGCGCCCGCACGGGAGTGGAGGCGGTCGACACGCTGACCGTCATCGCCCATGACCGCTTCGACGAGGTAATCCAGCGCGCCCGCGAACCCGGCTCGCTGGTCCACAAGGCAGTACTAATCGGCCCCGGCGGCGATATCCCGGTCGGCGGAACCCAGGTGCTGGAGGCACCGTCCTACCTGGAAGCGGCGATCACCGGCCGGGTCGGCGGGATGGCCGAGGACCAGTCGCCCGCGCCGCTGTTCGTTGGTCCGGCCGCGCAAACCGCGGCCACCGTGACCCTCGACGTCATCCGGCAGATGGAGCGCGAGCTGCCGAGCCTCGGCGCGTTGAACACGCCGGACGTGCAGGCCCGCATCTCCGCCCGCGTGAGCGCGATCACGATGCCGATGCAGGGCACGCTTGCCGGCCTCGCGCCGGTGCCGGACGTGGCGGAGATCGTCGCGACGGTGGCGCGGCAGGTCGCCGAGCAGACGATCGAGATCCCCGAGATCGTCGTGCTACCGACCAGCGACGTGACGTTCCGGTTCGACGACTTCGATCTGGACGGGCTGGAGCGGCTGAACTACCAGCCGCTCGCCAGCGAGATCACCCTGCAGGAGCTGCGCACGGAGCGGCGGCGCTCGATCGCGGTGGCGATGCCCGACCGTCGCCAGGAGCGGGCCGAGGACTACCTAGTCGGGCACCTGATCGACCAGGACGCGATCGACTACGACAGCACCGCAGACCTGTTGTACAAGCTTTCCGGGCAGGTGGTCGAGCGGCTGCGGTCCTACCTCGCCGATGCCGAGGAAGTGGAGAACGTGCTGCTGGCGCACGGCAAACCGCTGGCCGCCTTCGTCTTCGGCCAGATGATGCAGCACTACGTCGAGACGCCGACCCGCTATGTCGGCCGGGTGTCCCGCGGGTTCCAACTGCTCAGGCCGGTGAACTTCAAGGTGGGCGACGCCAAGGCGGTGAGGAACTTCCTGCGGCCGGTGACGCCGCTCGGCGACACGCGCAAGCAGGTGTTCGGCGGCTTCGCCAAGTGCGTGTTCCCCTGCCAAGTGTTCCAGTCGGACGAGGAGCGGCGCTTCGCGGTGCTGATCGACCGGCACGAGGCGGGGGTATCGCGCTGGGTGAAGCCGGGCCCGGGCCAGTTCCGGATCGAGTACCGCCGCGGGCAGTCCTACGAGCCGGACTTCGTCGTGGAAACGGCCACCGAGAAGCTGATCGTCGAGATCAAGGCCCGTCGTGACCTGGAGACAGAGACCGTTCTAGCCAAGAGCAAGGCGGTTGGGGTCTGGATCGGCTACGCCAACGCGCACGCCATAACGAGCGGCGGCAAGCCGTGGCGTTACCTTCTCGTTCCCCATGACCGGATGACCGAGAGCGCCAGCCTTGCGGGCCTCGCGGCGTCGTTTACCGTCTCAATTACTGACGCGGACGCTCTGTAGCGGCGTCCTCCGCCTCGAATAGCACCGCTCCCGGATCCCGGCCGCTCCTGCGCATCACCCGCCGGACGAAGCGGGCCACCTCCGGCACGCCGTGCTCGACGACCAGCTCGACCACCCGTTCGCCGCGCGGCCGCCGGCTGCGCCAGTCGGCATAGGGGTACAGGTCGATCGGCAGGAACGTGTCCGGCCCGCGCGGCGCCGGGAACGGCCTGG
>CAXTVS010000039.1:0-31312 GCA_964247735.1 uncultured Acetobacteraceae bacterium
ACGCGGCGAACGGGGATTTAGGCCCCAGAACCTAATGCGTCAACCCCGAAGGAAGAGGAAACCCGACCCGGCGGCTTCTGGGCCAGGTAACGCCTGCCACGCCTCCGTCCTACCGCACCTTCAACTGGACCGGTGAATGACCGACTGGTCAGCGTTGACAACCCCTCAATATCTGCTTTGCTCACCCCGTCAACGTTGGACCCGATCGCATTCCAGCTCGGCCGTCCTGCCTGGCCAAGCGATGCGGCAGGGACAGGCCATGGCGGACCAGGACGAGCATTCCGCGCTCAAGCGGCAGCAGATCATCCACGGCGCCGAGATCGTCTTTACCGAGTGCGGCTACGAAGGCGCCAGCATGTCGCGCATCGCGCTGCAGGCAGCGGTCTCCAAGGGCACGCTCTACAACTACTTCACCAGCAAGTCCGACCTGTTCGCCGCCTTCGTGTCGCAGAAGGCGGCGAACACCTTGTCGCAGGTCTTCGAGCCGGTTGCCGACCAGGCTCGCCTCGAGATCATCCTGCACGAGATCGGCCTGCGCATGGTCCGGCAGATCCTGTCTCCCGGCAGCCTCGTGCTGTTCCGGATTGTGGTGTCCGAAGCCGGGAAGTTCCCGCACCTGGCCAAGATCTACTGGGACACTGGGCCGCAGATGGCGCTGCTGCACATGGCTGATTGGCTGACCGAGCAGATGCGCAGCGGCGTCCTGCGGCACGCCGATCCGCACGTCGCCGCCGGACAGTTCTTTGCCCTGTGCCAGGCGCCGGCCTGCACCAAGCGTCGCCTGCAGCTAGTGTCGGACGTCTCGGCCGGCGAGATCGAGGCGATCATCGACGGCGCGGTGCGCGTTTTCCTCGACAGCTACGCCATGTGCGGTCCCACCCCGCCGACATGATCCCGCCGGGGTCGGCAAACCCCTTGCGGCGTCCGGCGCGAGAAGCTAGGAACCGCGCCACGTCCGACGTTCGTGCTGCTGTAGCTCAGCGGTAGAGCACTCCCTTGGTAAGGGAGAGGTCCAGGGTTCGATTCCCTGCAGCAGCACCAGCCGGCAGGGCCGTTCCTGCAGATGACGCGCCGTGACGCTCCACCTGGAACCGCCATGACCAAGCCTTCCGAATGCGGTCCGACTTCGGCCAGCCGACAGGACGGCGAGCGGCAGGCACGGGCTGCGCGCGAGGCTGCGGCCCTGCGGGAAAACCTTCATCGCCGCAAGCAGCAGATGCGTGCACGGAGGGAGGCGACGCCGCCTCCCGCGGATGCCGAACAGGCGGACATCAGCGAGCCCTCTCCCGCCGGCGATTGCTCACCGGGCTGAAGCCGGGCTAGTGCTCCTGCGTGAGGTCCGGTCCCAGCCGGTGTCGGGCATCAGGAACCGTATCGACAAGGATCGATATCATGCCGGTCATGCCCGACAGCTGGATCCGCCGGATGGCGACGGAGCGGGCAATGATCGAGCCGTTCGTCGAGACGCAGAAGCGCGAGGGCGTCATCAGCTACGGGCTGTCCTCCTACGGCTATGATGCGCGGGTGGCATCGGAGTTCAAGGTGTTCACCAACGTCGACAGCGTCATCGTCGACCCAAAGGACTTCAACGAGCGGAGCTTTGTGTCCCGCACCGCTCCGGTCTGCATCATTCCGCCCAACAGCTTCGCCCTGGCGCACACCATCGAGGTGTTCCGCATCCCGCGCGACGTGCTGGTGATCTGCCTCGGCAAGTCGACCTATGCCCGCTGCGGCATCATCGTCAACGTGACGCCGCTCGAGCCGGAATGGGAAGGGCAGGTGACGATCGAGATCAGCAACACCACGCCGCTTCCGGCGCGCATCTACGCGAACGAGGGCATCTGCCAGTTCCTGTTCCTCCAGGGCGCCGGGCCGTGCGAGGTGAGCTATGCCGACAAGGCCGGCAAGTACATGGGCCAGCGCGGCGTCGCCACGCCGCGCATGTGACGGAGAGCGCGTGCGATGGACCGGTTCCTGATCCGAGGCGGACGCCCGCTGCATGGCGAGATCCCGATCGGGGGCGCCAAGAACTCCGCGCTCAAGCTCCTGGTCGCGGGCCTGCTGACGTCGGAGCGGCTGGTGCTGTCGAACGTGCCGCGCATCGACGACATCGCGACGATGCGCCTGCTCCTGGCCCAGCACGGGATCACCGTCGAGGACGTCGCCAGTCCTGGGGGCGGTCCCGGCGACGCGCCTGGGGCAGGCCAAGTGCTGTCGGTCGGCGGCGACATCACCAACACCGAAGCGCCCTATGACATCGTCTCCAAGATGCGGGCGTCGATCCTGGTGCTGGGCCCGCTCCTGGCGCGTGCCCGAGAGGCGCGCGTTTCGCTGCCGGGCGGCTGTGCCATCGGCACGAGACCGGTCGACCTGCACCTCAAGGGACTGGAGGCGCTGGGCGCCGAGATACGGCTGGAGGCCGGCTACATCGACGCCCGCGCGCCGGCCGGCCTGACCGGAGCCCGGATCGTGCTGCCGTTCGCCTCCGTCGGCGCGACCGAGAACCTGCTGATGGCGGCGACCTTGGCCTCCGGCCGTACCGAGATCGTCAACGCGGCGCGCGAGCCGGAGATCGACGACCTGGTGGCGTGCCTGAACGGGATGGGAGCCCGGGTCAGCGGAGCGGGAACCGGCATTCTCGTCATCGACGGGGTCGACCGGCTGCACGGGGCCCGCCACGCGGTGGTGTCGGACCGGATCGAGTGCGGCACCTATGCCTGCGCAGTGGGCATCGCCGGCGGAGACGTGCGGCTGGTCGGTGGCCAGGTGCGCCACCTGCGGGCCGTGGTGCGCACGCTTGAGGAGGCGGGGATCGAAGTCATCGAGGAGGAGGATGCCATGCGCGTCCGCCGGTCCGGCCGGCTGCGCGGCGTCGACGTGATGACCGAGCCCTATCCCGGGTTCCCGACCGACATGCAGGCGCAGTTCATGGCGCTGTTCTCCGTGGCGGAGGGGGCATCGATGATGACCGAGACGATCTTCGAGAACCGGTTCATGCACGTGCCGGAACTCAACCGGATGGGCGCCCGGATCAACGTGCACGGCGCGTCGGCGATCATACGCGGCGTCGACTCCCTGTCCGGAGCCCAGGTGATGGCGACCGACCTGCGCGCCTCGTTCTCGCTGATCCTGGCCGGGCTCGCGGCGACAGGAGACACGATGCTGAGCCGGGTCTACCACCTCGACCGCGGCTACGAGGCTGTCGAGCGCAAGCTGTCCGGGTGCGGGGCGGTGATCGAGCGCGTGTCCGGCTGACGCCCGTGTCGTCCGCGCGGCCGGCTTCCGCTCCGGCCACCCGGATGCTAACGCCTTCCCCACCGCCCGAAGGAACCGCCTGCGAGGCGTGTTCCGGAGACGTCATGTCCGCGCTGTCCAGAGCCGCCGCTCTTGCGCCCGAGGTCGCCACCCCGCTGGTCCTGGCACTGCCCAAGGGACGCATCCTGTCGGAATGCGGACCGCTTCTGGCGGCGGCCGGCGTGGTGCCGGCGGCCGACTGCCTCGACGAGGAAAGCCGCCGCCTGCGCTTCCCGACCGACGACCCGCTGCTCGACGTGATCCGCGTCCGCCCGTTCGACGTGGCGACCTTTGTCGCGTTCGGGGCGGCGCAGATCGGCATCTGCGGCGCCGACGTGCTGATGGAGTTCGACTATCCGGAGATCTACGCCCCGCTCGACCTGCGCATCGGCGGCTGCCGCGTGTCGATCGCCGAGCCCGCCTCGGCGGCGGTGGGGGACGACCCGGCGCGCTGGTCGCAGGTGCGGGTCGCGACCAAGTATCCCAACATCGCCCGCCGGCACTTCGCCGCGCGCGGCGTGCACGCCGACATCGTCCACTTGAACGGGGCGATGGAGCTGGCGCCGGGCCTCGGCCTGTGCCGGCTGATCGTCGACCTGGTGCAGACCGGCTCCACCCTGAAGGCGAACGGGTTGCAGGAGGTGGAGGTGATCGCCGAGGTGACCAGCCGACTGATCGTCAACCGCACCGCGCTCAAGACCCGGCCGGAGGCGATCGGGGCCTGGATCAGGCGGTTCCGCGCGGCGGTCGACGCCTCCGGTCCGGGTAACGGGGCATGAAGCGCCTTTCGACGGTCGATCCCGGTTTCGGGGCGGCGTTCACGGTGCTGGTGGAGGAGGTCCGCGACGGTGGCAACCGGGTCGATGTGCCGGTGCGGGAGATCCTCGAGTCGGTGCGGGAGGACGGCGACGCGGCGGTGTGCGCGCATACTAACCGGTTCGACCGGTACGAGCGGCCGCTCCGGCCGGACCGGCTGCGCGTTACCACCGCCGAGATCGACCACGCCGTGGCGCAGGTCCCGCCGGCCCTGGCCGAGGCGCTCGGCTTCGCCGCCCGGCGCATCGAGGCGTTCCACCGCGTGCAGCTGCCGCGCGACTTCTCCTTCGAGGACGAGGCCGGCCTCACCCTCGGCCTGCGCTGGACCCCGCTCGATGCGGTTGGGATCTACGTGCCGGGGGGCAAGGCGGCCTATCCGTCCTCGGTGCTCATGAACGCCCTTCCGGCCCGGGTCGCCGGCGTCAACCGGATCGCCATGTGCGTTCCCTGCCCCGGCGGCCAGCTGAACCCGCTGGTACTGGCCGCCGCACGGCTGGCCGGGGTGGAGGAGGTCTATCGCATCGGCGGCGCCCAGGCGGTGGGCGCGCTGGCATACGGCACCGCGACGATCCCGGCGGTGGACCGGATCGTCGGTCCCGGCAACGCCTTCGTCGCGGAGGCAAAACGGCAGGTGTTCGGGCATGTCGGCATCGACAGCATCGCGGGACCGTCGGAAGTGGTCATCGTCGCGGACCGAGGCAACGATCCCGAGCACGTGGCCCTCGACCTGCTGGCCCAGGCCGAACACGACGAGCTGGCGCAGTCGATCCTGCTCACCGACGATGCCGGCTTCGCCGATGCCGTCGCGTCCGCCGTCCTCCGCGTCCTGGTCACGCTGCCGCGCGGCGCGATCGCCGGGGCGAGCTGGGACAGCTACGGCGCCATCATCGTCGCGAGGCGGCAGGACGAGATCTGGCCGCTGGTGAACCGGCTGGCGCCAGAGCACCTGCAGCTCATGCTGGCCGACGATTCGGAAGCGTTCCGCTGCATCCGCCATGCCGGCGCGATCTTCCGCGGCAGGCATTGTCCGGAAGCGATCGGCGACTATGTCGGCGGCCCGAACCATGTCCTGCCGACCAGCCGCACCGCGCGGTTCGCCTCCGGGCTGTCGGTCTACGACTTCCTCAAGCGCACCACTTGGCTCGCGGCGGACGCGGACGGGCTGGCTCGGGTCGGGCCGGCCGCAGTCACGCTGGCGGAGGCCGAGGGCCTGCAGGCGCATGCACGCAGCGTGGCGGTCAGACTCGGACGCGCTTGACCCGGAACCGGGCAATCCTCATGTTCCGGCCCGAAATCCCGTGCGAACGGGCCGTCGGCATGTCGTCGTGCCGCCTTCCCGGCTGTCCCGGCTTCTTCCCAACACCACCAGGAGGCGCCTGATGCGTCGATGCCCCATGCTTCGCCCCTTGCTGCAACGACAAGACCGGCGCGATGTCTAAGGAAGACATGATCGAGTTCAGCGGCACCGTCCAGGAGCTGCTGCCGAACGCCATGTTCCGGGTGAAGCTCGACAACGAGCACACCATCCTCGCCCATACCAGCGGCAAGATGCGCAAGAACCGGATCCGCGTCCTCGCCGGCGACCGCGTCAACGTCGAGATGACGCCCTACGACCTGTCCAAGGGTCGAATCACCTTCCGATTCAAGTAGGGCCTGCTTGTCAGAGCCCCTCGCCGCGTCCGGCGGGGCTCCGCGCGCCAGGCTGTTCCTTGCGTCGGCGAGCCCGCGCCGGCGGGACCTGCTGGCGCAGATCGGCGTTGTTCCCGATGCGATCCTCGCCCCTGAGGTCGACGAGACCCCCCAGCCGCACGAGCTGCCGCGTGCCTATGTCGCCCGTCTGGCCGACGCGAAGGCGGTGGCGGCGCTTCGCCTGCTGCCCGGTCCCGGGATGCTGCTGGCAGCCGATACCGCCGTCGCCCTCGGGCGGCGGATCCTGCCCAAGGCGGAGGACGAAGCGTGCGCCAGGCGCTGCCTGTCCCTGCTGTCGGGCCGCCGGCATACGGTTCTCACCGCGGTGATGCTGCGCCTGCCGGACGGCAGCGGGTCCAGCCGGATCGTGGAAAGCGTGGTCGGCCTGTCCCGCCTGTCCGACCGGCAGGTCGACGCGCTGATCGCGGCGGGCGACTGGCACGGCAAGGCCGGCGGCTACGCGCTGCAGGGCCACATCGCCGCCTTCGTGCGCTTCCTGTCCGGCAGCTACTCCAACGTGGTCGGCCTTCCCTTGTTCGAGACGGCGCAGCTGTTGCGGGGACGCGGCTGGCTGCCGTGAGCGGCCGGTGACGGTCCACCTGCTGGCCGCCTGCAGTCCCGGCGAGATCCGGATCGCCGCCGTCGAGGGCGCGCGCCTGCTGGACTACGCGTTGTGGCGGCAGGGAGCGCCGGACGGCGTCGGCGACCTGTATCGCGGCCGGATCGAGTCGGTGCTGCCGGCGCTCGGCGGCGCGTTCGTGTCGCTGGACTCCGGTTCCGGCTTCCTGCCGCTCCGGGACGGCGACCCGCGCGTGGGCGATGGTGATGCGGTGCTGGTGTGCATCGTCCGCAGTGCACAGGGCGGCAAGGGACCGCGTCTGCGCCTCGCCGTCGATGCGGGATCGGCAGCTGCCGGGCCGCCGGCCCTGCTCGCCGCCGGCCCCGACCCGCTAAGCCGGTTTGCCGCTGCCCATCCCGAGGCGCCGATCATCGCCGACGATCCCGTCCTCGCTGCGGAGCTGGCACCGCAGCTGCGCGGCCGGATCACGCTCTCCGCCGTCGCGATCCCGGCCGCGATCGAGGCGCAGATCGAGGACCTTTCCGCGACGACGATCACCCTTCCCGGAGGCATGCGGGCCAGCATCCACCCGACTCCGGCACTGGTCGCGGTGGACCTGGACGGCGCCGCCGCCAGCGCCGGACGACAGGTCAAGCAGGCGGCGCAGTTTGCCGCCAACCGTGGCGCGATCGGACCGCTGCTGCACCAGCTGCGCCTGCGCAACCTGTCGGGCGCGATCCTGATCGATCTGGCCGGCCTCGCCGCGCGCAAGCGGGCGGCGCTGCGTCCGGAAATCGAGGCGGCCCTGGGGCTGGATCCGCTGCAGCCGAGACTGCTCGGCTTCACCGCCCTGGGGCTGGTGGAGATCCTGCGGCCGCGCGTCCACCCGCCGCTGCACGAGCTGCTGGCGGGACCGCACGCTGCGGCCCTCGCTGCCCTGCGTGAAGCTGCCCGCGTCGCGGCGGCGCCTCCGCATCGCCTGCCCGGCCTCGTCGCCGGATTGGAGGTGGCGACCGCGCTGCAGCGCGACCGTCCGGCACGCGAGGCCCTGGCACGACGCACCGGCCGACCCATCTCGATCCGGATGGACCCTTCCCTTCCCGCCCTGGCCTGGAGCCTCGACCATGGTTGACCCGGCCAAGCCGACCGCAACGGTGCGGCCGTCGGCACCCTGTCCGATCTGCGGCCGGCCATCGCAGGTCCGGCACCGCCCGTTCTGCTCGATCCGTTGTGCCGATGCCGATCTCGGCCACTGGCTCACGGGCCAGTACCGCGTTCCCGGACCGCCGGCCGATCCCGACGATCCGGCCGGTGGCCGGCTTGATCCGGAGGAAGGCATGGGCTAAAGCCTGCGCCACCAACGGACCGGCGCTGCGCCACGTCCAGCAGGGCAGAGGCCCGGGTAGCTCAGTTGGTAGAGCATGCGACTGAAAATCGCAGTGTCGGTGGTTCGAATCCGCCCCCGGGCACCATGTCTCGCCGCTTGTCCAAGGCTCCGTCCCTGATCCTGGAGGGCTCGCCCATGACAGCGCCGAGTGCCGCAGCCGCCGCTGAGCCGCTCCTCGACCTCCAGCCGGAGGATACGCGCGCGCGCCTGCGCCACGTGCTGCGCGACCTGGGCGAGACCGGGCGGCTCTGGCGCCTGTGCTGGACGCTGGGTTGGCTGGACGTGAAGCTGCGCTACCGCGGTTCGGTGCTCGGTCCCTTCTGGCTTACCGCCTCCACGGCGGTGATGGTGGGCGCGATGAGCCTGCTCTACACCACGCTGTTCAGGATCGACCTGCGCACCTACATGCCGTTCCTGTCGCTGTCGCTGGTGCTGTGGGGGTTCATCGGCGGGGTGGTGAACGAGGGCGCCACCTGCTTCACGGCCGCGGAAGGCATGATCCGCTCGATGCGGCTTCCGTTCGCGCTGCACGCCGCGCGGTGCATCATCCGCAACGTCCTGGTGCTGCTGCACAACGTGCTGGTGATCGTGGTGGTGTTCGCGATCTTCCGCATCTGGCCAGGTCTCCACGCGTTGTGGGCGCTGCCCGGGGCGGCGCTGTGGCTGCTGGACGCGGTCGCGGCTTGCCTGCTGCTGGGCACGCTCGGCGCGCGCTACCGCGACATCCCGCCGATCATCGCCAGCCTGATGCAGATCTTCTTCTTCATCAGCCCGATCATCTGGCGGCCGGAGCTGATCACGCGCGGCCATGCCTGGCTGCAGCTGAACCCGTTCTATGCGCTGATCGAGATCGTGCGCCGGCCGCTGCTGGGCGATCAGGCCAGTGCCCATCTGTGGCGGCTGTCGGTCTACGACAGCATCCTGCTGTGGACTGCAGCCCTGCTGCTGTTCATGCGCGTGCGGGCCCGCCTCGCCTACTGGATCTGAGGCGGTGGACGCACCCTTGTCCCGGTCCGGCGCCGGCGTCGTGGTGCAGGACCTGCACGTCACGTTTCCGCTCTACCACGGCAGCGCCCGCACGCTGCGCAAGACGCTGGCCAAGGTCGCCTCCAGCCGCTTCGAACAGGACCAGCAGCAGCGCATGGTGGTGCAGGCGCTGCGCGGCGTCTCGTTCTCGCTCCGGCCCGGCGACCGGCTCGGGCTGGTCGGCGGCAACGGCGCCGGCAAGACCACGCTGCTGCGCGCGCTCGCCGGGATCTACGAGCCGGTGGCGGGACGGGTCACGGTGCGCGGCGAGATCAACGCCCTGCTCGACACCAACCTCGGCATGAACTCGGAGCTGACCGGACGGGAGAACATCGCCCTGCGCGGGCTGCATGCCGGGCTGACGCCGCGTCGGATCAGGGCGATCGAAGACGACGTGCAGGACTTCGCCGACCTCGGCAGCTTCCTGGACATGCCGGTGCGTACCTACAGCTCCGGCATGGTGGTACGCCTCGGCTTCGCCCTCGCCACGTCGATCCGGCCGCGCGTGCTGCTGATGGACGAGTGGTTCCTGGCCGGCGACACGAACTTCATGATGAAGGCGCAGAACCGCCTGGAGCAGCTGGTACGGCAGGCGGAGATCCTGGTGATCTCGACCCACCAGCTTGACGTGGTGGCCGCCTGGTGCACGCAGGTGCTGTGGATGGACGGCGGCACGATCCGCCTGCAGGGACCGCCGGAAGAAGTGTTGCCGGCCTACATGGCCGACGAGCCGCCGCCTGCCGACAGGGACCTCGTCAGGGACGTAGCCGAGGCCGGCTGAGGCGGGTGGTGGGCCGGGTGGGGTTCGAACCCACGACCATTCGATTAAAAGTCGAATGCTCTACCACTGAGCTACCGGCCCCAGGAGCAGGCGGGCCCAGCGGGCCCACCTGGTGTCGCGTCGACTTTAGGCGGCGGGCGCGGAAGCCGGACGCATCGTCACGATCCGGTCGGGATCGGTCACCATGCCGCTCCCGCCGGCACCGCGCTTGATCTGGTCGACCAGCTCCATGCCTTCAATGACTTCGCCGAAGATGGTGTACTGCCCGTCGAGGCTCGGCGCCGGGGCGAACATGATGAAGAACTGGCTGTTGGCGCTGTGCGGGTGCGCGGTGCGCGCGGCGCCAAGGGTGCCACGGACGAACTTCGCCTTGTTCGTGAACTCCGACTTCAGGTCGGGCAACTGGCTGCCGCCGGTGCCGGTGCCGGTCGGATCGCCGCCCTGGGCCATGAAGCCCTCGATCACCCGGTGGAATGGAACGTTGTCGTAGAAGCCTTCCGCCGACAGCGAGCGGAACCGCTCGACATGCGCCGGTGCCAGGTCCGGCCGCAGCCGGATCACGACCCGCCCGCTCTTGAGCTCGAGATGGATGTGTTCCGCATCTGACGCGGAAGTGGTTTCGGACATCGTTGGCTTCCCTGGAAGACGCGGATCAGCGCAGCTTGGCCATGATCCGGGCGTGCGTGAAGGTCGGCACGAAGGAGGAGATCTCGCCACCGAGCCGGGCGATCTCCTTCACCAGCCGTGAGGAGATGAACTGGTAGCGCTCGGTCGCCATCAGGAACAGCGTCTCGATTCCCGGATCGAGGCGGTGGTTCATGCCGAACATCTGCGTCTCGTAGTCGTAGTCGGTCACGACGCGAAGCCCCCGGATGATCACGTTCGCCCCATTCTGCCGCGCACACTGCACCAGCAGGTTGTCGAAGCCGACCACCTCGATCGTGGTGCCGGTATCGGCGGCGATCGGCGCCACCTCGTGCGCGACGCACTCGACCCGTTCCTCCAGGTCCATCAGCGGCTGCTTGCCGACGTTGGCCGCCACTCCGACCACCAAACGCTCCACCAGCCGCGCCCCGCGGGCGATGACGTCGAGGTGGCCCCGGGTGATCGGGTCGAAGGTTCCCGGGTAGAGGCCCACATGGGCCCGCGGATCAGGCATCACCATCCTCCGGCAGGTCGGCCGGGTCGGGATCCGCCGGTCCGGCCTCGAACGGGTCGCCGAAGGTCGGCTCCAGCGGCGTCGGCTCGAGCGGCGCCACGTCTGACGACGCAGGCACCGGCGCAACCGCTCCTCCGGACAGCCCGTCGACAGGCACCTCGTCTCCTTCCGGCACCTCGTCCTCCAGCACCGGGAATACGCTGGTGACGTGCTCGGCGCCGCCGAGGCGGAACAGGGTCACTCCCATCGACTGGCGCGCAGTGATCCGTACCTGGTCAACCGGGACGCGGATCAGCCGCCCGGCGTCGGTCACCAGCATCACGTCGGTGCCATGCAGCACCGGCAGCGTCGCCACCACGGCGGTGCCGTTGCGGCGCGGCGACAGCGTCACGTTGGCGATGCCGAGGCCGCCGCGGCCACTGACCCGGTAGTCGTAGGCCGAGGAGCGCTTGCCGAAGCCGCCGTTGGTGACGGTGAGCAGGATCTCCTCCGAGCCCTCCAGCTCGGCGAACCGCTCCGGCGACAGGACTGCCGCGGCCACGGCATCCTCGCCGTCCACGTCCGTCGCCTCGGCCTCGATCTCGGCCACTGCCGCCTCGGTGTCCGCCGGCGTGGTCTCGGTGCGGCGCTTGGCGATCGCCATCCGCATGTAGCCGGCCCGCTCCGACACGTCGGCCTCGACGTGGTTGAGCACCGCCAGGCTGTTGACCTCGTCGCCCTGGCCCAGGCGTATGCCGCGGACACCGGAGCTGTCGCGGCCGGCGAACACGCGCAGCGTGTCGTCTGTGATCTGGAAGCGGATGCAGCGGCCGAGCCGGGTCGCCAGCATCACGTCCTGGCCCTCGCGGCAGGTGGCGACGCCGATCAGCCGGTCGCCGCCCTCCCCCCATTCCTCGTCCAGCTTCATCGCGATCAGCCCGGAGGCGCGGACATTGCGGAAGTCGCTCAACCGGTTGCGTCGGATGCTGCCACTGGCGGTGGCGAACACCAGGTGCAGGTTCTCCCACAGGCTCTCGTCCTGCGGCAGCGGCAGCACCGTGGTGATGGAGTCGCCGCCGAGCTCCGGCAGCAGGTTCACCAGCGCCCGGCCCTTGGCGGTCGGGCTCGCCTCCGGGAGGCGCCACACCTTCTCCCGGTATGCCTTGCCGCCGGAGGAGAAGAACAGCACCCACTGATGGGTGTGGGCGTTGAAGGAGCGTGTCACGATGTCGTCGCCGCGCCGGCCGGCGGCGGTGCGGCCGCGGCCACCGCGATTCTGCGCCCTGAAGGTTTCCAGCGGCGTGCGCTTGATGAAGCCGTCGCGGGTGATGGTGACGACCATCTGCCCGGGCTCGATCAGGCTCTCGTCGGTCTGGTCGCCGGCGACATCGGAGATCTCGGTCAGGCGCGGCGTCGCGACCTCCGCCCGCACCGCCACCAGCTCGTCACGCATCACCTCCAGCCGGCGCGGCCGGCTGCCGATGATCTCGAGCAGCTCGTTGATCCGGGTGCCGACCTCGGTCAGCTCGGCGTGGATCCTGTCGCGCTCGAGCCCGGTCAGGCGGGCCAGGCGCAGCTCCAGGATGCCGCGGGCCTGCGCTTCCGTCAGGTGCACGCGTCCGTCCACCACCAGGTTGCCCTCGTCGTGGATGAGCGACAGCAGCGGCTCGATCTCGTCGGCGTTCCAGGCACGCGCCATGAGGGCCTCACGCGCGCTCGCCGAGTCGGGTGCTGCGCGGATCAGCGCGATCACGGCGTCGATGTTGGCTACGGCGATCACCAGGCCGACCAGCAGGTGGCCGCGGTCGCGTGCCTTGTTCAGCTCGAACCGGGAGCGGCGAAGGATCACCTCCTCGCGGAAGGCGATGAAGGCGACCAGCACCTCCTTCAGCCCCATCAGCCGCGGTTGCCCCTCGTTCAGGGCCAGCATGTTCACCCCGAACGAGGTCTGCAGCTGGGTGAAGCGGTAGAGCTGGTTCAGCACCACCTCGGGCGTGGCGTCATTCTTGATCTCGATCACCAGACGCATGCCGGAGCGGTCGCTTTCGTCGCGTATGTTGGAGATGCCGTCGACCTGCTTGGCCCTGACCAGATCGGCGATCTTCTCCTGCAGCGTCGACTTGTTCACCTGGTACGGGATCTCGGTGACCACGATCGCCTTGCGGTCGCGCCGGATGTCCTCGATCTCCGCCCGCGCCCGCACCAGCACCGAGCCGCGCCCGGTCTCGAACGCCGAGCGGATGCCCGAGCGGCCGAGGATGATGCCGCCGGTCGGGAAGTCCGGCCCCGGCACGATCTTCATCAGCTGATCGAGCGACAGGTCGGGCTCGGCGATCAGCGCCAGGGTGGCGTCGATCACCTCGCCCGGGTTGTGGGTCGGGATGTTGGTCGCCATGCCGACCGCGATGCCGGCGGCGCCGTTGATCAGCAGGTTCGGATAGGCGGCGGGAAGTACCTTCGGTTCCTCCTCGCTCTCGTCGTAATTCGGCCCGAAATCGACCGTATCGCGGTCGATGTCGTCGAGCAGGAACATCGCTGGCCGGCCGAGTCGCGCCTCGGTGTAGCGCATGGCCGCCGGGCTGTCGCCGTCGACCGAGCCGAAGTTGCCCTGGCCGTCGATCAGCCGGAGCCGCATCGACCAGGACTGCGCCATGCGCACCATGGCGTCGTAGATCGAGGCGTCGCCGTGCGGATGGTACTTTCCCATCACGTCGCCGACCGCGCGGGCCGACTTGCGATACGGCTTGTCCGGCGTGAACCCGCTTTCGCGCATCGAGTACAGGATCCGCCGGTGCACCGGCTTCAGCCCGTCGCGCACGTCCGGCAGGGCCCGGCTGACGATCACCGACATCGCATAGGCGAGGTAGGAGGTCTGCATCTCCTCCTCGATCGTCACCGGCGTCATGTCGGATGGCCCGGTATCGGAGGGGCCGAGATCGGGTGGAAGCGGCGGCGCCGGCGGCTCGGGAATATCGCTCAACAGGAAACCCGTCAGTCTGGCGCCGAACCCGGAGCCGCCGGGCGCTCGGCGCCGGCCGCCTGGTCAGGCGCGCAAGGAAATACGGCTCCGCCTCACGCGTGCCGCTCCGGGCAGACTAGCACGCGCGCGCCCGGCGCGGAAACACGGGGAGCCGACGCCGCTAGAACGGGATCTCGTCGTCCAGGTCACTGCCCGACGGCTCCCAGCCGGTGCTCCCGCCGCTGCCCTGGCCGCCGGCGGACGGCGGCCGCGCACCGCCGCGCGGGCCGCCCACCGCCTTGGGCGTGCCGCCGCCATAATTCCCGCCGCTGCTGCCGCCATACCCACCCTCGCTTCCGGCCTCCTCGCCGCCGCGACCGGAGTCGAGCAGGGTCAGCTCGCCGCGGAACCGGTCGATCACCACCTCGGTGGTGTACTTCTCCTGGCCGGACTGGTCGGTCCACTTGCGCGTCTGCAGCGAGCCCTCGACGTAGACCTTCTTGCCCTTGCGGCAGTAGCGCTCGACCACGTCGGCGATCCGCTCGTTGAACACCACCACCCGGTGCCACTCGGTCTTCTCGCGGCGCTCGCCCGAGCCCTTGTCGTTCCAGGTCTCGCTGGTCGCCAGGGTGAAGTTGACGATCTTGGTTCCGTTCTGGGCATTCCGGACCTCCGGGTCCTTTCCCAGGTTCCCGACCAGGATCACCTTGTTGACGCTGCCGGCCATCGCAACTTCCTGTCTCGCTCCCGGGCCCGCCCATGCGCGGCGCCGGCGTCCATCATGTGGGGTCGCAGGCCCCTACCTACGCGCCGTATCATGACGGCGGAATACGAACATAGTATGAACAGGAGGAACCGCTTGGCAAAGAGGAGCCCGGACATGAGCGCGGCACAGGTCCCCGCCAACGCCGCCATCCGGGTCCGCGGCGCCCGCGAGCACAACCTCAAGAACATCGACGTCGACATCCCGCGCGACGCCCTGACGGTGGTCACCGGCCTGTCCGGCTCCGGCAAGTCGTCGCTCGCCTTCGACACCATCTATGCCGAAGGCCAGCGCCGCTACGTGGAAAGCCTGTCCGCCTACGCCCGGCAGTTCCTGGAGCTGATGGGCAAGCCGGACGTCGACTCGATCGAGGGCCTGTCGCCGGCGATCTCCATCGAGCAGAAGACCACCAGCCGCAACCCGCGCTCCACCGTCGGCACCATCACCGAGGTGCACGACTACATGCGCCTGCTCTGGGCGCGCGCCGGCATCCCCTACTCGCCCGCCACCGGCCTGCCGATCGAGGCGCAGACCGTCAGCCAGATGGTCGACCGGGTGATGGCGATGCCGGAGGGCAGTCGGCTGATGCTGCTCGCCCCAGTGATCAAGGACCGCAAGGGCGAATACCGCAAGGAGCTGGCCGAGCTGGCCCGGCGCGGCTTCACCCGGGCCAAGGTCGACGGGATCCTCTACGAGATCGCCGACGTCCCCAACCTCAACCGCAAGATCAAGCACAGCGTCGAGGCAGTGGTCGACCGGGTGGTGGTCAAGCCGGGCATCGAGTCGCGGCTCGCCGACAGCTTCGAGCAGGCGCTCGGGCTGTCCGACGGCATCGTCTATGCCGACGAGGTGGTGGCGGGCGCGAAGGAGGGCCAGGACGAGCCCGCGCGCACGGTGTTCTCCTCGCGCTTCGCCTGCCCGGTCAGCGGCTTCACCCTGGAGGAGATCGAGCCGCGGCTGTTCTCCTTCAACGCGCCGCAGGGCGCCTGCCCGGTCTGCGACGGCATCGGCGTGGAGAGCTTCTTCGATCCGCACTTGGTGGTGCCGGATGACGGCCTGACGCTCGCGGGTGGGGCAGTGGCACCATGGAACGGCAGCCAGAGCCCCTACTACATCCAGACCCTGCAGAGCCTGGTCCGGCACTTCCGCAGCTCGATGACCGTGTCCTGGGACGGGCTGCCGGAGGCGGTGCGCGAGGCGGTGCTGCACGGCACCGAGGAGCCGGTGGAGTTCACCTACAGGGACGACAAGCGCTCGTACAAGGTGAACAAGGCGTTCGAGGGGGTGCTGAAGAACCTGCAGCGGCGCTACACCGAGACCGACAGCGCCTGGATCCGCGAGGAAATGTCGCGCTACCAGTCGGAGAAGCCGTGCCACGTCTGCAACGGCGCCCGGCTCCGTCCCGAGGCGCTGTCTGTCAGGATCGCCGGCCACACCATCGCCGACGCGTCGGAGCTGCCGATCCGGCGCGCGCTCGAATGGTTCGCCACCGTCGAGGCCACCCTCACCCCGCAGCGGGCCGAGATCGCGCGTCGCATCCTGCGCGAGATCACCGACCGTCTGCGCTTCCTGGACGACGTCGGCCTGGACTACCTGACCCTGTCGCGCGGCTCCGCCACCCTCTCGGGCGGCGAGAGCCAGCGCATCCGCCTCGCCAGCCAAATCGGCTCCGGCCTGACCGGCGTGCTCTACGTGCTGGACGAGCCCTCGATCGGCCTGCACCAGCGCGACAACGAGCGCCTGCTCGGCACGCTCGACCGGCTCAAGCGCCTGGGCAACACCCTGCTGGTGGTGGAGCACGACGAGGAGGCGATCCGCGCCGCCGACTACCTGATCGACATGGGCCCGGCCGCCGGCGTGCACGGCGGCAACGTCATCGCCCACGGCACCCCGGACGAAGTGGCTGCCCACCCCGACAGCCTGACCGGCGCCTACCTGTCCGGCCGCAGGCGGATCGACGTCCCAGCCGAGCGACGTCCGATCGATCCCAAGCGCCAGGTCCGCGTGGTCGGCGCCACCGGCAACAACCTCAAGTCGGTCAGCGCCGCCTTCCCGCTCGGCACCTTCACCTGCATCACCGGCGTCTCGGGAGGCGGCAAGTCGACCCTGGTGATCGACACCCTGTACAAGGCGCTGTCGCGGCGGCTGATGGGCTCCGGACAGGTGCCGGCGCCGCACGAGCGCATCGACGGGCTGGAGCTGCTGGACAAGATCATCGACATCGACCAGTCGCCGATCGGCCGTACGCCGCGGTCTAACCCGGCGACCTACACCGACCTGTTCGCGCCGATCCGCGACTGGTTCGCGGAGCTCCCCGAGAGCAAGGCGCGCGGCTACAAGCCCGGCCGCTTCTCCTTCAACGTCAAGGGAGGCCGCTGCGAGGCCTGCCAGGGCGACGGCGTGCTCAAGATCGAGATGCACTTCCTGCCCGACGTGTTCGTCACCTGCGACACCTGCAAGGGCGCGCGCTACAACCGCGAAACGCTGGAGGTGAAGTTCCGCGGCCATTCCATCGCCGACGTGCTGGACATGACGGTGGACGAGGCGGTGCCCTACTTCTCCGCCGCCACCCGCATACGCGACCGGCTGACCATCCTGCAGCAGGTGGGGCTCGGCTACGTGAAGCTCGGCCAGCAGGCCACCACCCTGTCCGGCGGCGAGGCGCAGCGGGTGAAGCTGAGCAAGGAGCTGGCCCGTCGTGCCACCGGGCGCACGCTCTACATCCTGGACGAGCCGACCACCGGGCTGCACACCGAGGACGTGCGCAAGCTGCTGGAGGTGCTGCACGCCCTGGTCGACCAGGGCAACACGGTGCTGGTGATCGAGCACAACCTGGAGGTGATCAAGACCGCCGACTGGGTGCTGGACCTCGGTCCCGAAGGCGGCGACGGCGGCGGGCGGATCGTCGCCGTCGGCACGCCGGAGGACATCGCGGTCGCGCCGGACAGCCACACCGGCCGCTTCCTGGCGCCCCTGCTGCCGACGCCGATACGCAAACGCAAGCGCGCCTGAGCGTCGGGGCCGGGTCGAGACAGAGGTTCCACGGATGGCGGACCACCCCGAGACCGCCAGTTTCATCGGCTGTGGCGCGCTGGCCTCGCTCACGGCCAAGCATGTCCGTGACGCCGGCTACCGCACGATCGCCTACACGCCGTCAGCCAAGAGCGGCCGGGCGGCCAACGGCTTGGCGATGCTGCCATCGCCGCGGGCGCTGGCCGAGGCGCGCGACGTCATCCTGGTGTCGGTGCCCAACGACGCCGCCTTGGCGGCGTCTGCCTATGGCGAGGACGGCTTCCTCCTCGGGCTGGAGCCGGGCGGCCTGGTGATCAACACCAGCTCGGTCTCGCCCGACGCCTCGCGCCCCTTGCCTCGGCGGGCGCCGAGCGGACGATCGCCGTGCTCGACGCCCCGGTGTCCGACAGCACGCCCGAGGCCAAGGCCGGCGAGCTGGTCGTGCTGGTGGGCAGCGAAGCGGCCGACGTGGCGCGGGCCAGGCCGATCCTGGACGCGATCGGCAAGAAGACGGTGCACGTCGGGCCGTCCGGCCAGGGCTCCACCGTCAAGCTGGTGGTCAACGGCATCATGGTGTCCAGCATGGCGGTCATCGCCGAGGCGGTGTCCTATAGGGTCGCCGCCGGGCTCGACCGGGACACGCCGCTGCAGACGCTGGACGGGGTCGCGGTGATCTCGCCGCACCACAAGCACAAGCTCGCGGCAGCCGGTGCCGGCGACATCGCGCCGCAGTTCCCGGCCTGGCTCGCCCACAAGGATCTCGGCCTGCTGCTCGCCGGCGCGGCGGCGCATGGCGTGCCGGTGCCGACGGACGCGGCTGCAACGCAGCCCATGCCGCTTGCCACCCGAACCCATGGCAAGGACGACTATTCCGCGGTTCTTCCGATCGCGGAAACCCTGGGCGGCAGCTGATCCGGCCGACGCACCAGCTGTCCGTCTGCCGGCGCCCTACTGCTCCAGGAACGCGGCGAACGCGGCCGCGTGATCCGGATGCCATCGCGACAGCGGCGGCCGGTTCTCGACGATGTCTCCGGCTGCCCATAGGATGCGCTTCTCGTCCAGCGCGCGGTTCACGTCGTTGTCGGGGCACAGGATATAGAAGTCGCCGTGCCCGAGCCGCTCCAGCATGAAGTCGACCGTCTGCTCCGGCGTCCAGGCCGCTGCCGGCTTCTCGGTGCGCCCGTTCGCGGTCAGGGGCGTGAATACGAAGCCCGGGATCAGCAGGTGCGCCGTCACGGCACAGCCCGGACGGTTGCGCAGATCGTGCTGCACCGCCTCCGCGAACGCCTTCACCCCTGCCTTGGCGACGTTGTAGGCGGGATCGCCGGGCGGCGTGGTGATGCCCTGCTTGGAGCCGGTGACCACCACGAGCCCCGGTCCGCCGGCAGCCAGCAGGCCCGGCAGGAACGCCCGGACCGTGTCGATCACGCCCTGGAGGTTGACCTGCAGGATGCGGGTCCAGCTGTCCCCGTTCCCGAGGACGGCGCTTCCGGGCTGCACCGCCGCGTTGGCCATCACCATGTCGACCCGGCCGAACCGGTCGGACACCGCGTCCACCAGCGCCGACAGGGAGGCGCGCGAGGCGACGTCGGTCGCGACCGCCTGCACCGCCTCCGCGCCGCGTGGCGAGGCGCCGGCGACCGTCACCGCAGCCGCCTCCAGCGTGGCTCCGGGCAGGTCGGCGATGACCACGGACAGCCCCATCGCGGCGAAGCGGCGACACGCCGCGAGGCCGATCCCGGACGCGCCGCCGGTCACGACAGCCACGTGGAGCGGCTTCAACGCGTCAACACCCATCACCCCATCCTCCGCAATGCCATCGGCGCCGATGTAGCAGCGCGGCGCACCAGTGGTGAACGATCAGGTGGCGGATGCCGATCCCGTTCCGGTGATGCCGCCGGCGTGGATCAGGCCCGCGGCGGGTTGTGCGGGCGTCGCGCAGGCAGCACCGAGGCGGCGAGCACCGCAAGACGGTCGCCCAGCCCGCGCTCGCGGGACGCGTGCGACAGCGGCCGGTCCGGACGCATCAGGTCGCGCCGCGCCAGAACCAACGGCAGCAGCGACGCGCGCTGCGCGCCGGTCAGCGGCGCCCCGCCGGTGGCGCGCAGAAACACTTCCCCTTCCCGCTTCAGCGCGTCCTGCAGCCTCGGCAGCGCCGACTCGTCCTGGGCCAGCCGCTCCGATGACGTTCCGGCCTGGTCCAGCATCTCCTCCGGCAATGGGCATCGTCCCAATGCCAGGATCGCCGGCAGGTGCCGGCGCAGCGCCCCGGTGCCGTAGGCCGCTCCCACTGCCGCGATCCGGTTCCCCTGTTCCGGCGCGACCCCCAGCACCTCGCCGATCGCCCGCTGCACGCCGCCAGCACCCGATGCCATCACCGACCGCCATTCGGCCAGCGTTTGCATTCCTTCCGCTTCCGCCTCGCGGGCTGCCACCAGCCCGAGCAGCGTGTCCGACCGCACCGTGCCTCCGTCGAGCAGCGCCCGCAACTCCGTCGCCACCGGCTGCGCACGCCAATCGTTCCGCTCGCCTTCCACCACCTCGCGCCACCAGTGCAGCCGGATCAGGGCGGCGATAGGGCCGCTTCCGGAGCGGACGGACGGCATCTCCAGGGCACGGACCAGCTCGTGGTTGAAGGCGATCACCGTGAACAGCGCCCCGCGCTTCGCTGCCGGTGCCGGCAGCGCGGTCAGGAACCGGTCGGGATCGACACGCCGCGCCAATGCGGCACTGGAACCGGACCCTGTCTTGCCGTCTTTGGACATGGCGCCCAGATGGAGCCGGCACGGCACCGGAGCAAGCCGCCAGGACCGGTGGCCGGGCGCCTGGCACGACCTGGCAGGTTAAAGGCCTGTTCGGATCGTCGAACCGTCCAGGCGGGCGTGCCGTCGCCGGCCGCGCCGCGGCCAACCCCTACGAGGAGGAGAACATCCCATGGCCTTCGAACTGCCACCGCTGCCCTATCCGCCGAACGCTCTCGCCGCACGCGGCATGTGCCAGCAGACGCTGGAGCTGCATCACGGCAAGCATCATCAGGCCTACGTGACCGCCCTGAACGGCTTCGTCGAGAAGAATGAGGCGCTGCAGAACAAGTCGCTGGACGAGATCGTGACCCTCAGCCACGGCAAGCCGGACATGGCGCCGGTGTTCAACAATGCCGGGCAGCACTGGAACCACATCCTGTTCTGGCAGGTCCTGTCCCCGAACGGCGGCGCCATCCCGGGCAGCCTCGAGAGCAAGATCGTCGAGGACTTCGGCAGCGTCGACGCCTTCAAGGACGCCTTCAAGACCGCCGCCACCACCCAGTTCGGCTCCGGCTGGGCCTGGCTCGTGCTGGGCACGGACGGCAAGCTCAAGGTGACCAAGACGCCGAACGGCTCCAACCCGTTGGCCGAGGATGCCGGTCGCCCGCTGCTCGGGCTCGACGTGTGGGAGCACTCCTACTACCTCGACTTCCAGAACCGCCGGCCGGACTACGTGACGAACTTCCTCGACAAGCTGGCCAACTACGAGTTCGCCGACGCCCAGCTCAAGGCGGCCTGACCCGCATCCGGCCGGCCTCGCGCCGGCCGGGCTCCGCCGGACCTGCCGCTAGAACAGCAGGCCCTTGCGCAGCATCCCGTGGATGCCCTTCTCGCCGTTCACGGTCTGCGTCACCCGGAAGTCCACCGCCAGGGAGCAGGTCTGGTAGGCCTGCTCGCGCGACAAGGGCGTGCGGGTGCAGATCAGCGCGATCATTTCCCGCAGCGCCTGCTTCATCGCCTGGTCCAGGTCCTCGTTCAGCCCCATTGTGATCCAGTGGGTCGGCGTTTCGGCGCGGGGCACGCGCAGCAGCGGCGCCTCCGGGCTGCCCTTGTGCAGCAGAAGCGTGAAGCGGCCGTTCAGGCACATCTCCAGGGCGTTGATGCACACCTCGCCGTCGCCCTGCAGGCCGTGCCCGTCGCCGGCGGAGAAGTTGGCGCCCGGCACCAGCACGGGCAGGAACAGCGTGCTGCCGGCAACCAGCTCCTTGTTGTCCAGGTTGCCGCCGAACTGGCGTGGCTCCCGGCTCGACAGCCGGCCATGCCCGGGTGGCGGCGCCACCCCCATGATCCCGAAGAACGGCGACAAGGCGAGCTGGGGTCCCCAGGGCAGCCGGCAGGTGCCGCGATGGCGGTCCACCGGGATGTGGCTCAGGAACCGGACGGGGAAATCCTCCGGAAGTGTCCCGGCCAGCGGCCTGAAGCCGCAATAGCCCCAGTCGGCCGCCGGCTCCACCGCCTCGATCCGCACCTCCAGCATGTCGCCCGGCTCGGCCCCTCGCACCGCCACCGGTCCGGTCAGGATGTGGGTGTTGACCCGCGCCAGCCCGGCATCGTGGATCGCCCGCAATGCGGGAGGGACGGGAAAGGCGGACGAGTCTTCCGGCATCACGTCCAGCCCGCCGGACAGGCACTCCATCGAGACCGTGTCGCCCGGTTCCACCGTCAGCACCGGCGGGACGGCGGCGTCGAACACCCCGAACTGGAGCGTCTGCGCCGTGGCGGCAAGGTGATGGATGGTGGCTGCCTGGGCCATGACCCGTTCTCCCGTCGTGATCCGCTGTTCGGCACCATGCGTCCTGTCGCTGCCGCCGACGTACCGCCTGCTGCAGGGCGGACCTACAACAGGACCCCACGGTCCGGCATGCTTCCGCTCGAATAACGACATCGAATTGCCGGACGAGGCAAATCCAGGCCATACGCGGCGTTGTGTCGCAAAGCGACCCGGAAACCCCGGACCTCCACCCGCCCGAAGGATGCCCGATGAACCAGGTCTCTCCGCCCGCTCCGCCACCCGAGCTGAGGGCGAGCCAGCAGACCCGGTCGCAGCAGGTAGCCCGCAGCATCCTTGGCGGCGTCCTGGTGCTGCTCGGCCTGTTCACGCTGCGCGACTTCCTGCCGGCCCTGGCCTGGGCGGTAATCTTCGCCATCGCCACCTGGCCGCTCTATGGCCGCGCCAAGCGTCGCTGGCCGCCCGGCAGGCACAACCTCGCCCTGCCGCTCCTGTTCACCGCCATGATCGCACTGGTGTTCCTGATCCCGATCTCGCTGATCGCGTTTGAGGCCGCCCGGGAGGCACAGGGCGTGCTGAGCTGGGTGGAGCATGCACGTCATGCCGGCGTGCCGGTGCCGGGCTGGGTGCACCGTCTGCCGATCGAGAGCGATGCCGCCGCATCCTGGTGGCAGCAGCACCTGGCCACGTCGGACGACGCCTCCGACCTGTTCACCTCGATTCGCGCCGGGGGCAACCTGCGCATGACCCGCGAGCTCGGCAGCCAGGTCGCGCACCGCAGCACGCTGTTCGCCTTCAGCATCATCACCCTGTTCTTCCTGTTCCGGGAAGGTGACACGGTGATCAGGCAGATGCTGGTGGCCAGCCGACGCGCGTTCGGGGCACGTGGCGAGCGGATTGGCAGACAGATGGTCGCGTCGGTACACGGCACCGTCGACGGGCTGGTGCTGGTCGGGCTCGGGGAGGGCCTCCTGCTGGGCGTCGCCTACGCGGTCGCCGGTGCCCCGCACCCGACGCTGTTCGGCGTGCTCACCGCCGTCGCCGCCATGATCCCGTTCTGCGCCGTCATCGCAATTGCGCTCGCCTCGGCGCTGGTGCTGGCGCAAGGGTCCACCGTCGCCGCGGTGGCGCTGTTCGTGTTCGGCATGATCGTGGTGTTCGCCTCCGACCACTTCGTGCGGCCGGTGCTGATCGGGGGGGCCACCAAGCTGCCGTTCCTGTGGGTGCTGCTCGGCATCCTGGGCGGCGTCGAGGCCTGGGGCCTGCTCGGCCTGTTTCTCGGGCCCGCCATCATGGCCGCCCTCATCCTGCTGTGGCGCGAATGGACCGCGCCAGGCGACGCGCTGCAGGATGCCTGAACGAGCGGTGGTCGGGCAGGCGGGATTCGAACCCACGACCCCCAGTCCCCCAGACTGATGCGCTACCAGGCTGCGCTACTGCCCGCTCGCCGTTCGGCCCGCGGGGTGTAGCAGCACACCTCTGGAACCGCAATCCGCTGGGCATTCACTGACGTCCCTGCGGGGCCGCGCTCTAGACTGGCAGGCGCTCGCGGATCAGCTCGAGTTCGCCCAGCACGGTGATCAGCGCGTGGCGCAGCCGACGCACCTCGATCTCCAGTTCGTCCGCCTCGACGACCGGCGGGAGAGCCAGGAGCTCCGTTGCATCCGCATCTGGCGGTGCAGGGATGTGCTCCACAGCTGCGGGCGGCGGTGGCGGATCGTCATCGCCGCGGTCGGCCACGTCGGGCGGCGGCAGATCGCCAGACAGGGTGCCGTCACCCTCGCGCAGCAGGCGCTGCACGCCCTTGATGGTGTAGCCCTGGATGTAGAGCAGGTCGGAGATGCGGCGCAGCAGGGCGATGTCGTCGGGCCGGTAGTAGCGCCGGCCGCCGCCGCGCTTCAGCGGCTTGACCTGCGGAAACCGCGTTTCCCAGAACCGGAGCACGTGCTGAGGAATATGAAGGTCGTCGGCGACCTCGCTGATGGTGCGGAAGGCGGAGGGGCTTTTCTTCGGGCGGCCGATGCGGTCCTGCGACGCGTCGCGCGGCTCCTCGTCCTGCCCGAACCCGTCCTCGTCCGGGTCGGCCTCCCAGCCGCTGCCCTGACTCATGCGGCATCATCCTCGCCGGTCGGCTCGTGCCCGTTGACGCGCGCCTTCAGCACCTGGCTGGGACGGAACACCAGCACCGAGCGCGGCAGGATCGGCACCTCCAGGCCGGTCTTCGGGTTGCGGCCGATCCGACGTCCCTTCTGCCTGACAGAGAAGGTGCCGAAGCCGCTGATCTTGACCGGATCCCCGGCGGCGAGGGCGAGGGCGAGCTGCTCCAGCACCGCTTCCAGCAGAGCCGCCGACTCGTTCCGCGACAGGCCCACCTGGGTGTAGATGTGCTCCGCCAGGCTGGCTCTCGTCACGGTACTCATGACGCGACCGTAAGCATGGCTACAACAGCCGTCAAACCAACGTTTAGCGGTGATGCTGCTGTCGCAACGTCTAAGAAAACAGGTACAACCTTCTGTTCTCAAAACCAAGTCGGACAGCACTCATGCGTTCCCGTATCGATTGACCTGGGTCGTCGGCAGCGTCCGGACGCGTGTCCACCCGGAGGTGTCTCCCGAACGCTACAACCGGGCGCCTACACGCGCAGCAGCGCCGAACCCCAGGTAAGGCCGCCGCCGAGCGCCTCCATCAGCACCAGGTCGCCGGGCCGAATCCGGCCGTCGCCGACGGCCTCGGCGAACGCGAGCGGGATCGACGCCGCGGAGGTGTTGGCGTGGCGGTCCACCGTGACCACCACCCGCTCGGGCGGCAGACCAAGCTTGCGGCCCATCCCGTCGATGATCCGCTTGTTGGCCTGGTGCGGCACCAGCCAGTCGACGTCGGCGTAGGCCAGCCCGTTGGCTGCCAGCGCCTCGTCGACCGCCGCCGCCAGCTTGGACACGGCATGGCGGAAGATCTCGCGGCCGTTCATCCGCAGGTGGCCGCTCGCCTCGTTTCGGCCGGCCCAACCGTCGACATACAGCAGGTCGCCTGTGCTCCCCTCCGAATGCAGGTGGGTCGACAACAGCCCGGCTCCGTCCGCCGGTCCCGCACGCATCACCATCGCCCCGGCGCCGTCGCCGAACAGCACGCAGGTGGCGCGGTCCTGCCAGTCCAGCAGGCGCGAGAACACTTCCGCCCCGATCACCAGCACCGTCCGGGCCTGGCCGGACCGGATCAGCGCATCGGCCATCGACAAGGCGTAGATGAAGCCGCTGCAGGCGGCGGAGAGATCGAAGGCGAATCCGGCCGTCATGCCCAGCGCCGCCTGCACGCGCACGGCAGTGGCGGGAAACGCCTGGTCCGGCGTGCTGGTCGCCAGCAGCACCGCATCCACCTCCGACACGTCGACGCCGGCGGCCGACAGCGCCACACGGGACGCGGCGGCGGCCATGAAGGCGCAGGTCTCGTGCAAACCGGCCAGGTAGCGCTGCCCGATGCCGGTGCGCTCTCGGATCCACGCGTCCGAGGTGTCGACGCGGAGGGCGAGTTCGTCGTTGCTGACGACCCGCTCCGGAAGATAGGTGCCGGCGCCGAGAAAGGTGGAGCGGAACGACATGGAGATCCGTCGGTCTGTTGTGCGCTGGCGAGGACGCGGCGGCGGCGTGAACCGTCGCCGCGAACGCGTTCAGCCCGTGGCGGCGAGGCGGCCGGTCGCGGCGATGGTTCCGGCAGCACCGGACGCCTCGAGGCTGGCCGAGGCGGATGCGAGGGACAACTCCGATGCGGCCGCAACCGGCAACGCAGGCTCCGACGCCATCGGTTCCGGCATCCCCGGCTCCGGTGCTCCGGCCTGCTCCGGCTTCGCACCGAGCCCGGCCACGCCGGCGCGTATCCGGTCGTTGAAGCGATGCGTCACCATGTCCATGGCCACGTCGATCGCGTGGGCGAAGGCTTCGGCGTCGGCGCCGCCGTGGGACTTCACCACCACGCCGTTCAGCCCGACCAGCACCGCGCCGTTGTAGCGGCGCGGGTCGAGCCACTCGCGCATCCGGTCCAGGCCGGGACGCGCCAGCACGTAGCCCAGGCGCGACATCATGCTGGCGTTGAACACCTGCTTCAGCAGGGTGCCGGCCAGCTTCAGCGCGCCTTCCCCGGTCTTCAAGGCGACGTTGCCGGTGAAGCCGTCGGTGACCACGACGTCGGTGGTACCGGCGGTGATGTCGTGCCCCTCGACGAAGCCGTGGAACTGGCCGCCGATCGGGCTCACGCGCAGCATCTCGGCCGCCTGGCGCAGCCGGTCGTCTCCCTTCATCTGCTCCGAGCCCACGTTCAGCAAGCCGATGCTGGGCGACGGCAGGCCGAGCACGACGCGGGCGAAGGCCTCTCCCATCACCGCGAACTCGACCAGGTTGCGGCTGTCGCAGGCCACGTTGGCGCCGAGGTCGAGCATGACCACGTCGCCGCGGGCCGACGGACTGATCGCCGCCAGCGCCGGCCGGTCGATCCCCGGCATGGTCTTGACCACGATCTTGGCCAGCGCCAGCAACGCACCGGAGTTCCCGGCCGACACCACGCCCTGGGCCTCGTGCCGGGCCACCGCGGTCATGGCCATGCGCATGGAGGAGTCGCGCAGCCGGAGTGCCGCGGTGCCCTTCATCTCGTTGGTGATGACGGAGGCTGCGTGCCGGACGGTGCAGACCGCCCGTGCCGCGCTCGAGCGCGCCAGCAGCGGGCCAAGCCGGGCCTGGTCGCCGATCAACAGGAAGCGGGCTGCCGGATGACGCTCGGCCGCGAGGGCAAGGCCGTCCACCACGATGTCCGGCGCGCCGTCCCCGCCCATCGCGTCGACGGCCAGGGAGTAGGCGCCGTTGCTGGCGTCCTCGGCCGTCGGATCGTCCGGAACGAGGCTCATCCCGCCCTGCCGGTCATCCGCACAGCACGCCTGCCGCAGCAAACGCGCATCGGGATCAGGTCCCGCTCAGATCCGTACGGCACCCTTCAGCGCCTTGCCGGCCTGCACGACCTCACGGCCATCGTAGTGGCCGCAATGGCCGCAGACGTGGTGCGGGCGCTTGAGCTCGCCGCAGTTCGAGCAATCGTTGTGGGCCTCGCGCGGCAACGCCTCGTGGCTCCGGCGCATGCCGGCACGCGAGGGCGAGGTCTTTCTCTTGGGAACAGCCATGGGCCTGAGCCCCTCCAGTTTCGAAACGACAGGCCGTTGCGTGCCATACAAGGGGTCGCCCGGGAGGACGACGGCGTAGCCAACGCGCGTCAGATGAGCGGCGGCCTCTACCAGAGCTGTCCGGCATCCGCAAGCGAGCCCAACGGCCAGGAGCGCTGCTGCCGCCGCAAGGCCGAGCGCGAGCGGCTAGTTGTCGCGGCGGCGCCGGACCGCCAGCGCCGCGAACGGGTTGGGCCGGTCCGACACCCCGGCCTCGACCGTTTCCTCGCCAGGCAGGTCGGCACTGACGATCTCCGGCGGCAACGTGGCGCCCGGCTTGCGCGGATAGGGATCGAGCGCCAGCGCCAGCTGTTCGGCGGCCGCCTCGCCCAGGTCGATCGTCCCGTTGACGTAGGGAAGGTCGTCGTCCTCCTCCGGATCGAGCGCCGCGTCCGCATCCTCCCGCATCGCGTCTTCCGGCACCTGGTCGTCGGGAACGAACCGCACGGTGAACTGCTCCGTCACGGTTGCGGTGAACTGGTCCAGCGTGGCGATGCAGATCTGGTCCAGGGTGGCCTGCAACAGCCCGTCGGCGCTCACCCGACCGGAAGGATCGGCGCCGGACAAGCGGAACCGGCATTGCACGGCGTGCACCGACGGCACGTCGAGGCGACGCGCGAGCGCTGTGCACTCGGCGGGGCTGGCATCCACGGTCGTGTCCAGAACAACGGCACCGGGCCTGGCCGTGCCGAGCGTCCTGACCTGGATCCTGCGCGACAGCTCCGGCTGCGGGCTCACCTGGTTTTCCTCCTGCAGTTGGTTCCGCGGCCCGGGCAAGGCGATTGACACCGTCCGGCCGTTCGGGCACCGGACGGTGACGCTCCGGCCAGTCCTCGACACCCACGCGCCGGCGCCTCATCGACTAGGCCATGTCGCGGCGTCCGGGCAACCGGCCGTCGACCGAAGGAAGGACCGTCGCCTGCCATGCGGACCGTCGCCGACTCCCGTGCCGCCCGTCCCCGCATCGGCGTGCTACTCGGCACCGTCCTGGCGGCGTCGCCGCTGATGTCGTCCGGCTGCGCCCTGTTCTCGCCGATCCCCACCGAACGCGGACAGATGGTGGAGAAGGAGGACTACGACAAGCTGGTCCCCGGCACGACCACGCGCGCCGACGTGACCGCGCTGCTCGGCTCGCCGACCGCCCGCGCCACCTTCGACGACAACACCTGGTACTACATCGGCGAGGTGACAGCGCCGGTGCCGCTGGCGCGTCCCAAGATCGACCACCAGCAGGTCCTGGTGCTGAACTTCGACGGCAACGGCACCCTGCGCAGCCTGCGCCGGCTCGACCAGTCCAACGCCCACGACGTCGCCATGGTCAGCCGGGTGACGCCGTCGCCGGGCAGCGAGGCCTCGTTCATGCAGCAGCTGATCGGCAACGTCGGACGCTACAACCCGCTTGGCGCGGTGGGCGGCGACACCCTGGGCGGCAACAGCCTGGGCGGCTTCGGCAGCAACAACGGCGCCGGCCACGGCGGCGCCGGCAACACCCTGCCCTAGCCGCACCCGTCCACCCGGGGCGCTGGTCAGAACGGCAGCCTGATCCGTGCCCTGAGGCCACCCAGCGGACTGCGCTCCAGCCAGATGTCGCCGCCATGCGCCTGGATGATGTCCCGGGCGATGGTCAGGCCGAGCCCGGTGCCGCCGCCCGAGCCGCTTTCGAAGGCGCGGAACACCTGCTCGCGCCGGTGGTCGGGGATGCCTGGCCCGTCATCATCCACCAGCACGACCACCGCATGGGCTTCCGCCGCCGCGGTGATGGCGATCCGGCCGCCATGCCGGCGCGCGTTCTCGAGGAGGTTGGTCAGAACGCGCCGGATCGCCCCCTGGCGCAGCACGATGTCGGGCATCGGCGTCGCAGATACGGACAGCACCTCGGCGCCGGTGCGCACCGCCGCCGCCGCGACCTCCTCCAGCAGGACCGGCAGGCACACCGGCTCGGCCTGCTCGGCGCCCTCGCCGCGGGCGAAGGACAGGTAGCCCTCGATCATGCGGTCCATCTCCGCGACGTCGGACACCATGCCGCCGATGTCGGGAACCAGGGACGCCGCCTCCACGCGCCCGCTCTGCGGCAGCATGGCGAGCGTCAGGCGCAGCCGGGTCAGGGGCGTGCGCAGGTCGTGCGACACGCCGGCCAGCATCGCCGTGCGCTGCGCCACGAAGCGCAGGATCCGCTCCTGCATCCGGTTGAAGGCCGCCGCCGCCTTCCGCACCTCCTGCGCGCCCTCCGGCCGGATCGGTCCGGGATCGCGGCCCATGCCGAACGCTTCCGCCGCCCGCGCCAGCCGCCGGATGGCGCGGACTTGGTTGCGCATGAACAGGGCAGCGATGCCGAACAGCAGCAGCGCGCTGCCCGCCACCCAGGTCACAAAGATCCAGATCGGCCCGACGTCCAGCCGCTTGCGCGGGGCCGCCACGTCCAGCACCCCGTCGGGAAGCTGGATGTGGATCGCCACGGTATGGGGATCGGACACCCAGTCGACGCTGAACGGCAGGCCGATCTGGTGCAGCGCCGCCGCCAGGTCCTCGTCCATCGGGCCCAACACGTTGGTCGAGCCTTGGCTGAGCAGATGCGCGTGCGGACGCATTGTCATGCCGAGCTGGAACTGGCCGGCGGCACTCTGCAGCAGCCAGTCGCGGTCCGCCTTGCGGTGGGTGCGCTCCAGCAGCAGCAGGGTCTCGGTGATCTCCCCGCTCACCGCGGCGGACAGGCGGCGCGACACCACGTCGAGGTGGCTGCCGTAGAACAGCTCCAGCGAGATGCCCTGGGTCACCAGCAGCGGGATCAGCAGGATCAGCAGCGAGCGGCCGAGCAGCGAGCGCGGCAGCATGCGACGCATCGGTCGGTCGAGACGCAGGCGCCATGGGATACGGATCGCCGGACGCACGCGTACTGCCGTCGCCGGCTCCGGTGGCAGCAGCCGCTGCCCGGCGCGGATCACGGCGCCGGCCACCGTTCAGGTTCCCGGCCGCAGCACGTAGCCGCGGCCGCGCACCGTGTGCAGGAACCGCGGCTCGCGCGGATCGGTCTCGATGCGTCGGCGCAGCCGCGTCACCTGCACGTCGATGGCCCGTTCGCCGGCCTCGTCCATCTCCAGCGTGCGTGCGATCGCCTCGCGCGACAGCACCTCGCCGGGATGGCGTGCCAGCACCGTCAGCAGCGCCGCCTCGCCGCCGGTGAGGTGGACGGTGCCGTCCACCCCTTCCAGCAGCCCGCGCACCGGGTCGAACTCCATCGCACCGAGCCGCACCGGCCTGGCGTTCTCCGTCGGTGCCGGCGGTCCGATCCGGCGCAGCAGCGCGCGCAGCCGGAGCAGCAGCTCGCGCGGCTCGAACGGCTTGCCGAGGTAGTCGTCCGACCCCGCTTCCAGCCCGGCGATCCGGTCCTGCGGCTCGCCGCGCGCGGTCAGCAGCAGGATCGGCATGTCGTGGCCGGTCTCCCGCAGCGCGCGCGTCAGCTGCAGGCCGGTCTCCCCCGGCATGGTCACGTCCAGCACCATCAGGTCCGGCTGCATCGCCTGCAGCAGCCGACGTGCATCCCCCGCGCTGCCGGCAGTGGACACCCTGAACCCCTGCCCGAGCAGGTAGCGCTGCAACAGGCTGCGCAGCGGCGCGTCGTCGTCCACCACCAGGACGTGCGCGGCCTCCGTAACCATCCCGTCCATCAGCCGGCAGTCCGGCGCAGCACCGGTAGCGACGCCTCCTGCGGTTCCAGCAGGCGTCGCGTCTGCTCATCCATCACCCCGCGCATGACGCGCCGGAATCCGTCCACGGCGGTCCCGCCGGCCTCGCGATAGGCCGACACCATGCGCTCGCGCTGCCGCTCGAACAGGCGGCGCTCCAGCGCCCTGCCCGGCTCCGTCAGGCTGAGCAGCCGCTGCCGCCGGTCGCGCGGTCCCTGTGCCTGCAGCACGTAGCCGCGCTCGACCAGCTCCCCCAGCACCCGGGCCAGGCTCTGCTTGGTGATCCGCAGCAGCGCCAGCAGCTCGCTCACTGCGATCCCGGGTCGGCGTCCGACGAAGTGCAGCGCCCGGTGATGTGCCCGGCCCAGCCCGAGCTCGGCGAGGATGGCGTCGGCCGACGCGGTGAGGTCGCGATAAGCGAAGAAGAACAGGTCCTGGGCCAGGCGCATCTGCTCCTCGCGCAGGAACAGCA
>CAXTVS010000040.1:0-30958 GCA_964247735.1 uncultured Acetobacteraceae bacterium
TCGAGGAGTTCAAGGGCACCGGCAACTCGGAGCTGATCCTCGACCGCAAGCTCTCCGACAAGCGCACCTTCCCGGCGATCGACGTGACCAAGAGCGGCACGCGCAAAGAGGAGCTGCTGGTCGACAAGGGTGCGCTGTCCAAGATGTGGGTGCTGCGTCGGATCCTGAGCCCGATGGGCACCATGGACGCGATGGACTTCCTGCTCGACAAGCTGAAGTACAGCAAGACCAACCAGGACTTCTTCGACGCGATGAACACCTGACGACATCCGGACTGCCCGGTGGCTCCGCCCGTCAGTCCGGGATCAGGATCGTGCTGCCGGTGGTCTGCCTCGACTCGAGTGCCCGGTGCGCGTCGGCCGCCTGGGACAGCGGGAAGCTGTGTCCGATCTCGATCCGCACCACTCCCTGCGCCACTACGTCGAACAGCTCGGCCGAGGCCTGCTCCAGCTGTTCGCGCCGGCCGATGAACGTCGTCAGCTTGGGGCGGGTGACGTAGAGGCTGCCACGAGCGGCGAGCATGCTGAGCGGGATGCCGGTGACCTCGCCGGACGCGTTGCCGTAGCTGACCATCAGCCCACGCGGCGCCAGGCAGTCCAGGCTCGGGACGAAGCTGTCCCGACCGACGCTGTCATACACCACCGGCACCATGGTGCCGCCGGTCAGCCGCCTGACCTTCTGTGGCAGGTCGTCGAGACCGATGATGGTGTGGGTGGCGCCGTGACGGGAGACAAGCTCGGCCTTCTGCGGCGTCGACACCACGCCAATCACCGTCGCCCCCAGATGAGCCGCCCACTGGCACAGCAACAGGCCGACCCCGCCGGCGGCGGCATGCACCAGGATCGTCTCGCCTGCCGTCAGCACGTGCACCTGTCGCAGCAGCGCCTGCACGGTGAGCCCGCGCAGCATCATCGCCGCCGCGGTCCGGGTGTCGATCGCCTCCGGCAGGCGCACCACTAGGTCGGCAGCGAGCGCACGATAGCGGGCATAGGCGCCAAGCTGGGTGGGATAGGCGACGCGGTCGCCCACTGCCAGGGTGGTGACGTCGCTGCCGACCGCCTCCACGACCCCTGCCGCCTCCATGCCGATCACTGTTGGCAGCGTGGGCAGCTTGTACAGGCCGCTACGATAGTAGATGTCGATGAAGTTGAGGCCGATCGCCTCCTGGCGGATCAGGACCTCCTGTGCCGTCGGCGACGGCGTCGGCACGTCGTCCCAGCTCAGTGCCTCGGCGCCGCCGTAGGCATGGACACGGATCGCCTTGCTCATGCGGCGAGCCCGTCCACCTGCCGACGCAGGCACGTGGCCTCGTGCGAAAGCAGGAAGCACTTGGTCTCGACGCCGCCTTCGGCTGAGAAGCCGCCAGGATGACCGGAAGCGACCACCCGGTGGCACGGGATCAGGATCGGCAAGGGGTTGCTCCCGCTGGCCTGGCCGATCGAACGGGCAGACCCGCCAACCAGGCGGGCAAGCTCCGCATAGGTGCGAGTTTCGCCATAGGGGATCGCAGCGAGAGCATCCCATACCCGGTGCCGGTAGGGTGTGGACGGAACCGGTGCCAGATCGAGAGTGAAGCGGACGAGCTCCCCATCGAAGTAGGCCTGCAGCTGCTCACCTGCAGTGCATAACAGGAGCGTCTGCGACTGCTCGCTGCTCCAGCCCCAATCCAGCGCGACTATGGCATCCTCCTCCTGTGTCAGGGTCAGCGACCCGAGCGGAGAATGCAGTGACAGTTGTGGCAAGCAGTACCTCTCAGGCTGGCGCCGGTGCCGCGTTTCCATCGCAGTCCACGTCCGGCGTCATGTCAAGCATGGGGCTGTCAGGCGCGGACGACCAGGAGCCGGAGCATGTGGGCGAGCAGGTGACGATCTTCGCCCGGGCCACGGGATCCGGACGCGCCGCCATCGCGGTGATCCGGATCAGCGGCAACCGAAGCGGACCACTCCTGGACCGGCTATGCGCCGGCCGGCCGGAGCCGCGCCGCGCGGTGCTGCGCACCCTGCGCGCAACCCCCGAAGGCGAGCTGCTGGATCGGGCCCTGGTACTCTGGTTCCCCGGCCCGGCCAGCTACACCGGCGAGGATTGTGCCGAGCTGCATCTCCATGCCGGCCCGGCCGTGGTGGAAGCGGTTTCAGCGGCGCTGGTGGCCTTGGGAGCTCGGCCGGCGGAACCGGGCGAGTTCACCAAGCGGGCGTTCCTCAACAACCGGCTCGACCTGCTGGAAGCGGAAGGCGTTGCCGACCTGATCGAGGCGGAAACCGAGGCGCAGCGACGACAGGCGCTGCGCCAGGCGGACGGAGCGCTGAGCCGGCTCTACATGGACTGGGCAGGGCGGCTGCGTCGACTGCTGGCGCACCAGGAAGCGTTGATCGACTTCCCGGACGAGGACCTGCCCCTCGAGGTCGAGGCGACCCTGCTGCGGGAACTGGACGCGCTCCAGCACGAGATGGCAGCGCATCTCGCCGAGGGCGAGCGGGCGAGGCGGGTCCGATCCGGGTTGTTCATCGCCATCGTCGGACCGCCGAACGTCGGCAAGTCCAGCCTGCTGAACCGTCTGGCCGGCCGCGAGGCGGCGATCGTCTCGGATCGTCCCGGCACGACGCGGGACGCGATTGAGGTACGCCTGGTGCTGGGCGACGTTCCGGTGACCCTGGTTGATACCGCCGGCCTGCGCGATGCCGAAGACGCTCTGGAAGCCGAGGGGGTGCGTCGCGCACGTCGCCAGGCGGAAGAGGCTGACCTGGTCGTACGCGTTGCGGCCGGCGAACTCGTGCCGGACGAACTGCCGGTCGGCCTGAAGGTCTGGAACAAAGTGGATCTGGCCGCAGCACCGCCAGGATGGCTCGGTGTCAGCGCGTGGACCGGTGCCGGAATCGCCACGCTCGAGGACCGGCTGGTCGAGGCGGTGCGCAGCCTGACTGCGTCCACCTCCGGACCGCCGCTGACGCGGGCGCGGCATTGCGCCGGGATCATGGAGGCGGCCGGGTATCTGCAGTCGGCCCGTCACCTGCCCCTTGCGGAGCTGCGTGGCGAGGCGCTGAGGCTTGCCATGCAGGCGCTGGGGCGCCTGACCGGCGCGGTCGACGTGGAAGATCTGCTAGACACCGTGTTCAACCAGTTCTGCATCGGCAAGTGACACGGACGTCCGGCCGCAGGCGAGGTAAGGACCGCGGATGAGCGACCAGACGGACGTAATCGTGATCGGCGGCGGCCATGCCGGCTGCGAAGCCGCGGCCGCGGCCGCACGCACCGGCGCCACGACGCTGCTTCTGACGCACCGGCTGGACACGATCGGTGCCATGTCCTGCAACCCGGCGATCGGCGGCATCGGCAAGGGACACCTAGTCCGCGAGGTCGACGCGCTCGACGGGCTGATGGGAGTCGCTGCCGATCGTGCAGGCATTCATTTCAAGCTGCTGAACAGGTCGAAGGGACCGGCGGTGCATGGTCCGCGAGCGCAGGCGGATCGCTCGCTGTATCGCGCCGCCGTCACGGAGTTGCTGGCGGCAACGCCCGGGCTGCGGATAGTACAGGCCGCAGTCGAGGACCTGCTGCTCGACCCGGACGGCCGCGCCTGCGGCGTCGCCTGCCGGGACGGGCGCGAGTTCCGGTCCGGCGCCGTGGTGCTGACAACTGGCACCTTCCTGCGCGGAATGATCCATGTCGGGCACGAGACAACACCAGCCGGACGGGTGGGAGAGGCGCCGGCAACGGGTCTCGGTCAGCGCCTGGAGGCGCTCGGCCTGCCGCTCGGCCGCCTGAAGACCGGCACGCCACCCAGGCTCGCCCGCGACAGCATCGATTGGGAGGCACTTCCGGAGGACGCAGGCGACGCACTGCCGGTCCCGTTCAGCCGCCTGACCACCCGGATCGACAACGCCCTCCTGTCGTGCCGGATCACCTCCACGACGCCGGCAACCCACGCGCTGATCCGCAACAACCTGGTGTCTTCTGCAATATATGGCGGCGCCATCTCCGGACGCGGCCCACGCTATTGCCCCTCTATCGAGGACAAGGTGGTCCGCTTTGCCGAGCGCGAGCGGCACCAGGTATTCCTTGAGCCGGAAGCCCTTCTGGGCAATCCCGGCAGCGAGCTCGTGTATCCGAACGGCATCTCCACCAGCCTGCCTGCCGACATCCAGGCGCTGCTGGTCGCGACTATGCCCGGCCTGGAGCGCGCCCGGATCGTCCAACCCGGCTATGCCGTCGAATACGACTACGTCGATCCCCGTGCGCTCTGGCCGACGCTGGAGCTGAAGCGGATCGGCCGGCTGTTCCTGGCTGGCCAGATCAACGGTACCACCGGCTACGAGGAGGCGGCAGCGCAAGGCCTGCTCGCCGGGATCAATGCTGCCCGCCGTGCCGCCGGCAGTGATCCGGTCACGGTGGACCGCGGGACCGGCTACCTAGGGGTGATGGTCGACGACCTGACCACCCAGGGCATTTCCGAGCCCTACCGGATGTTTACCTCGCGCGCCGAGTACCGGCTGACGCTCCGAGCCGACAATGCCGACCTTCGCCTGACCAGGATAGGCATCGGCTGGGGGTGCGTCGGCTCGAAACGTGCGACCCTGCTTGCTGCCGACCAGGCGGCAATCGATGCCGCGATGCAGCGCGCCGACCACGACAGCTTCATGCCGGCGCAGCTTCTCCGTCACAACCTGCCGGCCGCCGCAGACGGCCGCAGGCGGTCGGTGCTCGACCTGCTGGCGGCCGAGGTCGAGCCCGAAGCCCTTGCCGTGATCGCCCCCTGGCTGTTGGATCTGCCAGACCGGGTCAGGCTGCACCTGCGTACAGAGGCACGCTATCGCGGCTACCTCGGCAGGCAGGCCCGCGAGATCCGCCAGCTTGGGGCTGAAACGACGCTGAGCCTGCCTGCGCAACTGGATTATGGCACGATCGGCGGCCTGAGCAGCGAGATGCGGGAGCGGCTGACCACGGCACGACCCGCCAACTTCAGCGCCGCTCAGCGCGTCCCCGGGGTCACGCCGGCCGCTCTCATGGCCCTGCTGGCACACATCCGGGCGGCATGACGCCCGGTGCCCGTTCGCCATGGGCCGTTGCCGATGTTTCACGTGAAACACTGCAGCGCCTAACCGTGTTCGCCGAGCTGCTGCAACGCTGGAACCAGCGGATCAACCTAGTTTCGCCGCGCGACCTGTCTCAGCTGTGGAACCGGCACATCGCCGACAGCCTGCAGCTCCTGGAGGAGCTTCCTCGTGGCGCCTCCTTTATCGACTTGGGCTCCGGCGGCGGGTTCCCTGGGCTGGTACTCGCGATTGCCAACAACAGCCCGGTGACCCTGGTCGAGGCGGACCAACGCAAGGCGAGCTTTCTTCGCGAGGCGGCGCGGGCGACCGGAACGGCGGCCACCGTGGTCGCGGGACGGATCGAGCAGGCGGAGCTGCCGCCAACACGTTACCTCACCGCCCGCGCCCTGGCCCCGCTGCCGCGGCTGCTGGACTGGTCGGCACGGTTCCTGACCCCCAACGGCATCTGCCTGTTCCTCAAGGGACGCAGCGCCGAGGACGAATTGACCGCAGCCGCCGCGGAATGGCACATGACAGTCTCCCGACGCCGCAGCCGCACCGATCCGGACGGCGTCATCCTCAGGCTGAGTGAAATCAGGCGTGTCAGACAACCCGACCGGGCGCACGGCCGGTAGTCCTGGCGACTCCGCCACCCAGATCCCGCACGTCCTGGCCATCGCCAACCAGAAGGGCGGCGTCGGCAAGACCACCACGGCCATCAACCTGGCCACAGCACTTGCGGTGCAGGGACAGAGTGTGCTGCTGATCGACCTCGACCCGCAGGGCAACGCGTCGACCGGTCTCGGCATCGACCACAGCCGGCGCGCCGGCAGCTACGCCCTGATTGCCGAGGGACAGCCGCTGGACGGGCTGTCGGTGCCCACCGAGATCGCGGGGTTGTCGGTCGTCCCGGCCGACAACGAGCTCGCCGGTGCCGAGATCGAGCTGGTCGAGATGGAACGGCGCGAATACCGCCTGCGCGAAGCCCTGTCCGCCCAGGCCATGCCGCGTCTCGACTTCGTCCTGATCGACTGCCCGCCCAGCCTGGGCCTGCTGACCCTCAACGCGCTGGTCGCCGCCCGCTCGGTGATGGTGCCGCTGCAATGCGAGTTCTTCGCCCTGGAAGGCGTCAGCCAGCTGATCCGCACCGTCGAGCGCATCCGCCGCGCCTTCAACCCGACGCTGCGTCTGCAGGGGCTGGTACTGACCATGTTCGACCGCAGGAACAACTTGTCCGAACTGGTCGCCGCCGACGCCCGCGGCTTCTTCGGCGACCAGGTGTTCGAGACCATGATCCCCCGCAACATCCGCATCTCCGAAGCCCAGAGCCACGGCAAGCCGGCCCACCTCTACGACCCGAAATCGAGCGGCGCGCTCGCCTATGCCAGGCTGGCGGAGGAGCTGCTCGACCGCGCCGGCCGGAAGCCCGCCCGATGAGCAGCCCGCCGCGGCTCGGCCGTGGATTGGCCGCCCTGCTCGGGGACCGCGGCCATGACGGATCCAACGGACAGGGCGAGGGCATCCACGCCCTGCCGATCGAGCTGCTGGAAGCAGGCCCCTTCCAGCCACGCCAAGTCATGGAGCCCGACTCGCTGGAGGAGCTGACGGCATCGATCCGCGCCCGCGGCATCCTGCAGCCGATCCTGGCCCGCCCGCACCCGGACCAGCCCGGCCGCTACCAGATCATCGGCGGCGAGCGGCGCTGGCGGGCAGCGCAGAAGGCGGGGCTGCATGCGGTGCCCGTGCACGTGCGCCATCTGGCCGATGCCGAGGCGATGGCCGCCTCCCTGGTCGAGAACCTGCAGCGCCAGGACCTCAACGCCATCGAGGAGGCCGAGGGCCTGCAGCGCCTGATGCGGGACTACGCGATGACGCAGGAGGAACTCGCTGGAGCCGTCGGCAAGTCGCGCAGCCACGTCGCCAACACCGTGCGCCTGCTCCAGCTTCCCGCCAGCGTGCGCCGTGAGGTGATGAACGGCGCGCTGTCCGCCGGCCACGCCCGCGCCCTGATTGGCCATCCCGATCCCGCCAAGGCTGCCCTGGCCGTCATCGCCAAAAGGCTGTCGGTGCGCCAGACCGAGGCGTTGGCGCAAAGCCACATCAACGCCGTTCGGATCGCGCCATCTGCCGCCCGTGCTGCGATCAATCCGCGCGAAGGCAAGGATCCCGAGCTTGCCGCGCTCGAGCGCGAGTTGCGGCAGGCGCTCGGTCTCAGGGTGGACGTGCAGTTCGACGGCCGCGGCGGCCAGCTTCGGATCCACTACGACACCCTGGACCAACTCGACGGGGTGCTGCAGCTGCTGAACCGGGCCACGTCCTGATCGGCATTCCGGAATCGAACGGCTCCACCCTTTCCACGCCGTGCCGGCGCTGCTATAGCGCCGTCACCCTGCGAGGGGCGCATAGCTCAGTTGGTAGAGCAGCTGACTCTTAATCAGCGGGTCGTAGGTTCGAACCCTACTGCGCCCACCATGGTCTTTCGCAGGCACGCTTCCCCGGGCCTTGGAACGCGTCGGGTACCACCAGGCCCGTCTTGGTGTCGCGACCGGAACGCCACGATCACGCGTACCACGGTCGCCGCGACGCCCGGCGTTCCAGACCATCCCGTCTTCCATCCGCGGTGAGGCAGCTGCTTCCTGAAGCCGGTCGAGCTCCCGTCACCGGCCCCTCAGCATCCTATTCCGGTTCGACGGCGCACCCATCAGCATCCGTCCACCACATCCCGTCGCCCGTGGAAGCCGCGCAATGCATGGCCAGCCCTTGGCGCTCGATCATGTCTGCTCCGGCTCCAGCAGCGTCCGCAAGTCTGCAAGGTCGGTGACGACGCGCGGGACCTTGTTCTGCCCGCCGAGCCTGCCGCGGCGCCCCATCCATTCCACGAAGCGGCCAGCCGGCAGCAGCCGGACCATCGGCGGCCGCAGCCCGACATCGCCCTATCGGTGCGCAGCGTAGTCGTCGTTCGCACGGCACAGCAACGCATCCAGCGCCCGAGCGAACCCTTCCCTATCCGCAGGACCGTCGAGCTCGACGGCGAACAGGTGGCCGGCACGTCCGTCGTCCGGCTCCGGCCGCACCGGTGCGACGCTGTACTCGACCACGACATGCCCCACCGCCCGCGCGGCCTCGTCCAGCGCCGTGTCCAGTTCCGCACCGCTTGAGGTGCTCGCCGGCCACCGAAAGCGACCACGCGGTGCGGCCGGTTACCAGCAGGCGCGGCGGATGGCGGCAGACCAGCCGGACGGTATTGCCGAGCAGGTAGGACTAAAGTCCGGCGTTGCTGGTCAGCACGAGGACATAGTCCTCGCCCAGCTCCGCATCGGCGATCCAGCGCCGGTCAAGGTTGCCCGACCCGAGATCGGCTGGCCGCACGAACTCGAAGAACAGCCCATGGTCCAGCACCAGCCGCAGCCCCTCGCCATCGGCGTGATCGGCCACGGCGATGAATCCCCTCGCTCGCTGCGTATACCTCCCGGGTCAGCGCCATGCTGCCTTCGAGCCACCAGGCGAAGCGGCGGTAGGGCGCGAAGCCGACGCCGCCCTGCACCACCAGCTCCAGCACCGGGAACAGGTCGCGCACGCGGCGTCACCGGCACGCGCCGCGCCGCCGCGATCTCGAAGAACAGCAGCATCCAGCTGGCGGTGCCGGAGATGCTGGTCACGGGCCGGTCAAGGGCCAGAGGCGCCAGCGCCTGCATCCTGCCGCCCCAGTCCGCGATCCGGCCGATCCGGTCCGGCGGCAGCAGCCTCCCGTGCGCGCAGCCCGGCCGCTCGACCGCGGCGATCGCCAGCCTGGATGCGCGGTCCGAGCCGCTCCAGCGCCGTGCTGCCGGCCAGCAGCACGCCGGGCCGCCGAGCACCCGGCTGTGCGGCCGGGCGGCAAGATGCCAGGCCAGCACGTCCAGCGCCGCCCGCCGGTTCGACCGCAGCATGGCATCGCTGCAGGGCATCCGCTTGGTTGCAGCCGCCGTGGTGCCGGAGGAGTTGGCAAGGTAGCGGATCGATCCGGGCCAGGTGGTGCCGCCGACCGATGAAGCCGGGCCGCCACCATTGGTCGTGGAACGCCTCGTAGCCGCGCAGCCCCACCCGCCGCTGGTAGTCCGCGACGCTGCGGATCGTCCCGAAGTCATGCGCCTGGCCGAACCGTGTGCCTGCGGCGCGCGCGAGCAGGTGGGCGAGGGTTCGACGCTGCACCAGCACCGCATCCTGCCGCGCCAGCACCGGCCGCCGTCTCGAAGCCCAGGCTGCCAGCAGGGACGTCGGATCCGCCACCGCGGCTCGTCCAGGCCTAGCCGTTCCCGCTGCCCGGGCTGTCCGGCTTCGCGAACACGTCGGACAGGAAGTGCAGAAGATCGTAATCCGAGCGCGCGGCTACCGCCTCGTTCCGGCCGATCGGGTAGGGACGGCTGCCGGTGCACAGGCCGAGCACGACGCGGCGCAGGAACGGGTTGCTCGTGGCGACGCCGGACGTGCCGTCATGGACGATGCCGAACCGGTCCACCCGGAAGCGGCAATCGGCAAGGTGGCGACCGATCAGCCGCGGTTGCAGCTCGCCGTCCCAGTGGTGCGCTGCATCCGGGTAGTCGACGATGGTGACCGCGCCGCCACGCAGGTGTCCTCGAACCGGGCGATGCAGGGCGCATAATAGGCGACGTGCGCTGCGAAGTGCTGCCGTCCGGCGCCAGGCGCGCGGCGATGGTGTCGTAGAGGGCGAAGGTGGCTGCCATGCCGTCTTAGGAGAAGCCTACCAGCGCGACGTGCCCGGCCTCGATCTCGGGACGTGCCGACAGGACCCGAAGCCCGGCATAGGCGTCCGCGTCGAACATCGTCTCGGTGATGTGCAGGGCGCGACCGATGAAGGAGGTCGCGAGGTCGGCGCGCGAGGCATAAGTTCCACCACCAGCACGGCCACGCCGGCCTCGGCCAGCGGCAGTCCATAGCGATAGCCGCGCTCCTGGTAGTTCCCGATCGAGCCGTGCAGCAGCACCACCGCCGGCACCTTGTGCTGCGGCGACGCACCCGGCGTCAGGTAGAGCAGGGCCCGCACCATCCGAGGCGCCGCGCCCGATGTCGGATGGCATGAACGGGTCGCTGCTCGACAGATCGACCTCGATTGGCACCACGTCGTGGATGGCGCCGGATCGGGCCAGGACGTGAAGCGGTCGGCAGCCAGGCTGGACGACACGGCAACGGCCAGTCAGAGGACCGGCCAGACCAGCAGGCTGATTCGGCACGCGCCCCATGGCGCGCCGCGTCCGATGATCGACGCGGCGCCGACGGGGTCAGCCGCCATTCTTCGGCGCCAGCGCCAGCGTCGCCTCGCGGTCCGGCCCGAGCCAGTCCGGGTTGTGGGCGGTGCCGTCGAAGTGCGCGGTGGTCTTGAACAGCTCGTACCGGCCGTCGCGTCCCTCCTCGATCGTGGCGTCGGTGATCCGCGCCTCCTCCGCCGGCGACATCGGCTTGAAGCTCGCGGCTGCCTGGAACGCCTGGTCGAGCACCGCCTCGTTGTCGATCCCGGTGACGACCACGGAGGTCGGCCGGTTCAGCGCGTAGTGCAGGCAGTCGATCGGGGCGAGCCGGGTGCCGCTCTTCAGGATCACCCCGTTCGAGCCGCCGAACGCCTTCATGGTGATGACGCCGATCCGCTCGCGCAGCGCCACCGGCATGGCCAGGCGCGCGAACGAGCGGAAATGCGCGTCCATCACGTTGGACGGCATCAGCACCACGTCGAACTGGAACCCGTGCGCCCGCGCCACCTCCATCATGTAGAGGTGGATGCGCGGGTCCTTGTGCCCGGTGAAGCCGATGTAGCGGACCTTGCCCGCCTGCCTGGCCGCGATCGCCGTCTCGATCGCTCCTCCGGGGGCGAAGATGCGGTCGGGGTCGTCGAAGCGCAGCACCTCGTGGAACATCCACAGGTCCAGGTGGTCGGTACGCAGGCGCGACAGCGACTGGTCGAGCTGCGTCTGCGCGATGTCCTTGTTGCGCCCGTCGACCTTGGTCATCAGGAAGGCCTTGGCGCGGTAGCCCGCCTGGCTCAGCGCCATCCCCATCCGGATCTCGCTCTCGCCCTTGTTGTAGTCCCACGCGTTGTCCATGAAGTTGATGCCGCGATCGAGCGCTGCGTGGCACAGCCGGATCGAGGTCGCCTCCTCGATGCCGGGCTTGGCGAAGTGCGAGCCGCCGAAGCCGATCGCCGACACGGTCTCGCCGGTCTGCCCGAGCCTGCGATAGAGCATGTCGCCGCGCCGCTCGCCCGGGTCGGTCAGCCGCGGCAACGGCGGCAGCGGCCCTTCCGGTCCGGTGACCAGCGGGACCTCCTGCCGGGAGGTTCCGGCGCCAAGCGCCGCCTTGCCGGCGATGCCGACGAGCCCGCTCGCGGCGGCGGAGCGGAACAGGCTGCGTCGATCCATGACAAGCACTCCGATGGTCCGGCGATGCGACGCGCGGCTCCGTCGCAGTAGACGCGACGCCGGCTCGCACCCCGAATTACAACCCCGTGAGGCGGCGAGCGTCCGGCACGCAGCCGCTCAGCCGAACGACGGCTGTACCACCGCCATGATCACGATCACCACCATCAGCACCGTCGGCAGCTCGTTCGCCATCCGGTAGAAGCGCTGCGGACGCCGGTTGCGGTCAACCAGGAAGTCCTTGCGCCACGCCGCACAGGCGCCATGGAACCCCAGCATCAGCACGACCCCTGCAAGCTTGGCGTGCCACCAGCCGGCCGACCAGTCGATCGCCCCCGGGGTCATGACCAGCAGGCTGCCGAACAGCAGCGCCACGACCATCGCCGGCGTGGTGATCTGCTTCAGCAGCCGCCGCTCCATCACCTTGAAGCCCTCGCTTTGCGCCGATCCCGGCTCCGCCTGGCAGTGGTAGACGTAGAGCCGCGGCAGGTAGAACAGCCCGGCCATCCAGGCGATCACCGCCATCAGGTGGAACGCCTTCTCCCACTGCAGCCAGGGCCCGAGGGCATAGATCAGCACGGCCGGCGCACCGCCTCGACCAGCATCCCGACATGCTCCGGCGGCGTCTGCGGCAGCACTCCATGACCGAGATTGAACACATGCGGCCGCCCGCGCAGCGCGTCGCGGATGGTCCCGACCGCCTCCGGCAGCGCGTCGCCGCCAGCAAGCAGGCAGAGCGGATCCAGGTTGCCCTGCAGCGCAACCCCGGACGGCACCAGCGCCGCGGCCAGCGCCAGGTCGGCCGACGTGTCGAGCGCCAGCGCGTCGATCCCGGTCCGCGCGGCATACCGCCCGACCAGCAGCCCGCCCAGCCGCGGAAAGCCCACGATCGGCACCGACGGATGACGACGCCTGATCTCCGACACGATCCGCCGGCCGGGCTCGATCACCTGGCGCTCGAACTGCGCGGGCGGCAGCAGCCCGGCCCAGCTGTCGAACAGCATCACCGCTTCCGCACCGGCCTCGATCTGCGCGCACAGCATGGTCGCCGTGGCCTCGGTCAGCAGGTCGATCAGCCGGTCGAACAGGGCAGGCTGCGCGTACGCCATGCGCCGCGTCTCGGCGAACTCCTTCGAGCCGCCGCCCTCGACCATGTAGCAGGCAACCGTGAACGGAGCGCCGGCGAAGCCGATCAGCGTTGTCGCCCCGGGCCGCCCGGCTCCCAGTGCCGCGTCGCCGTTCGGCGCGTCCAGCGCCAGCCGCAACCGGCGCAACGTGTCCATCACCGGCGCCGTCGCCTCCGCCACCCGCTCCGGCTGCAGCCGGTCGAGGTCCGCCGCGCTGCGGATCGGCTCCAGCACCGGTCCCACCCCGTCCACGAACTCGAGCGACTGCCCCATCGCCCAGGGCAGGATCAGGATGTCGCTGAACAGGATCGCCCCGTCCATGCCGTAGCGCCGGATCGGCTGCAGGGTGATCTCGGTGGCGATGTCCGGCGTCATGCAGCGGGTGATGAAGTCCGCCTGCGCCCGGAGCGCCCTGAATTCTGGCAGGTATCGGCCGGCTTGGCGCATCAGCCAGACCGGCGGCGGCCAGACCGCTTCCCCGTGCAGCACGCGCAGCAGCCGCTTGTCGCTCATCGTCGGGCTTCGTCCGGGTTCGGCGCTCCGGCTGACCCGGTCTCGCTCGTCATGGCTTGGATCTAAACATGAAAGAAGAAGAAAAGATTGGGGGGAGTCCTAGGGGAGCCTGTGGATGTCGGGGTACCCCCTTTGCGGAAAACGTACCCCGCTTTGCCCACAGCGTGTACAACTTCCAAGCCCCTGATGCGGCACCCGTTTTCGAACTTGTCCAGGAGATGTCCGATCGAGGCTGTGTACAACTCCCCTCCCGCCGAAGCTGTACCCGTCATCCACATGACTCGGTACTTGGTGCGTCCGGAACCCGGTTCATCCCCGTGTACCCCGGGACTCCCCCAGCCATGAACCGCCTGCCGGTCGGCACGTCATTGCCGCTGTCGCTTCCGGCGACTCCGCGGCTGATCCTCGCCAGCGGATCGCAGGCACGCCTGGCCGTGCTCCAGGCGGCAGGCCTGCCCGTCCTGGTGCAGCCTGCCAGCATCGACGAGGACGCGGTCAAGCGCGCCGCGCAGGACGCGGGATGGAGCCCCGACGCGGCCGCCCTCAGGCTCGCCGGGCTCAAGGCCGCAACCGTTTCCGATCCCGACGCGCTGGTGATCGGCGCCGACCAGATCCTGACCTGCGACGGGCACTGGTTCGACAAGCCCCTCGACCTCGACGAGGCTGCGACCCACCTGCGCCGCCTGCGCAGCCGCGAGCACCTCCTGCATACCGCGATCGTCGTGCTGCGGCAGGGCCAAGTGGCGTGGCAGCACGTGGCGATCCCGCGCCTGCGCATGCGGGCGCTGTCCGACCGCTTCATCGACGCCTATGTCGCCGCCGAAGGCGCGGCACTCCTGTCCTGCGTCGGCGCCTACCGGCTGGAAGGCCTCGGCATCCAGCTGTTCGACTCCGTGGACGGCGAGCATGCCGCCATCCTGGGACTGCCGGTCCTGCCGCTGCTTGCGTTCCTGCGGCGGCAGGGCCTGCTGCCGAGCTGAGTTTCCCGTCATCCGGACCGGCACGCATCCCGGCCGCGCCAGGGTTGTCAGTCCCCGAAACCACCGCTATAGGCGGGCCACCCAAGGGCCTCCTGCTTCGTGCAGGCGCCTACCGGCTCGGACCGGGGCTGTAGCTCAGTTGGGAGAGCGCTTGAATGGCATTCAAGAGGTCAGGGGTTCGATTCCCCTCAGCTCCACCACCGCCACCTTGCGGCACGGACGCATCGTTCCACCGACCGCCGCGTTGCTCCCGCTTCAAGGACGGACAAGCATGGCCAAGAAGCGCGCAGCACCCGGCGGGATCCTGACCATCGTCGGTGCCTGGCGCGACATCCTGCTGATCTGCCGCAAGTGCAGCCGGAAGCTCGACGGTGGCTTCGGCCCCGACGGAACGGATACCTTGCCGCGCGCCGTCAAGCACGCGCTGCGCACCTCGGGCCGCAGGCGGGACGTGCGCATCCTGGAGGTCGGCTGCCTCGGCGTGTGCCCGAAGAACGCGGTCACCGTGATGCACGGTGCCGATCCCGCCAGGATGCTGGTGATCCCCGAAGGACTGGAGCCCGGCCTCCTCCTGTCCCGCCTCGACGGCGCCCCGCCCGACGCACCCTTGACAGGACGTGTTGCAGCCGGTTCCTGACAGGTCAACCGCGGGCGCCCCGGCCGTGTTGCATCACCTCGACCACCTGCTCGCCCATTACGGCTACGGCATGGTGGGCCTCATCGTGATGCTCGAAAGCATGGGTGCGCCGCTGCCCGGCGAAAGCCTGCTGATCGGCACGGCCCTGTACTGCGCCGCCACGCACCGGCTCGAGATAGGCTGGGTCATCGCCGTTGCCGTCGCCGGCGCGATCATGGGCGACAACTTCGGCTACCTGATCGGCCGGTCCCTCGGCTTCCGGCTGCTGGCGCGCTGGGGAGGCCACATTGGCCTGACCGACGACCGGCTGACGCTTGGCCGCTACCTGTTCCGCCGCCAGGGTGGCAAGGTGGTGTTCTTCGGCCGCTTCATCGCCATCCTGCGCACCTTCGCCGCCCTGCTGGCCGGTGCCAACCGCATGCCCTGGCCGTCCTTCCTGCTCTTCAATGCCCTCGGCGGCATCGGCTGGGCCGGAGGCTACTCGCTCGCTGCCTACCTACTCGGCCGCCAGATGGAACGGATCTCCGGCCCGCTCGGCCTCGTCCTCGGGATCATCGCCATGATCGCGGTGGGCAGTGCGTTCATGTTCCTGAAGCGCAACGAGAAGCGCCTGACCGACGACGCGATGAAGGCCGCGCGCAGCGAGGCCATCCCCGGCTGAGCCTTAAACATTCGCCTGCGCCTCTACCGGTGGCGCGTCGTCTGGCCGGTAGCACAGCGCTGCGCACTCCTCGGCCAGAACCCCGCCCACCGCGCTCATGTCGTTGCGGAACGCGTCGTCGATGATGTCCAGCACGTCGAGATGCCGGTCCTCGAAATACATCCGGTGCACGTCCTGCCGGCGCGCGCCGTAGACGATCCGGCCGATGCTGGTCCAGACGCACGCCATGCTGCACATCCCGCACGGCTGCAGCGTCGAGTACAGCGTGGCGCCGCGCAGGTCGTCGCGTCCGAGGCTCTCGCAGGCGCGCCGGATCGCCACGACCTCCGCGTGCGCGCTCGGGTCGTGCCGCAGCCCGACCTCGTTGTGCCCTTCGCCGACCACCACCCCGTCCAGCACGACCACGCAGCCGATCGGCGACGCCCCGTCGATTCCCGCGCCGACCTTCGCCAGCGCCAGGGCGCGCCGCATGAAGCCTTCGTCAACCGGTATCGTCGCTGTCATGGCCGTCCAACGGCGCGCGGGCGCCTCGCGTTCCGCATCGGCGGACGCAGCGCGATCCACACCGGCGCATGGTCACTTGCTCCCGGCTCGCCGCGCACCGCCCGGTCCACCCCCGCATCCTCCAGCCGCACGGCAAGCTCGGGCGACAACAGCAGGTGGTCGAGCCGCAGCCCCGCATCGCGCCGCCAGCGATCGCGCTTGTAGTCCCAGAAGCTGTAGACCGGCCCGACCGGATGGATCCGCCTGACCGCATCGGTCCAGTCCTGTGCCAGCAGCCGTGCGAACGCGGTCCGGCTCGCCGGCTGCAGCAGCGCGTCCCGATCCCAGGACCGGGTCGGGTAAATGTCCGCAGCACCCGGCACCACGTTGTAGTCCCCCACCAGCACGACCGGCGCGCCGGTCGCGCGCAACGTGGCCGCGTGCGCGATCAGCCGCTCGAACCAGCGCAGCTTGGCCTCGAACCGTGGTCCCGGCTGCGGGTTGCCGTTCGGCAGGTAGAGGGAGGCCACCAGCACCCCCTCCACCGCCGCCTCGAGGTAGCGCGCCTGCCCATCCCCATCCTCCCCTGGCAGCCGCCGCCTGGTCACCACCGGTGCCCGCCCGCGCGACAGGATCGCCACTCCGTTCCAGCGCCGCTCCCCCTGCCACGCCGCCTGGTAGCCGGCAGCCCGGATCGCGTCCTCGGGAAACTCCGCCTGCGCCGCCTTGAGTTCCTGCAGGCAGACCACGTCCGGCCGCGCCTGGTCGAGCCAAGCGAGCAGGTTCGGCAGCCTCCGGTTGACGCCGTTGATGTTGAAGGTCGCGATCCGCACGGCCTGCCCAACGCCCGATCGGCCCGCCGGGATTTCGCCGCCTCCGGGGCTGGACGCCCGCCCCGTTCCAGGAAACAGTCTCGCCGTCATAACGCGCCGGATCCTGCATGCCTCCTGCCCAGCCAGTTCCCAGCCATCCGGTACGGTGGGCCACCCTGCTTTTCGGCACGGCCCTGCTCGCCGCCTCGGCCGCTCCGTCCGGCACCGCCCGGGCCGAGGACGCGCACGGCATCCCTGTGGCCCCGCCCGCGCACGACGCGTCCGCCCCTGCCGACAAGCCAGCCAAGTCCGACAACCCGCTGATCGACCTGCTGCCCGCCGACAGCGTCACCCACCACAGCTATGCCGGCCCCGGCGTGTCGCTCGGCTACACCGCCACCGCCGGCACGCTGACGCTGCGCGACGACAAGGGCGCGCCGTCCGCCCGTGTGTTCTTCGTCGCCTACGTCGCCGACGGACAGCAGGTGCAGCACCGCCCGGTCAGCTTCTTCTTCAACGGCGGTCCCGGCGCCGGCAGCGCCTTCCTGCACCTTGGCGCCGCGGGCCCGGTGGTGCTGAACTTCCCCGCCTCCAACCCGACCGACGGCGCCAACGCCCAGCTCGGCCCCAACCCGGACAGCTGGCTGCGCTTCACCGACATGGTGTTCATCGACGCGATCGGCACCGGCTACAGCCAGCCCGAGCACCCGGACAAGGCCGACAAGCTGTTCTACGGCGTCAAGCAGGACGGCTCCGCCTTCGCCGACGCGATCCGCATCTGGCTCGAGCGCAACCATCGCGAGCGCTCGCCCAAGTACCTGGTCGGCGAAAGCTACGGCGGCATCCGCTCGATCAAGACCGCCTATGCGCTGCAGACCGAGCAGAACATCGAGCTCGCCGGCATCGTCATGGTCTCGCCGGCGATCGAGATGAGCCTGATCACTGACAACACCAACCCCCTGTCCAACGCCATGCTGCTGCCGAGCCTGGCTGCCGCCACTCTGGAGAAGAACGGCAGGCTCACCCCGCAGGCGGTCGACGACGCCTACCGCTACGCCTTCGGCCCCTATCTCTCGACCCTGGTCGGCCCTCCGCTCGACGCCGACGCCGCCAAGGCCTTCTACGCCAAGGTCGCCGGCATGAGCGGCATCCCGGAGGCGGTGGTGGCCAAGGAACGCGCCCAGCTCGACCCGTCCGCGCACGACGTGCGCAGCCGCGACGGCCGCCTGTACAGCCTGTACGACGACACCGTCTCCATCGCCGACCCCTACCCGGAAGGTATCGACAATGCCGACAGCCCGGAGCCGGTGCTGTCCGGCTACGGCCTGGCCTACGGCAACGCCTTCACCGGCTATGTCGGCGACACCCTCGGCTTCCACACCGAGCTGAAATACGACCTGCTGAACCTCAAGGTGAACGGCGCCTGGGACTACAAGCAGGACGGCGACCTGATCTCGCGCGGCATGCCCGACCTGCGCAAGCTGCTGGCGCTCAACCCGTCGCTCCGCGTGTTCATCGCCAACGGCTACTTCGACATGACCTGTCCGTTCGGCTCGTCGCGCTGGCTGATCGAGCACATGCCGGTCGGCCGCGACCGCGTCCGGCTCAAGGTCTACCCCGGCGGCCACATGCTCTACACCAGGCCGGACAGCCGCGCCGCCCTGTCGCACGACATCGCCGCCCTCTACGCCGGCACCTCCTGAACCCTTCCGTCCGCCTGCGGGCGGTGCTTCCGCTGCTGGCCGCCCCGGCACTGTCCATTCTGTCCGCCTGCGCCGCGCTCCCGCCTGCCGCCTGCCTCGACCGTCCGGCCCCGGTCGGCGACGCCGTCTGGGTGGTCGACCACGGCTGGCACACCGACCTCGCCATCCCGGCGGGCAGCCTGCGCGGCCCGATGACCGCGTTCCGCCGCACCTTTCCCGGCATGACGGTGCTGCTGGTCGGCTTCGGCCGGCGCACCTTCATGACCGCCCCGGTGACCGGCTCCGGCGACCTGCTGATCGGCCCGTTCCCCGGCGACGGCGTGCTGCTGGTCGCAGGCCTGGCCGCACCCCCCGACCGTGCCTATGCCGACGGCACGGAGGCGCTCCTGCCGCTGTCGCCGGACGGCGCCGACCGCCTGTCCGCCTTTCTCTGGCGCAGCTTCGCCCTCGATCGCCGCAACCAGCCGCGCCGGATCGGCCCCGGCTTCTTCCCCGGCAGCGTGTTCTATGCCGCCCGCCCCGGCTATTCCGGCCTGTACACCTGCAACACCTGGATCGAGGACGCCCTGCACCAGGCAGGCGTGGCGCCCGGGCCCGCCGGCGTCGTGTTCGCCGGGCAGGTCATGGCCCGCATCGCCCGCCGCGCCGGCCCCGCCTGCGCGATCGGGGGCAGCCCGTGATCCGGCTCAGCTCCCGGGTGGGTGGCTGTATGTCTGCACCGGCGCCGTCTGCCCGTTCGGCAGCACCACGTAGGTCCGGCTCGGGCTGGAGCCGCCGCCGCCGAAGCTCGAGCTGCATCCTCCCAGGACGGCTGGAGCCAGAAGGAGCACGGCACAGGCGAGAAGACGAACCATCATGATCCTGACCTCACCATGAGCGGCCGTCCGCTTCAAGGGTCCACCGCCTTCTCGATCCGCCGGTCCGGCACCAGCCAGATCAGCGCCACCAGCGCGTAGATCACCTCGGCGACCCGGGCGTCCGCGAAGGCGGCACCGATGCCCAGGAGATACAGCGCCGGCGACGCCTTGCCCTTGAGGTCCCGCCCCAGGGCCGCCGCTAGCCTCCGCTCCTTGCCCTGCGCCCGCACCACCGCCGCCTGCATCACCGACCACGCCAGCGCCGACAACAGCAGCACCGTGCCGTAGCCCGCGACCGGCACCGGCGCCCGCCCGTGCGCCGCCATCCAGGCGGTCGCGAACGGGATCAGCGACAACCAGAACAGCAGGTGCAGGTTCGCCCACAGCACCGTCCCGTTCACCCGCTCCACCAGCTGGAACACGTGATGATGGTTGTTCCAGTAGATCCCGACATAGACGAAGCTCAGCGCGTAGCACAGGAACGACGGCGCCAGCCCCGCCAGCGTGTCGCCCGCCGGCGCCTTCAGCTCCAGCACCATGATGGTGATGATCACCGCGATCACCCCGTCGCTGAAGGCGGTCAACCGTTCGCGTCCCATCCGTCCCCGTTCTTCCGACCCGCAACGCCCGGCCACGACATCGTCCCAGTCGACATCGTCTCAATCATGGGATGCCTGCGACGGCATCTGCCGTTGCAACACCCGCGCGATCTTCGCCTAATGAGCCGACCGGGTTGGCCCCCGCAGCATCCGGATGATGTTCCCTGTGACGGAGAAGCGCATGTCCTCCTTCCTGCGAGCGGCCGTGGTCCTCGGCCTGGTCGCGCTGGCCGTTCCCGCAACGCGATCCGTCGCCCGGACCACGGACCGGCTGGTGACCGCCACGATCGACGACCAGCAGACCGTCTCCCTTCCCGGGAACCTGCGTCCGGAAGCCACGACCGCGAACTATCGCGGCGCGGTCGCCGACGACCGTCTGCTCGACCACATGCAGCTGCTGCTGAACCGGCCCGCCGCCACCGCCGCCGCCCTCGACAGCTTCATCGCCGGCCTGAACGACCCCCGTTCGCCCGACTATCACGCCTGGCTGACCGCCACCGAGTTCGGCACCCGCTTCGGCCCGTCGGCGTCCGACGTGCAGCTTGTGGTCGCATGGCTGCAGGGCCAGGGCTTCACGGTGAACGAGGTGCAGCCCAACCGGATGGTGATCGACTTCTCCGGCACTGCTGCCGAGGTGCGCACCGCCTTCGGCACCGCCATCCACCGGTTCGCGGTGAACGGCGTCACCCACATCGCCAACGTGAGCGACCCGACCGTGCCGGCAGCGCTCGACGGCATCGTCCGCGGCATCGTCTCGCTCAACGACTTCCGGCCGCATCCGCAATACAGGCCCCGCCCGGCCTACACCTTCACCAGCGACGGCTCGACCTACCACGCGGTGGTTCCGGCCGACCTCGCCACCATCTACGACCTCAACCCGCTGTTCGGCGCCGGCACCTCCGGCCAGGGCCAGACCATCGTCGTGATCGAGGACACCGACGTCTACAAGGCCGCCGACTGGACTACTTTCCGCTCCACTCTCGGCCTGTCCGGCTACACCGCCGGCTCCTTCACCCAGGTGCATCCCGCCAGCAGCGGCAAGGCGTGCTCCGACCCCGGCGTGGTGGCCGGCAACGAGAGCGAGGCCACGCTCGACGCCGAATGGGCCAGCGCTGCCGCTCCGAGCGCCGCAATCGAGCTCGCCTCCTGCAAGGACACCAGCACCACCTTCGGCGGCCTGATCGCGCTGCAGAACCTGCTGAACGGCAGCCCGCCCGCCATCGTCAGCATCAGCTACGGCGAGTGCGAGGCCCTGAACGGCGCCACCGCCAACGCCGCCTATAGCGCCACCTACCAGCAGGCGGTGGCGATGGGCGTATCGGTGTTCGTGTCCGCCGGCGACGAGGGCGCGGCCAGCTGCGACGCCGACGAGACGTCCGCCACGCACGGCATCGCCGTCAGCGGCTTCGCCTCCACCCCTTACAACGTCGCGGTCGGCGGCACCGACTTCGGCGACACCTACGCCGGCACCACCGCCACCTACTGGAACGCCGGCAACACCGCGACCTACGGTTCCGCCCGGAGCTACGTCCCGGAGATCCCCTGGAACGATTCCTGCGCCAGCGCCCTGCTGACCACCGCCGCAGGCTACAGCACCCCGTACGGCTCCGCCGGCTTCTGCAACAGTTCGATGGGCAAGGAGTACTACCTGACCACCGCCAGCGGCTCCGGCGGCCCGAGCGGCTGCGCCACCGGCACCCCGTCCCGCTCCGGCGTGGTCGGCGGCACCTGCAAGGGGACGCCCAAGCCCTCCTGGCAGGCGCTGGTCGGCAACCCGAAGGACGGGGTGCGCGACCTTCCCGACGTGTCGCTGTTCGCCGCCAACGGCGTCTGGGGCCACTACTACGTGTTCTGCGACTCCGACACCGCCGACGGCGGCGCCGCCTGCACCGGTGCGCCGAGCGGCTGGTCCGGCGCCGGCGGCACCTCCTTCGCCTCGCCGATCCTGGCCGGCATCCAGGCCCTGGTGAACCAGCGGCAGGGTGCCCGTCAGGGCAACCCCAACCCGGTCTACTACGCCCTCGCCGCCACCGAATACGGCAGCGCCGGCAACCCGTCCTGCAACTCGACCAGCGGCAACGCCGCCGCCTCGGGCTGCACCTTCTACGACGTCACGCAGGGCGACATGGACGTGAACTGCACCGGCACCACCGACTGCTACCTGCCGAGCGGCCGGAACGGCGTGCTGTCCACCACCAGCGGCAGCTATGCCAAGGCCTACGGCACCAGCACCGGCTGGGATTTCGCCACCGGCATCGGCTCGGTCAACGCGTCTAACCTGGTCAACAACTGGGCCGCCGCCGCGAAGTCGGTCACCCGAATCGCCGCCGACTAGACCTGCAGTCCCGGCCCGCGGTCATCCGGCCGCGGGTCCCGATCCCGGCGGCAGCGCGTTGCCAAGCCGGTCATGCGCCAGGTCCAGCATCCGGTTCAGCGTGACGATCGCGTCCCGTCCGACCTGTCCGGTCATCGCCGCCTCGGCGCGCTGCCACAGCGGCATCGCCTCCGCCAGCTTCGACCGGCCCGCCGGCGTCAGGAACACCAGCCGCGCACGCCGATCGTGCGGATCGCGCACGTTGTCGATCAGGCCGGCCACCGCCAGCGGCTTCAGGCTCCGGTTCAGCGTGGTCGGGTCCATGCCGGCGTGCCCGGCCAGCGCCGTCAGCGACAGGCCCGGCTTGTCGGCCTGCGCGCGATGCAGCCCGGCCAGGAACCCGAACTGGCCGATGGTCAGCCCGCTCGGCGCCAGGTGCGCGTCGTAGTGCCGCGTCATCCGCCGTGCCGCCTTGCGCAGCCGCAGGCAGGCACACCCGGAGGCGTCCTGGACATCGAGCCGGCCGACCGCCGGGACCTCGCTCACCGCACCGATCTCCCCGCCACCATCAGCCCCGGCCTTGCCATCCGGGAATTTAGCTGCATATGCAGCTTTCCGCCGTTGCCGACGCGTCCCATGCCGCGAACGAGGTGCCCGATGTCCGGTTGCGATCCCGCCTCGCCCGTCGCCGTCCCGCCACCCTCCGCCCGCGAGCTGAGGCTGCAGGCGATCCTGCACGGTCCGCTGCTGCCGACCCTGCTCCGGCTCGGCCTGCCCACGGTCGGCGTGCTGCTGGCGCAGACGCTGGTCTCGGTCGCGGAAACCTTCTGGACCAGCTTCCTCGGCACCGACGTGCTTGCCGGGGTGGCGCTCGTGTTCCCGTTGCCGGCCCTGATGACGGCGATGAGCAATGGCGGGATCGGCGGGGGCGTCTCCTCGGCGGTCGCCCGGGCGACCGGCGCCGGGCGGCAGGACGAGGCCGACGCCCTCCTCACCCATGCCCTGGTGCTGGCCATCGGCTTCGGCCTGCTGTTCACCGCCGGCGCGCTCCTGGCCGGTCCCTGGCTGTACCGCACCATGGGCGGCACCGGCGGCGCCCTGCACGCGGCGCTGCTGTTCTCCGGCTGGTTCTTCGCCGGCTCGGTACCGATCTGGATCGTGAACCTGCTGGCCGCGGCGCTTCGCGGTGCCGGCGAGGTCCGGCTGCCGGCGCTCGTCACCTTGGTCGGCGCCGCCGTGGTGATCCCGCTGTCGCCGGCCCTCATCTTCGGCATCGGGCCGCTGCCCCGGATGGGGGTGGGTGGCGCCGGTCTTGCCGTGGCGCTGTACTTCTCCGGCGCCACCCTGGTGCTGCTGCGCCACGTCCGGCGCGGCCGCGGCGTGCTCGCGCTGCGTCGGGTGCCGCTGCGCCGGGCCACCTTCCGCGCCATCCTCGGCGTCGGCCTGGTATCCGCGTTCGGCGCGGTGGCGGCCAACCTGACCATCCTGCTCGTCACCGCCGCCGTCGGCCTGTTCGGGGTCGACGCCCTGGCCGGCTACGGCATCGCCTCGCGCCTGGACTGGCTGCTGATCCCGCTCCTGTTCGGCCTGGGCACCGCTGTCGTCACCATGGTCGGCGTCAGCACCGGGGCCGGGCATCACGCCCGCGCCCGTCGCGTCGCCTGGACCGCGACCCTGCTCGCCACCGGTGTGGTCGGAACCATCGGCCTGCTGGCGGCCTGCTTCCCGCGCGCGTGGCTGGGGCTTTTCACGACCGATCCCGCAGTACTAGCCGCGGGCGCGCACTACCTGCGCGTCGTGGCGCCCAGCTACGGCGCCGTCAGCGTCGGCATGATCCTGTACTTCGCCTGCCAGGGACGGGCGCGGATGGTCTGGCCCTTCGTCGCCGGCATCGCCCGCCTCGCCGTGGCAGCCGGCGGCGGGCTGCTCCTGGCGCGGGACGGTGCCGGCATGACCATGGTATTCGCCGCCGTGGCGGCCGGATCGGTCGCCTACGGCCTGCTGAACGCTCTCGGCATGGTCGTCCGTCCGCGTCCGCGCCCCGCCGCCGCGGCGTCGAGCAGGAGCCTGCAGCCGTCATGAGGATGGCAGACCCCATGCCCGACGCCGACGAACCCGCTGCACGCTCTGCAATGACCCCCGTGCTGGCAACGGAGCGCTTCGGCGGTCGCGGCTGGCGGGAGATGGTGGCACTCCGCCACCGCGTGCTGCGCGCCCCACTCGGCCTGTCCTTCACCGACGCGGACTTGGCCGCAGAGGCTGGGCAGCTGCACCTGGCGCTCCGGCTCGGCGACACCCTCGCCGGCACCGTGCTGCTGCTGCCCGACCCCAACGGCAGCGCCAAGCTGCGCCAGATGGCCATCGATCCGGCCCTGGCCCGCCGCGGCCTCGGCACCCTGCTGCTGCGCCACGCCGAGGCAGAGCTCCGCCGCCTCGGCACCGCCGAGGTCCGGCTGTCCGCCCGCGACAGCGCGACCGGCTTCTATGCCCGCCTCGGCTACGTTGTCGACGGTGACCCCTACGTCGAAGTCACCCTGCCGCACCGCCTGATGCGCAAGCGCCTTGATTGCGACCCGTCGGATCGCGAGTGAACGGAGACGAGCCCGATGCGGCGGCGGCATCAGTAAGGCTGATCGACCCGCCGCTCACCGCTCCTGACGTGACTGCCACACTGCCAGCGCGTCCATGTATTCCCGAGACGCCTTCAGCCGCTTCATGTAGCTGATCGGTCGCCGGCTGGAGAGGGGAAGCGTCTGTCCGCTCAGGGAGCCGCGCTCCCGCAATAGGTCTTGCAGCGGCCGCCGCCGTCATCGACCAGAAGGTCGCCTCCTCGTCGCGACACCGTCAGCACGCAGGGTGGATCGCCGGGCGATGCGCCGGCACGGTTGTCGTAGACGATCCGCCCGCCATCCTCCGTGCCGATGCCGCTGATCGAGCACATGTGGCCGTTGTAGAAGTTCAGCTCCACGCGGACATATGCTGCGTTCCCGCCAACCGGAACGATCTCCACGACGTCGTCGCTCCAGTATGTGTCTCCCTGCACGTTCCCGTTCCTGAAGTGGCTGCCGTAGCGGCCGGCCAGCGCATCCACCGCCTCGTCGGCACTCGCGGCGGACGACACCGCAAGTGTTATCAGGAACGAGACGACGAGCAGCGGGATCCCGTGCATGCCGTGATCGCTTCGATGACCAGGCCATACGGGACCGGATCCTAGCCTGATCCTGCCGGAGGCAGGAGGCGTTGCCCCCGGCCACGCGTCGACCAGCCGCTCGACGCGTGGCTGCGCAGCGTGGATAGGCGCGACAAGGGTCGCCGTGACATGGTGCGACATGACCCTTCGTGCGCTGTGGAACGACCTCGTCCAGCCCTTCGCCCCGCGGTCACCGGCACAGGCGGAGCACGGCGGCAATCCGCTGCTAGCCTGGCTGGATGCGGCCGGTCTGCCGTGGCGCCCCACACGCGGCGAGCTGGCCGCGCGATACGGCATCCACACCGACAATCCCTACAAATGGGATCTCGTGCCTCTCGACGTGCGCCCTCCGCCGCTCCAGGGAATGCTGTGGCCGTTCGGCTTCCAGGCCTTTCCCCGCTACTCTCCCGCCATGCCGCCGGTGACGCTCTCGACCCACGTGTCGGTTGGCGGCGACGCGGAGGCGAACATCCGTTTCGCAGCCGACCAGTTCGCGCAACACCTGGGCGCCAGGACGATCGCGGACGAGTACAACACGCGGCGGGTCGGCTGGCGCTGGGGCGCTGCGTCCGTCACCCTGCTCGCCTGGCCGCCGGCAAGGCAGTCCGGACCGAAACCGAACAACCCTGCGCATCGCCGCGAGCCGCGGCTCGTCACCGCCTGCTCGGTAACGGTGCAGACCGGATGGCGGCCGCCGCTCTCGCCGCAGGACCGGGCCTGGCTGGACGGCTTCGTGCCCATGGGCCCGACCCGCAACTGGATTCCCGCACACCCCCGCGCGGCGCTCGGCCAGACCATGTTCGCCGAAACGCAGCTCGAGTTCATGCGCGAGCCTCCCGACGACCTCGCACGATTCCGCGGCGCGTTCGGCCTTTCGGCCGATGGGGAAGCGCTGATCGCCTGCGAGGACGCGCTCTGCGTGGTCCCCCTGGCGCAGGTCGCGGGGTTCGAGGTCAGGCGCGTGCTGCCGGCCAAGGGCGGCGGCGGCAGCACCCTGTCGGCGCGATGTGACACCGGCTATGCCGCCTGCCCGACCAAGACCGTGCAGGTGGCCCAGGGCGAACGCGCCGACGACCTCAACGACATCGCCACGAGGCTGGCCGCGGCGACGGCCAGGCCGCTGCAGCTCGGCGACTACGACTACGACGTGTGACCGGCGGCCGGCTCCGGGCGGCGAGGAGCGGAACGATCAGATGACGACCGGGGCAGCGTGCGCCAACCCTCAGTCGCACCACAGCTCCGTCCGCACGAGGCGCGGCCTCGGGCAGGATCCGGCGGGAAGCGGCAACGGCAACCCGGAATGCCAGATGCCGAGGCGCTGCTGGATGTTCGGCATCTCCGAATCGATCACCGGCAGGGGATTGTTGTCGCCATATCTCGTCGCGCTGCGATAACGCAGTCGCTCCGTGTACGCCTGGCCCGAAGGAGCGTTCACCGACACCCAGAAGCCGAACGGAACATCCCGGGTCGGCTCGACCGAGACGATGTCCCCTGCCAGGGGGCCGGCCTCCACGTAGCGGACCTCCTGGTCGTTGTTCGTCCCGGTGGAGTGCGCATAGACGCGCACGAACCGGTCCGCATCGCGCTGGTAGGCAAGCACCTGGGTGAGCACGAGCTGGTCGCCGTCGCTGCCGTGCAGGCTGGCCGTCCTCACCAGCAGCAGGGACCGGCCAGTTACCTCACGGGAATGAACGACGTGTGCCTCGTCCAGGTAATGCGGCTCGGAGTACGGGTCGTCGCCCGATGCAGCGCGCAGCGCGCCTTGCAGCTGGGGATCACACGGTCCCGAGGCCTCCTTGCGAAGGCAGAGCGTGACAACCCCGGGCGCCTTGTCACCGCTGGGATCGAGGGGATCGTCGATCGATGAGTCCTGGAAGGCCACGAACTGCCACGCCGACCGCGTGCCGAAGACGTCGGCAAGGTCGATCGACGCAATCACGACCTGTCCCGGAGGCGGCGCCGCGCCGGCGACCGTCGGTCCGGCGGCGACGAGGGACATCAGGCCCAGCCGGATCAGTCGCCCTGGTCCCGGCATCGGTTTCTCCTGCGCCAGCGGCTACAAGGCGGGTACTGCAGCGTATCGCCGGGCTTCGGGAGAATGCCAGGTGGCCGCGCACGGACTGCAGGCGGGACTGACGTCCCGATCCGGTGGCCAGGAGCCATGCCCGGGACCGGATCGCGTCCTCCGGGACTACGCAACAGCCCCGACCTCCGATCGTTGACATGACGCCGCAGCCACGTCCGACCATACGCATCCAGGGGACCGTTCCAGTGACCGACCAGCCCAGCCCCGACGCCCCGATGCACTCCTACGAGCCGTCCTCCGGCCACGGCCTGCGCCACGACCCCTTCAACTCGATCGTCGGCCCCCGCCCGATCGGCTGGATCGCCAGCCGGAGCCCGGCCGGCATCCTGAACCTGGCGCCCTACAGCTTCTTCAACGCGTTCAACTACACCCCGCCGATCATCGGCTTCTCCTCCACCGGCTGGAAGGACAGCGTCGCCAACATCGCCGCCACCCGCGAGTTCGTCTGGAACCTCGCCACCCGCCCGCTGGCCGGGCAGATGAACGCGAGCTCTGCCACCACCGCCCCGGAAGTCGATGAGTTCGCGCTGGCCGGCCTGACCCCGACGCCCAGCCGCCTGGTCGGCGTGCCGCGCATCGGCGAAAGCCCGGTCGCCTTCGAGTGCCGGCTGCTGCAGCAGGTCCAGCTGCACGACCTGGACAACCACGCCCTGCAGACCTGGCTCACCCTGGGCCAGGTGGTGGCGGTCCACATCGACCGCCGCCTGATCCGCGACGGCGTCTACGACACCGCTGCCGCCCGCCCGATCCTGCGCGGGGGAGGGCCGAGCGCCTACATCGAGGTGGAACCCGGCGCCTTCTTCCACATGGCCCGGCCGGACAGCGGGTCGTTGCCGCCACGGTGAGGACCAGCGACACCTTTGGAAGCCGGCACCCGGATTCTCAAGGCCGCGCCTTGAGCGGGTCCAGGGCAGAGCCCTGGCCTTCCTTCCTCGCCCGCACGATCGCGCCGCCGGCGAGCGCGCCGCGCACCAGCGCCAGCAGCGCCGGATCGCGATAATCCGCCACGGTCATGTCCGCCCCCGCCGCCCGCAGCGCGTCCTCGTCGATGGTCGTCCGGATCGCCACCGTATAGATCCCCGCCGCCGACGCCGCGGTGACCCCGGACACCGAATCCTCGAACGCGATCGCTCGGTCTGCCGGACAGCCGAGCCGCTCCAGCCCGGTCAGGTACGGCAGCGGGTCGGGCTTGCTGCGCGCGATCTCCTCGCCCACCACCACGTTCGGCAGCAGGCGCTGCAGCCCCAGCACCCCCAGCATGTGCTCGGCATTGGCGCGCGGCGCGTTGGTCACCACGCCCACCTTCACGCCCTGGCGCTCCACCTCCTCGAGCAGCTCGGCCAAGCCCTGCAGCGGCTCGAGATGGCCGGACTGCTCCCGGAACAGCGCCTCCTTGCGGTCCGCGAGCTCGGCATGGCGGTGGCGGTCGAGATCCGGAAACAGCCACTGCATGATCAGCGCGTTGGCGCCTCCCAGCACCGAGTGCTTGTACTGCTCGTGCGTCAGCGACCGCCCGGACTCGCCCAGCAGGGCGTTGAACGCCGCGAAGTGCATCGGATCGGTATCGGCCAGCGTGCCGTCGAGATCGAACAGGAGTCCCAGCGTCATCACCATCGTCCCTGTCTGCGCATCGCCACCATAATGACCGGCCCGGCTACCGTCATCCGCCCACCCCAGCGGGAGACGCCGTCCCCTTCGACAGCCCGTGCAGGACCGGGGTCAGGCAGGCGGTCGCCTGGCGATACCGTTCCAGCGCCTCGGCATGCACCCGGTGCGCATGGAGGTCCGGCTCCACCAGCCGCCCGTCCCGCGCCACCGCGGCGGCGGCACTGCGCAGGTCCGGGAACAGCCCCACCGCCGTCCCCGCCGCCGCGGTCCGACGATGGACAGGTTCTCCTCCGCCGCCAGGCGCACCGGCAGCCCGATCGCATCCACCGTCGTTTGCAGCCACAGCGCGTTCTTGGCGAAGCCGCCGGCGCTGACGATCCGTCCGATCGGCACGCCGAGCCCCTGCGCCTGTGCCGGGATGTTGGCCGATGCCAGCGCCACCCCCTGCACCGCTGAGCGGTGCAGCGCCGCCCGGTCGTGCCCGAGCGACAGCCCCAGCACCGCCCCGCGCAGGTGCGGGTCGCGATACGGCGTGCGGTTGCCCATGAAGTAGTCCAGCGTCAGCAGCCCGTTCCTGCCCGCCGGCCGCCGCCCCGCCTCGGCGATCAGCGCCTGCGTCCCCGCGTCGTCGAGCCCGAAGATCTGCCGGCTCAGCCAGGTCAGCACCGACTCCGCCGACACCTGCCCGCCTTTCACCATCCACAGTCCGTCGACCAGCGCGTGCGGATACGGCCCCCAGAACCCCGGCACCGGCCGCTGCGCGCCCAGCCCCAGATGCCCCCGCCGCCTGCCGACAGCCGCTCGATCGCGCTCCCCACCGGCAGGATCATGCCCGGCAGCTTGTCCACCAGTCCCGGCGCCCGAACGCCTGGTACAGCCCGGAATGGAACCGTCCTGCCTCGCTGTCATAGTTCCACTTGCAGGTCGCGTTCATGCGCGAGCCCACCCGGCGTCCGGTCAGCCGGAAGTTCACCCAGTCGAGGCACTCGCACAGGATCCCGGCCGCCGCGTAGACCTCCGGCTCGTGCGCCGCGAGCCACATCGCCTTGGGCACCAGCCACTCGGCCGCGTCGCTGCCGCCGCTCCGCGCCATCACCGGGTGCGTGCTTGCTCCCGTGCGCGACGCTTCCGCCCCGGCCCGGCAGTCCATCCACAGCAGCGCCGGCCGCAATGGCGTGCCGTCGTGCCTGCACGCCACCACGGTGGACGCCGTGATCGCCGCCGCGATCCCCGCCACCGTCGGGTGCCCGGCCATCTCCATCGTCCGCCGGCACGCCGACCCTAGCGCCTCCCACCAGTCCTCCGGCGATTGCTTCGCCCAGCCCGGATGCGGATGCGTGGTGGCGTAGGTTTCCTCCGCCGTGGCGACCACCACCCGCCGCTCCGGGTCGAACAGCCCGACCCGTATACCGCCGGTGCCGAAATTCAGTCTCAGCAGCAGGCTCATGTCGACAACCCCTCGGGACCTGGACCCTTACGGCTGGACCATGACCTTGGAGATGAACTCGTTGCGCTCCCTAAACTTCGTCATCACTTCCGGCAGCGCGTCGAGACCCGGCTCGTGCGTGATCATGAACTTCCCAGCGCAGTTCGCTGCTGCCCAGCTTCTCCAGCGTCGTGGTCCATTGCGCGCCCGGGAACGGCGCCCCGAACGAGTTCCACGACCCGTGCAGGGACACCTCCTGCGTGGGAATGCCGATGAACACGACATGGCCGCCCGGCCCTGCCATCCGCACCGCCAGGTTCGCCGTCGCCGGATGCCCTGCCGCCTCCACGATCAGGTCGCAGGGCGGCACCTCCGGCCTCGGCCCGTGGCTCAGGAAGGCATGCGTCGCCCCCGCCTCCCGCGCCTGCTCCAGCTTCCGCTCCGACACGTCCACCGCCACCACGGCCGACGCGCCCATCAGCCGCATCCACTGGATCGCGAACAGCCCGATCGGCCCGCACCCGA
>CAXTVS010000041.1:0-30329 GCA_964247735.1 uncultured Acetobacteraceae bacterium
CGCCAGGTCGCGCCGCAGCGTCATGGTCGACACCGCCAGCGCCCGCGCCGCGTCGGCCAGCCGCAGCGCGCCGTCCTGTGCCGCCAGGGTGCGCAGCCGGTCCAGGCGGATCGCCCGGCGGTCGCGGGATCCGGTCGCGGCGGCCGGTTGCTGGTCCATACCTTTGCCCTGCCTCCTTTCGCCGTCCGGGTTGACGCCCCGGCCCTTCATGTGACTAGACTACCAGATGTTAAGATTTTAACAACCGTAATGCCGCTTCGACCGGTCTCGAGAGGATCCTCCCCGTGCCCGACCCCATCGTCGGCCGCGCACTGGCCCGGCTGATCGACCACACGATCCTCAGGGCCGACGCCACCGAGGCGCAGGTCGCGCAGTTCTGCAACGAGGCCCGCACGCACGGCTTCCGCTCCGTCTGCGTCAACTCGATCCAGGTGCCGTTCGTGGCCGACCGGCTGCGCGGCAGCGACGTGCGCGTATGCGCCGTGGTCGGCTTCCCGCTCGGCGCCATGCCGTCCGCGATCAAGGCCGCCGAGACCGCCGCCGCCGTCGCCGCCGGTGCCACCGAGATCGACATGGTGATCCCGATCGGCGCCCTGAAGGACGGCCGACACGATGCCGTGCAGGCCGACATCGCCGCCGTGCGCGCCGTCTGCCCGGATGCGGTGCTCAAGGTGATCATCGAGTGCTGCCTGCTCACCGACGACGAGAAGCGCACCGCCTGCCGCCTGTCGGCCGAAGCCGGCGCCGACTTCGTCAAGACCTCGACCGGCTTCTCCACCGGCGGCGCCACGGTCGAGGATGTCGCCCTGATGCGCGAGGCGGTCGGCCCCGCCCTCGGCGTCAAGGCCTCGGGAGGCGTGCGCACGCCCGAGGCGGTGCAGGCCATGGTTGCCGCCGGCGCCACACGGATCGGCACCAGCTCCGGCATCGCCCTGATGACGCAGACCGCGCCTGCCGCCGGAACCTACTGAGACCACGCAACGGCCAAGCACGGCAGACCCAAGCCGGCAGCCCTACAGGGAGATCGACCATGACCGAGATCACACGACGCCGCTTCTCGCTGCTGGCCTCCGCCGGCGCCGGAGCGCTCCTGGCCGGCACCGCGCCCGCCTTAGCCGCCGCCGAGGCGGTGGACGCCGCCAAGGTCCCGAAGGACCTCACCGCCAAGGCGACCAAGAAGTACTCGATCGCCACCGTGGTGAAGGTGGACGGCATCGCCTGGTTCGACCGCATGCGCGTGGGCGTGAAGCAGTTCGGCGCCGACCAGGGCCACGACACCTGGATGGTGGGTCCGAGCCAGGCCGACGCCGCCGCCCAGGTGCAGATCGTCGAAAGCCTGATCGCGCAGGGCGTCGACGCCATCTGCATCGTCCCGTTCTCGGTCGAGGCGGTGGAGCCGGTGCTGCAGAAGGCGCGCGGCCGCGGCATCGTGGTGGTCTCCCACGAGGCCTCCAACCTCCAGGCCACCGACTACGACATCGAGGCGTTCGACAACCACGCCTACGGCGCCAAGCTGATGCAGAACCTGGGCGCCCAGATGAACGGGGAGGGCGGCTACGTCGCCACCGTCGGCAGCCTCACCTCCACCTCGCAGAACGAGTGGATCGACGGCGCCGTCGCCTACCAGAAGGCGAACTTCCCCAAGATGACGCAGGTCACGAAGCGCATCGAGACCTATGACGACGCCACCACCGATTACAACAAGCTCAAGGAGATCCTCACCACCTACCCGACGCTTCGCGGCATCCTGGGCGCCCCGATGCCGACCTCGGCCGGCGCCGGCCGCCTGATCGCCGAGCGCGGGCTGAAGGGCAAGCTGTTCTTCTCCGGCACCGGCCTGGTCTCCGTCGCCGGCCAGTACCTCAAGGACGGCGACATCGACTACATCCAGTTCTGGGACCCCGCCACCGCCGGCTACGCCATGAACATCCTGGCGGTGATGGCGCTGTCCAAGCGCCCGATCAAGGCCGGCCTCGACCTCGGCCTCCCCGGCTACGACAAGCTCGCCGCCAACGACCCCCACCGGTCCAACATCCTGTTCGGCCACGGTTGGGTCGGCGTCACCAAGGCCAACATGGGCGAGTACAACTTCTAGCCGGTCGCATCGCGCGTCCCATGACCGTGCCCGCCAACGCGCCCCTGCTGGAGCTGCGCGACGTCGCCCGGCACTTCGCCGGCGTGAAGGCGCTGGACGGGGTATCGCTCTCGATCGGCCGCGGCGAGATCCATTGCCTCGCCGGCGAGAACGGCTCCGGCAAGTCCACCCTGATCAAGGTGGTCTCCGGCATCAACGCCGTCGACCGCGGGACGGTCCTGGTCGACGGCACCCCCGTCCCCGACATGACCCCGCGACAGGCGATCGCGCTTGGCGTGCAGGTGATCTACCAGGACTTCTCCTTGTTCGGGAACCTGACCGTCGCCGAGAATCTCGCGATCGGCGCCGAGCTGCGCGCCCGCAGGCGGGTGGTCAGCTGGCGCCGCATGCGCGCCCACGCCGAGGCCGCCGTCGCCCGGCTCGGCGTGCATCTCGACCTCGATGCCACCGTGGACAGCCTGCCCACCTCCGGCCGCCAGCTGGTCGCCATCGCCCGCGCGCTGATGGCCGACCCCCGCCTGCTGATCATGGACGAGCCCACTACCGCACTCACCGGCCGCGAGGTGGCCACCCTGTTCGGCGTGGTGCGCGACATCCAGTCCCGCGGCATCGCCGTGCTGTTCGTCAGCCACAAGATGCGCGAGATGCTCGACATCAGCGAGCGCCTCACGGTGCTGCGCTCCGGCCGCGTGGTCGCCGCCGGCCCGATCGCCGAGTTCGACGAGGCCGCGATCACCCGCGCCATGACCGGCAGCGACATCGCCGAGGCCCCCTACGATTGGCAGCCTGGCCCGGCCACCGCGCCGCTGCTGGAGCTCGACCGCCTGTCCGTCCCGGGCGAGCTCGACGACATCTCCTTCCGCCTCCTGCCGGGCGAGATCGTCGGCATCTCCGGCCTGCTCGGCTCCGGCCGCACCGAGCTCGCCCTGTCCCTGTTCGGCATGCGCCCGCAGTACCGCGGCACCATCCGCCTCGACGGCACGCCGATCCGCCTCGACAGCGTGCAGCGCGCGATCGCCCACCGCATCGCCTACGTCCCGGAGGACCGCCTGACCGAGGGCCTGTTCCTGCCCGAAACCATCGACCGCAACATCGTCGCCACAGCACTCGCGCGCCTCAGCCGCTTCGGCCTGCTCCGTTCCCGCGCCGCCGCCTCCGCCGCCTCGGACACCATCCGCGCCATGGCCATCGCCACCCCCACCGGCGACCGCCCGGTGACCCAGCTCTCCGGCGGCAACCAGCAGCGCGTGGTGATCGGCCGCTGGCTGCTGCAGCAGCCGCGCCTGCTGATCCTGAACGGCCCCACCGTCGGCGTCGACGTCGGCTCCAAGGCCGGCATCCATGCCACGATCCGCGGCCTGGCGCGGGAGCGCGGCCTCGGCGTGCTGATGATCTCCGACGACCTTCCCGAGCTCGCCGCCAACTGCAACCGCATCCTCCTGATGCATCGCGGCCGCCTGGTCGCCGAGCTGCCCGGCGAGGGGCCGGTCGTGCAGCGCGAGCACGACCTGTCCGACCGCCTGAAGGCGCTGGCATGAGGATCCTGCCATGAGCGCCACCGTCGCCGCCCCGACCCGGCGCACCGCCCTCCGCCCGCTGCTGCGCCGTCCCGAGCTCGCGGTCGCCGCCGTCGCGCTGCTGGCGATGCTGGTGATCGGCACCGTCAACCCGGCGTTCTGGAACTGGTCCAACCTGTTCAGCCTGCTCCGCGCCAACGTCATCACCGGCATCCTTGCGCTGGGCGTGATGGTGGTGATGCTGTCCGGCGGCATCGACGTGTCGTTTCCCGCCTTCGCCATCGCCGCCATGTACCTCACCATCAAGGCGATGGTGGCGCTCCCCTATAACGGCGTGCTGCTGCCCTTTCTTGCCTCCACCGCGATCGGCCTCGGCCTCGGCCTGCTCAACGCCCTCTTCGTGCACGGCCTGCGCATGATCCCGCTGATCGTCACGCTGGGCACCGGCACCGCCGTGCGCGGCTTCCTGCTCGGCGCCGTCAGCGCCAGCCAGATCAACATCGACCAGATGCCCCCCGCCCTGATCGCCTTTGCCCGCACCGACCTGCTGCGCATCCCCCAGCCCGGCGGCCAGCACGCCGAGCTGTCGGCGATGGTGCTGCTCTACCTCCTGCTGGCCTTCGGCGTTCACCTGCTGCTGCGCCACACCCTGATCGGCCGCTCCATCTATGCGCTGGGCGGCGGCGAGGAGGCCGCGCGCCGCGCCGGCTTCAGCGTGCGCGGCACCACCTTCTTGATCTACGGCCTGGCCGGCGCGCTGGCCGGGTTCGCCGGCCTGCTGCACGCCTCCATGATCTGGATCGCCAACCCGCACGACCTGGCCGGCACCGAGATCGACGTGATCGCCGCCGTCGTGCTCGGCGGCGTCAGCATCTTCGGCGGCCGCGGCAGCGTGCCCGGCACCATGCTCGGTGTGTTCACCCTGGTGATGCTGACCAACAGCCTGATCGTCATGCACATCGACACCACCTGGCAGCGCATCGTCGTCGGCCTGGTGGTGATCCTCGCGGCCGGCTTCACCGCCTGGCGCGACCGCGCCCGGCGCGCCGCATGAGCACCACCCTGCCGCCCACCGCCGCGCCATCCCCGGCCACCCCACGCCGCGCCTGGCGCCCGGACCCGGCGCTGGTGCAGCTCCTCCTGCTGATCGCGCTGATCTTCGCCGTCATGTCGGCGCTCGACCCGCACAAGTTCCTGCGTCCCTACGTGTTCGAGTCCATCACCTATGTCGCCCCCGAGCTCGGCCTGCTGTCGATCGCGATGATGCTGGCGATGCTGACCGGCGGCATCGACCTGTCGGTGATCGGCATCGCCAACCTGTCGGGCATCCTGGCCGGGCTGTTCTTCCACGCCGAGGGCGGCGCAAGCGGCCCCGCGCTGATGCGCATGGCCCCCGCCCCGGTGCTGCTCGGCATTCTCATCGCGCTGGCCACCGGCCTCGTCGGCGGCGCGGTCAATGGCCTTCTGATCGCGCGCGCCCGCATCACCCCCATCCTCGCCACCATCGGCACCGGCCAGGTCTACACCGGCATCGCCGTGGTGCTGACCGGCGGCCCCGCCATCGTCGGCTATCCCGCCCTGTGGGGCGCCATCGGCAACGGCGAGGTCCTGGGCGTCGCGGTGCCGCTGCTGGTGTTCCTCCTCGCCGCCGTCCTGGTGGCGCTGATGCTCACCCGCACGCCCTTCGGCATCTCGCTCAAGCTGATCGGCACCAGCGCGCGTGCCGCCCGCTTCGCCGGCCTGCGCAACGCCCGTGCCGTGTTCCTGTCCTACGTGCTGAGCGGCGTGCTCGCGAGCCTCGCCGGCATCATCCTGTCCGGCCGCACCAACGCCGCCAAGTCCGACTACGGCGTGTCCTACCTGCTGCAGGCGGTGCTGATCGCGGTCCTCGGCGGCACCAACCCGGCCGGCGGCCGCGGCTCGGTGCCCGGCATTGCCCTCGCCCTGCTGGCGCTGATGCTGCTCTCCTCCGGCCTGCAGCTGATGCGGTTCAGCAACTTCCTGGTCGACTTCATCTGGGGCGCGTTCCTGCTGCTCTCGATCGCGCTCAACGCGCTCCGCACCCGGACCCGCTGACCATGCGCCTGCTCGCCACCCTCCCGCTGCACCCCGACGGCCTGACCCCGACCGACCGTCCCGTGCTGGAGGCGGACGGCCTGTCCGCCGCCCTGTTCCGCTACCCCAGCGGCATCGCAGCGCTGCGCCTGCGCAACCGGCGCGGCGAGCTGGTGATCCTGCCGTGGTTCGGCCAGATGGTCTGGGACGCCCGCTTCGACGGCGTCGACCTTTCCATGCGCAGCGGCTTCGACATGCCGCTGCCGTCCGACACCATCGCCGGCACCTATGGCTGCTTCGCCTTCCACAGCGGCCTGCTGCGCAACGGCGTCCCGTCGGCGGAGGACGACCATCCCGCCCACGGCGAGTTCCCCTGCGCCGCCATGCGGAGCGCCTCCCTGGAGCTGCTGGAACAGGACGGCATCCTGTCCCTGCGCGTCACCAGCGAGCGCGACCACGTGGTCGCCTTCGGCCCGCACTACCAGGCCCGCCCCAGCGTCACCCTGTCGCAGGGCAGCGCCCTGTTCGACCTCGCCCTGTCGGTCGAGAACCGCTCCGGACGCCCGATGGAGCTGATGTACATGGCGCACGTCAACTTCGCCTTCGTCGAGGGCGGACGGATCGTGCAGCCGGCGCCGTTCCGCCCCGACACCGTGTCCGTGCGCCGCGCGGTGCCGGCCCACGTCCGGCCCAACGCCGACTACCTCGACCTGATCGACGAGCTGGCCCAGACGCCCGCCCGGATGGAGGTGCTGGACCAGCCCGACCGCTACGACCCCGAGCAGGTGTTCTACCTGTCCGGCCTCGGCACCGACGCCGCCGGCCGCACCGCGCTGATGCTGCGCCGCCCCGCCGGCGACGGCTTCGCCCTCGACTACGCCCCCGCCGAGTTCCCCCATTGCGTGCGCTGGCTCATGAGCGACCCCGATGCCGCCGTCGCCGCCTTCGCCTTGCCCTCGACCTGCCAGCCGGAAGGCTACGCGGCGGAGCGGCGCAAGGGCCACCTCCGCCTGCTGCCGCCGCGCGGCCGCGCGCGGTTCTCCCTCACCCTCGGCCACCTCGACGCGGCGGAAGCGGACCGCATGGCCGCCCGCATCGCATCCCTGACCCTACCGGATGGAGACGCCCCATGACTGCGCGTATCGGCGTCATCGGCAGCAACATGGTCGACCTGGTCACCACGGTCGACCGCATGCCCCACATGGGCGAGACCCTGGCCGCCCCCGCCTTCGCCATCGGCCCCGGTGGCAAGGGCGCCAACCAGGCCGCCGCCGCCGCCAAGCTCGGCGCCGACGTCATGATGGTCAGCCGCGTCGGCGACGACCTGCTCGGCACTTACGTCCAGCGCAACTTCGACGCTCTCGGCATCGACGCCCGCCACGTCCGCGCCGTGCCCGGCACCTCCAACGGCGTGGCGCCGATCTTCGTCGATGGCAACGGCGACAACATCATCCTGATCGTCAAGGGCGCCAACGACCACCTGCTGCCGGCCGACGTCGACGAGGCCGCCCCCGACCTGCTCGGCTGCGACCTCCTCCTGCTGCAGCTGGAGGTCCCGCTCGACACCGTCTACCACGCCATCGCCTGGGCCCACGCCCACGACAAGCCGGTGCTGCTCAACCCGGCCCCCGCCACCGCCGCCTTGTCGCTCGACCGCATCGCCACCGTCGACTTCTTCATGCCCAACCAGACCGAGCTCGCGATCCTGACCGGGATGCCGACCGGTACCGCTGCCGAGGCCGGGGCCGCCGCACGCCGTCTGCTCGCCCGCGGCATGGGCCGCATCGTCGTCACGCTGGGCTCGGACGGCGCGTTGCTGGTCACGCCCAGCGAGACCTGGCACGTGCCGTCGGTCCGGGTGCAGGCGCGCGACACCAGCGGCGCCGGCGACGCCTTCATCGGCGCCTTCGCTGCCCACTACGTCGCGCACAAGGACGTGCACGCCGCCCTCGGCCAGGCGACGCTGTATGCCGCCCACTCGGTGACCCGGCCCGGCACCCAGACCGCCTTCGCCAGCCACGACGAGTTCACCGCCTTCTGTCTGGAACAGGCCCCTCCGAAGGGCGCAGACTGACCCATCGAACAAGCGGGCCGCAGCCGAAGCCGCCAGATCCGCACAAGGGAGCACGCACCATGGTCGAGAAAGCCCTCGCCGACGTCGCCAAGGAAATCGCGATCCGGCCGCACTACGACAACTTCATCGGCGGCGGCTGGGTCGCCGCCAGCCGTGGCCAGACCTTCGAGAACATCTCGCCGATCGACGGCCGGGTGATCTGCACCGTCGCCCGCTCCACGAAGGAGGATGTCGAGCTGGCGCTGGACGCCGCCCACAAGGCCGCCGAGGCCTGGGGCCGCACGGCGCCCGCCGAGCGCTCGCGCATCCTGCTCCGCATCGCCGACCGCATGGAGGAGCGCCTGTCCCTGCTCGCCCTGGTCGAGACCATCGACAACGGCAAGCCGATCCGCGAGACCACCGCTGCCGACCTGCCGCTCGCGGTCGACCATTTCCGCTACTTCGCGGGCTGCCTGCGCGCCCAGGAGGGCGCCCTGTCCGAGATCGACCACGACACGGTCGCCTACCACTTCCACGAGCCGCTCGGCGTGGTGGCCCAGATCATCCCCTGGAACTTCCCGCTGCTGATGGCGGTGTGGAAGCTGGCCCCGGCGCTGGCCGCCGGCAACTGCGTCGTGCTCAAGCCGGCCGAGCAGACCCCGATGGCGATCATGGTGTTCGCCGAGATCATCGCCGACCTGCTGCCGCCCGGCGTGCTCAACATCATCAACGGGTACGGCGTGGAGGCCGGCAAGCCGCTGGCGCAGAGCCCGCGCGTCGCCAAGGTCGCCTTCACCGGCGAGACCACCACCGGCCGGCTGATCATGCAGTACGCGTCGGAGAACATCATCCCGGTCACGCTGGAGCTGGGCGGCAAGTCGCCCAACATCTTCTTCGCCGACGTGATGGCCGAGGACGACGACTTCCTCGACAAGGCGCTCGAGGGCTTTGCCATGTTCGCGCTGAACCAGGGCGAGGTCTGCACCTGCCCGTCGCGCGCCCTGGTGCACGAGAGCATCTACGACCGCTTCATGGAGCGCGCGATCGACCGCGTCTCCAAGATCCGCATGGGCAATCCGCTCGACGCCAGCACCATGATCGGCGCCCAGGCCTCGAACGACCAGCTGCAGAAGATCCTGTCCTACATCGACATCGGCCGACAGGAGGGGGCGAAGACCCTGATCGGCGGCGAGCGCGCCGACCTCGGCCCCGACCTCAAGGACGGCTTCTACATGCAGCCGACCGTGTTCGAGGGCCACAACCGCATGCGCATCTTCCAGGAGGAGATCTTCGGCCCCGTCCTGTCCGTCACCCGGTTCACCGACGACGACGACGCGCTCGCACTCGCCAACGACACCCTGTACGGCCTTGGTGCCGGCGTCTGGTCCCGCGACGGCACCCGCGCCTACCGCTTCGGCCGCGCGATCAAGGCCGGCCGCGTCTGGACCAACTGCTACCACCTGTATCCCGCGCATGCCGCCTTCGGCGGCTACAAGCAGTCCGGCATCGGCCGCGAGAACCACCGCATGATGCTCGACCACTACCAGCAGACCAAGAACATGCTGGTGAGCTACAGCCCCAAAGCCCTCGGCTTCTTCTAGACCATTCGCCAATGCTACTGTGCCGGCGATCCGACGCGGAGCTCTGCGCTTCCGGTGCTCACGGCCCGACGGCCGCTCCGCTCCGGTTCTCGATCTCCACGCCGGCCGTGCCGTATCGCTCCCGCGATACGGCACTCTCGCTCGGCACAGCGCATTCTCGAACGGTCTATGACGGGATATCGTCATGATCGAACATCCAGTCACCCGCGTCACCGCCACCGACGCCGCGCGCGCCATGATCCGTCGCCTCCGCGACCAGCACGGCCCCCTGATGTTCCACCAGTCCGGCGGCTGCTGCGACGGCTCCTCGCCGATGTGCTACCCCGCCGGCGAGTTCCGCACCGGCGCCCAGGACGTCCATCTCGGCAGCATCGAGGGCGCGGACGTGTTCATCGGCGCCGCCCAGCACGCCCTGTGGTCGCACACCCAGCTCATCATCGACCTGGTCCCCGGCCGCGGCTCCGGCTTCTCCCTCGAAGCCCCCGAAGGCGTCCGCTTCCTCACCCGCGGCCGCGTCTTCACCGACTCCGAGGCCGCTTCCCTCGAAGCAGGCTGACCGGGCGCCCCGGTCAGCCTCCGGAGACCACGCGCCGGCCCGCATGGCGCACGCGTCGCGCCAGCGCCTGCCGCAGGCTGCCGAACGCTCCCCGGACGGACCGGAGATGGTCGACGGTCAGCCGCGTCGCCTCGAGATCACGTTCAAGCTCCCGGACCCGCCCGCCCGCCGCCGCTTCCAGCCGTTTCATCGCCGCCCGCAACGCGTCCGGTTCGTCCTGCTGCAGTCCCGGACCGGCCGACCGCGACTGCACCACCTCCTGCCGCGCCCGCTCCCAGCTGTCCCGTATCCGGTCCGCGTCGCCCGACCGTTGCAGGTGGACGAAGAAGTCGATCTCCCCGGGAACCGTGTCGACGATCCGCGCGCACAGGTACCCGCACCCCCCGATCGCCGCCAAGTTGCCCATCAGCCGCACGAAGCTGCTTGGCGTGAACACCCAGCAATGCGCGTCGCAGTACGCGCCCGCCAGGGCGGACCGGGCCTGCGTCATGGCGGTCCCGATCTCCGAGAGTGCCGCCCCGTCCCCGGGCGGCTCCACGCCCATCCAGGCCTCGTCCCGCTCCACGATGCGGTAGTTGCCGTAGAAGTCGATGACGTCCCGCGGCGTCGGCCGCGTCCGCTTTTCCAGGTGCGCGGCCAGCACGTCCGCCAGCACCGTTTCGCGACGCGCGATGTCCATCGTGAACCGCCGGTCCGGCACGATGAGCCGCAGCGCCCCGTCCGGCCGCAGCACGGTCCCGATCTCCGCAAGCCAGGTCACGAGATCGGGCACGTGCTCCACGACGTGCGAGGCCACCACATGATCGAACCGGATCTCCGCCCCCACCGCGTCCCGCAGCGACGCGTCCGCCCACACCACGTCGACCGGAACGATCGCATCGACCCGCACCGCCGGATCCGCCTCATACGTCCTGCGCAGCTGCTCGGTCGGAACATGGTCCAGGTACAGCACCCGGTGCTGCGGCCTGCGCAGGATCGGCGTCGCCAGGGGCCCGATCTCGAGGCCGCACCCTGATGCGAGGTCCAGGCCGTCCAGAAGCCGCGAGATGCGATCCTGCATGGCCCCTCCCGCCGCCCCATCGACGACGGCCATCGCTACAGCCTCCGGGCCGACGCCACAAGAAAGCCCCGGCCCGCGCCTCAGGGCGACGCCCCGCTACCCTCCAGGAGGGACACCAGGCTCGGCATGTCCCGGCTGTGCACGTCGGCCACACGCCACCCGTCGCGGGTCGTCACCAGATCCAGCGAGACCACCACCGGCACCGCGCCGATGACGAAGCGCACCGTCGCCACCACCCCGCCCGCCGCTCCCCGCGCGACCCCGACCGAGGACAGGCGGAAGCCGTCGTCATCCTGGCAGTCGCAAAGCGGATCCTCGTCCAGCCTCCCGACCTCCCCGCCGGCAGCCTTCTGATCGGCCCGGATCAGCCCGAGCAGCCGCGGCGCGAAGATGCCCGGAGCAGGTTCTCCCAGAACGTCCGGGCTGTCGGGCCTGCCGTAATCCGCATACACGCCACGCACGAACGCTTCCGCCGTTGCCGTGCCGCCATGCGCACGGGCCGACGGACCGCAAGCCAGCAGGACGGCGACCAGGACCCCGGAACGCGTCATCGCCGCAGCACCGGAAGCGCTCCCGCCCCCCGTGCCTTGCCTTCGGAACTCGACATGCCTTCCCGCCTGGGCGAGCCTGTCCGGCTCCGGCCGCATCCCGCCGCCTGCCCCCACGTCCTGCCCCCACATCCTGACAGCACGAACTGCCACCCACCTTGCCCCTGCTCACCCGCCTGTTCCCGCTCTGGGCCGTGCTGATCTCGGCCCTGGCCGTCCTGTTCCCGGCCGCCTTCCACCCGCTCGGCCCCTGGGTAACGCCGCTGCTCGCCCTGGTCATGTTCGCCATGGGCCTCACCCTGCGCGTCGCCGACTTCCGCCGCATCGCCCTGCGTCCCGCCCCGGTGCTGGCCGGCCTCGGCCTGCACTACCTGATCATGCCGCTGGCTGCCTGGCTCATCGCCCACCTCCTCGGGCTGCCGCCCGAGCTCGCCGCCGGCACGATCCTGGTCGGCAGCGTCCCCAGCGGCACCGCCTCCACCGTGATGGTGTTCCTGTCCGGCGGCGACGTCGCGCTGTCGGTCAGCATCGGCGCCCTGTCCACGGTCGCCGGCGTCCTCGCCACCCCGCTCCTGACCCGCTTCTACGTGTCCGCCGCCGTCGCCGTGCACCCCTGGAGCATGATGCTCGGCATCGGCGAGGTGGTCCTCCTCCCGGTGCTGCTGGGCCTCCTGTCCAACCACCTGGCCCACCGCCTGGTACGCCGCGTCGAGCCGACACTACCCCTGGTCTCGATCACGGCGATCCTGTTGATCATTGCCACCGTCGTCGCCGGCACCCGCTCCAGCCTGCTCACCGTCGGCCCGCTGGTCCTGCTCGCCGTGGTACTCCACAACGGCATCGGCCTGTTCGGCGGCTACTGGGGCGGTCGCCTGCTCGGCCTCGACGAGACGGTGTGCCGCACCCTGGCCTTCGAGGTCGGCATGCAGAACTCCGGCCTCGCCGCCGCCCTGGCCCGCTCCACCATCTCCCCGCTGGCCGCCCTGCCTGCCGCCCTGTTCTCCGTCTGGCACAACCTGTCCGGCTCCCTCCTGGCCGGCTACTGGGCGGGACGGCCTGCTGTCTCCGCAGCGGCAGCTGAACCACTCGATGCCGAGGCCAAGCTACCGGTCATCCAGTCCTGATGACTCATTGGCTGACCGCGGCGCCATCACGGCTGCGGCTCACCATCAAGCCGTTAGCTCCGGCTCAACCCGTCTAAGCCTGAGCTTCGGACGAGGACAAAGGTTAACGAGAAGCCTTGCATGCCTAGACATCTGTCTATACAAGGTAGTGGCCGGCCGGCTCGGCAAGCAAGTAATCGCTCTCGATGATACGTTTCACATAGCGAACCACTTCTATAGATCTGCAAGTTGTCGGCAGATCGGAAGCAAACCCAAGCAAGGGGATCTACCATGTTTGTCTCTTTATACTTCCTGGAGACGTTGATAAGTTCGGAGCATATTTATGGGAGACGAATACGAGTGGGACGAGAATAAGAATCGTTCCAACATAAAGAAACACGGCATCGACTTCGTTGAGACACCGTCGATTTGCGAAGGCGATCACTTGGTGAAGAAAGGGAGAACCGTGCAAGGCGAAGTGCGCGAGATGCTAATCGGGTGGCTGCATGGTCGCTTGGTGACCGCCATTTTCACGCGCAGGAACGGCGTAGTACGGGTCATCTCCCTTCGGAGAGCACGAGATGAAGAACGACGAGAACATGAGGAGGCATTCAGCAACTGAACTTCGAGACAAGGTTGCAAAGGGAGAAAGCAGGACTGATCTTGCGCGCGTTGATGCACTGACGCCTGTCGAGATCGAGCGCGCCGCGGCTGAGCAGCTTGAGGAGGATGGACTCCGTCCTGGCTGGGCAACCTTTGTCGAGGTGGTTCCAGCCGGCAACAAGAAGGCTGTATCGCTGCGCCTTGATCCTGACCTGATCGACTGGTTTCGGGCCACCGGACCTGGCTATCAAACCCGCATCAACAACGTCCTGCGCGCCTACATGCGAAGTTCAGTGGCGCAGAAGAAGACTCACGTGGCTCCTTGAGGGCCACGTGACGCTCTTCATCGGCTTCGATCATGATCGCGGCATGCCGCCCATGCCGTCCTCGATGACCGTTCCCGCGCCGACACCTGAGTGATGCTGAATGAAAAGCATGAAGCACCTCGATCGACGTTACGCCGCCGCCCGCATCCCGCCCATCTGCACCGCCAGCGCCTCCGCCACCCGGATCCCGTCGATCCCCGCCGTCATGATCCCGCCCGCATACCCGCAGCCTTCCCCCGCCGGATACAGCCCCCGCGTGTTCAGGCTCTGCAGGTCCGCCCCGCGCGTGATCCTGACCGGCGACGAGGTCCGCGTTTCCACCCCCGTCATCACCGCGTCCGGCATGTCGAACCCCCGGATCTGCCGCCCGAACCGCGGCAGCGCGTCCCGGATCGCCTCCACCGCATACTCCGGCAGGCACGCCGACAAACAGGTCGGCGTCACCCCCGGCGTGTACGACGGCACCACCGACCCCAGCTCCGTCGACGCCCGCCCCGCCAGCAGGTCCCCCACCAGCTGCGCCGGCGCCCGATACCCGCCGCCCCCCGCCTGGAACGCCAGGCTTTCCCAGTGCCGCTGGAACGCCATCCCCGCCAGCGGCCCCTCGCCGAACGGCGCGAAGTCCTCCGGCGTCAGCCCGACCACGATCCCGGCATTGGCGTTGCGTTCCGCCCGCGAGTACTGGCTCATCCCGTTGGTGACCACGCGCCCCTCCTCGGACGTCGCCGCCACCACCGTCCCTCCCGGGCACATGCAGAAGCTGTATACTCCCCGCCCGTTGCCGGCGTGGTGCACCAGCTTGTAGTCCGCCGCCCCCAGCAGGGGATGCCCGGCATTGTCGCCGAACCGCGCCCGGTCGATCAGCGACTGCGGATGCTCGATCCTGACCCCCACCGACAACGGCTTGGCCTGCATCGACACCCCCGCCCGGTGCAGCGCCTCGAACGTGTCGCGCGCGCTGTGCCCGATCGCCAGCACCACCTGCTCCGCCTCGATCGCGCCGCCGTCCGCCAGCGTCACCCCCTCGATCCGCCGCCCGCCCGTCCGGTCCCGCCCGACCGCGAACCCCGTCACGTGGCAGCCGAACCGGTACTCTCCCCCCAGCGCCTCGATCTGCGCCCGCATGCTTTCCACCACCGTGACCAGCCGGAAGGTGCCGATATGCGGCTTCGACACGGTCAGGATCTCCTCCGGCGCGCCGGCCCGAACGAACTCCTCCAGCAGCTTGCGCCCGTAATGCTGCCGGTCGCTGACCTGGCTGTACAGCTTGCCGTCCGAGAACGTCCCGGCCCCCCCTTCGCCGAACTGCACGTTGCTTTCCGGCGTGAGCACGGACCGGCGCCACAGCGCGAAGGTGTCCACCGTGCGCTGCCGCACCGCCCGCCCCCGCTCCAGCAGCAGCGGCCTGAGCCCCATCTGCGCCAGCACCAGCCCCGCCATCAGCCCGCACGGCCCGGTGCCGATCACCACCGGACGGCGGTAGCCGGGCCGCGCCGCCCGCGCCGCACCCTCATGCGCCACGAAGCGGTAGCGCATGTCCGGAGCAGGCTGCACCGTCGTGTCGCCCGCATGCCGCGCCAGCACCGCCGTCTCGTCGCGCACCGCCACGTCGAAGCTGTACACCAGGTGCACGGCGGTCCGCTTGCGCGCGTCGTGGCCACGCCGGAACAGCGCGTGCGACAGCACGTCCCCCTCCGGCACTCCCAGACGCGCGGCAATCGCCGGCACCACGGCCTCCGGACCGTGATCGAGCGGCAGCTTGAGTTCGGTCAGTCGCAACATGGAGGGAAACCCGCGGGGGCGGACACCCCAGGGGTCCGCCGATGACGTGGGGCTCGATATCGCCCTACCATCGGGGGCTTGCAAGCGCGGGCCGGGACCGGGAGCCGACGACCATGCACGACCACGCGCACCACCACGAGGCGACACGTGCCCACGAGCCCGGGCACAACCACGCGCACGGCCACCGTCACGGCGGACACGCCCACGCCCCGGCCAGCTTCGGCGCCGCATTCGCGATCGGAATCGCGCTCAACCTGTCCTATGTCGCCGGCGAGGCGATCTACGGCGTCCTCGCCGGTTCGCTCGCCCTGCTGGCCGACGCCGGACACAACCTCGGCGACGTGCTCGGCCTCGGCGCCGCCTGGCTCGCCGCCTGGCTCGGCCGCCGCCGTCCGGGTGGCCGCTACACCTACGGGCTGCGCCGCTCCTCCATCCTGTCGGCGCTGTTCAACGCCATCCTGCTCCTGGTGGTGACCGGCGGCATCGCCGCCGAGGCGATCCGCCGGCTGATCGAGCCGGCGCCGGTGTCCGGCCCGGTCGTGATGGTCGTGGCCGCGATCGGCATCGCCGTGAACGGCGTCACCGCCTGGCTGTTCATGTCCGGCGCCAGGGACGACCTCAACCTGCGCGGCGCCTTCCTGCACATGGCCTCCGACGCCCTCACCGCGTGCGCGGTGGTGGCGGCCGGGCTGCTGATCGTGCTCACAGGCTTCCAGCGGATCGACCCGGCGATCAGCCTCCTGGTCGCCGCGATCATCGTCGTCGGCACCTGGTCGCTGCTGCGCCAGTCGGTCGAGCTGGCGCTGGACGCGGTGCCGCCGGGCATCGACCTGGCCGCCGTCGAACGAACCCTGCGCGCGCTGCCGGGCGTGTCGGACCTGCACGACCTGCACGTCTGGGGCATGAGCACCACCGAGACCGCGCTCACCGCGCACCTGGTCCGCCCTGGCCTGCCGCCGGACGACGCCCTGCTGCGCTCCGCCGCCGCCACCCTGGACCGGCTCTACGGCATCGGCCACGCCACCTTCCAGGTCGAGACCGGCGAGGACGGGGAGATGTGCCGGCTGGCCCCGGCCCAGGTGGTCTGACAGGCCCCAACCTTGAACGGGGTTCACATGAACCTCGTTCAGAACAAGGCGAGCTGTCCTGCCGCCGCACGCGGGGTCGCGGGACCCGCCGGCGGCGGCGCGAACTGCCGCGTGTCCAGCGTCACGTGGTCCGTCAGCCGGTGGCGACGGATCGCCACCGCATGGCGCTGCGCCAGCAGCTCGGCATACGGCCCCTCGCCGCTGAAGCGGGTGCCGAAGCGGCTGTCGTTCAGCTTTCCTTCGCGAGTCTCGCGTACGAGCTTCAGCACGCGTGCCGCCGCCTGGGGATAATGCTGATGCAGCCATGTCTCGACCATCGGCCTGAGCTCCCCGGGCAGGCGCAGCAGCGTGCAGCCGGCGCTGCGCGCCCCCGCGGCGGCGGCGGCGGCCAGGATCCGCTCCAGCTCGCAATCGTTCAGGCCGGGGATCATCGGGGCGGCCAGCACGCCCACTGGGATGCCGGCCTCGGCCAGCTCCCGGATCGTTCCCAGCCGGCGCGCCGGCGTCGCGGCACGCGGCTCCATCCGGCGCGCCAGCGTCCCGTCGAGCGTGGTGACCGACACCCACGCGCGCGCCAGCCCGCGTTCCGCCATCCGGGCCAGGATGTCCAGGTCGCGCAGGATGCCGCTGCCCTTGGTGACGATGCTGACCGGATGGCCGAACCGCTCCAGCACCTCCAGTACCTGCCTGGTCAGGCCCAGGGCGCGGTCCGCCGGCTGGTAGGGATCGGTATTGGACCCGAGCGCGATCGGGCGCACGACGTAGCCGGGACGACGCAGCTCCTGTTCCAGCAGCCGCGCGATCTCCGGCTTGAAGGTGAGCCTGGTCTCGAAATCCAGGCCGGGCGAGTAGCCGAGATAGGCGTGGCTCGGCCGCGCATAGCAGTAGACGCAGCCATGCTCGCAGCCGCGATACGGGTTGACCGCGCGGTCGAAGCCGAGGTCCGGGCTGGTGTTGTGCGAGATGGCACTCCGGCTGCGATCGGGCGTCAGGGTGGTCGGCACCGGCGGCGGCGCGCCCTGCTCGGCAGCGATGCTGTCCCAGCCGTCGTCGAACGGCTGTACCAGGACGGGCTCGAAGCGGTTGCCGCAGTTGCCTGACGCCCCTCTTCCCTTGCGGATCGCCGGGACGCCCGCCTCCTGCTGATCGGACATTCCGCCCCTTTCCGACTGCGCCGGACCCCGCCGGCGCCCCATCCTGGCGGCTTCAGGCCGGCCGTGCAAGAACGTATGGTGAACAACAGCAGGATAGCCGAAGTCGCCCGACAGGAAAGCGATGGGCCATGGACGTAGGACGAGATACCATGGCTGTTGCGGCGCAGGCCGGCTCGCATGCCGTTGCATCCCGCTGCCCAGTTCGAGACACACCCCCAGCATGCCCTTGATCGCCATCCTCGATGACCGCCTGACGAACAGGAACATCTATGCGCGCCTGGCCGCCTCGCTCGAGGACGGAACCGAGGTGGTCACCTTCGACGACCCGCGCTCCGCGCTGGACTGGCTCGGCCGGAACGACACCGACCTGATCATCACCGACTTCAAGATGCCCCATCTCGACGGCGCCGCGTTCACCCGGCGGTTCCGGACCCTGTCCGGCTGCCTCGACGTACCGGTGGTGGTGATCACCGCCTACGACGACCGCTCCTATCGGCTGCAGGCGCTGGAAGCGGGCGCCACCGATTTCCTGCAGAGTCCGGTCGACCACGCCGAGTTCGTCACCCGCGGCCGCAACCTGCTGCGCATGCACCGCCAGCACCGGATCATCGAGACCAGGGCCCGCACGCTGGAGCGCGAGCTGCAGGACAGCGAGCGGTCGCGCGAGAAGCTGCTCCGCGACAGCCGGGAGGCGCTGGCGCAGGTGATCGACACGGTGCCGGCCTTCATCAGCGCCACCAGCCGGGACGGCCAGGTCGTGTTCGTCAACGCGTCCCAGCTCGCCCTCACCAGCGGTTCCGGCGTCAACCAGCCGCCCGACCGCACCACCGGCGCCGCGCCGCCCGACGATACGGCACCGGAGCCGTCGTGGCAGTCGGCGGCCACCTCCCAGCCGATCCTGGTGTTCGGCACCGAGTACGAGCAGCGCAGCCGGTCGCTGGACCAGCTGGTGTTCCGCTCCGGCAAGCCGCTGTCCGCGTTCGAGCAGGAGGTGACGGACCAGGACGGCCAGCGACGCATCCTGCTGACCACCAAGTCGCCGCTGCACGACGGCACCGGCCAGATCGGCAGCGTGCTGACCACCTCGCTCGACATCACCGACCGCAAGCGCGCCGAGCGGCATCTCCAGCACGTCGCCAGCCATGACGGGCTCACCGACCTGCCGAACCGGCTGCTGCTGCGCGAACGCCTGCAGCACCGGCTGGTGCGAAGCGGCCGTGCCAGCAGCCTGCTGGCGCTGCACTTCCTCGACCTCGACCGCTTCAAGGAGGTGAACGACCAGATGGGCCACCACCTGGGCGACCTGCTGCTCAAGACGGTGGCGGTGAACCTGTTGTCCTGCGTGGGCCCGCACGACACGGTGGCCCGGATCGGCGGCGACGAGTTCGCGATCCTGCAGACGCAGATCTCGCACCGCGACGAGGCATCGGCCCTGGCGCGGCGGATCATCGCGCAGATCAGCCGCCCGGCGCTGCATGGCGGCCAGGAGATCTCCATCAGCGGCAGCATCGGCATCACCCTGGCCCCCACCGACGGCACCGACGCCGAGGCGCTGCTGCGCAACGCCGACCTGGCGATGTACCAGGCCAAGATGGAAGGGCGGAACAGCTACCGCTTCTTCGTCGCCGACATGAACGAGCGGGTCAGCCGCGTCCTGCGCATGAAGCAGGAGCTGCGCCAGGCGCTGCGCCACGACGAGTTCGTGCTGCACTACCAGCCGCAGATGAACCTGCGCACCGGGCGGATCGCCGGGGTGGAGGCGCTGCTGCGCTGGAACCATCCGGTGCACGGCCTGCTGCTGCCGGGCGAGTTCCTGCCGGTGGCCGAGGAGGGCGGCCTGTCCGGCGACGTCGACACCTGGGTGCTCCGCCGGGCCTGCACGGACGCCGCGCGCTGGCAGAAGGACATCGACCTGCGGATCGGGGTCGGCGTGAACCTGTCGCCGGTCAGGATCGGCACCGAGAAGACGCGGGAGATGATCACCGCCATCCTGGGCCAGACCGGGCTGGACCCGTCGCTGCTGGAGCTGGAGCTCACCGAGCGCGAGCTGGTCGAGGACCTCGAGGCGGCGGCCGGCGTGCTCCGGGACCTGCGCCAGCTGGGCGTCCGGGTCGCCATCGACGATTTCGGGATCGGCTACTCCTTCCTCAGTCACGTCAAGAACTTCCCCGTCGATCGGATCAAGATCGACCAGTCCTTCGTGCGCAACCTCCGCACCGATGCCAACGACGCGGCCATCGTACGCGCCATCATCAGCCTGGCGCACGGTCTGCAGATGACGGTGGTGGCCGAGGGCGTGGAAACCGTGGAGCAGCTGACCCATCTGTCCGGTGAAGGCTGCGACGAGATCCAGGGCTTCTACTTCAGCCGTCCGCTGTCGATCGAGGCGATGCTGGCGCTGCTGCAGCAGGAAAAGGCGCCCGACCGTGTCTGAGCAACCGGCTTCCAGCGTGATGGGGCGGTCCGAATTTGAGATGAGCTTGAACAGGTTCGTGTTCTGCTTGCTCATCGCCGTCTACCTGCTTGCTACGCACTCGCCTGGCTTGCCTGCCGGGCTTACCTACATCGCCGGCTACTTTGCCTTCTCGCTGACATTGTTCCTTTGGATACGTCACGACCCGGTATCCCGGATACCGCGTGCGACGCTGGCGCTCATCGGGGACTTCACCACCATCTCGTTCGAGATGCATGTGGGTGGCGCCTCCACCTCGGTGTTCTACCCGATCTACCTGTGGGTGATCCTGGGGAACGGCTTCCGGTTCGGCCTTCGGTTCCTGTTCGCCGCGATGGTCGCAGCCCTGATCGGGTTCGGCCTTGTCTGTCGCACGACGCCGTTCTGGCTTCACCAAACCTATCTCTGCTGGGGCCTGTTCGTCGGGTTGATCCTTGTGCCCGGCTATGGAGCCACCTTGATTGCCAAGCTGTCGACTGCACGACGCGAGGCCGAAGCGGCAAACCGGGCCAAAAGCCTGTTTCTGGCGAGCGTCAGCCACAGCGTTCGCACCCCGCTTAACGCGATCCTCGGGAGCATTGATCTGCTCAAGGCGACTCCTCTCGACGAGGAGCAGGAGGAGCTGATCCAGAAGCTCGGGATAGGCGCCGGTATCCTGATGTCGTTGATAACCGGCATCCTGGACTTCACCCAGATCGAGGCGAACAGGATGCCGGTGCGCCTGGTGGCGACCGATGTCGCTCGCCTGGTTCTCGACCTGCGCACGCTGCTCGCTCCGCAAGCCCGGGCCAAGGGCGTGAGGTTGTCCGTTCACGTCGGCCGGATGGTACCGAGTCAGGTGCTCAGCGACCCACGCCACCTTCACGAGATCCTGGTGAACCTGGCAAGCAACGCGCTCAAGTTCACCGAGGCGGGAAGCATCGTTCTTGCTGTCACCGCCCTGCCGCTTTCCGACGGGCAGGTCCGCTTGAGTATCCGCGTGCTCGACACGGGCATAGGGATCAAGGGGGATGCGCTGGACCGCATCTTCGACAGGTTCACCCAGGCGGACGGCAGCATCGTCGATCGGTTCGGCGGCACCGGGCTTGGCCTCGCCATCGTCCGAAGCCTCGTAAACCTTCTCGGCGGCACGATTGAGGTCGAGAGCACGTTCGGCAAGGGTAGCGTCTTTACAGTGACCCTGGATTGCGCGCGCTCTGACGCCAGGCTACCGGCTCCCTTTCCGCTCAGACAACGGATCGTCCTGCTTTCTCCTGATGCGCCAGTCTCGGCGCTTGCAGGACATCTGGCTGCCCTGGCGGTCCCGGTCGAGCTCGCCACGACGGCTTCAGAACTGGCGTCGCTTTGCCACGACACGTCCATGTCGGCGTCACGTCCGGTCATCCTGCTCGACTGTCCATCGCGCGACGCCCGTTCAAGAGCGGTCACGATGCTCGAGGCGCTCGACCCGTGGGGCGACCTGCCACGCATCCTTGTTGCGGACGGGACTGATCCGGAGGAAGCGGTTTGGATCGAGCGGCACGTCACCAGCTTGCTGAACAGCAGCTTTGACCTCGAGGCGCTGCAGGCCGCTCTCCACCTATGTCTCGGCCCTGCCCCGGATGCAGTCGCTCAGCCGCGTGCGACCGAAGCGCACGACGTGCGCCAGCTGGACATCCTGGTCGCTGACGACAACCTCACCAATCAACGTCTGGTCAAGAAGATCCTCGAACGGGCTGGCCACCGTCCTTATCTGGTGCAGAACGGGGAGGATGCGGTCATCGCGCTGACGGAACGGAAGTTTGACCTGGCACTCCTGGACCTCAACATGCCGGTCATGACTGGGCTGGAGGCCGCGCGGGAGTATCGCTTCCTGTCGCTGGGCGGGAACAGTGTTCCGCTCGTCGCACTGACTGCCGATGCCACTGCCGAAACGGCACAGGAATGCATCGAAGCAGGGATGACAGATTGCATCACGAAGCCCATCGCGCCGGATGCGTTGATCGGCCGAATCCACGCGCTCATGACGGCGTCTTCGCCGTCTCCTGCTTCTGCGCCCTCGACGGTATCCGACATCCGCGTCCATCCCCAGTTCAGATCGGCCATGCCGCAGCTCGACCCGCGGCTGCTGGCAGACCTGGAAGCACTTGGGGGCGTCGAGTTCACCGCTGAGCTGCTTGACGGCTTCGTTGTCGAGGCGCGTGTCCTGGCGGAGCAGCTGGCGCAGGCGGCGGCAGACAGGAATTTGCTCCTGTTCCGTAGCCATGCGCACGGCCTGCGAAGTGCCGCGGCCAACGTTGGTGCCTACGTCGTCCACGATTTGTGCGGGCAGTGCCGGAACTTGCCCGCGGACAGGTTGAGCGTCGACGGTGCAGCCTTGTCCCGACGGATCAGGCTGGCACTCGACAGCATCTGGCAGCAGCTGTCCAGCCAGGGAAAAGTCGGATAGGACCGGACCGGGCTTGCATCCAAGGCGGGGCGACACCACGGATCCAGGGATCCGCCGAGCCGCCCCTGTCAGCACACGCCATGAAGGCAGGTTACTCGGCGGCCACCTGCCGCGCTGCCTGTGACACTCCCTCCAGCCGCTTGGTCTGGGCTGCAGCAAGCCGCTCCATCTTGCGCAGGTCCAGGCCACCGAGGTTGAGCGCCGCCTCAACCCAGATGTCGACCACGTCCCGAAGCTCCTGCTCCGAAACCGGCCTCACCCGACGACGCGCCGCATAAACGGCCGAGTAGGCGTTGTGCTTGCGCGCGTTGCGGTCGATGTAAGCCTGCACCGCATACTCGCCCTCACCGTCCTCAGCCAACACGTCGATGATGCCCATCTCGTGCAACTCCTCCGCGGTGTAGATCCGACCGCTAAGGATCATCTTCTCCGCACGCATCGGGTCGAGGCGACGGGACAGAAAGCTGTAGGCGCCCATGCCGGGGAAAAGGTTGAACAAGATTTCGGGCAGGCCGATCTTGGCACTCCGTTCCGCAACGATAACGTCATAGGAGAGGGCGCATTCAAAGCCGCCGCCCAAGGCGTCGCCCTGGATCAACCCGATGGTCACCAGCGGAAGACCGAAGGCCGTCGAGTTGGCGTAGACCACGTCGATGCAGGCATGGGCATAGGCCTGCATGACAGAACGCTCGCCCTGACGGATCTTCTGCGCGAACAAGGCAAGATCCCCGCCAAGATTGTAGATGCCAGGAATACGCGATGCGGAGACGACATAAAGCAGCGGATCGCCGCCGGTCTGCCGGGTCACCTTGTCCAGATCCCCGATCGCCCGATGCATTGCCCTCATGTCGTGCAGCATCTCCATGGTAAAGCAGCCGAGGCCGTTTGCCGGACGCATGTAGTTCCAAAGCGTGCGACGGCCGAGATCGAGCACGATGTCGAGGTTGTCGAACCCTGCCTCAAGCACCCGGCGCGGATCATTCGATGTGGCACGGCTGCCCACAAGCGAGGCTGTTGCTGAGATGGCGAAGCTTTTTTTCGACTGGATGAGTGTCATATTGGCGTCCTTGGGCTAGGAAAGGCGCGCCTGTCTGACTGGTTCACCGATTGGACCACTCAGGCGAGACGTCGCCTTCATAGTGTGTCGCAAAACCAGGGAAATGTTCCACTCGACATGCAATCTTAAATCTGGCGCTTGCAGGCCGGTTAGCTGTGGCGCTGACATTCCCCTTAAAACGCACGACTTACCAGTGCCCGCGCGAACAGCTTCCTGTCGATCAACGTGCCGACAGATCCAGTACCGCCAGCAGCCCCTGCTCGGTGCCGAATGCCAGCCGGCTCCCGTCCGGGCTGAATCCCAGCGCCGACACAGCACCTCGCCCGGGGCCGCAGGCCGGCAGCACCCGCTTGCTGGCGACGTCCGACATCAGCACCGTACCGTCGGCGAATCCGGCCGCGACGATGTCCTGCTGCGGGTGCAAGGCGACGCGGACGCACACCGAGTCGGGTACCCCCGCCAGCTCGGTCGGCGCCTTGCCCATCGGGCCGCCGCCGAAGAACGGCCACAGCACCACCGCCTCCGCGCCGCCCGTTGCGAGCCAGCGGCCGTTGCGCGAGAAGCCGAACGACAGCGTCTTCTGCGGGTAGCCGCTCATGCGCATGTTGTGCCCGTCGGGCAGGCGCCAGCCATGCAGCTCGTTCTCCTGCATGGCGGTGACCAGCGCCTCGCCGTCCGGATGCAGGGCGACGCCGATGTGGCTGCCCTTCCAGGGGAGCCTGCGGGCGGAGTCCGACTTCGCCCCGGTGAACCAGAGCGAGGCGCCGTTGTAGTGCGAGGCGGCGATCCGCTTGCCCCTGGCGTCGAAGGCGATGCCCGACACCGTCGTCTCGTGGTCGAGCGTCTTGACCAGCGTGCCGATGCCGTCGCGCAGCTCGACCTGCCTGCCCGACGCGGACGCGATCAGGCCGCCGCCCTCCGGGCGCTTCGGATCCACCATGCTCGCCACGTGCTCGACCCAGCGGCGCGCCTTCGCCAGCGGAACCACCGTGCCGGTGGTGCCGTCGATCCGGCACAGGCGGTTGTCGTCGCCCCCGGTCAGGAAGCCGTGGCCCAGGGTGTCCGCGCTCAGCGACAGCACCGCGCCGTCATGCGCCACGATCCGCTGCCAGACGTCGTCCGAAGCCGCGGCCGGCGCCAGATGCACCTCGCCGTCGCCAGTGGCGAACGCCACCGTCGCGTTGTCGCGGGAGAACGCGCAGCCGACCACATGCCCGTCCACCTGCCGGGTCCGGCCGCGCGTGCGCAGCAGGTGGTCCGGATCGGCCAGGCCCGCGTCGCTCATCGGGCGCGGCAGCTCTCGAAGCCGCGTCGCAGGCGCGGCCGGTTCAGGTTGCGGCCGATGAACACCAGCCGCGAGGTGCGCGGCGCGTCCTCCGGCCACGGGCCGATGAAGTCGCCGTCCGCCATCATGTGCACCGCCTGGAACGCGAACCGGCGGTTCTCGCCGGCATAGCTCAGGATCCCCTTGGAGCGCAGGATGTCGCCGCCCTGCTCCTGCAGCACCGCGCCGATCCAGCTCTGGAACTTGGCCGGGTCGAGCGGCTCGGCCACCTCGAACGACAGGCTGCTGACGTCCTCGTCGTGGCCGTGCTCGTCGTTCTCGAGGAAATCGGGCGCCACCGCCAGCGCCCGCTGCAGGTCGAACCCGCCCTGGTCCAGCACGTCGTCGAGCCGGACGTTGCCGCGCACCGCGCGGTGCAGCCGCACGAAGCGGTTGATGCCGCGGATCCGCTCTTCCAGCGCCTGGAGGCCCGCCTCGTCCACCAGGTCGGTCTTGTTCAGGATGACCACGTCGGCGAACGCGATCTGGGTGCGCGCCTCCGCGCTGTCGGCCAGACGCGCCGGCAGGTTGAGCGCGTCCACCACCGTCACCACCGCGTCGAGCCGCGTCTTCGCCCGCACCGCCTCGTCGACGAAGAAGGTCTGCGCCACCGGGGCCGGGTCGGCCAGCCCGGTGGTCTCGACGATGATGCCGTCGAACCGGGTGCGCCGCTTCATCAGCGCGCCCAGGATGCGGATCAGGTCGCCGCGCACGGTGCAGCAGATGCAGCCGTTGTTCATCTCGAACACCTCCTCGTCGGCATCGACGACGAGGTCGTTGTCCACCCCCAGCTCCCCGAACTCGTTGATCACCACCGCATACTTGCGGCCGTGGTTGGCGGTCAGGATGTGGTTGAGCAGGGTGGTCTTGCCGGCGCCGAGGTAGCCGGTCAGCACCGTGACCGGCACCAGCCCTGCTTCCGCCTTGCCCGGCTGGGCTCCCGACTGGGCCTGCATCACCGTGTCAGCCGCCATCGATCTCGCTCCTGCTGGTCGGGCTGCATATGGGAGGCCGATCCCGGCGGGCCAGGGGTGCGGCGCCCCGCCGCACGGGCCTCGGCCAGCCCCACCCCCAGCAGGAGGAAGAACCAGCCGCCCAGCGGCATGTTGGTGAACGCGCTGGCCGAGGCGACCGGCCATTCATGGACGAACACCGCCGCGAACAGCCCGACCCGCCAGGCCTGCAGCACCCCATCCTGGTCCCGGTCGGCCAGTCCGGTCGCCAGTCCGGCCGCCAGGGCGGCCAGCCAGCTCGCGACCAGGGCGCAGAACAGCAGCAGCCCCGGCACCCCGGAATCGGTCAGCGCCTGCAGGTAATGGTTGTGCGCGTGCTGGACGCAGATCCACGCCCCTCCGCCGCTGCCGGAGGGCGGTCCCCAAGGCGGCCAGTCGCGGAAATAGGCGGGCAGGGCGCAGCCGTGGCGGAAGCCGTCGAAACCGAGCCCGGTCAGGGGGTTGGACAGGCCGATCGACAGCGCCCGGGTATAGATCAGCCCATAGGAGCTCTGCCCGAAATGGCGCATCTGCCGGCTGAACAGCGTCACCAGGTGCCCGAAGCTGTGCGGCGAGACCACCGCCGACACCGCCACCAGCACGGGCGCCGCCAGCAGCGCCGCCAGCACGGCCGGGCGCAGCCGGCGCAGCAGCAGGCCCGACACGAGCAGGCCGAGCAGGCACAGCAGCAGCGGCATGCGCTGCCCGGCCAGCACCACGGTCGCGATGCCGAGCAGCAGCGGCAGCAGCGACACCCCACGCAGCAGCCAGCGTCGCCCGGCGCTGCGCGCGGCCGCCCAGGCGCTCGCCACCAGCATCGTCGGCAGCAGCAGCCGCGACAGCGGCGCCGCGGCGCGCGGCTTGTCGTACGGGCCGGTGAGGGTGCCGTCGCCGAAGCGTTCCTCCCCGAACAGGTTGTGCCCGGTCACGTCCTGGAGCAGCAGCTGGGCACCGATGTAGAGACAGGCGCCGACGATCAGCCAGCGCATCAGCCGCAGCGGACCGGGCTGCGACAGCACCCGATGCTGCAGGGCCGCCACGAACAGGAGGAAGCGCAGGGTCGCGACCGCCTGCAGCAGCGCCGGCCAGCCGCCGGCGCCGAACGGGCCGTACGGCACCGAGCACAGCACCAGCCAGCCCCACCAGAACAGCGCCACCAGCACCCAGGCGGGGCGCGTCCAGCGCCAGTCGGCCGCAAGCGCGGAGCGGAGCAGGAACGATGCGGCCACCAGGTCGACCAGCGCCTCGGCCACCCCGCGCCCGTGCAGCAGGAACAGCGGGCACAGCAGCGCCAGGCCGGCGCCTAGCCGGTCGAGCTGGCGGATCGCCGCCACGCGCATCAGGGGTCACCCCCTGCCAGGACCGACTGCCGCCACGCGTCGAGCCGGACGCGGGCCAGCGGCAGGTCGTAGCCGCGCGCGCGCAGGCGGCCGGCCGCGGCCAGGATCCGGCGCCCGGACGGGTCCGACGCCAGCCGGACCAGGGCGGCGGCCAGCGCGCCCGGCGCGTCCGGATCGACCCGGAGTGCGGCACCCCCGGTCAGCTCGGCCAGCCCGCCGCGCCCGGAGGTGACGAGGGCGGCACCGCTGGCCATGGCTTCCAGCGCGGTCAGGCCGAACGGTTCCGGCCAGCGGCTCGGCACCACCACGATCGCCGCCCGCGCCATCGCTTCCAGCACCGCCTCGTGCGGCCGGTAGCCGGCCAGCATCACGCCGGCCCGCGCGGCGGCGGGACGCAGGGTGGCGAGGAACGGCGTGTCCGGCGACCGGCCCGGCCGGTCGGCGCCGATCATCTCCGCGCGCCAGCCCGGCAGCTCCGGCAGGACGGTGGCGCAGGCGGCGACGAAGCTGTCCGCCCCCTTGTCCGCCACCAGCCGCCCGGCGAACAGGATCAGCCGCTCGCGGTCCTCGTCCGCCAGCGCCGGCGGCAGCGCCGCAAGGTCGAGGCAGTTCGGCAGCAGCCCGACCGGCAGGAATTCGCCGCTGCCGTCCCGGTACCGCCGGCGCAGGTGCTCCGACACCACGGCGATCCGCATCCGCCGCGCCAGCGCCCGGCGGTCGGCCGGCGACCGCGCCAGGCGCATCGCCTGCGGATCGTTGTGCAGGACCAGGGCGAGCGGCACGGCAGGACACCGGCGCGCCAGCGCCATCGCGATCTCCGGCCGGTTATGCACCTCAATCAGCGCCGGCCGCGCCGCGCGCAGGATCGACGCGAGGCCGGCCACATAGCGCATCCGCTCGCCCGGCATCGGCCAGCCGGCCGGCCGCACCGGCACGAAGCGGCGGTCGGCGAAGGCCGGCAGGGCGGAAGCGCGGCCGAGCACCAGGTCCTGCGGGCGCGACAGGCGGTGCACCAGCAGCCCGATCGCGCCCACCGCCTCGGGCGAGAACCCTTCCCGCGGCGGCAGCACGATCGCCACCCGGGCCTCCGGCAACCGATCCATCCGGCGGTGCCGGGGTCAGGCGAGATGCTCGTACTTGCCGAGCCGCCAGCCGGCCGGCTCCTCGGCGGCGGCCCGATACCACTCCTCCACCAGCGGATGCGCCCGCACCGCGTCACGATACGCGCCCGCCACCGGCCCCAGCGCCACCCGGTAGGAGGTCAGCCGCGCCACCACCGGCGCGAACATGGCGTCCGCCAGCGTGAAGCCCGCGCCGAACAGGTACGGACCACCCATGCCGTGGGCGGCACGCGCGTCGTCCCAGAGCCGCTCGATCCGGTCGAGATCGGCCTGCACCTCCGCCGCGATCCCGTCGCGCAGCGCCCGGTCGCGGCCGAGGTTCATCGGCATGGCGATCCGCAGCGCCCGGAACCCGGCATGCATCTCGGCCGACAGCACGCGGGCATGGGCACGGGCGGCACGACCGGCCGGCCAGAGCGACGGCGCCAGCTCGGCGCAGTACTCGCCGATCGCCAGGCTGTCCCAGATCCGGTTGCCGTCGTGCTCCAGATACGGCACCTGCCCGCTCGGCGACACCGCGAGCACCGCCGGGCTGCCGCCTTCGGCCAGCGGCAGCACCCGCTCCTCGAGCTCCAGCCCGGCCAGGCGCACCGCCAGCCAGCCGCGCAGCGACCAGGACGAGTAGCGCCTTGTGCCGAGGAAAAGCGTGCCGCTGGCCATGTTCGCTCCGGTGGATGGACCCAGGCGGTTCTGTAGGACGCGCCGGCGCACCCGGCAAACCGGCCCATGACCCTGGGCGGCGCGCGGCTCAGGCGGCGCGCCGGATGAAGCCGCCGCCCAGGATGCGGCTGCCGTGGTAGACCACGCAGGCCTGTCCCGGCGCCGGCAGCGCCGGCTCGTCCAGCAGCACCTCCTCGCCCGACAGCACCGCTGCGCGCACCGGCTCGCGCGCGCGCAGCTGCACCTGGCAGCGCAGGCCGGCATCCGGCCGGTCGATCAGCCAGTTCGCGTCCCGCAGGGCGAGCGACCGCACCGTGGCCCGGCCGCGCGGCGCCACCACCACCCGGCGCGTCGCGGGATCGAGCGACACCACGCGCTGGCGCTCGCCGTCGCGCATCGCCGCCCCCCCGAGCCGCTTCGTCTGGCCGACCGTGTAGCCGGCGAGCCCGCCGTGGCGCCCTAGCACCGCGCCGTCCTCGCCGACGATCTCCCCCGGCTCGGCGGTCTCCGGACGCAGCCGCGTCACCAGCTCCGCATAAGAGCCGTCCGGCACGAAGCACAGGTCCTGGCTGTCCGGCTTGGCGGCCACCGGCAGGCCGAGCCGCTCCGCCTGCCGCCGCACCGCCGCCTTGTCCGGCATGTCGCCGAGCGGGAAGCGCAGGTAGTCGAGCTGGTCGCGCGTGGTGCCGAACAGGAACCAGCTCTGGTCGCGCCCGGCATCGATCGGGCGGTGCAGCTCGGCGCCTCCCGGGCCGTCGACGCGCCGGACGTAGTGCCCGGTCGCCATCGCCGCACAGCCGAGCTCGCGCGCCAGGCCCAGCAGGTCGGTGAACTTGACCCCCTGGTTGCAGCTGATGCACGGCACCGGCGTTTCACCCGCTGCGTAGGAGGCGGCGAAGGGCGCGATCACGCTGTCGCGGAACCGCGCCTCGGCGTCGATCACGTAGTGCGGGATGCCGAGCCGGTCGGCCACCCGCCGGGCGTCGTGGATGTCGTCGCCGGCGCAGCAGGCGCCCCGGCGCCTGGTGGCCGCGCCGTGGTCGTAGAGCTGCAGGGTGGCGCCGACCACGTCGTGCCCGTCCGCCGCCAGCATCCCGGCCACGACGCTGCTGTCCACGCCTCCGGACATGGCGACGAGGATGCGCATCAGCGCAGGGCGACCAGCACGCGCATCAGCGCGAGGCGACGGGAACGCGCATGGCCCCGGTCAGCCGCTCTTGGGCAGGCGCACCACCAGCCCGTCGAGTGCCTCGGTGATGACGATCTGGCAGCCGAGCCGCGAGGTCTTCTCCAGCCCGAAGGCGAGGTCGAGCATGTCCTCCTCGTCCTCGGTGGGCGAGGCGAGGCGCGGCGCCCAGGCCGGATCCACGATCACGTGGCAGGTGGCGCAGGCCAGCGAGCCCTCGCACGCCCC
>CAXTVS010000042.1:0-29179 GCA_964247735.1 uncultured Acetobacteraceae bacterium
CCAAGGGCGCAGGCGACCTCGCCCGCATCAACGCCTTCGGCGCGGCCTGGATGGGTGTGCTGGTGATGCCGGTCTACGTCCCCTTCCTCCTGGCGCGCGGCCTTCACGTCGGGGAGGTGCTCGACCTCCAGGCGATCTACAGCGTTGCGGTCATGCTGTTCGAGATCCCGACCGGAACGTTGTGCGACCTGCTCGGCCGGCAGCGCGCGATCCTCCTGGCCGCCTCGATCAACGGTCTCGGCTTCCTGGGCTTCGCAGGCGCACACGGCTTCCTGGCCTATGCAGCGGTGCAGCTCGTGCTCGCCGCCGCCTGGAGCCTGGTATCCGGCGCCGACGTGGCGCTGATCTACGACGTGCTGGAGCGGACCGGCGCCGACCGCGAGGCCAGGCGGCGGGCCCTGGGCAACTACACGCTTGCGCAGGTCTGCGGCGAGGCGGCGGCCTCGCTGGCGGGAGGCGCGGTGGCCGCCTGGTCGCTGCGCGCGCTCGGCTGGGCCACCGCGGCCGAAACCCTGCTGCCGCTGCTGCTCGCCCTCGGCCTGCCGAGGGACACCCGTCATCCGGGTGCCGCCGCCATGATGGTGCGCTCGATCCCGGATGCCGTCCGGACCGTATTCCGCAACAGGCTGCCCCGCCTCCTCTTCATGAACTGGATCGCCTGGGGCCTGTCGACCTTCATAGCCGTCTGGCTGTTGCAGCCCTACTGGCAGCAGCAGGGCATCGCCCTCCGCTGGTTCGGACTGCTCTGGGCCGGAACGCTGGTCACCGTCGGCATCGCCAGCCGCCTGGCGCCGGCGCTCAGCCGATCGGTCGGGGACCGGGCGTCGCTGGTGATCCTTGCGGTTCTGCCGGTCGCCGCCTATGGCGGGATGGCAGCGTTCCAGGGGACGCCCGGCGTGCTGGCCGGCTTCCTGTTCTACGCGAGCCGCGGCCTGAACGCCGTGATCCTGCGGGAAGCGTTCAACCAGCAGGTGCCGGATGCCCTGCGCGCCACCTTCAACTCGCTGGGCAGCGGCGCCTCCCGGTTCGGCTATGCCCTCTGCGGCCCGCTGATCGGCCTTGTCATCGACCATGAGGGACTGCGTACGGCACTCGCCCTGCTTGCCCTGGCCTTCGTGCTGGTCTTCCTGGCGCTGGCCGTCCCTCTGGCGCGTCGCCTGCCGGGACGGGCCCTGCGGATCGCCGGGGAGTAGGCGGCTCCCCGGGCGGGTCAGGACCGCGTCAGGACGTGGAGTCGTCCTTGCCCGACAGGACCGCGTCGGCGGCATCCTTGTCGAGCGCCTTGGCGGCGTCGGCAAGGAAGCTGCTTTCCTCGCGGTCTCCCTGCTGCTTCGCCTCGACGGCGTCCTTCGCCAGGTTCCTGGCCTCTTCCTCGCGTGAAACGTCCTTGTCGGCCATCGACGGGTCTCCTTCCTGTCCGGTCCCGGAAGACACGCGCCACCACCCACCCTGGTTGCCGGGGCGCGCGGATCGTCCTCCTTCTCCCCGACGCTGGTCCCCGAGGACGTGGCCGTCGCCACGGCGATGCCGGTAGCCCGGCCGGCCGTCGCGCCGGGTCCTCGTGATCGCCGCCGACTGCTCCTGGTTGTTGCGGTCGAGCCGGATGGACGCGAACACGGCGCCCTTCTCCCGGCTGCCTGCTCCAGGCGGGTCCAGCTGAAGTCGGCCACCGATCCTGAGGCAGCCCGGCCATTCGCGGGCAGAGCCGGAACCCCCACCGTCACAGCGGACGCCGGGCCGGCATCCTGATACCGGATGTCCTGGTTGCACCTGTGCAGCGAACCGTTGAAGTTCGGACCTGGGCCCGCCTTCCGCGGTTGTCCGCGCCGGAGCGCACAGTCCGCCTCGGCCACGCGAACTCGCGACCCTCATGGCCGGCCATCGCCGCCCGGAGGATGAGCACTCACGGCGCCTTGGCCCGACGGGTCGCCTGCGCCCGCTCCAGGGATGCCGCCTTGCGACGTTCCTCCCGCAATGCCCCGATCGCCGGCTGCCACCAGCCACGCGCCAGCTCGGCCGGGCCGGGTGCTATCCGTGCGGGCCAGGCCCGGACCAGTTCGGCATGGCTCGGCCGGCGCCAACCCGCCCAGATCAGCGCGGCTTCGCCGGGAACGACGCCGGAATAGAAGCGGGCGGCGATGGTGGGCTCGACGAGCTCGCCGGTAACCGCCTCGAACACGACCGGCCCTGCGTGGGTCATCAGCACGCGGCCGGGCGGCGGCAGTGCGTCCTCCGGCACCGGATACCGGTGTCGGCGGCGTTCGGCGGCCTCGGCCCGCCTGTCGCCCTGTTCCGACGACGCCTGGCTGCTCTCCTGGCGCCTCCGCCGCGCCTCGGGCTCGGCCAGGCGGGCGGCCTCCTCGATGGCGGGCCAGCACCGGCGCAGCGCCTCGTATGACCGGAACGGCACCCGCCACGCCTTCGCGGCCGGGTCCCACCGGGCCCAGGGCACCGTTCGCAGCTCGGCGATGACGGTGCGTGAATACGGTGTCCGGACCGCGAGGTCGTCGGTGACCTCCAGGTAGGGGCTGGCGATCGGCTCGAACGCGAAGGCGTCGCGGCCGCGCCCGTCGGCGAAGGCCAGCACGCCCGGCCATTCCCGGCTCGCCCACGCCGCCAGGCGCCGCTCCGCCGTCGTGCCCGGCACGAACCAGGCTTGGAGGTCGTCGCGCCAACGGGCGCGTGGGAACGCCGTCCGGAAACACTCGACGGTCATGCGGTCGTAGGGGAAGGCCGCCGTCGCCCCGGGTGTGCCGTCGCCGTCGTCCCGCTGCGTCGCGCTGAACTCCGGCGTGGTGTCGCTCACCGGCCCGTTCCTTCCGTGACTGCCCAGCTTGCCATGCGTCGCATCCCGCGCGCAGTACCCGGCAACGGAGGGCGGTGCGTGCTCGTCTCCCGGAAGGGCTGCAGCACCGTGCGCATCAGGCGGGAGCTTGGGCCCTGGGAATCAACCCTCGTGCACGACAACGCGCCTGGACCCGATGCGCGTCCGAACGCTGCCCGTCCGGTCCGGTCTGGCCGCGCCACCAGGCAACGGGCCGCCGGCCCAGCCGCTCGTCCAGTGCCGCAGCGGATGATCGCCCGGATCACCTCGCAGCCCGGTCCAGTCCGGGATCGAGGCGCACGACGCCGCCAGCACCGCGTCCTCCTGATCGAACATCACACGGATGCGCGTCCCGGCTCCGTCCAGCGAGTGGCCGAGCCGCCGCGCGACGTGGCGGACCCTGCCAGGCGGGATGTAATCCGCAATCGAGGCAGGACGCAGGTCCTGATCGTCCATCATGACGGTCCTCGTCCGGGGCGTGCTTCCCGACGACCGGGCGATGCGATCGATCCCGTGCACCCCTCATGACGACCCTGCCGGCGCCTCGCCACGCTGCTGCCCGGTCGCGGCGGAGGGCCTGTCCGGGATCTTGCCGAAGAGCCCACGGTCCGGTTCCCGCCGCCCTCCGCCCTCATGCCGTCGCGCTTCCGAACGGCAGGCCGACGACGTGGTCGAGGTCCAGCCAATGCGCCAGCGACGCCAGCTCGCCTGCGAGCGCGTCGCCCGTGTCTCCGGGGGCATGCGTTTCAAGATGCGCGGCATGGACGACGAGGCGTCGCCCCTGCCGGTCCGCCTTCAGGTCGACGCGGGCCACCAGGCGCTCGCCGAGCAGGAAGGGCAGCACGTAGTAGCCGTGCTGGCGCTTGTCCGCGGGCGTGTAGATCTCGATCCGGTAGGTGAACCCGAACAGGCGCCCGGCCCGCGCCCGCTCCCAGATCAGGGGATCGAACGGCGCGAGCAGCGCCTGTCCCGCGATGCGGCGCGGGTGGCGCGCATCGCGGTGACGAAACGCGGCTGGCCAGCCGGGCACCTTGACGGCGACGAGCACGCCGTCCTCGCGAAGCGACGCGAGTGCCGGCGCCGCCTCCTCCGGCCGCAGCCGGAAGTAGTCCCGCAGCTCGGACGCGGTGGCGATCCCGAGCGCCCGGGCGGCACGCTCGACCAGCGCGCGATGCGCCTCGGCCGCGGGCGGCGTCGGCAGCGCCAGGATGTCCGCCGGGATGACCCGCTCCGTCAGGTCGTAGACCCGCTCGAAGCTCCGCCGCCGCGTACGGGTCGTCACGTGCCCGGCCCAGAACAGCCACTCGAGGATGGCCTTGGGCTCGCTCCACTCCCACCAGCCCGGACGACCGCTGCCGAGGTCGGATGCGGCCACCGGCCCGTCGCTCCTGATCCGCTCAAGCACCGCCATGGCCTCCGGCCGCCGCCCGGTGGCGAACGGACGCAGGCGCGCCCATCCCGCGTTCCCGCGGTCCGCCTGCGCCATCCGCCACCGCAGCAAGGGAAACGAGTGCAGCGGAAGGAGCGACGCCTCGTGCGCCCAGTATTCGAACAACCGTCGTCCGCCCGGTCGTCCCCAGGCCGCCCGGTCGATCAGCGCACGGTCGTACGCGCCGAGCCTGGAGAACGCCGGCAGGTAGTGCGCCCGCGTCAGCACGTTCACGCTGTCGATCTGGAACAACCCGAGCCGGTCGATGCTGCGCCGCAGATGCCCTGCATCCACGCGCGCCGGCCTGGGCTGTCCGAAGCCTTGCGCCGCCAGGACGATGCGCCGGGCCTCGTCGACGCTGACATGCTCGATCACCCGGGAAGGTCACCACGAAGGGCCGCCTGCCACAACCGCATCGGGGGCGTGGTGCGGGCGGGCGGAGCATGTCCCGGACGTCGCGGCGCCTCCAGCCCGTGCGGCTTCACCGCCCAGGGCGACCATACCCCGATCCCGCAGGCCGTCCTTGTCGGCATCCGGACGCCGGCCGTCGAGGACGTCGCGCACGAGGCCGCCCTCGAGGAGCGGGCCCGGATGCGACCGTGCCGTCCGTCACCCGCCGGGACCGTGGGCGCGCCGCACGACGCGAGATGGCGGAGAACGTGCCGGTGCTGCCCTGCGCCCGTCAGAAGCCCGAACGGCGCGGTGTGGGCGCGCACGGCTGTCCGAGGAACACGACGAGACCGGCAGGGTGCTGACGGTGCCTGGCCTCACGGCGCGGCTGCGGCCGGGCTTCGGTACGCTCCAGGTCGGGCGGCACCCGGCGGGCATGGCCGGTGGACGGTTGATGGGTCGCGGGCCGGCGAAGAACCCGGCTGCGCCGTCAAACGTTCGGGTCCCCGCCCGGAGGACGTGCGGAGGACGTGCATGGAAACGCGAACCCTTGGACGCTCCGGCGTCGCCATCCCGCCCGTGATGATCGGCGGCAACGTGTTCGGCTGGACTGCGGACAGGGAGGCGTCGTTCCGCGTGCTCGACGCGTGCCTCGACGCCGGGCTGAACGCCATCGACACCGCGGACGTTTATTCCGCCTGGGCGCCCGGCCACCAGGGCGGCGAGTCCGAGACCGTGATCGGCGACTGGCTGAGCCGGCGTGGCGGCCGCGACCGCGTCGTCATCGCCACCAAGGTCGGCATGAAGATGGGTTCCGGCGAGGAGGGACTGGCGCCCGGCTGGATCACGCGGGAGGTCGAGGCGTCGCTGCAACGTCTGCAAACCGACTACATCGACCTGTACCAGGCGCATCGCGACGACGAGGCGACGCCTCTCGCGGACACGCTCGGTGCCTTCGGCCGCCTGATCGAGCAGGGAAAGGTGCGCGCGATCGGCGCCTCCAACTACACCGCCGCCCGCCTGCGGGAGGCGCTGCGCACCAGCGGCCGGCTCGGCCTGCCGCGCTACGAGTCGCTGCAACCGCACTACAACCTGATGGAACGGACGAGCTACGAGGACGAACTCGACGAGTTCTGCCGCGGCGAGGGGATCGGCGTGATCCCCTACTTCGCGCTCGCGGCCGGCTTCCTGACCGGCAAGTACCGGTCGGAGGCCGACCTGGCGAAAAGCCCGCGAGGCGGCGGCGTGAGGAAGTACCTGGACGCGCGCGGCCGGAAGGTGCTGGCGGCGCTGGACGAGGTGGCGGCGCGGCTCGGTGCGACGCCTGCGGAGGTGGCGGTTGCCTGGCTCGCCGCCCGCCCGGGCATCACCGCACCGATCGCGAGCGCGACGACCCCCGAACAGGTTGCCGGGCTGGCGCGGGCGGCGACGCTGAGGCTCGACCAGGCGGCGGTCGACGCGCTCGACGCGGCAAGCGGCTGACGGGCGCGCGAGCCTCGTCCGCCGACCGCGTCCACGGGATCGGGCCAGTCGGCGCCGACGCGCACCACGCGTGGCGTCGCATCCGGTCAGGCTCCACGTCCGGTCCCGGAGCGCGCCGGAGCGGCGGGTCGCCCTGCGCCCGTCGCCGCCGGACGTCGACACGGCGGCCGATCCGGAGCGGGCACGGGATTTGCTGGCCGGGCGCCAGGGAGCCCTCCGCATGACCGTCACAGTCCCGCCTGTCCCTGCCCTGCGACGCGAGATGAGCGGAACGGACGGGCTGCTCGTCACCTTGGCCGGGCTGTCGCCAAGCATCGGCGTGTTCATCGTCGGCTCCGACGTGATCCACATGGTGGGCAGCGGGGCGGTGCCCTGCTTCCTGGCCGCCGTGGTCCTCGGCATCGCCATGGCGTCGGTCTATGCCGAGCTGGGATCGTCCATGCCCAGCGCGGGCGGCGAGTACACCATCGCCGGGCGCCTGCTGGGGCCGGATGCAGGCTTCGCCATGCTGTCGGTCAACCTGTGCGGCCTGTGCCTGGCGATGTCGCTGTCCAGCCTGGGGATCGCCGGCTACCTGCGTGCGGTGCTGCCGGGCCTGCCCGTGATGCCCACGGCGCTGGGCCTGGTCGTGGCGGTGACGGGTCTCGCGGTGCTCAGGATCCGGGTGAACGCGCTGGTCACCGGGGTGCTCCTGGGATGCGAGATGGCGTCGCTGGCCGCCACCGCCTGGCTCGGCTTCGCCCACGTGCAGCCGGGAGGAGCCGCACGGCTGCTGCACCCGATGATGGCCGGCCCGGCCGGCACGTTGCACGCGGTGCCGCTCGCCGTGCTGGGCGTGGGCGCCGCCGGCGGCATCTACGCGTTCAACGGCTACGGCTCGGTGATCTTCTTCGGCGAGGAGATGCGCGACGCGCGGCGCAGCGTGGCTGCCATCGTCTACGGCTCGCTGGCCATCGCCGCGGTGACCGAGCTCGTGCCGATGGCCGGGATCGTCATGGGCGCTCCCGACCTGGCCCGGCTTGCGTCGGCGCCGGCCCCGGTCGTGCAGTTCATCGAGGAAGCGGGCGGGACGGTGTTCGCCCGCGTCATGAGCCTGGCCGTGGCGGCGGCCATCTTCAACACGATGATCGCGATCATGCTGAGCGCGGGACGCCAGCTCTATGCCAGCGCGCGCGACGAGGCGTGGCCGCGAGGCGGACGGCACCTCGCCGCCCTGCACCCCCGCTTCGGTTCCCCGCACGTCGCGACCCTGGTGGTCGGCGCCGCCGCCCTGGCCTGCTGCCTCCTGCCCGCGAGCGTGCTCGTGACCATCCTGGCCAACGGCAACGTCGCCACCTACGCGACCCTGTGCCTGGCGGCGATCGCCGGGCGCCGCAGCGGCCTGACCGCCGACACCCGGGCGCGGGCGCCCTTCTTCCCGCTGGGCCCGGCCTGCGTGCTTCTGGCGCTGGCCGGCGTGGTCTGGGCGGACCTGCTCGATCCGGCGACCGGCGTGCCCGGGTTGCTGGCCATGCTGGCGATCGTGGGCCTGGGGGTGGGGGTGCACCGGCTGGTGGTGCGCGGCAACCCGGCCTGGGGACACCGGGACCGGCCGTCCTTCTGATCGACGTCGCCCAGCCCGGGCATCAGGCCGCATGGAGCCTGCGGCAGCGACACCTGATGGACACCGTTGCCCAGAACGGGCGTTCGTGTCCCCGAGCGGCGGCAGCGCCGACGGTGGACGTCCGCTTGTCGCCCCCGGCACGCCCGGAGCGCCCGGTCGGCGTCCCGCGCGGTGCCGCTGCAGCAGCACCCTGTCCGTCCACTGATCCGTCCCGTTGCGGACAACGGAGTGCCGCTTGTCTGCGCTCTTTTCGCGCCTTGTTCAGCCGATGCCCGTCCGAACGCCGACGGGTGCCGCATGGCGCATGCTGGCCCAGGTGATCAGCAGGGTGCCGATGATCGTCGGGACGATGAAGGTGACCGGCTTCGGCAGGAAGCCGACGTTCACGACCACGAAGGCAGTGGCGGTCGCGACGTAGGCGCCTCCCATCCCCGCGATGTGGGCCAGCAGCCAATCCGGACCCGAGGCGCGTTGCAGGTACCATTGCCGGGCCGCCAGGATCAGGCTGCCCACGCCGAAGAACAGGCCGGTCACGTCCAGCGCCGAGGTGCTGCGCCACGACAGCCAGATGCCGAAGCCGGCCAACAACAGGCACGACATCCCGTCCATCCGCCAGGGACGCGTCCCGCGCCGGAACGAGGCCGCCCGCATCCCGGAGAAGATCAGGAAGGCTGTCAGTGCGGCGATCGTCAGCAGCAGAGTGCTGTGCACGACCAGGGCCAGCACGAAGGCCGACACCGCGCTGCAGCCCATCGCGGTGCAGAAGACGAAGCCTGCCCGGCGGTGGAGCCGTCCGCCCTTTCGCGCCAGCATCGGCACCGGCCCGGCCAGCAGGGCCGCGCTCCCGCCAACGACGTGCAATCCCAGCAGGAGCCCGAAGGCGGTCATCGCGGTCGCCCTATCTTGACAACGACAAGACCGGCCGGTTGAACCCTTGGGTCAAGCGAAACTTGTCAGCGGCAACATTCCTGGGGCATGCCTCGGTCATGCCGGAGCGGCCTTACCATCACGGGGCGTTGCGACCCGCCCTTCTCGAAGCGGCGGAGCTGATCCTGGAGCGGGACGGCCTCGACCGGTTGTCGCTGCGGGCCATCTCCCGCGCGGCCGGCGTCTCCCACGCGGCGCCCGCGCACCATTTCGGCGATCTCCGCGGGCTGCTGACGGCGCTGGCGTCGGTCGGCTTCCGGCGCTTCGCACGCTCGCTCGCCGAGGCTGCCACCTCGTCCACGGATCCGTTGCGGGCACTCGGCCGCTCCTATGTGCGGTTTGCCCGCACCCAGCCGGGTCTCTTCCTGCTCATGTTCCACAACACCGTCCTGAACGGCGACGACCCCGAGTTCCGCGAGGCGACGGCCGAGGCGTTTGCGGCCCTGGCGCGCGTGACGGCTGCGAGGTCGCGCGGACCCGACAGCTCCACGTCACGCGGCCGGGCGCTCGCCTCGTGGTGCCTGGTCCACGGCTTCTCCATGCTGCTGCTCGACGGACGCCTGCCGTCGCAACCCGGGACGGAGGCACTGCTCGAGGAGATCCTGGCCTGATCCAGCCGGCAGCGGCCTGGGGGAACGGATCGGAACGGAGGACCCTCCGGCATCGGGCACTGTCGGCGGCAGCCGACCGCTACTCTCGGGAAAGGGCCAAGCCGTCACGCAGGCCCGACATGTGGTGAACGTTGTTCCATGCCGGTGACCGCGGACTCACGATTTTCATCGGTCGGCCGCAGCGCCAGGAGGAAGCTCGCGTCGACGGCCATCGGGAAGTGTCCGGCGGTCATCGGCAGGTAGCCGAGCGCGATCGTCGGCCGACCGGGCCGCAGCAGCGCGCCCGTCATGCAGAGCACGAGCAGGGACTGCATGCCGTGGAGCGAGACGTCGATCCAGCCCCCGGTGAAGGCGAGCACGGCGAAGCCGCGCGGATGGCCGAAGAACGCCTCGTCGCGCCGGCCGCCTTCCACGGTCGACAGCGGAGCCTGATCGGTGTCGTGCCTCATCCAGGGCGCTCCGTGCCCCGGCGCCGTCTAGGCTGTCCGCAGCTTGTGGCGTTCGAGGCGCGCGTAGTGGGGTGCTGCCGCGTCCACGGTGCGGCGCAGGGAATCGTCGAGCCGGACCGGCGGCCGTTCCCGCCGTGACGTGAAGCCGGTGGAGCGCTCGACCTGGTCGTACCAGGCGGGCGCCCAGACCCCGTCGCTGGCGCGGCGTCCGGCCGGCCAGGCGATCATGGCAGGACTGAATGCAAGCCCGAGCGCGGCGCAAAGGGCGCCAAGTGCCGCCGCGGGCGCTGCGGTGACGTCAGCCGCGTCGAGCACCAGCGGGACCTCGCCGAGCCGGTCGGCTTCCTGCTCGAACAGGTCGGCCTGGCGCACGATGCCGATGTCGGCGAGGCCGACCTGTCCACGCTTCTCGCGGTAGGAGGCGACCACCTCCTCCGGCCGGCGGATCAGGAACACGTTGCGGCAGGACGCCATCCAGTCCGTGCCGAAGCCGGGAAGCATGTGGTGGGTCATGTGCTTCTGGTAGTACACCGCTGCGCGACCCGGCACCGGACCCAGCAGCAGGGCGGCAACGTCGCGCCAGTCCTGCGGCTGGCTTGCCAGCACCTGGTCGCGCATGGGGTGATCCAGGCCGGTGGCGGCGAGGTAGGCGGCGTAGAACGGCTCGTCCACCACCGCCGTGTCGGGCCGGTTCTCGAACGCACGCATCATGGCGGTCGAGATGTTGCGCGGCCCGGACCACATCGCGATCCGCAACGGGCGCCCGGTCATGGCTGCGCCGCCGCGTCCTTCAGCTCCTCGTAGAGGGCGCGCAGCCGGGCGGTGACCGGGCCGGGCAGGCCGGCGGGCAGGCGGCGGCCGTCGATCGCGCGCACGGGCGTGAGGCCGCCGAAGGTGCCGGTCACGAACGCCTCGTCGGCTGCACGGGCGCGCTCGGGCGGGAAGTCCCCGAGCTCGATCGGGATGGCGTGTTCGCGGCACAGCGCGATGACGTGGAAGCGGGTGACGCCGTTGAAGCAGTACTCGCCGCCAGAGCTGTGCACTCTCCCGCCGGCGACGAAGAAGAAGTTCGTGGCGTTGCAGCTCGAGACGTGTCCGTGGGGATCGAGCATCAGCGCCTCGTCCGCCCCTGCCTCGATGGCCTGCAGCAGGGCGGTGATGAGGTTGAGCCGACTGTGCGAGTTGAGCCGCATGTCGAACATGCTGGCCGGCGAGCAGCGGATGGCCACGGTGGCAAGCGCCAGACCGTTCGCGGCAAGCGCCGGGCTCGGCGCCTTGCGTTCGGCGAGGATCACGATCGTGGGCGTGCCGAGCGCGTTGCGCGGATCCTGGTTGGCGCCGGTCTTGATGCCGCGCGTGACCATCACCCGTATGTGGACGCCGTGCTCGAAGCCGTTGGCGCGCAGGACGCGCCAGATCTCGCCGGTCAACGCCCCGGGCGTCATGCCGATGTCGAGGGAGATCGCGGCCGCGCCGGCATACAGCCGATCGAGGTGCTGATCCGGGAACAGCAGCACCCCGCGATGCAGCCGCAATCCCTCCCATACGCCGTCGCCGAGAACGAAGCCGGCGTCGAACACGGAGACCCTGGCTTCCGCACGCGGCACCAACGCCCCGTTGAGCCCGATCAGCACCGTGGCGTTGGCGGGATCTTCCTCGAAATCCTGGCTGCCGGCCATTCCGCCTCCTGCATCAAGCGCGGGCCCGGCCATGCCGGAAGGCCCACGGCAACCCGACGCGGACGTGCTCGAAGTGCAGGACCGGCCGCAGCTGGCCTGCTTGTTAAACCGGTCGGGACGCGCATTCTACGTCCCGTCACCTCCAGAGGATGCCACAGAGCCCATGAGACACGGTCATGATCCGTATCGCCGGTTCGGCATGGCGGTATCCGAAGCATCGCGGGTTCGCGCGACGATCGCGCACACGCCCCCTCTGCCGGTGGTGGACTATGCCGCTGTCGGCCGGATCGCGCCGACCCTGCTCGACACGCCGGTGGGGGCGCTGCCGAAGGCGTCGGCCGTGGTGATCACCTGGGCGGAGGCCGAGTGGGCGGCGATGCAGCAGGTGTTCTGCGCCGGGGGCGCGACGATGCCCTACGGCGACCGGACGCGCAGCGACTGGAGCGGCTGGCAGACCTATTCGAAGAACCTGCCGAGCGGCGCCCCTTCGGGCTGGACCGAATGGGGCAGCTACCGCCTGGTCGAGGTGGGCGGCAAGCCGGTGCTGCTGTTCAAGTCGAACACCCATCTCGACTATCCGGGCGCCAGCTTCCTGGAGACGCTGGTCAGGCTGCTGATCGCCGACGTCGAGCCGGCGCTGATCCTGTCGATCGGCACCGCCGGCGGAGCCAGGCCGACCGATCATGTCGGCACGGTGCGCGCCGTGAGCGCCGGCACGCTCTACGAGGCCGGCCGGCCTGCAGCAAGCTGGCCGGACTACAAGAACGGCTGGACGGCGAGCGACGCCCTGCTCGGCAACGCGAGCCTGTCCCGGCTGCTGTTCCCGATCCCGACCACGCCAGACGATCTGCAGACGCTCGCTGCGGACCTGAACAAGGAGGCCGGCACCGACTACACCCTGGCGCAGCTCGATCCGGACGGCTTGAACCTCGGCGACGCGATGCCGCAGATCGACGACCAGACCGGCGGCGGCGTGTCCCTGCTGACGACGTCCACCTTCGTGGTCGGAACCACCGCGGGCGACTTCCAGGCCTACAGCGCGATCGAGATGGACGACGCGGTCATCGGCGAGGTGTGCGCCGCGGGCAACGTCGCGTTCGGTTTCATCCGCAACGTGTCGGACCCGGTGCAGAACGCGGCCCTCCCGGCCAAGGTGCAGGGGAGCTGGGGCAGCATCGTGTACGACGCGTATGGGTTCTACACGAGCTACAACGGCGCGGTCGCGGCCTGGGCGGTGCTGGCGGCCGGAAGCTGACCGGGCGGGACAGTCAGGCAGGCTGGAGGATCACACGGAGCGGCCGGCCGCCATGGTCCCGGTCGTCCCGGCCGCTTCCGAAGTCCGACGAGGGCGGGAAGGTCGTTCGGTTGGATAGGTTGCGGCGGTCACGGCGGCGGGCTCGTCCCGCCGGCCTATGAGCCGGACGCCAGCTTGGCGAGCGGCTGATCCGCACCGATGGCGCCGGCAGGTGACGCCTGCATCGCATCCCGGTGGCCGACATGCTGGGTGAACACCTCGATGCCCGTCCCGAGCCTGCCCTGGCGCAGCGCCTCGATCACGGACCGGTAGACCAGGTGGCTCGGGTAGAGCGCGTCCGGCACCTCGTCGAACCAGCGCAGGCTGCCGGGCTGCGGCGTGTCGTCCTCCGCAACGAGACGCTGATCCGGCGTATCACGCAACGCCGCGATGTAGCAGAGCGACATCGAGTGCCCGCGGTCGTCGAAGATCTGTATCAGCGCGACCGGCCGCTCGGCGACGACCAGGTCGCAGCCGAACTCCTCCCTGGCGCAGGCCTGGATGCGATGCGCGATCTCCTCCCGATGCCGGATGATGCTGCCGGGCACATGCCAGCCGCTGCCGAAGGCGTCCTCCCGCCAGGCGAGCAGGACCCGCCCCTCGTCCTGGACCAGCAGGTCGACGTTCGACGTCGCGACGACCTCGGTCACGAACCGGAACAGCAGGGGCGGCAGCTCGGCGCCGGGCCCATCGAGCTTGGCCAGGATGCCTTCCAGCGTGTCGAGCTCCTCGTCCGACAGTCGCTGCCGTTCGGTTCTTGTCATTGCCGCTCCCGACCGACCTGCTGCTGCGCGCCAGCATGGCGTGGTGCTGCGTCGCCAGCGGGATCAACACCACGAGATGCTCCGTGGTGGCGTCGGCCGGCGCCAGCTCGTCCAGCTCCACCGAAGCCATACTGGACCGTACACCTTTCGACGCTGACCGTCAGCGTGCCCTCCTCGATGTCGATGGCGCCGATGATGCCGAGGTCGCCGTCGAACACGTCGCGCGCGTCGTCGCGGGCACCTGCATCACCTTGTCGTCCGGACAGGAAGTCCAGCCGAATCGCTCCACCCGCTCAGCACCCGGCGGGTTCAGCCGCGGCATGTCCGACCACCACGACCAAGTCGCGCTGCCCGCGCGCCTTGACCCGCCGCACGCAGGAGCCGTTGCCGGCATCGCGGCAGGTGACGCGCTTCACCAGACCGGCGGCGTCCGGTCGGGACCACCGGGGCGGTGCTCGGCGCCTAGTCAGTCACATGTGTCCCTCAGCTGCTCCAGATGAGTCGCCGGCAGAGAAGATGATGGTTCGAGCAGCTTCTCCAGTTCCATTCCTCCCCGATAAGGAACCGACGACCTCTGCATCGACCCGTGCAGCCGGTATCACCGCTACGGAATCGTAAGAAGGATCACGACCGGCAGGGTCACCGCGGCGGCGATCGTGCTGCCGAGCAGGGCAGCGCTCGCCAGCCGCGAGCTTATTCCGTAGCGCAGACCGAACAGGATGCCGAAGAAGCCGCATGGCACCGACGCCAGCACCGCAACGACCCGGGCATCGCTGCGCGAACCGTGAAGGAGCAGTGCCACGGCGAACGCGACTGCCGGCTGCACGGCGTTCTTGACCAAGATCAGCGCTGCAACGCCGCCATCGATCCGCAGTCGCTGCGACGACAGGATCACGCCGGTCACGAACAAGGCAGCGCCGCCGGCGCCCTCGCCGAGCAGACCGAGCGCCCCCCGAACCAACGCCGGCAACGGCAGCCCGGACAGGGCGTAGAGCAGGCCCAGGATCGGCGCCACCACCACCGGCCGCGTCAAGGCGCGCCGCAATGCCGGCGCCACCGCCCCGGAGCCGGTCTGCCGTCCGGCGTGGCGCTCCAGCACGAGCAGCGAGATCGGCGAAAGCAGGATCGCGCCCAGGGCGATGCCGATCGCGTCCAGCACCACGTTCGCCGGCCCGAACAACGCCCGTGTCAGCGGCAGCCCGACGGCCGCCAGGTTCGGGAAGGCGACCACCAGAGCGATGACGGCCGTCTCGCCGGTCCCGCCCCCCACCAGTCGGCGGGCGGTGATGAAGACGAGCCCGTAGATACCCAGCATCGACGCCGCCATCGCCAGGGCGAACGGAATGTGTGTCGCGAGCACCGTCCGCGGCGTCGTGGCGGTCGCGACGAACAAGGCCGCCGGAATCAGGAACTCCATCACCAGCGTGTTGAGCTCGGATATGCGGGTGCGGTCGATCTTTCCCGACAGGCCGGCCCAGGCGCCGACGGCAAGCACGAAGAACACGGGTACCAGGACGGTGAGGAGGGTCGCGGTCATATCTGCTCTACCTGGTTCGCCTGCGCGGGAACCGCACCCGCGCGGGCAACCGCTCCGCCTCGGGCCGGCCAACGTGGCTGCCATGCCCGGACAGGAGGCGCTGCGACAGGTACCCGGCACATCCCCCTCGCGCAAGCCGAACAAACAAGCTCCGACAGCAGACGGCGTGGGCGAACGTCGGGATGCCGATGCTCATAGGATCGTGCCTCGCAGGTTGTTTCCGGCTGGACCGCCGGGCACCAGCGCACCCGGACCGTGCGGGCGAACAAGCGTCCAGTCGTCGAACTCGCTGGCCGGCGGGAAACCGTTCGACGCAGAGGCACAAGGCCGTCCGCACGAGGCTGCCGGCTCCACCACCGCAAGGACGGCCGTACGCGATCGGCAGCAAGGCATCGTCCCTATCGCGCTCCTCGTCGACGACACTATGATGATGGTGCACATGCGGGCAACGGCAGGCCCGGTCGAGCCGTCTGGTCACAGACCGGCCGCACTGCGGCGGTGGCACAGTCCTCCCAGCAACGGAAGCGGACCGATCATGGCGACCTGGACCAAGGCACGAGAGGCGCGGGCGGAACGGCTGCAGACGGTCCGGTCGCTGGCAAAAGGCAAGGTTGTGGCAGCGGACGATGCCACCCAGCTGCTGGAGGGACTGATCCGCCCCGGCGATCGCGTCTGTCTCGAAGGCGACAACCAGAAGCAGGCCGACTTCCTGGCCCAGGCGCTGAACAGGGTCGATCCGCACAAGGTCCACGACCTGCACATCGTCCAGAGCGGGATCGTGCTGCCCGAGCACCTCGAGCTGTTCGAGACCGGCATCGCGAAGAAGCTCGACTTCTCCTATTCCGGCCCGCAGAGCGCCGCCCTCGCCCGCGCGCTCGACAAGGGCCACATCGAGCTCGGGGCGATCCACACCTACATCGAGCTGTTCGCGCGCTACTTCATGGACCTGACCCCGAACGTCGCCCTGATCGTGGCGCGTCAGGCCGATCGCAACGGCAACCTTTATACGGGTCCGAACACCGAGGACACGCCGACGATCGTCGAGGCCACCTCGTTCAAGGACGGCATCGTCGTGGCGCAGGTGAACGAGATCGTCGACACGCTGCCGCGCGTCGACATCCAGGGCGACCAGGTGGACTTCGTCCTGCAGTCGCCGTCGAACTTCTACGTCGAGCCGCTGTTCACCCGCGATCCCGCCAGCGTCACCGAGACGCAGATCATGATGGCGATGATGGCGATCAAGGGCATCTACGCCGCATACGGCGTGAAGCGGCTCAACCACGGCATCGGCTTCGCCACCGCGGCGATCGAGCTGCTCCTGCCGACCTATGCCGAGAAGCTCGGCCTGAAGGGCAGGATCGCCACCCGCTGGGCGCTCAATCCGCATCCGACGCTGATCCCGGCGATCGAGAGCGGCTGGGTCGAGCAGATCCACTGCTTCGGCTCCGAGGTCGGCATGGACGAGTACATGCGGGCACGGCCCGACATCTACTTCACCGGCCATGACGGCTCGCTGCGGTCCAACCGCATGATGTGCCAGAACGCCGGCCTCTACGCCTGCGACATGTTCATCGGCGGCACGCTGCAGATCGACCTCGACGGCAACTCGTCGACCGTCACGCCGGGCCGCATCACCGGCTTCGGCGGTGCGCCGAACATGGGTGCCGACGCCCATGGCCGCCGTCACGCCTCGGATGCCTGGCTCAAGGCCGGCCGCGAGGCCGCCGACGGCAACGAAGTGCTGACACGGGGCCGCAAGCTCGTGGTGCAGATGGTGGAAACGTTCGGCGACAAGATGGTCCCGGCGTTCGTCGAGCGCCTGGACAGCATCGCGCTGGCCAGGAAGCTCGGTCTCGAGCTTGCCCCGGTGATGATCTACGGCGACGACGTGACCCACATCGTGACCGAGGAAGGCATCGCCAACCTGCTCCGCTGCCGCAGCAGAGAGGAGCGCGAGCAGGCGATCCGCGGCGTCGCCGGCTATACGGAGGTCGGCCGCGGCCGCGACCGCAAGGCGGTCGAGAGCCTGCGCGAACGCGGCATCATCCAGCGCCCGGAGGATATCGGCGTCGAGGCGCTGGACGCCACCCGCAGCCTGCTGGCGGCGCGTTCGATCAAGGACCTCGTCGACTGGTCGGGCGGGCTGTATCGCCCGCCGCCCAGGTTCCGCAACTGGTAAGGAGCCGGTCATGGACACCCTCGCCTTCCACTACGAGACCGCCCGCACCCTCGGCGGCAGCCTGCATCAGGCGCTGGTCGGCGTGGTCGCCTCCGGCAACCTCGAGATCCTCGCCGAGCGGGTCGAGACGCCCGGTGCCTGCGCGGTCGAGATCGCGACCGCGGCCGAGGGGTTCGGCGAGATCTGGTCCCTGGTCGTGCGGGATTTCGTCGAGCGTGCCTCGCCCGGCGGCGTCCGCTTCTCGATCAACGACGGGGGTGCGCGGCCCGACACGGTGATGCTGCGGCTGATGCAGGCCGTCCGCGTGCTGGAAACCGACGAGCTGGACGCCACGGCATGAGCCGCCTCACGGACCTGCACGACGCAAGCTGGCTGGAGGCCTCGGCACGCGAGCGCGTGCTGGGCCTGCTCGATCCGCACAGCTTCTCGGAGTTCATCGGTCCGGAGCGGCGCGAGACGAGCCCGCATCTGAGGCTGTTCGACCTGCCGGCCGCGTTCGACGACGGAGTCGTGGTGGGACGTGGCCAGGTCGACGGACGCGACGTGCTGGTGGCGGCGCAGGAGGGCCGCTTCATGGGCGGCACGTTCGGCGAGGTCTCCGGCGCCAAGATCACCGGCCTGCTGCGCGCGGCACGGATCGGCGCCGGTGACCACGGTCCGCGCACGGTCCTGCTGCTGCTCGATACCGGCGGGGTGAGGCTGCAGGAGGCGAACGCCGGCGAGCTCGCGGTGTCGGAGATCATCCGCGCCATCGCCGAGGCGCGGGCGGCCGGCATCACCGTCATCGCGATGATCGGCGGCAGGGCAGGTGCCTTCGGAGGTGGCGGCATCATCACCGCCTGCTGCACGCGCATCGTGGTCTCCCAGCACGGCCGCGTCAGCGTGTCGGGGCCGGAGGTGATCGAGACCAACAAGGGCGTGGAGGAGTTCGACAGCAGGGATCGTGCCCTGGTCTGGCGCATCACCGGCGGACGCACCCGGCGGCTGACCGGCGGCGCCGACCTGTATGTCGAGGACAAGGTCAGCGCGTTCCGCCAGGCCGCGGTGCTGCTGTCACGGCGCGCGCCTCCGGCCTTCGACCTGGACACGCTGCAGGCCGAGCAGCGGCGGCTCGAGACCAGACTGAGGGAGGCCGGCGACAGCCGCGACGCCATCGAGCTCTGGAGGCTGCGCAGGCTGGACGATCCGGGCGGGATCGCCGACCTGCCGGAACCGGCCTTCATCACGCTGTGCGAGACGGAAGGGCCCGACCATGACGCTCGATGAGCTGGCCGACGCCCTGTTCCCGGGCGGTCACGACCTCCGCACCGACGCGTACGGTGCCACCGGCGGCGCGGCCACCACGGCCGCCGGCACGGGGGTCGGCGTCGTCGGCATCTCCGGAGGCAGGCCGGTCGGGATCGATGCGGCCATCGCGTTGTCGCGTATGGTGCTGGACCATGTCGCCCGCGGCGGCGACACGCCGCTGCTGGTGCTGGTCGACACGCAGAGCCAGGAGATGGCCCGTCGCGACGAGCTGCTCGGGCTCAACGAGTACCTGGCGCATCTGAGCAAGAGCCTGGCCCTGGCGTCGTTCAGCGGCCACCGCACGATCGGCATCATCTACGGCGGCGCCGCGGCCGGTGCGTTCATCGCGACCGCCCTGTCGACCGACCTCCTGGTGGCGGTGCCGGGTGCGGAGCCCAGCGTCATGGACCTGCCCTCCATCGCCCGGGTCACCAAGCTGCCGCTCGACCGGCTGCAGGAGATGGCCAGGGACACGCCGATCTTCGCGCCGGGCCTCGACCCGCTGCTGAGCACAGGCGCGGTCGCCGAGAGCTGGGACACGGACCGCACATCGTATTCCGGCAGGCTCGATGCGCTGCTGTCGGACGAACCGCGCCGGACCGACACACGCGACCTGCTCGGTGCCGAGCGCAAGGGCCGGCTGAAGGCGGCGGCCGTGGCCACTGCCATGGCGCAGGAGGTCCTGTCGCATCGATGAGTGCATCCGGCTCGGCACGGCACGACCTGCTGCGGCTGACACCGACGGGATGGTCGCAGCTGCGGGTGCGGCAACCGGCGCTGGCAGCGATGGCCGGCATCAGGCTGTGGGCCGAGCAGGGCCATCCGGTCATCGTCCGGCGCCCCCAGCCGGGGGACCTGCCGGCGCTGCTGCCGGTGGCGGTGGCATTGCCCCCCGGCCACGGGCGAGCCCGGCTCGCCTTCCAGGTCGCCGCCTCCGACGTCGCCATCCGGGAGCCGCCGCCGACGCTGCTGGAGGTGCTGCCGGTGATCCCCGAGGGCTGGCGCACGCGGGCCGAGGCGGTGCTGGCGGAGGCAGACCGGTGCGGGGTGATCCCGCGCGTGTTCGGCAGCCTGATGTGGCAGCACGTGACCGGCCTCGCCTACCTGCGCCCGGAGTCCGACCTCGACCTGGTCTGGCCAATCGCCCGCGACCAGGAGGCCGCCACGCTGATCGGAGCGGTGGTGGCGGCGCTGTCGCGGCTCGATCGAACGACCGGACCGCGGCTCGACGGCGAGATCCTGGTCGAGGGCGTCGGCGCCGCCAACTGGCGCGAGCTCGGCAGGCCGGACGTCAGCCAGGTGCTGGTCAAGACCGGGACGGATGTCGTCATGATGACGCGGACGCGGTTCGTCTCCGGCGCAGGCCGCCCGTGCTGAGCGCGGCCGCGTTGCCGCGGCCGGCTGCACGGGCAGGCGACACGGTGGATGCGGCCCGGATCGGTGCGCTGGCTTATCGCGCGCTGCTGCTGGAGCTGGACACCTATCCGAAGCCCGGCCTCGTCAGCCCCATCGACAGCGGCAGCCACGGTGACATGGACTGCGCCAGCTTCCGGGCGAGTGCCGACGCGATACAACCGTTCCTGGTCCGACTGGCGCAGGCAGGCGCCGACGACGCGCCGATGCGGCGCCTGCGCGAGATCGGGATGGAGGCGGAGGCGGCGATGGCGACGGTCACTGCCGGCGTCAACACCCACCGCGGCGCCATCTTCGGCCTGGGGCTGCTGTGTGCGGCAGCCGGCGCACGGGCCGCCGGGGGTGCAGCAGGCGAGCTGGGCGGGATCGTGCGCGCGCTGTGGGGTGATGCGATCCGCGAAGGCCCGATCCCGCTGCACAGCCACGGCTCCGACGCCCTGCGCCGCTTCCGCGCCGGCGGGGCGCGGCTGGAGGCGGCGAACGGCTTCGAGACGCTCTACGCCGTCGGGCTGCCGGCCTGGCGCCATGGCCGGCACCGGGTTCCGGACGATGCCGAGGCGGCGCGGATCCAGTGCCTGTTCGCGTTGCTGGCGGTGGTGCAGGACACCACCCTGCTGCATCGCGGCGGCGCCGAGGGCCTCGCCTTTGCGCAGGCCGCCGCACGGGCGTTCCTGGACCGGGGCGGCGTCGGCCAGCCCGGCTGGCGTGAGCATGCGGTGACGCTGCACCACCGCTTCGTCGCCCGTCGCCTGTCCGCCGGAGGCTGCGCCGACCTGCTGGCGATGACCTTGTTCCTGGCGATGATGGCGGGCGAATGCGAAGCGGACACGGCGTGACCACCACGGTTGCCCCGGTTCTGCTGCCGACGTCGTTGCCCGGCCGGCCTGTCGGCTGGCGCCGCCTGCCTGGTCGGTCGGCTGTCCCGGCATCGTCCTCGCGCTCCCGCCATGGGCCGGTGATCGACGCCTCGCTGGTGCTCGCCCCCGGCATCGGCAACCGTCCCGGCCTGGGCACCTCCATCGGTGGGAGGCCAGGATGAGCGGAGGCCTGACGGCGATCCTGTGCTCCGGCCAGGGCAACCAGCATCGCGAGATGTTCGCCTGGCTCGGCGACGTGCCCGAGGCGGCTGCCGTCTTCGCGGCTGCGGCACCGTTCCTGGACGGCGTCGATCCGCGCCGCTTCGTGCGGGACGCCGAGGAACGCGCCCTGTTCGACAACCGCGCCGGGCAGATCCTGTGCTGCACGCAGGCGCTGGCGGCGTGGGCGATGCTGGGGGACAAGCGTCCGCGCAGGATCGTGCTGGCGGGCTACAGCGTCGGCGAGCTCGCCGCCTGGGGCTGTGCCGGGCACTTCACGCCGCGGCAGGTCCTGGCACTGGCCTCCGAGCGTGCGGATCTGATGGATCGGGAGGCGCCGGAGGATGCCGGCCTTGCTGCCGTCATCGGCATCCGGCGCAGCACGCTGGACCGGGTCCTGCAGGAGAGCGGCGCCTGCCTTGCCATCAGCAACGACGAGGACAACGCCGTCATCGGCGGCACCGGCCAGGCGCTGGACCAGGCGCTGGCAGCGGCGAAGGCGCATGGAGCCACGACCGCCCGGCGGTTGCGCGTTTCGGTGCCGTCGCACACGCCGCTGCTGCGCGCGGCCGGGACCGCGTTCGGCCAGGCGTTGGAGAGGCAGGCGCGTCACGCCCCCTGCGAAGGCGTCCGCCTGTTGAGCGGCATCGACGCCGGGACCGTGCGCGATCCCGCAGCCGGCCTGCGCAAGCTCGCAGCCCAGATCGGCCAGACCATCGACTGGGGCGCCTGCCTGCGCGCCTGCCTGGAGCTCGGCGCCGAGACGTTTCTCGAGCTCGGCCCCGGAACCGCGCTGGGCCGCATGGCCGAAGGCCTGACCGGCGGCCTGCGCAGCCGATCGGTCGACCAGTTCCGCAGCGCCGCCGGCGTCCGCACGTGGTTGACGTCCGCCTGAAGCACCCGGTCAGTCCGCGCGGCGCGGGCCGACGTCCCGCCCCGCCTGAACTCTCGCGGTGCCTTCGGCGCCGGGCCGGAACGGCGGGATCCGTGGCAACCGGCTCAGGCGGCGGCGCACCGGCCACGTCGGCGCAGCACGGCGCCGAGCGCCAACAGGCCGGCGCCGAACAGGCTCAGCGACATCGGCTCCGGCACCGACACCTGCAGCACCGACGGCGCGCCGTTCTCGCGGGCGTAGTACAGGACGGCGTTGATGCTGCTGCCGATCACCACGGTGTCGGTGACCTGCGTGGTCGGTCCCGCATAAGCGGTGTTGTAGGCGGTCTGGTTGTTGAACACGCTGAACCCATCGTCGTGGGTGACGGTCAGCACCGTGCCGGCAGCCAGGTCGCCCAGGGTGATCTGGTACAGCGAGCCGTAGCCGTAGCCGCCCGCGCTTCCGCTGGAGGACAGGAAGCTCGCCTCGGTGCTGAAGTTCGCGACGCTCGTCCCGTCGTAGAGCACGGGACCGGTGTTCGACGCCTGGTAGTTCGAGATGTTGGCGGTGCTGAAGCCGAAATCGCTGTTCAAGTCCGCTGCCGTGCTGTCCCCGAACGACAGCGGCCCGGTGTAGGTGAAGTTGGCGGTTGTCGCCGTGTCGGTGCTGTTGGTGAAGCTCATGGCGCCGCGCACGGCGTCGAACGGCGTGCCGTTGGTGACCTCCGTCTCCACCCGGACTGCATACACCCCGGCATGCGCCGCACCCGCGAGCCCCATGGAGACTGCCAGGATGGCGGCTGCCGCGGTCGTCGTCTTTCCGGTCATGAATGGCTGTTCCCTGCTGCTTCGATACGGGTCTGCAAGGAATATGCCTAGGAGGAAGGTGTAGTCCGGTCAACGGGTTGTCCCGAAGGATCCGGACAGACCGTAAGGTTTTCCGACGGCCCCCTGCCTGCAGGGCGGCTGGCGGCTTGCCGGCCTCTTGGCCCATGGCTGGCGTCCCCGCCGTCGCGGACCGGCACGGACATTCCCGTCCGGCCGGTCCCGGACGGTGCGGCGGCACGGAACCGACACGGTCCGCACCCGTCACCGGCACGATGGCGTTCCACGCCCGGCGTCGGCCGGCCACCCGATGCCGGCGCCAGAACGTCGACCGCCCCGTCCGGCCTTCAATCCTTCAGCGGATCGTGCCCCCAGTTCATCAGCGAGGCGCGCCAGCGGCTGTGCTCCACGTCGCCGGACGGGTGCTGCGCCAAGTGGCGATGCACGTAGCCCACCACCTTCTTCATGTGCGCATAGTCCTCCTCGGTCAGGTCCGCCGGCTTCTTGTGCTTGATCTCGACGATCCGGTGCCCTTCCTTGTGGCCGACCGCCTCGGTGCCGCCGGCGCTCTTCTTGTTGGTCCCGTCCGCCCAGCCGACCGATTTCGACTCGTCGCTGTCGAGCCACTTCTCCAGGGCGGCGGGCGTCATGTTCACCACCTCCTTGAAGGACTTCACGATTTCCTGGTGGTCGTCATCCGCCATGGCCTGCTCCCGCTGCTTCACGCGGAACGGCTGCGCACCGGCAGGGTTCGCCGGCCGCGATGCACGTCGCGGTGACGCGCCTCAGTTGCGCGTCCTGTCCACCAGCCGGTTCTTGCCGATCCACGGCATCATCGCCCTGAGCTTCTCGCCCACCTGCTCGATCTGGTGCGCGTTCACCCGCGCCCGGGTCGCCTTGAACCCCACCTGCCCGACCTTGTTCTCCAGCAGCCAGTTGCGCGTGAAGGTGCCGCTCTGGATGTCGGCGAGCACACGCTTCATCTCCGCCTTGGTCTCCGCCGTCACGATGCGCGGCCCGGTGACGTACTCGCCGTACTCGGCGGTGTTGGAGATCGAGTAGTTCATGTTGGCGATGCCGCCCTCGTAGATCAGGTCCACGATCAGCTTCACCTCGTGCAGGCACTCGAAATACGCCATCTCCGGCGCGTACCCGCCCTCCACCAGCGTCTCGAACCCGGCGCGGATCAGCTCGACCAGCCCGCCGCACAGCACCGCCTGCTCGCCGAACAGGTCGGTCTCGCATTCCTCCTTGAACGTGGTCTCGATGATGCCGGCCCGCCCGCCGCCGATGGCGCTCGCATAGGACAGCGCGATCTCCAGCGCGTTACCGGACGGATTCTGTGCCACCGCCACCAGGCACGGCACCCCGCCGCCGCGCTGGTACTCCGAGCGCACCGTGTGTCCCGGCCCCTTCGGCGCGATCATGAACACGTCCAGGTCCGGCCGCGGCTCGATCACCCGGAAATGCACCGCAAGCCCGTGCGCGAAGGCGATTGCCGCCCCCTGCTTCAGGTTGGGATGCAGGTGCTCGGCATACAGGTCGCCCTGCAGCTCGTCCGGCGTCAGCACCATCACCACGTCGGCCCACGCCGCCGCCTCCGACGGCCCCATCACCCGGATCCCGGCCGCTTCCGCCTTCGGCACGCCCCCCGAGCCCGGACGCAGCCCCACCACCAGCTCGGCCACGCCGCTGTCCTTGAGGTTGTTGGCGTGGGCGTGCCCCTGGCTGCCGTAGCCGATGATGGCGACCTTGCGTCCCTTGATCAGGTTCACGTCGGCGTCGCGGTCGTAGTAGACGCGCATGATCAGGTTCTCCTTGGAAACAACGGCATGAAAAACTAGATCGTCCGCGGCCCGCGGGCGATGGCGGCGATCCCGGTGCGCGACACCTCGACCAGGCCGAGCGGCCGCATCAGCTCGATGAACGTCTCGATCTTCTCCGGCGCCCCGGTCAGCTCGAACACGAACGAGCCCGTGGTGGTGTCCACCGCCCGCGCCCGGAACGCTTCCGCCACCCGCAGCGCCTCGGTGCGCGGCTCGCCGGTCGACACCACCTTGACCAGCGCCATCTCGCGCGCGACGTGCGGCCCGCTCTGCGTCAGGTCCGACACCTTGTGCACCGGCACCAGCCGGTAAAGCAGCGCCTTGATCTGCTCGATCACCATCGGCGTGCCCGAGGTGACGATGTTGATCCGCGACCGGTTGCCGCCGTCCTCGACCGGCGCCACCGTCAGGCTCTCGATGTTGTAGCCGCGGCCCGAGAACAGCCCGATCACGCGCGCCAGCACGCCGCTCTCGTTCTCCACCAGCACGGCAATCACCGCGGACACGTGCGGCTCCTCTTGGCGGGACATGATCGTTCCTTGGGACAGAAGGCCAGGGCGCCGCCCTGGACCCGCCAAAGGGCGAAAACCCTTTGGAAACCCGGTCGTCGAACCTCAGACCAGCATCAGGCCCTCGTCGGTGATCCGCGCCGCCTGCTCGCTCTGCTCCGGGCCCAGGATCATCTCGTTGTGCGCGGCGCCCGAGGGGATCATCGGGTAGCAGTTCTCCGCCTCGTCGACGCGGATGTCGGCGATCACCGGCCCGTCATGCGCCAGCATGCGCCGGATCACCTCGTCCAGCTCGCCGAGCTTCGCCGCCCGCATGCCGGTGGCCCCGAACGCGTCCGCCAGCTTGACGAAGTCCGGCAGCGCCTCGCTGTAGCTCTGCGAATAGCGGCTGCCGTGCAGCAGCTCCTGCCACTGCCGCACCATGCCCATGTAGCGGTTGTTCAGGATGAACAGCTTCACCGGCAGCCGGTACTGCGCGATCGTGCCCAGCTCCTGGATGTTCATCAGCGTCGACGCCTCGCCGGCGATGTCGATGACAAGGGCGCGTGGGTGCGCCACCTGCACCCCCACCGCCGCCGGCAGCCCGTAGCCCATCGTGCCCAGCCCGCCCGACGTCATCCACCGGTTCGGCCGGTCGTACTGGAAGTGCGTCGCCGCCCACATCTGGTGCTGGCCGACCTCGGTGGTCACGAACGTGTCCCGCCCGGTCTGCCGCGACAGCTCGTACAGCCGCCTGATCGCATGCTGCGGCTTGATCACCGCGTCCGGCGACGGGTCCTGCCGATAGGCCAGGCTGTCGATCGCCCGCCACGCATCGATCTGCCGCCACCACCCCGCCAGCGCCTCGCGGTCGACCACGGCGTCGTCCCGCTCCCACGCCTCGATCATCATGGCGACGGCGCGCCCGGCATCGCCCAGCACCGGGATGTCCACCCGCACGATCTTGTTGATCGACGATGCGTCGATGTCGACGTGGATCTTGGTCGAGCCCGGCGAGAACGCGTCGAGCCGCCCGGTCACCCGGTCGTCGAACCGCGCGCCGATGTTGACCAGCACGTCGCAGCCATGGGTGGCGAGGTTCGCCTCGTAGGTCCCGTGCATGCCCAGCATGCCGAGGAACTGCGGATCAGTGGTCGGAAACGCCCCCAGCCCCATCAGCGTCGAGGTGCACGGGAACCCGGTCATCCGCACCAGCCGCACCAGCGCCTCCGACGCCGCCGGCCCGGAGTTGATCACCCCGCCCCCGGTATAGAACAGCGGCCGCCGCGCCCCCTTCATGGCCGCCACCGCGGCCTCGACCGCCTCGCGCGCCGGCTCGCGCACCGGCCGGTACGACCGGTGCGGCACGTCCGACGCCGCGACGTAGCTCGCCGGCCCGACCATGATGTCCTTCGGCAGGTCCACCACCACCGGCCCCGGCCGTCCGCTGCGCGCCACGTAGAACGCCTCGTGCACCGTGCGCGCGAGGTCGCCCGGCCGCTTGACCAGGTAGTTGTGCTTGGTCGCCGGCCGCGTGATGCCGGTGGTGTCGGCCTCCTGGAACGCGTCGTTGCCGATCATGTGCGTCGGCACCTGCCCGGTCAGGCACACCACCGGGATCGAGTCCATCAGCGCGTCCACCAGCCCGGTGACCGCGTTGGTCGCCCCCGGCCCCGACGTCACCAGCACCACGCCCACCTTGCCGGTGGAGCGCGCGTAGCCTTCCGCCGCGTGCACCGCCGCCTGCTCGTGCCGCACCAGGATGTGCCGGATCGCGTCCTGCTTGAACAGGGCGTCGTAGATCGGCAGCACCGCCCCGCCCGGATAGCCGAACACCACCTCGACGCCCTGCGCCTGCAGCACGCGGAGCAGCACCTCGGCCCCGTTGGTGACGGCCAGGCTGATCGCCTCGCCGTCGCGCGACGCGAGGCTGTCCTTCAGGTCGGTGCTGGCATTCATCGTTCGCTCCTGCCGCGACGCACGGCCGCGGGCCGGTTGTCCTATGCGTCCCGCTGTCCGGCGTCAACGCCCGCAACAACGAACGATAACAAGTCGACCACCGTTCTTTCCATTTGTTGCGTCATACCAGCCATGCGGACGCCGACCACGCGCGTCCGGTCCGGCGCCGCCAGCGGATGATGCGCGAACCACGTCGCCTGCCGCTTGGTGTACTGCCCCTGGGACAGCACCGCCCGACGCGACGCCGCCGCCAGTGTCGTCGTCCCGCGCAGCACCGCCGCCAGCTCCGGCACCCCGTGCGCCCGCATCGCCGGCAGCGACGCCGGCAGCCCCTGCGCCAGCAGCGCCTCCACCTCGGCCAGCGCGCCCTGTTCCAGCATCGCCTCGAACCGCCGCCCGATCGCCTCCCGCAGCGCGTCCCGCGCCGGCGCCAGCCGGATCGCGCTGAACCGGCACGGCGCCGGCGGCAGCCCCGGCCGTTCCGCCCACGCCGCCACCCCCTGCCCGGTGCCGCGCCACACCTCCCACGCCCGCGCCAGCCGCTGCCCGTCCGACGGCCGCAGCCCGGACGCCGTCACGGGATCCACCGCCAGGAGCCGCCCGTGCAGCGCCGCCGCCCCGACCTCCGCCAGCAGCCCGCGCGCCTCGGCCCGCGCCTCCGGCCCCGGATCGGGGATCACCGACAGCCCGTGCGTCAGCGCCCGCAGGTACATCCCGGTCCCGCCGCACAGGATCGGCAGCCTGCCCGCCGCCCACGCCTCCGCCATCGCCTCCAGCGCCGCCTCCCGCCACCAGGCGACGCTGCCCGGACACGACGCCGGCCGGACCCCGTACAGCCGGTGCGGCACCGCCGCCTCATCCGCCGGCGTCGGCCGCGCGTTCAGGATGCGGAGCTCCCGATACACCTGCATCGAGTCCGCATTGACCACCGTCCCGCCCAGCTCCCGCGCCAGGCGCAGCGCCAGCGCCGACTTGCCGCTGCAGGTCGGCCCGGCCACGATCAGGCAGTGCCCGGGCGCGCCCGTTCGCATGGCTGACCCGCCTTGCCTCACCGGGACATCCCTGCCACCACGCTGCGGCCCTCCAGGCGGTTCTTCCCTGTCGTCATGACCCTGCCCTACACCCTCACCCTGGTCGCCCGGCGCGACGCCACCCTCCTGTCCCCCGCCGCGATCGAGGAGGCGCGTGCCCTCGTCTCCGGCCAGCCCGCCGTGATCCTGTCCCCTGGCGAGGCCGCCGACATCCCCTGCGGCGCCCCGTCCCCCTCCGGACCCTCGCTGTCCGACATCCGCGCCCGCTTCGCCCCCTCCCACACCGACGTGCTGCTGACCCGCTCGCGCGGCCGGCGCAAGGGCCTGCTGGTGGCCGACATGGACAGCACGGTCGTCGCCTCCGAAACCCTGGACGACCTCGCCGCCCGCGCCGGCGTCGGGGAGCGCGTCGCCGCCATCACCCGACGCTCCATGAACGGCGAGATCGACTTCGAGGCAGCACTCCGCGAGCGCGTCGCCCTGCTGCGCGGCCTCGACGAGGCGGCCCTCGACGCCACCTGGGCCGAAACACGCCTCACCCCCGGCGCCCGCACCGTGGTCGCCACCATGCGCGCCCACAACGCCACCGCCGCCCTGGTGTCCGGCGGCTTCACCTGGTTCACCGCCCGCGTCGCCGCCTGGTGCGGCTTCGACGTGCACCACGCCAATCAGCTCGGCATCTCGAACGGCCGGCTGACCGGCCGCGTCGCCGAGCCGATCCTCGGACGCGCCGCCAAGCTCGACTCCCTGCGCACCCTCGCCGAATCCCGCGCCCTGCGCCTCGCAGCGACCCTGGCGGTCGGCGACGGCGCCAACGACCTCGACATGCTGCGCGAGGCCGGCCTCGGCGTCGCCTACCACGCCAAGCCGGTGGTGGCCGACGCGGTGGCCAACCGCATCGATCATGCCGACCTGCGCGCGCTGCTGTTCGCGCAGGGCTATCCGGCCTCCGTCTTCCGCGAATGACCCGGCTCTGGATCCTCTCCGACCTCCACCTGGAGGCCACTCCCTACCCCCAGGCCTACCACCCTCCCCCGCCCGACTTCGACGTGCTGGTGGTGGCGGGCGACGTGTTCGAGGGCGCGCCCGAGCAGGGCCTGCGCGTGGTCGAGCGCCTGGCCGGCGGTCGTCCGGCGGTGTTCGTCATGGGCAACCACGAGTACTGGAACGGCGTGGTACCGGCCGAGCTTGCCCCCGCCCGCGAGCAGGCCGCCCGCCTCGGCATCACCCTGC
>CAXTVS010000043.1:0-28956 GCA_964247735.1 uncultured Acetobacteraceae bacterium
GGCGGCGATCAACGCGGCCACCAGCCTGCTGCCGTCGGACCTGCCGGCGCCGCCGATCTACAACAAGGTCAACCCCGCCGACACCCCGGTGCTGACCCTGGCGCTGACCAGCCGCACCCTGAGCCTGACGCAGGTCGAGGACCTGGCCGACGTGCGCCTGGCGCAGAAGATCAGCCAGCAGCCGGGCGTCGGGCTGGTCTCGATCAGCGGCGGCAACCGGCCGGCGGTGCGCGTGGTGATCAACCCGCGCGCCTTGTCGTCGTACGGTCTCGCGATCGACGACATACGCACCATCATCGGCAACCAGAACACCGACACGCCCAAGGGCAGCTTCGACGGCGCGGCGCAGAGCAGCACCATCAACGACAACGACCAGATCACCGACGCGGACGGCTACCGCCAGCTGATCGTCGCCTACAAGAACGGCCACGCGGTGCGCCTCGGCGACGTCGCCACCATCGTCGACGGCGCCGAGAACAACCAGCTCGCCGCCTGGTCCGGCCGCACCCCGGCGGTGATCCTGAACATCCAGCGCCAGCCCGGCTCCAACGTGATCGCGGTGGTGCGCAACATCCTGCGCCGCCTGCCGCAGATGCGCGGAACGCTGCCGCCCTCGGTCGACGTGGCGGTGATCAGCAACCAGACCACGCCGATCCAGGCCTCGGTGAACGACGTCGAGTTCGAGCTGGGCCTCGCGGTGGTGCTGGTCGTGCTGGTGATCTTCCTGTTCCTGCGCACGGTGCCGGCGACGCTGATCCCGTCGTTGTCGGTGCCGCTGTCGCTGGTCGGCACGCTGGGAGCGATGTACCTGCTGGGCTTCTCGCTCGACAACCTGTCGCTGATGGCACTCACCATCTCCACCGGCTTCGTGGTCGACGACGCCATCGTCATGATCGAGAACATCGCCCGCCACGTCGAGGACGGCGAGGCGCCGCTGGAGGCGGCGCTGAACGGCTCCGAGGAGATCGGCTTCACCATCATCTCGCTGACGGTGTCGCTGATCGCGGTGCTGATCCCGCTGCTGTTCATGGGCGACGTGGTCGGGCGGCTGTTCCGCGAGTTCGCGGTGACGCTCGCGGTCACCATCGTGATCTCCGCCGTGGTCTCGCTGACCCTGGTGCCGATGATGTGCGCGCTGCTGGTGCGCCACCGCCCCGCCGACAAGCGCTACCGGATCGACCTCGCCGCCGAGCGCGGCTTCGACCGCATCGTTGCCGGCTACGGCCGCGCGCTCGCCGTGGTGCTCGACCACCAGGCGCTGACCCTGCTGGTCGCTCTCGTCACGCTGCTGGCCACGGTTGCGCTGTACGACGTGATCCCCAAGGGCTTCTTCCCGGTCCAGGACACCGGCGCGATCCAGGGCATCTCGGAAGCGGCGCAGGACATCTCGTTCGGCGCCATGGCGGCGCGGCAGCAGGCGATGGCGGACGCGATCCTGCAGGACCCGGCGGTGCAGGGCCTGTCCTCCTTCATCGGCGTCGACGGCACCAACACCACGCTCAACAGCGGCCGGGTCCTGATCGCCCTCAAGCCGCGCGGCCAGCGCCCCTCCGCCACCGCGGTGATCGCCCGTCTGGACGACCGGCTGCGCCGGCTGCCGGGCATCACCCTGTCGATGCAGCCGGTGCAGAACCTGACCATCGACTCCACCGTGGGACGGGCGCAGTACCACTTCTTCCTGGAGAACCCGGACGGCGGGCTGTTCGCGCAATGGGTGCCGCGGCTGGTCGAGCGGCTGGCGCAGATGCCGGGCTTCACCGCCGTGACCAGCGACATGAACACCAACGGCCGGGCGCTCGACCTGGTGATCGACCGGCCGACCGCGGCGCGGTTCGGCATCACCCCCGCCACCATCGACAACGCGCTCTATGACGCGTTCGGCCAGCGCATCGCCTCCACGCTCTACACCCAGTCCAACCAGTACCGGGTGATCCTGCAGGCCGACACCGGCCAGGCACGCTCGTTGCAACAGGCACTGGAGGGCATCTACCTGCCGTCGGCCTCCGCCAGCACCGCCGCCACGGTCGCCACGCCCACCACCGGCGCGCTGGGGCAGGTGCCGCTGTCGGCCATGGTGCACGTCGCGGTGCACAGCGACCCGCTGCAGGTCGAGCATCTCGGCCAGTTCCCGTCGGTGTCGATCTCGTTCAACCTTGCCGCCGGCACCTCGCTGGACAAGGCGGTGGCGGCGATCGGCGACGCGCAGCGGGGGATCGGGCTGCCGGACAGCTTCACCACCGCGTTCCAGGGCTCGCTGTCCGCGTTCCAGGCCTCGCTGTCCAACGAGCTGCTGCTGATCGCGGCCGCCATGGTCGCGGTCTACATCGTGCTCGGCGTGCTGTACGAGAGCTTCGTCCACCCGCTGACGATCCTCTCGACGCTGCCTTCCGCCGGCGTCGGCGCGCTGCTGGCGCTGTACCTGACCGGCCACCAGCTCGACATCATCGCGGTGATCGGCATCATCCTCCTGATCGGCATCGTCAAGAAGAACGCGATCATGATGATCGACTTCGCGCTGGCGGCCGAGCGCACCGAGAACAAGTCGCCGCGCGAGGCGATCTTCCAGGCCTGCCTGCTCCGGTTCCGCCCGATCCTGATGACCACGCTCGCCGCCGTGCTCGGTGCCGTGCCGCTGATGCTGGGCAGCGGCTCCGGCTCGGAGCTGCGCCAGCCGCTGGGCATCGCCATCGTCGGCGGCCTGCTGGTGAGCCAGGTGCTGACCCTGTTCACCACCCCGGTGATCTACCTCGCCTTCGACTGGGTCGCGGTGCGGCTGACAGGACGCGGCGCCAACCGGGAGGCCGGCGACGCGGCACCTGCCGAGTGAACATCTCCGCCCCGTTCATCGCCCGTCCGATCGCCACCACCCTGCTGACGCTGGCGATCCTGTTCGCCGGCGTGCTCGGCTTCTTCCAGCTGCCGGTGGCCTCGCTGCCCGAGGTCGACTTCCCGACAATCTCGGTGCAGGCGCAGCTCCCCGGCGCCGATCCGGACACGGTGGCGACCAGCCTCGCCGGTCCGCTGGAACGCCACCTCGGCCAGATCGCCGACCTCACCGAGATGACCTCGCAGAGCCAGGTCGGGCAGACACGCATCAACCTGCAGTTCGGCCTGGACCGCAACATCGACGGCGCCGCCCGCGACGTCGAGGCCGCGATCAACGCCGCGCGCGCCGACCTGCCGACCAACCTGCTGAGCAACCCGGTGTACCGCAAGGTCAACCCGGCCGACGCGCCGGTGCTGATCGTGTCGCTCACCTCGAAAACGCTGACCCGCGGGCAGATCTACGACGCCGCCAGCACGGTGCTGCAGCAGCAGCTGTCCCAGCTTTCCGGCGTCGGCCAGGTGATCATCAGCGGCGCCGCCCTGCCTGCGGTGCGCGTCGAGCTCGACCCCTACGCGCTGTTCAAGTACGGCATCGGCCTGGAGGACGTGCGCGCCGCCCTGGCCTCCGCCAATGCCGATACGCCGAAGGGGGTGCTGGACCTCGGCCGGCAGCGGCTGCAGATCTACACCAACGACCAGGCCAGCCACGCCGCCGACTACCGGCCGCTGGTGATCGCCTACCGCAACGGCCACGCGGTGCACCTCACCGACATCGCGACGGTCAGCGACAGCGTGCAGGACCTGCGCAACCTCGGGCTCGCCAACGGCAAGCCTGCGGTGCTGGTGATCGTGTTCAAGCAGCCCGGCGCCAACGTGATCCAGACGGTGGACGCGGTGAAGGCGTCGATCCCCAAGCTGCGGGCAGCCCTGCCGCACGGCATCGACATCACCTTCGCCTCCGACAGCACGCTGAGCATACGCGGCTCGCTGGCCGACACCGAGACCACGCTGGTGATCGCCGTGGTGCTGGTGACGGCGGTGGTCTGGCTGTTCCTGCGCGACCTGCGCGCCACCCTGATCCCGATGGTGTCGGTGCCGGTCTCGGTGATCGGCACCTTCGGGGTGATGTACCTGGCCGGGTTCAGCCTGGACAACCTGTCGCTGATGGCCCTGACCATCTCCACCGGCTTCGTCGTGGACGACGCGATCGTGGTGCTGGAGAACATCTCCCGCCACATCGAGGACGGCATGCCGCGTCGCGAGGCGGCGCTGCGCGGCAGCGCGGAGGTGGGGTTCACCATCGTCTCGATCACCCTGTCGCTGATCGCCGTGTTCCTGCCGATCCTGCTGATGGGCGGCATCGTCGGCCGGCTGTTCCGCGAGTTCGCGGTGACGCTGTCGGCGGCCATCGTGGTGTCGCTGGTCACCTCGCTCACCACCACGCCGATGCTGTGCGCGCTGGTGCTGCGGCCGAAGCCGCGCACCGGGCCGCCGGCGTGGCAACGGCGGACGATCGGCCAGCGCGTGCTGGATTTCTACGGCCGCACGCTCGCCTGGACCCTGGAGCACAACGCCCTGGTGCTGCTGGTGCTGGCCGGCACGATCGCGCTCAACGTGTGGCTGCTGGTGGTGATCCCGAAGGGCTTCTTCCCGACCCAGGACAACGGCCGGCTGATCGGCGCGGTGCAGGCCGACCAGGACATCTCGTTCCAGGCGATGAGCGCCAAGCTCACGCGGATGATGGCGATCGTGCAGCACGACCCGGCGGTGCAGAACGTGGTCGGCTCCACCGGCGCCGGCGGCGGCGGCGCCACGGCGCAGACCAACACCGCCAACGTCTACGTCGCGCTGAAGCCGAAGAACGCGCGCGACAGCCTGGACGTGGTGACGACGCGGCTGCGACGGGCGCTGGCGCACGTGCCCGGCCGGCTGATCATGGTGCCGGCGCAGGACGTGCGCGTCGGCGGCCGGCAGACCAACGCCGCCTACCAGTACACCCTGCAGGCCGACAACACCGCCGAGGTGTTCGAGTGGGCGCCCAGGCTGCTGGCCGCGCTGCAGGGCAACCCCGACCTCACCGACGTCAACTCCGACCAGCAGCAGGCCGGGCTGGAGTCGGTGGTGACGATCGACCGCGCCACCGCCTCGCGGCTCGGCCTGAACGTGTCCCAGATCGACAACACGCTCTACGATGCCTTCGGCCAGCGCTCGGTCTCGACCATCTACAACGCGCTGAACCAGTACCACGTCATCATGGAGGTGGCGCCGCAGTACTGGCAGAACCCGGACGTGCTGAACCGGATCTGGATCAGCACCTCCGGAAGCACGCCGAGCGGATCCGCGACCACCAACGCCCCTTCCGGCACCGTCACCGCGACGACCACCGCCTCGGCCACCGCCGCCGCCAACGGAATCAACACCTCGCAGCGCAACGCGGCGCAGAACGCGATCGCCGCCAGCGGCAGCAGCGTCGCCTCCTCGGGTGCTGCGGTCAGCACCGGCGCCGAGACGATGGTGCCGCTCGGCGCGGTGGCGCGGTTCGCGCGCGGGCACACGGCACTCTCGGTGAACCACCAGAGCCAGTTCGTCTCGGTGACGATCTCGTTCAACCTCGCCCCCGGCCGCTCGCTGTCGGCCGCCCAGGCGGCGATCGCCAAGGCGGTGGCCGACCTGCACATGCCGAGCGACATCGTCGGCGGCTTCGCCGGCACCGCGCAGGTGTTCCAGCAGTCGCTGAGCAGCGAGCCGCTGCTGATCGGTGCCGCCCTGCTCGCGGTCTACATCGTGCTCGGCGTGCTGTACGAGAGCTTCGTGCACCCGGTGACGATCCTGTCCACGCTGCCCTCGGCCGGCGTCGGCGCCGTGCTGGCGCTGATCCTGCTGCACACCGAGTTCTCGCTGATCACCGTGATCGGCGTGATCCTGCTGATCGGCATCGTGAAGAAGAACGCGATCCTGATGATCGACTTCGCGCTCGACGCCGAGCGCAGCCACGGCGCCTCGAGCCGCGACGCCATCTTCGAGGCCTGCATGATGCGGTTCCGGCCGATCGTCATGACCACGTCGGCCGCCCTGCTCGGTGCCCTGCCGCTGGTGCTGTCGACCGGCGACGGGTCGGAGCTGCGCCAGCCGCTCGGCATCTCCATCATCGGCGGCCTGATCTTCAGCCAGGTGCTCACGCTCTACACCACGCCGGCGGTCTACCTGCTGCTCGACCGGCTCCGGCTGCGCCCGGGCGAGGCGGGAGAGGCGCTGCCTGCGGAGTGATCCCTCCTCCAGGGGGCATGGGCGCTCGGGATCGTGGACGATGCCGGCGACCGCGGCAGGCGCCTGCCGCCGACCGGCGGATCGCCCCCGGCCCGCGACGGCAGCAGCCCCCACAAGGCCGCCACACAGCGCCGCTGCTCATGCAGTCGAGCAGCAGGACGTTCCGCCGAAGGAGGCCGCCGAGCCGGCGTCATGGCCGACATCGCGGTCCGGCCCTCCGGACCACGAGCCGGAGCGTGATCCCTGGACCACTGCGACTGGATCATACCGGGCCGCCGGGACACCGGCCGCTGGAAGACGAGGCTCGGAGCGGTCGGCATCAGGCTCTGGAACAGGGACGCGGGCGATGCGGACGTGCAGCCGATCGATCGGCCGGCGCGTCCTCAGGCGAGCTGGCCGAGCAGCGGCGATCCCGCGGCTTCAAGCGGAAAGGCCACCCCAAGCAGCACCGGCGGAACCAGGTCGGCCGCCGGTGCATGGCCGGCGAGCTTCCCCAGCAGCTCCGGCTTGTGCAGCAGGTAGCCCTGGGCGAGGCCGAAGCCGAGCGACAGCAGCACGTCGCGCTGCTGCTCGTGTTCCACGAATTCCGCGATCGTTTCGGCGCCGACCGAGCGCGCCACCTCGCGGAAGCAGCGCAGCGCCACCTGGTTCAGCGGGTCGTGCAGCAGGTCGCGGGTGAACTGGCCGTCGATCTTGATGTAGTCGACCGGAAGGCTCTTGAGGTAGCTGAACCAGGACGCGCCGGCGCCGAAGTCGTCGAGGGCGACCTTGATGCGGTGCGCGTGCAGGGTGTCGACCAGCATCCTGGCCTCGCTCAGCCGCGTGATCACCGAGGTCTCGGTGATCTCGAAGCACAGCTTGCGCAGGTCGAACCGGGCGGAATCGATCATCTGCAGCATGAAGCCGCGGAACGACGCGTCGCCGATGGATTGCCCGGACAGGTTCACGCAGATCATGTCGAACCGGTCGGCGGCGGCGTCGCGTTCGAGCCAGCGGAACAGGGTGCGCACCACCCAGCGGTCGATGCGGCTGACGATGTGGAACCGTTCGGCCGCGGGCATGAACTGGCCGGGCAGCACCAGCGCGCCGTCCACCTCCCGCAGCCGCAGCAGCACCTCGCAGCGCATCCTGCCGTCGGCCGCGGAGAGCTGCTCGATCCGCTGCCCGTGCAGCTCGAAGCGGTCGTCGTCGAGGGCCTGCTCCAGCCGGCTGAGCCAGCACGCGTCGCGGGAGCGCAGCAGCACCGCCGGATCGAGGGTCTCCCAGACGTGGACGCGGTTCCGCCCCGCCTCCTTGGCCGCATAGCAGGCGTCGTCCGCAGCCCTCATCAAGGCCGCCAGCGTGAGATCGGGCCGATCCACCGCGACCAGGCCGATGCTGGCCCCCACCCGGAAGCGCTGGTCGCCGCTGACGAACCGGCTCGCGTCCAGGTCGTCGCAGATCCGCTGGGCGATCGTGAGCGCCTGCACGGCCGTGCAGGCGCGCAGGATGATGGCGAACTCGTCGCCGCCGAGCCGGGCGATGAGGTCCTCGTCGCGTGCGCAAGCCTGCAGCAGGGCGGTCACCTGGCAGAGCAGCCGGTCGCCTGCGGCGTGCCCGCAGCGGTCGTTGACCACCTTGAACTGGTCGAGGTCGACGTAGAGCAGCACATCGGACCGCCCCGCATCGGCCGCCGCGATCGACCGCGCCAGCTCCGCCTCGAAGCAGGACCGGTTCGCGAGCCCCGTCAGACTGTCATGCGTCGCCTGGTAGTGCAGGTTGTGCGCGAGACGCCGCTGCTCGGACACGTCGCGGATCACGATCACCACGCCGTGGACGGAGCCCGCCTCGGCAAGGATCGGGGTGCGGGTGGTCTCGATCGCGTGGCGTGCGCCGGTGCGCGACAGCAGCACGGTGTCCCCGGCCAGGATCGTGCTGTCGCGCCCGCCCTGCTCCCCGTCGGACGCGGTATCGAGCACGACCGCCAGCAGGCGGCCGGCCGCCTCGGCCTTGTTCCAGCCGGTGAGGCGTTCCGCGACCGGGTTCATCCAGCTGACCATGCCCGCCACGTCGGTGGTGATCACGCCGTCGCCGATCGAGTCCAGCGTCACCTGGAGCAGCTCGCGGTTTTCCGACAGCTCCTGCTCGATCCGCTTGCGTGCGGTGACGTCCTGGAAGGCGCCGACCAGCCGCACCGGACGCCCGTCCTCCCGTTCGACCGCCCCGACCGCGCGGGCCCAGAAGCTGCGCCCGGTGGCCGAGACCAGGGGGAGTTCGAGCTCCCAGGGAGTACCCTCCTCCAGCGCCGTCCTCATCGCCAACTCGACCGCCGACCGAGCTTCGGCGGCATAGTAGCCGAGCGCTTCCTGCAGCGTCGGCTGATGGCCGGGCTCCCGGTCGTGCAGCCGGCAGGTATGGTCGGACCAGGTGATCCTGGCGGACCGGATGTCGAACTCCCAGCCGCCCACGCCTGCGGCGATGCCGGTCCGCTGCAGGAACCCGTGTGCCGCGTCCAGCCGCACCTCCGCCTGCCGGCGCTTGGTGACGTCCTCGATCACCGTCAGCACGCGCCGGCTGCCGGCGGCCTCGTCGAGGTCCACCAGCGACGACATGATCACGTCGAGCGTGCTGCCGTCCTTTCGCAGGATCGCGGTCTCGACCGGGCCGCACGCGCTTTCCCGATCGGCCGGCACCTCCAGGTGCGACGCGGGCTGCGTGGCGGTGGCCGGCCGCAGCACGTCGCCGACGGCACGCCCGATCACCTCGTCGCGGGTGTAGCCGAGGCCGGACAGCCACAGGTCGCTGGCGGACACCAGGCACCCGGCGTCGTCGGTCGAGTGCATCATGACCGGCGTCGCGTCGTAGAGGCGCTGCAGCCGTGCGCCGCTCCGCGTCGCCGCGGCCAGCGCCTCCACGGCCCGCTGCCGCGACAGGAGGGCTCCCCCCGCGGCCTCGGCCAGCTGGCGCAGGACCTCCCTCTGCGTCCGCGTCAGCCTGCGGGCCACGTGGTCGGCGACGCACAGCGCGCCCACGCACAGCCCCTCGTCCACGCGTACCGGCATTCCGGCGTAGAAGCGGATGCCGTCCGGATCCCGTGCCAGCTGGCCTCCGGCGAATCGCGGATCCGACCGGAGGTCCTCGACCTGGAAGAACCGGTCGCGCGTCACGGTGTGGGAGCAGAGGGACTGGTCCCGCGGCAGGCTGCGCGGAACCTGCCCGACCATCGACTTGGCCCATTGGCGATCGGCAGACACCAGGTTGAACATGGCGATCGGCGTGTCGCAGGCTACCGAGGCGGCTCGGGTCAGCGCGTCGAACAGCGGCTCCGGCGCGGTGTCCAGCACCTGGAGCTGCCGCAGCCGTGTCAGCCGTCTCTTTTCCAGTACCGGTTCCAGCAGCGCGGCCATAATCCCATTATCGATGTAGGAACGTAACGACCTCAGGAACAATAGGCGCCGGCACCCATCAAGATCAAGACAATCGTGACGGTACCGCACGCCAGGCAAGCACGGCCGTCCGCGATGGCGCCGATCGCATCGTTACAACCCAGTCGGGATGCCTGTTCACTGCTGCGCCGGCAGCGACGCGCGCTGCCACCTGCGGCGTAGCGGAGCGTTGGCGGTCGAACGACCCCGGACAGGAGGCTCACGCAGCCATGGCCACCGACGGCACCGCAACCGCCCGCTTCTACCGCCTGGCCGTCATTCCCGGTGACGGCATCGGCAAGGAAACGGTGCCGGAAGGCCTGCGTGTCCTGGAAGCCGCCGCCGCGCGCCACGGCTTCCGCCTCGAGACCGACCAGTTCGACTTCGCCTCCTGCGACCACTACCTCAGGCACGGGCAGATGATGCCCGACGACTGGAAGGCGCGGATCGGCGGCCATGACGCCATCTTCTTCGGCGCCGTCGGCTGGCCGGCCACCGTGCCGGACCACGTCTCGCTGTGGGGCTCGCTGGTGCCGATGCGTCGCGAGTTCGACCAGTACGCCAACGTCCGCCCGGTGCGGCTGATGCCCGGCGTGCCGTCGCCGCTGGCCGGCCGCACCGCCGGCGACATCGACTTCGTGGTGGTGCGCGAGAACACCGAGGGCGAGTACTCGTCGGTCGGCGGCCGCATGTTCGCCGGCACCGAGCGCGAGTTCGTGGTGCAGGAAACGATCATGACCCGCACCGGCGTCGACCGCATCCAGCGCTACGCCTTCGAGATGGCGGCGGCGCGCCCGAAGCGCCACCTGACCTCGGCCACCAAGTCCAACGGCATCTCCATCACCATGCCGTACTGGGACGAGCGGCTGCGCGAGATGGCCGTGCACTACCCGTCGGTGCGCGTGGACAGCTACCACATCGACATCCTGGCCGCGCATTTCGTGCGCAACCCCGGCTGGTTCGACGTGGTGGTGGGCTCCAACCTGTTCGGCGACATCCTGTCCGATCTCGGCCCGGCCTGCACCGGGACCATCGGCATCGCGCCGGCGGCGAACATCAACCCGGACCGCCGCTTCCCGTCGCTGTTCGAGCCGGTGCACGGCTCGGCGCCCGACATCGCCGGCCAGGGCGTCGCCAACCCGATCGGCCAGATCTGGGCCGGGGCGATGCTGCTGGATCACCTCGGCGAACCGGACGCGGCGGCCGCGATCGTGCGGGCGATCGAGGACGTGCTGTCGGAGCCGGCCCTGCGCACCCGCGACCTCGGCGGTCCCGCCGACACCGCGACCTGCGGCAGGGCGGTCGCCGACCGCGTGCGGTGATCGTCACCCGGTGCCGCGCGCCGCCCCCTAAACCGGCGCCGGTCGTGCCGCCCGCTCAGCCCGCTTCCTGCCCCGCCCCCTGCGCCGGCGTGGCGTCGAACCCGGCGCGGGCCTGCCGGATCGCCGGAAAGCTTTGTTCCGCCCAGGCGACCAGGCCGGCGAGCGGCGCGAGCATGGAGCGTCCCAACGGCGACAGCCGGTACTCCACCTGCGGCGGCTTGGTCGGAAACACGTGCCGGGTGGCCAGCCCGTCGCGCTCCAGGTCGCGCAGCGTCTGGGTCAGCATCCGCTTGGAGATGTCGGGCAGGCTCCGGCCGAGGGCGCTGAAGCGGCGCGGCCCGTCCGCCAGCGCGACCAGGACCAGCATGGTCCACTTGTCGCCCAGCCGGTCCAGCACGTTGCGGATCGGGCAGGACGCGGCGTCGCGGGCGGCGTCACAGCGGGGAAGAACGGTGGCCAGCGGCAGCTCGTCGGTCAGGATGGTTGTCTCCGGCTCACCTGGGCAGGCGGAACTGCCTCCTGGTATCGGGCCGCGATGGTTCCCAATCAAGACCTCGTCTCGTTCAACCACCAGAGGAGGTTCATCCATGTCCACCCATCGCCCGCGCTTCCTGATCACCGGCGCCACCGGACAGCTCGGCGGCGAGGTGCTGGCGCGGCTGCTCGACACCGTGCCGGCGGCGGACGTCGTGGTCATCGTTCGGGCGCACCGGCCCGGCGGCAGCGAGGCCGCGGCCCGGCTGTCGGCGCTGGGCGTCGAGGTCCGGCCGGCCGACTACGGCCAGCCGGACACCCTGGTCGCCGCCTTCGCCGGCATCGACCGGATGCTGTTCGTGTCCTCGAACGAATTGCCGGCGCGCATGGCGCAGCACCGCAACGTGGTCGAGGCGGCATGCCAGGCCGGGGTGGGCCTCGTCGCCTACACCAGCCTCCTGCACGCCGACACCTCCAGGCTGGCGCTGGCCGCCGATCACCGCGACACCGAGGCGCTGCTGCGGAGCTCGGGCGTGCCGTCCGTCATCCTGCGCAACGGCTGGTACACCGAGAACTACATGGCGGCGGTGCCGGCGGCCCTGGCGCACGGCGCCCTGGCGGGCAGCGCCGGAACCGGCCGCATCGCCTCGGCGGCGGTGGCCGACTACGCGGCGGCTGCCGTCGCCGTGCTGTCCGGCGGACAAGACTTCGCAGGCCGCACCGTCGAGCTCGCCGGCGACGCGGCCTACACCCTGGCCGAGCTGGCAGCGGAGCTGTCGCGGCAGTCGGGACGGGAGGTCGGCTACACCGACCTGCCCGAGGCGGAATACCGGTCGATGCTGGTCGGCGCCGGGCTGCCGCCCGACCTGGCCGCCCTGCTGTCGGACAGCCACGCCGCCGCCGCGGGAGGCGCCCTGTTCGACGACGGCCGCCAGCTCAGTGCGCTGATCGGCCGCCCGACGACGCCGATGCGGGCCAGCGTCGCGGCGGCGCTCGGACGTGTCCGCGGATCCGGCGGCGGCGCGTTCCCCACGCCCGGGCCGCACTCGGGCGAACCGCGGGTCGCTTGAGAACCGCACCCGTCCACCCCATCTCCTTTGTTCGATTTCGAACCGGACCATGCATGCCCGACCCCGCGACCTCGCCCGATCCGTCGAGCCCGACCTCCGGCACCTGGCGGACGATGGTGGCGCCCTACCTGAAGCCGGATGGGCGGCGGGCCTCGTTCCAGCTCCTGAACACCGGGCTTCCGTTCCTCGCGGCGATGGCCGCCATCCTGTTCGGCATCGACCGCGGCGTCTGGTGGGTCCTCCTGCTGGTGCCGGCGGCGGCCTTCCTGGTGGTGCGGCTGTTCATGTTCCAGCACGATTGCGGCCACGGGTCCTTCTTCCCGTCGCGCCGGATGAACGACCTGCTCGGCGGCGTGCTCGGCGTGCTGACCCTGACGCCCTACGCGTCCTGGCGCGGCGACCACGCGATCCACCACGCCAGCGCCGGCAACCTCGACCGGCGCGGCGTCGGCGACGTGACCACGCTGACCCTGCAGGAATACCTGGCGCTGACTCCCTGGCGCCGGCTCGCCTACCGGCTCTACCGGCATCCGCTGGTGATGTTCGGCGTCGGCCCGACCTGGCTGTTCCTGATCAGCCAGCGCATCCCGGTCGGCAACCCGCGCCGGCGCTGGCGCGACTGGGTCAGCGTGCTCGGCACCGATGCGGCGCTGCTGGGTGGCATCGTCCTGCTCGTGGTGGTGCTCGGGCCGCTGCCTCTGCTGCTTGGCTGGCTGCCGGTGGTGCTGATGGCAGCCACGATCGGCATCTGGCTGTTCTACGTGCAGCACCAGTTCGAGGACGCCTACTGGCAGCCGAAGCCGTCCTGGGACTTCGCCGCCGCGGCGGTGCAGGGTTCGTCCTTCTACGACCTGCCGCGGCCGCTGCACTGGCTCACCGGCAACATCGGCTTCCACCACGTCCACCACTTGTCCAGCCGGATCCCGAACTACCGCCTGCGCGCCTGCCACGAGGCGAACCCGGAGCTGCACACGGCGCCGCGCCTGTCCCTGCTCCAGAGCGTCCGCTGCACCCGGCTGGCGCTGTGGGACGCGCAGCGGCGCAAGCTGGTGTCGTTCCGCAGCGTCCGTGCGCTGGCCGGAAGGCGGCCCGACCGGGCCTGACACCGGCCGGGTCCGGCTCCGGGCAGTCGCTGCCGGGGAACGGCAAGCCTTCCGCGGCAGGATGCGACCGGGCGCGTATCGCCGCGGACGGCCGGCACCGGCATGGGTAGGCGCGGAAAGCGGCGGCCTGCCTCCCGCCGCCACAGCCCGGACGCCGACCCCGGACAGGATCCGTCCGCCACACCCCGTGACCGCTTCCGGCTTCAGGTCACGACCGTCCCGGCGCGCGGCCCCGTAACCTTTCCCGGCGCGCGCCGAAGATCCCGTCAGCCGCATCCGCCGTGATCCACGGTGGTGGGCCGGTCAGGGACATCCGCCGATGACGACGCGATCCTTCGACGAACTCGCCGCCGCCGGCATCGGCCTCCTGGTCGGGGCGGCGGCGGCCATGGCGTCCGGTCCCGTCCGGGCGGCCGACGCCGCGCATCCCACCGTGGTCGAGCTGTTCCAGAGCCAGGGCTGCTCGTCCTGCCCGCCGGCCAACGCCAACGTCATGGCGATCGCCGACCGGCCCGACATCCTCGCGCTGTCCTGGCAGGTCACCTACTGGGACCGGCTCGGCTGGAAGGACACGTTCGACGACCCCGCCTTCACCGGACGTCAGCAGGACTATGCCGACGCCTTCGGCCGCAAGGAGGTGTTCACCCCGGAGGTCGTGGTCAACGGGCGCAGCGACGTGGTCGGCGACGACCGCGAGCAGCTGGACGGGCTGATCCGGCAGGCCGATCGTGGCCGGTCCGGTCCGGTCGTCACGGTGGCAGGCGACCGCGTCACCGTGTCGGGCCCCGGCGGCCCCGCGATCGTGCTCCTCGTCCGCTACGACCCGAGGATCCTGCTCGTGCCGATCCGGCGCGGCGAGAACGGCGGCCGCACCCTGCCGCATCGCAACGTGGTGCGCGAGGTCGTGGCACTGGGAGAATGGAGCGGCCGGCCCCGAACCTTTCTCCTTCCCGCCGCGCCAACGCCCGGTCTCGACACGGCGATCCTGGTGCAGGCGGGGCGTGGCGGACCCATCCTCGCTGCTGCCCGCAGCTGAGCCGACCGACCCTGCCACGGCCATCGCACCCTGCATCGAGCACCCGCATCCTGCCCGAAGCCAGCCACGTGGACCGGGACGCCGGCCTCGCGCCCGGTATTGCAGCCCCCGCCGTGCGACCCGTGTCTAGCCCGCTCCGACCAGTCGCAGCAGGATGACCGCCACAGGCGAGGGAGCCAGGAGGTCGACGGCCGCCTGGCCCACGATGATGGCGCCCACGCCCCACAGGTAGGCGGGATGGATCCGCCTGCGCGTGACGAGGTCCAGGGCCGGGCCGGCGAGGGCGATGAGGTCGACCGTGCCGTCGGCCACGAACGGCCAGGCGGTGCCGAACAGCGGCAGGGGCAGTGCCCGCTCCAGCCCCGGAACGACCACGGTGATGGCGGCGCACAGCATGAGCCGCTTGTGCCACTCGATCCTGCGGCGCAGCCGGATGGCGGCGGCCAGGAGACCGGCGAACAGGGCCAGCCCCACGACGCCGCGGACGATAAACAGGCCGGGCGGGTAGAACGGCGGAAGCGTCCTGTTCCGGAGCGCGAACAGGATGGCGCTGCCGCCGAGCAGGATCATGGCACAGGCCAGGGCCGTGCCGACCCAGCCGAGCCTGCGGTGGACGCCGACCGAGCGCCCGGCGACCAGGGCAGGCTGGGCGATGAACAGCACCACCCAGGCGCCGAAGATCGCGGCATGCACGAGAAGCAGCAGCGGCAGGCCCGGAGGGGCGAGATCGAACGGGATCGTGTGCGAGAAGCCGAACACGACGATCCCGCCGAGAAGAACCGACATGACCAGGTAGAAGTGTCTGCCTGCACGCGCCGCAGGCTGAAGGCCGGCTTCCATGACACGCCCTCGCGGCGGCTTCGTCTTCGATCGCCTTCCCCATTAGGCCTGGCGAGCGTGGACCATCAACGACTTTCTCGGCCGGATGCGAGCTAACCGGGCAGGCGCGCCGGACCCGCAGCCGACCGAAGGTCGCGGCGGCGCCGCAGGCTCCGGAACCAAGGCACGCACGCCGGGAGCCGGATGCCCCCGGCCGCGGAGCGCCGGGCACGGCAGCCCCGGCACGCCGACACGGCCTGCCGATCCCGCCACGCGTCGGCTCTGCCCACGACGTCCGCTGCCCGGGACCGGACACTCGCCCCGCCGGCATGGCGCTCGCGCCCGCCCGCCGGGCGATCTATCCTGCCGTGCGGCGCGCCGTGCGACCCGCAGGACCAGCATCGACGGGAACCCGCGTGGCCGAGCCGGACTGGGACAGGATGATGGCGGCGGCCCACGCCGGCGATGCCGACAGCTACCGCCGCCTGCTGGGGGAGGTCGGTGCCTGGCTCCGCCGCTACTACCTCCGGCGGCTGCCGCCGGCGATGGTCGACGACGCGGTGCAGGACACGCTGCTTGCCGTGCACGAGAAGCGGCACACATACGATCCGGCCCGGCCGTTCGGCGCGTGGCTGGGGGCCATCGCCCGCTACAAGTGGATCGACCGGTTGCGCGCCATGAAGTCCCACCCGACCGAGGCGCTGGACGAGAACCTGTCCGTCGCCGGCCACGAGGAGGCGGTATCCAGCGCGGTCTCGCTCGAGCGCCTGCTGGCCGAGCTCAAGCCGGCCCAGGCCGAGGTCATCCGCCTGGTCAAGCTGCAGGGGCTCAGCATCATGGAGGCGTCGCATCGCACCGGGCAGACCATGTCGCTGGTGAAGGTCAACATCCATCGCGGCCTCGGCCGGCTGAGCGCGATGATCCAGGACCGTGCCGATGCCGAATGACTCCCTGATCGACCGCCTGGCCGCCGACCTCAAGCCGGTGCGGCCGCGCACCGACATGCGCGACGGCCTGCTCGTCGGCGCCGTCTGCCTGCTGGAGCTGGCGCTGTTCCTGCTGATGGGCGCGATGCGGCCCGACATGCCGACCGCCATGCACCACCCGAGCTTCTGGTGGAAGCTGACCAGCCTCGGGCTGATCGCCGTCGTCAGCGGCAGCGCCTCGGTGGCCTCGTTCCATCCGGCCGGCTCGCCGCGCCGCGGGATCCGCTGGGTGCTGGGGATCGTGCTCGCCTGCCTGGCGGTGGGCTGGGGGCTCGACGCGGGCAGCGCCGGCTGGGCCACCCTGGACGCCCGGCTCGACTGGCGCCACGGGGTGCAGTGCCTGGTCAAGATGGTGCTGCTGGCGCTGCCGGCGGTGGCGGGGCTCGCGGTCCTCATGCGGCGCGGCGCGCCCACCGACCGTTCCGGCACCGCCTGGAGCGTGGGCATCGCCGCCGCGGCCTGGGGGGCGTTCGTGTTCGTGTTCGCCTGCCCGTCGGACGACCCGCTCTACATCGCCTTCTGGTACATGCTCGCCTGCCTGTCCATCGCCGTGGTCTCGCGCCTGCTTCTGCCGGTGCTCGCCCGCTGGTAGGAGGGCGTTCGACTGCCGGAGGACCTTCCACCATGACGCTGCTTCCCGACGACGCCGGTTCCGCCACCCTGATCGGCCGGCTCCAGGATCCGGATGCCGGCGGCCCGTGCCTGGTGCAGCTGCGCGGCGACCGCCTGGTCGACGTGACGACGGCCGGCCCGACCCTGTCGGCGCTGCTGGAGCGGGACGACCCGGCCGGGGCCGCATCCGCCGTGCCCGACACGCGCGGCTGGAACGCGGACGAGGTGATGAACCGCAGCCTCCGCCTGGACGAGGCCGGCGACGGGCCGCACCTGCTGGCGCCCTGCGACCTGCAGGCGATCAAGGCCTGCGGCGTGACCTTCGCCGGCAGCATGGTCGAGCGGGTGATCGAGGAGCGCGCCAAGGGCGACCCCGCCCAGGCGGCGCTGCTGCGCACCCAGCTCGCCGAGGCCATCGGCAGCCGGCTCGACGCCCTCCGGCCCGGCTCGCCGGAAGCGATGCAGGCGAAGCGGGTGCTGATCCGGGAAGGGATCTGGTCGCAGTACCTGGAGGTCGGCATCGGCCCCGACGCGGAGGTGTTCACCAAGGCCCCGGTGCTGTCGGCGGTGGGCGCGGGTGCTGCCATCGGCATCCTGGCCTCGTCGTCCTGGAACAACCCGGAGCCGGAGGTGGTGCTGGCGGTGGACAGCCGGGGCCGGATCCGCGGCGCCACCCTCGGCAACGACGTCAACCTGCGCGACATCGAGGGCCGCAGCGCGCTGCTGCTCGGCAAGGCCAAGGACAACAACGCGTCCTGCGCGATCGGGCCCTTCCTGCGCCTGTTCGACGCCGGCTTCGGGCTCGACCACGTGCGCGGCCTGGCGCTGAGCCTGACCGTGACCGGCGCCGCCGACGGCTTCGTGCTGCACGGCCACAGCTCCATGCGCGAGATCAGCCGCGACCCGGAGGACCTGGTGGCGCAGACGATCGGCGCCCATCACCAGTATCCCGACGGGTTCATGCTGTTCCTGGGCACCCTGTTCGCGCCGGTGCAGGACCGCGACACCCCGGGCGGCGGCTTCACCCACAAGCTCGGCGACCAGGTGGAGATCTCTGCCCCCGGGCTTGGCCGCCTGGTCAACCGGGTGACGCATTCGCAGGACGCCCCGCCCTGGCGGTTCGGCATCAACGCGCTGATGCAGAACCTGGCCGTGCGCGGCCTGCTGTAGCCGCGCCCGGCCGTTACCGTTCCGGCAGCACGATCGGCTCCAGCCGTCCCAGCACGAACACGTAGGACACGATCCCGACCAGCAGCACGATCCCGGCGATGAGGAAGCTCAGCGTGTAGGAGCCGGACAGCGCGATCGCGTAGCCGGTGGCTACCGGCGCCACCACGCCCATCATGTTGTTGCCGAAGTTCATGATGCTGCCGATGGTGGCGGTGCCGCCCTGCGGCGCGATCAGCGACGGGATCGACCAGCCCACCGGCGCCGCCGCCGCCAGCCCGGACAGCGCGACCGAGATCCAGGCGATCGCCCAGCCGGGATCGCGGGTCAGGGTGGCGCCGAACACCGCCAGGCCGAACAGCATGCCGACCACCAGCACCGTCTTGCGCACCACCGTCTCGTCGCCGCCGCGCCCGATCAGGTGGTCGATCAGCCAGCCGCCCACCACGAGGTCGGACACGGTGGCGCAGGCCCACGGGATCGCGGCGAACCCCGCCGACTTCAGGATGCTCATGTGCATGCTCTGCACCAGGTAGTTCGGCAGCCAGGTCAGGAACAGGTAGAACGAGTAGCCATAGGCGGCGAAGCCGATCGACAGTCCCCACACCTTGCGCTGGCGCAGCAGCTCGCCGAGCAGCCGGGCACCGCCGCCGGGTGCCGGCCCTTCCGGGGTGGCGCCGCCGGCGATGATGTAGTCGTGCTCCGCCCGGCTCAGCCGACGGTCCTGGCTCGGGTCGCGGTAGATCAGCACGAAGGCCAGGAAATAGAGCAGGCTGAGCAGGCCGGTGATGCCGAACCCCCAGCGCCAGCCGAGCGTGACCACCGCCAGCCCGACCAGCGGCACGCCGATCACGTTGGAGAACTTCGCGGCCGCGTCGAACAGCGCCGTCGCCAGCGCCCGCTCCTGGCGCGGGAACCAGTAGCCGGTCGCCTTGGCGCTGGCCGGAAACCCCGGCGCCTCCGCGATGCCGAGCACGATCCGCGCCGCCATGATGCCGGCGAAGCCGCTGACGAAGGCGGTGCCGATGGAGGCGATGCCCCAGAGCAGGGTGCTGATCCGGTTCACCCGCGTCACCCCGAACCGGTCGAGCACCAGCCCGGTCGGGATCTGCAGCAGCGCGTAGGACCAGAAGAACCCGCTCAGCAGCCAGCCCTGCTCGACCGGCGTCAGGCCGAAGCTCGCATGCAGCTGGGGGGCTGCGACCGACAGGCTGATCCGGTCGAAGTAGTTGATCAGCACGCCGGAGCCGAGCAGCAGGCCGATGCTCCAGCGCCGGCCGGGAACATGCGATGTCGACATCGGGATCTCCATCCGGCGGCGGCCGCCGGAGCCCCTCGATTACGGGACAATCCGGCAGCTGGCCAGCAGGGCCGGCACGATCCTCTCAGGCGGGTCGGAAAGTACAGAAATTGAGATGCACCATCGATCTTTTTCGTGTCGACCTCGCATCGGACAACATTTTGTTAGCCGTTCGCTGGCCGGAACGGGATATGGTCGTCGCGATGTCCGAGCCATCCGTGCCATCCCCCAGCGTCCGGGCTCGCTTCGTCCGCCACGTCGTGGCGCCGACCCTGATCGTCATCCTGTTCGTGCTGGCCGCAGGGGGCTTCGGACTCTTCTGGGCGGCCCATCAGGCGAACGAGGTGTCGGCGGAGCGCCAGGCGCGCATCGCGCGCGACTCGATCGAGGGCACGCTCGAGGACCTCGCCAACCAGCAGCGGAGCGTCGCCGCCTGGCCCGCCTTCGCGAGCGAGCTGGCCAGGCCGGTGCACGATCCCGGATGGCTCGACCGCTTCGCCGGCGTCTGGCTGTACATGATGTTCGGCCACCAGATGGTCTACCTCCTCGGCAGCGCCGACCAGCCGGTCTATGCCAGCGTGTCGGGCCGCCGCGTCGGGGCCGACGCGTTTTCCGCGATCGGGCCCGACGTGCTCCCGCTGCTCCGGCTGCTCAGGCGCGATGCCGGATCCGCGGACGCGGCAGCCGGTCCGGCGGCGGGCCCGGAGCCCGGCCCGCATCGTGCCGCCGACATGCCGCACCGCAGCGGGATCATGCTGGTCCGTGGCCAGCCGATGGCGGTCAGCGCCGTCATCGTCCCGGTGCCGCGCCCGGAGGGCGGCACGCGCGACGACGTGCTGGTCGACATGAAGCGGCTCGACGCCGCCTGTCTCGCCGGCATCTTCCACCGCTACTCGCTCGACGGCGTGCGCTTCTCGGCGGCGCACGACCTGCGTCCGAAGGAGCACGCCCTGGCGCTGCACGACCCGCTGGGCCGCCCGGTCGGATGGATCATGTGGCGTCCCGAGCTTCCGGGGCGCCGGGTCCTGGACCTGCTGGTCCCGATGGCGCTGGTCCTCGCGGTGGTGCTGTTCGCGGTCGTGGTCCTGCTGCTCCGCTCGTTCTGGAGGATCAGCCTGGCGCAGGAGCGCTCGTTGCACGAGCTGCTGGAGAACGAGGCCAACGCCCGCCACCTGGCCGAGCACGACGGGCTGACCGGCCTGCCCAACCGCACGCTGTTCGACCGGCGGCTGCGGGCCTGCGTGTCGCCGGAGGTCGGCACCGGGCAAGCCGGGCTGTTCATGATCGACCTGGACCGGTTCAAGCAGGTCAACGAGATGCTGGGACACCACATCGGCGACGCCCTGCTGCGCGCATTCGGGCAGCGGCTGCGCGAGGCGTTCCGGCCGATGGACATGGTGGCGCGGCTGGGCGGCGACGAGTTCGCGGTGCTGGTCGACGTGCTGGAGGGCCCGGAACAGGTCGAGCGCATCTGCGACCGGCTGTTCGAGGTGATGGCGGTGCCGTTCCGCATCGGCAGCACCGAGACCCATGTCGGGATCAGCATCGGAATCGCCCTGGAGGCGGGGCTGGACGGCAGCACGGTGCAGGACCTGCACCGGCGGGCCGACATCGCCCTCTACCAGGCCAAGGCGGAGGGCCGGAACTGCCGCTGCTGCTTTTCCGCCGAGCTGGACCGCAAGCTGCGCCGGCGCAACGTGCTCGAGGACGAGCTGCGGCAGGCGCTGCAGACCCGCGACGGCCTGTTCGTCTGCTACCAGCCCCAGGTCAGCGTCGGGAGCTGCCGGATCGCCGGCCTTGAGGCCCTGGTGCGCTGGCGCCGGCAGGACGGCGAGCTGGTGCCGACCCAGGAATTCATCACCGTCGCCGAGGAGACCGGGCTGATCCGCCAGCTGGGCGCGTTCGTGCTGGCCGACGCGGTCTCGGTCGCACGGCGCCGTCCCGACCTGTTCCTGTCGGTCAACCTGTCGCCGGTGCAGCTTCACACCTCGGGCTTCGCGCAGACGGTGGTGAGGACGGTGCTGGCGGCGGGCGTGCCGCCGCAGCAGATCGAGCTGGAGATCACCGAGGGCGTGCTGCTGGGCAGCGACGAGACCACGCAGGCGGCACTCGACCAGCTGCGGCAGTCCGGCTTCCGGATCGCGCTGGACGATTTCGGCGTCGGCTATTCGAGCCTGAGCTACCTGCGCCGGCTGCACGTCGACAAGATCAAGATCGATCGCTCGTTCGTCGAGAACATCGCCTCCGACCCGGAGGCGCTGGCGCTGGCCGCCTGCATCGTCATCCTGGGCCATGCGATCGGGGTGACGGTGACGGCCGAGGGCATCGAGACGGCCGAGCAGATGCGGCTGATGTCGACCGCCGGCTGCAGCGGGCTGCAGGGCTACCTGTTCTCCCGGCCGGTCTGCGGCGGCGAGCTGGACGCGCTGCTGTCGGAGCCGACGGCCTGGGCGACCGCCTAGGCCGTCCGGTCCGGCGCACGCCCCGCCAGGGTCGGATGACCAGTGTCAGATGGCCAGGGTCAGATGGCCAGGGTCAGGTGGGGCGCCAGTCCGGACGGGCCGCGATCCAGCGTCGCAGGCTGAGCTGGGCGGTCTCGTCGGCGTTGATCCGCGCCAGCGCCTGCACGCAGGCCGGCGCCGGGACCGCGTCGACCTGGGCGGTGCGCGCGGCGCTGACCAGCCCGAGGTCGGACAGCGCGCTTTCGCAGGCGCTGCGCCAGCGGGCGACCAGCGAGGCCGGTGCCAGCAGCGGCAGCACCAGGGCGACGTCGAGGCGCGCGGCGGCGGCGATGGCGCGCCACGCGGCGAACAGCGGACCGGCCGGGGTGCTGCCGAACTGCTGCCGGTAGCGCGCGGGGAAGGCCGGTACCCCGTCCAGCGCCGGATCGGCCGCCAGGCTGTCCTCGTCGCTGCCGCCCAGCGAGAACACCGGTGCGAACCCCAGCGCGCTCAGCGTCCGGAGGCGTTCCGGCACGTCGTGGCCGCCGAGGAAGATCGCGTCGACCCGGCCGTCGCGCAGCGCCGCCTCCGCCTCCTGCGGCTCGGACAGGCCGAACACCGGCGACGGGTCGACCGACAGCATGGACAATCCCAGCAGCGCCGGCAGCTCGGCGCCGGTCGCGGTGGAGGCGGCGGTCCGCAGCGTCCGGCCGGCCAGGGACGCCGCGGCGCCGAGCCGGGCGACCACCACGCCGGAGGACAGGCCGGCCAGGGCCGGCACCCAGCGGCTGGCGTCGAAATGCACGCGCGGATCGCCGGCGAGCCAGGCGATCGCCGCGGCACCCGGCACCAGCATCGCGGTGGAGCCGTCCGGCGTGGTCAGCGCCTCGAACGCGTTGGCGCCGGTGACGCCGTCGCGGCCGCCGGTGGCGGACACCGGCAGGGCGGCTCCGGTCTGCAGCGCGTTGCCGAGCCGGGGCGCCAGCAGCCGGGCCCATCGTCCCGGCGCCGCGTCGGGCGGCCCTGCCACCAGAAGGGTCGGGCGCAGGGAGGACGGCCCCTGCTCCAGCGTGGTGCCTGCCATGGCGGCGGGATCGGAGGCAGCCCGTGCGGCGCGGAACGTGGCGGCGAGGGCGGGCAGGGCCAGCAGCAGGGTCCTGCGGCCGACCTCCCGCCGGAGCGTGCCGCCCGGCTGGCCTGATCCCGTCATTTCCCCACCCGCGTCAAGAGTTCTGCGCCCTGCGGTTCATCGCGAAGTCATACATGAACCCCGTCCAGGTCCCAAATGCGCCGGCCGGCGGTCCCGTCAGGGCCAGCGCACCTCGGGCGGCAGGCTCATCAGGATCGCCTCCACGTTGCCGCCGGTGCGCAGCCCGAACAGGGTGCCGCGGTCATGGAGGAGGTTGAACTCCACGTAGCGTCCCCGGCGCACCAGCTGGTGCTCGCGCTCCGCCGCGCTCCAGCCCTGCCGCATGCGGTCGCGCACGATCCGCGGGTATACGTCGAGGAACGCGGCACCCACGTCGCGGGTGAAGGCGAAGTCGTCGCCGGCGTTCCCGGTGCACAGCCGGTCGAAGAAGATCCCGCCCAGGCCGCGCGGCTCGTCGCGATGCGGCAGGAAGAAGTAGCGGTCGCACCAGTCCTTGAACCGGGGATAGTACGCCGGGTCGTGCCGGTCGCAGGCCTGCTCGAACCCCCGGTGGAACCGCAGGGCGTCCGCCTGCGCCTCCGCACTCTCGGGCCGCATCGGCGTGATGTCGCCGCCGCCGCCGAACCAGCCCTGCGTGGTGACCAGCATCCGGGTGTTGAAGTGCGCGGCCGGCACCAGCGGGCTGTGCAGGTGCGCGACCAGGCTGATCCCCGACGCCCAGAACCGCGGGTCCTGCTCCGCGCCCGGGATCTGGCCCCGGAACTCCGGGCTGAACTCGCCCTCCACGGTGGACACGTTGACGCCCACCTTCTCGAACACCCGGCCGCGCATCAGCCCGATCACCCCGCCGCCGCCGCTGCCGTCCGGCAGCCGCGACCAGGGCCGGCGCTCGAACCGTCCGGCTGGCCGGTCCGCGAGCGGCCCGTCCTGTTCCGCCTCGATCGCCTCGAACGCGTCGCACAGCCGGTCGCGCAGCCCCTCGAACCAGGCGCGCGCTTCCGCCTTGAGCGCGTCGTGCGGCGGCCGGGCAGCCTCGCCGGGCAGGGGAACCGGTTCGAACGTGTCGCTCATCCCCCCAGCATAGCCCAACCCGGCGCCCGCCTCGACCACCCCGGTTGCCGCACGGCAGAGCCGACCCTACCTTCCCTCGACCCCGAACCGCTGGAAGGTGTGGACGCATGGCCGACTGGCCGGACGACCCTGGCCATGGCGCCGCCGCCGACACGTTCCCGCTGGCCCCCGACGACCGCCAGGCCGAGCACCGCTTCGGCCGCCCGCCCACCTCCGCCCTTCCGCAGGACGCGCATCCGTCCTTGCGCTGGCTCGACGCCCGGCTGCCGCTGGTCTCCGCGTTCCGCCGCGAGTACGTGTCCTACCCGATGCCGCGCAACCTCAACGGGTTGTGGAACTTCGGCGCCTTCGTGACGGTGTCCCTGGCGGTGCTGCTGCTGAGCGGCATCTTCCTGGCGGTGAACTACACCGCCACCGTGGCCCAGGCGTTCGGCAGCGTCGAGGCGATCGACCGCGAGGTGCCCAGCGGCTGGCTGGTGCGCTCCATCCACCAGGGCGGGGTGTGGATGTACTTCGCCACCCTCTACGTCCATGTCTGGCGCAGCCTGTACTACGGCTCCTACAAGGCGCCGCGCGAGGTGCTGTGGCTGACCGGCATGCTGCTGATGGCGATGACCATGGTGGCCGCCTTCGCCGGCTACGTACTGCCCTGGGGCCAGATGTCGTACTGGGGCCTCACCGTGGCTGCCCATGCGCTCGGCTCCGTGCCCCTGATCGGCCCGCCGCTCGCCGACTGGCTGCTCGGCGGCAGCGTGCTCGGCGACACCGCGCTGCACCGCATCTACGTGCTGCACTTCGTCACCGCCTTTGCCGTGATCGGCATCGTGGTGCTGCACGTGCTGGCGCTGCACGTCACCGGCTCCAACAACCCGCTCGGCATCGAGCCGAAGGGCCCGCGCGACACGGTGCCGTTCCACCCGTACTACACCGCCAAGGACGGCGTCGGCATGGCGCTGTTCGCGATCGCCTTCGCCGTGCTGGTGTTCTTCCTGCCGGGCTGGCTCACCCTGCCGGACAACTACCTCCAGGCCGACCCGCTCTCCACTCCGGCCGACATCACCCCCGAATGGTACTTCGCGCCGTTCTACGCCATCCTGCGCGCCGGCGGCGGCCTCGGCGTGCTGCTGGCCTCCGCCAGCCTGGCGGTGCTGTTCATCCTGCCCTGGCTCGACCGCTCGCCGATCCGCAGTGCCCGCTTCCGCCCGGCGTACCGCTGGCTGCTCCTGGTCCTGCTCGCCGCGTTCGTGCTGCTCGGCGTCGCCGGCTTCCACCAGCCCTCCGGCGTCTGGCTCGTGCTGAGCCGGATCGCCACCGCCTATTGGCTGCTGCACTTCCTCCTGCTGCTGCCGCTGCTGGCCCGGGTGGAGCGCCGCCCGGCACTGCCCGACAGCATCGCCGGCACCGCCTGATGCGGGCGCTTCTGGCGTCGCTGCCGGTTCTCGTCGCCGTCCCCGCCCATGCCGCCTCCGGCCCGTTCTCGACCATCGACCTCGGCAGCGCCCAGCGCGGCTACGCCGTATATGCGCAGGTGTGCAGCGCCTGCCATTCCCTGAAGCAGCTGACCTATGGCGACCTGGGCGGGCTGGGCCTGGACCCGGCGCAGGTGCACGCGCTGGCGGCCGCGCGCACGGTGTCCGACGGCGTCGACGCCGCCGGCCGTCCGCTGCGCCGGCCCGCCCGGCCGGACGACCACCTGCCGTCCCCGTTCCCGACCGTGCAGGCCGCCGCCGCGGCCAACAACGGCGCGGTGCCGCCGGACATGTCGCGGCTGGCGCTGACCCTGCCGGGCGGCGCGCCCGCCATCGCCCGCATCCTCACCGGCTACCGCGACCCGCCCCCCGGCGTCGTCGTCCCGTCCGGCGCCTACTACGACCCGGCCGTGGCCGGCGGACAGATCGCGATGCCGCCGCCCCTGGTCGACGGCGCCGTCCGGTACGCCGACGGCACCCCGGCGACGGTGCCGCAGATGACGCACGACGTGTCCAGCTTCCTCGACTGGGCCGCGCATCCGCACGACACCGAGCGGCGCCGGATCGGCGTCGGCGTGGTGTGCTACCTGGCCCTGCTCGCGGGGCTGGCTGTTCTTCTCAAGCGCAGGGTGTGGTCGAATGTCGGACGGGAATGACCTGGTGCAGCCGGTGATCGGCCTGATCGGCGGCTCCGGCCTGTATGACATCGACGGGCTGGAGGACAAGGAGTGGCGCACGGTCGACACTCCCTGGGGCCCGCCGTCCGACCAGCTCCTGTTCGGCCGCCTCGGCGACGTGCGCTGCGTGTTCCTGCCCCGCCACGGCCGCGGCCACCGCATCCCGCCCTCGCGCCTGCCGTACCGCGCCAACATCGCCGCCCTGAAGCAGTCCGGCGTCACCGACGTGGTCTCGCTGTCCGCCGTCGGCAGCCTGAAGGAGGAGCTGCCGCCCGGCCACTTCGTGGTGATCGACCAGTTCATCGACCGCTCCTTCGCCCGCGAGAAGAGCTTCTTCGACACCGGCTGCGTCGCCCACGTGTCGATGGCCGACCCCCTCTGCCCGCGCATCGGCGCCGTGCTGCACGAGCAGGGCCAGGCGCTCGGCCTGCCGATCAGCCGTGGCGGCACCTATCTGGTGATGGAGGGCCCGCAGTTCTCCACCCGTGCCGAAAGCAACCTGTATCGCTCATGGGGCTGCGACGTGATCGGCATGACCAACATGCCCGAGGCCAAGCTCGCCCGGGAGGCCGAGCTCTGCTACGCGACCGTGGCCATGGTCACCGACTACGACTGCTGGCGCGAGGACCACACCCACGTCACCGTCGACGCCGTGGTGGCGGTGATGACCGCGAACGCGCAGAAGGCCCGCGACCTCGTGCGCGCCGTGATCCCCCGCCTCGGCCAGCCGCGCGGCCCGTGCCCCGCCGGCTGCGACCGCGCCCTCGACCACGCCCTGATCACCGCCCCGTCGGCGCGCGACCCCGGGCTGGTCGGCCGGCTGCGCGCCATCGCCGGCCGCGTGCTGGACGCCTGACCGGCGCTACCAGCTCGGCCACAGGCCGGGCGTCGCCAGTTCGAGCAGGCTGCCGTCCGGGTCACGAACATAAAGGCTGGTGCCACCGGCGGGCCAGGTGATCCGGCTTTCCACCGGCACGTCCTGCGCCGCGAGGTGGTCCTCCCAGGCCCCGAGCTCGTTGCGCGGGATCGCCAGGCACAGGTGCACCCGGCCGCCGCCATCGTGCGGCGGGATCTCGCCGTCGCCGGTGGGGGTCGGCTCGGTGGAGCCGCCGGCCCGGAACAGCAGCAGCACGGCGTCGGCGGGCAGCCCCAGCGCGCTCATGCGGTCGTCGCGCAGGAACAGCTCCAGCCCGAGCACGCGCTGATAGAACTCCTGCGCCCGGTCCAGGTCGGCGACGTAGATCGAGGTTTCCAGCAGGTGGCTGAGCCTCGGCGTCCGCTCGGGCATCCGTCTTCCTCCTGGCGGGTGGCCGGGCGGTCCCGCCCCGCCACCCGCGACCGGCTCAGATCCGGCCGAGCACCAGCAGGATGATCACGACCAGCAGGACCAGTCCCAGCCCACCGGACGGGAAGTAGCCCCAGCCGCCGCTGTAGCCCCAGGTCGGCAGGGCGCCGACCACCAGAAGGATGAGGATGATCAGCAGGATTGTACCGAGCATGTGACGCGTCTCCCGTTGTCTGCGGCGCTTCGTCCGACACAACGGCGGACCGATCACTTGGTTCGCAGCCGAAACGCAATCCTCCGCCACCGTGACCGCGGGGCGACACCTGCCCCGGGTCCGGGCGACCGGTTCAAAGGTTGTGCTGCAGGAAGGCGAGGCTGCGCTCCTGCGCCAGGGCGGTCGCGCTTGCGACGTAGCTCGGCCGCTCCGGACAGCCGAAGCCGTGCCCGGCGCCCTCGTACACGAACACCTCGATCCCCGGCTGCGCCGCCCGGATCGCCTCCGCGTCGCTGAGCGGGATGTGGTCGTCGTCGGCGCCGAAATGCAGCTGCACCGGGCAGTTCGGATGCAGGTCCTTGGTCGCCGCGATGCCGCCGCCATACCAGCCGACCGCGGCCGAGAACCGGTCCGAGCGGGTGGCGCCGGCCCAGGCCAGCGCGCCGCCCCAGCAGTAGCCGATGATCCCCACCTTCTCCCGCCCGAGCGCGGTCGCGCTGGCGAGCAGGTCGGCCAGCGTGTCCTCCGGCCCGATCGCCGAGCGGAGCGCCATGCCCCGCTTGCCGTCCTCCGGCGTGTAGGCCAGCTCGACGCCGCGTTCGGCGCGGTCGAACAGCGCGGGCGCGACCACGAAGTAGCCCGCGTCGGCGAACCCGTCCGCGACCGCGCGGATGTGGTGGTTCACGCCGAAGATCTCCTGCACCACCACCAGGGCGCGCGGCGCGTCGGCGAACCCGGCCTGGTAGGCGGAGAAGCTGTGCCCGTCCGTGGCGGTCAGCGTGATCGTGCGGCCCATCGCGTGGTTCCTCGTCCATCCCGCCGCCCTGGATCGGACGACGGCACCTGTGGCAGGTTGCGGGGATGGGCGAGATCGTCAACCTCAGGACCAGGCGCCGGCAGCGCGACCGCACGGAAGCGTCGCAGCAGGCCGCCGACAACCGAGCCCGGTTCGGCCGCACCCCGGCCGAGGTCGAGCGCGACCGTCAGGACCAGGCACGGCAGCAGGCGGTGCTGGACGGCGCCCGACTGGACGCGGCGCCGCCCGCCGCGGAGGAGCCGCCTACTGCAGGGTGAGCACCGCCCCCGGCATCCGGACCCGGTGCGCGCCGATCAGGTCGAGCGAGCCCACCCGCACCGAATGCAGCCGTCCCTCGATCTCGCGCTCCCAGAACGACAGGAACCGACGCAGCACCGGGTAGGCCGGGGCGAGGTCGAGCTCCTGCCAGATGTAGCTCTGCAGCACCGCCGGATGATCGGGCAGCC
>CAXTVS010000044.1:0-27635 GCA_964247735.1 uncultured Acetobacteraceae bacterium
CCCAGGCGGTCGCCGTGGCGCAGGCCGCGGAGGAGTCGAGCACGGGCGTGCAGACCGTGGCGGCGGCGGCGGAGCAGCTGTCGTCGTCGATCGCCGAGATCAACCACCAGGTGACGAGCTCGGCCAACCTGACGGGCAAGGCGGTCGGCAGCGTGCGCCGCACCGACGACACGGTGCGGGCGCTGTCGGAAAGTGCGGTGCGGATCGGCAAGGTGGTGGAGCTGATCACCTCCATCGCCAGCCAGACCAACCTGCTGGCGCTGAACGCGACCATCGAGGCGGCACGCGCCGGCGACGCCGGCAAGGGCTTCGCGGTGGTGGCGTCGGAGGTGAAGAGCCTGGCGCAGCAGACCGCGCGCGCCACCGACGAGATCGCGGCGCAGATCGCCCAGGTGCAGCAGGCCACGGGCGGGGCGGTCGACGCCATCAGGCAGATCGGCGGGCTGATCGAGGAGGTCGGCGCCATCACCAACGCGATTGCCGCCGCGGTGGAGCAGCAGGGCGCCGCCACGGCCGAGATCGCCCGCAACGTGCAGCAGACCGCCGCCAGCACCCGGATCGTGACCGGCAACATTTCCGGCGTCAGCCGCGCTGCCAACGACACCGGCGCGGCGGCGAGCGAGGTGCTGGGTGCCGCCGGCGACCTGTCGCGTCAGGCGGGAACGCTGTCGGTCGAGGTGAACAGCTTCATCTCGAAGGTGCGGGTGGCCTGACGGAAGGCTGCGCTAGCCGGGAACGGCGACGGGCGGTAGACCTCATACGCCGACGGGTTCCCGGCGGCGGTTGCGCCGGCCGTTCGGAGGCCTTGCCCGTTGCCGAGACCAGACGCCATGAGCCTGACACCGACCCTCGCCGCGCTGTTCGGGAGCGTCGCCACGGCGATCGCGATCTTCGGCGGCGGCCTGGCGGTCGAGGCCTACAAGCGGCGTCGCGACCGGATGGGCATGGCGCTGGCGCTGGCGGGGGCGGTCGACGCGCTGCTGGGGCTGATCGAGACGCGTCAGATGACCGAAGAGCTGTGGACGGCGCTGGCGGAGCTGGACGCGGGGCACAGCGTCGAGTTCGGCGCCCTGATCAGCGACAACGCGCCGTTCCAAGCGATCACCCTGTCGTATGCCGGCCAGCTCGGCAACCTCGGCGGCGACCTTCCGTTCCGGGTGGCCCGGTTCCTGACCTTCAGCCAAGGGCTGCAGCACGATCTCGCCCGTCTCGACCAGAGCAGGGACAGGCCGGACGTGCAGGCCATGCTCATCCGGCGGATGAGCCCGCTGTGGGAGAAGACGAAGGCGCTGGGTGTGACGCTGGTGGCGGACCTGCGGCAGGCGGCTTCGGGGAGGCGTGCGGGTCGGCGTCGGCGACTAGGCCGTGACGCCTCGGCCAGGAGCGGCTAGGGCGCGTGGGCGCTGGTGGCGGTAGGTGCGGCTTGCTGGGCCTGACCGGCGCCGGCGGCGACGGGCTGGATGAACAACGTTTGCCGCGGATAGGAGATCAGGACGCGGTTGAAGCGGAGGAAGTCGCGGCCGAGCAGGGTGGTGCCGGTCTGGACGTCGGCGACGTCGAAGCGGAAGTTGTTCATCCGCTCGTCGCCGACCTCCAGGCTGCCGAACCGGTGCCGCCGCACCTCGACGGCGTTCTCATCGATCCCGCGCGCGTTCCGGGCCCGGTCGGAGTCCAGGCCGTCCAGCGTCACGCCCGCGGCGAGCGCCTCCTTGCGATTGATCAGCGTGGAGGACGCGCCGGTGTCAAGGATGGCAGCCATCGGATGGCCGTCCAGCTTGATGTCGAGCGCGATCTGGTCGTCCTCGATCCGGAATGGAACCTCGAAGTAGGGTGGATCGAACGGCCGCATTGCCGAGTCGCAGCCGGTCGCGTGATAAAGGCCGAGATGCTGCCGCGGCACGTCGACGTCGACGTCGTAGTTGGACAGGAAGTCGGCGCCGAACAGGCCGAGCACCGGCAACCCGTCGACCGGCCTGGAAAAGTCCGCCGCGACCGGCAGGTCCAGGCTGTGTGCGAGGCCGTGGCCGAGGCCGAGGTTGTGGACGGTCACGATCGGCGCCATGGTCATGCCGCCGATCCCGCCCAGGTTGACGAAGCGAGCGTCGGCGCCCGGACGCAGGTCGAACTGCTGCGCTCCGTTGCGGGATACGATCGAGACGAAAGCGCCGGTGTCTACGAAAAGTGCGACCTTCTGACCCTGGAAGGTAGCCTCGACCGCTGTGAGGCCAGTGTGTGGGAGCAGCGGAAGGTCGGCCACCGTGTCGACCCGGCAGCCTTGCGGCGCGGTGGCGGCACAGCCGGCCAGGACGACGCCCGGCAGCAGGACGGACAGGATGCGCAGGATCATCGTCGCTCGCTGGTCGTGGAGCGGCCGGTTCCTGCCGCAGCCGAAACGGCTACACGGGCCGTTCGGCCGGGGTCAAGGCGAGGGCAGCGACCGGATCGTGCCCGGAGGGTGGGGCGATCCGGTCGACGGAGGCTGGGGCCTCAGGCCGGCAGCCCGATCGCCGGGTCGGTGACGCTGTCGCGGCCGGTCTCGACGTGGCCGGCGAGCTGGCAGCCGAACGACTCGTCCTCCTCCACTGCAACGGACAAGTCGTACCAGCCGAACAGCTCCGACAGCGCCAGGGCAACACTTTGTTGCTGGCCCGGCTGTATCGCCTGCCGGATGGTCTGGCGGGTGTAGGCGTCGCTCACCATGGCATGCACGGCGACAGGACCGGTGTTGGCGATCAGCAGGACCAGGCCGGTGGAGGCCGCATCCTCCTGCGCGGTGACCATAAGATGGGCGTGGGCCACGGACGATAGGTAGCCGCGCCAAGCGCGCAGGAAGCCGTTTGGACCATACACTGACAGGTCGTAGCTGCCGTCGGCAGCAGCGGCCCAGCGGTCGGACAGGGTCAGGCCGGGCTCCACGGTGTAGCTGCGCGGCAGGTCCAGCGGATTGCCGGAGCGCACCTGGTAGACCGTGCCGACGCTGCCCGCGTTGCCAAACGAGATCGCGAACTGGCCGGCCTGCAGGTCGGCCTGGCCCTGCGCCATCGGGCGGTAGGGCAGGGCGCGGGCGCGGCGCAGGCCGGGCTCCTGGGCCGGCAGGGCCTGGGAGGTGGGCGGCACTGGCTTGTAGTCGGGATGGCGCAGCGCGTCGGGCGGAGCGAAGGCAGCGGTGCCCGGAAGGGTGGCCAGGGCCTGATTCGGCGAGCGGAAGTCGAACGCCGAGGTGAGGTCGCCGGCGACGGCGCGGCGCCAGGGCGTGATGTTGGGCTCCTGCAGCAGCGGGTTCTCCGGGCCGAAGCGCTGCTCGATGAAGCGGATGATGGAGGTGTGGTCGAACAGCTGGCTGTTGACCCAGCCGCCCCTGCTCCAGGGCGACGCGACCAGCATCGGCACGCGTGCGCCGAGGCCGTAGGGGCCCGATTTGTACTCGGTGCTGCCTGGAAAGATCTCGTTGACGGTCGAGACGGTGGACTGGCCGTTGACGGCGGTCTGCGGCGGGGTCGGCGGCACCATGTGGTCGAAGAAGCCGTCGTTCTCGTCGTAGGTGATGATCAGGACGGTGCGGCTCCAGACGGCCGGATCGGCAGTCAGGATGTCGAGCATCTGCGACACGTACCAGGCGCCGTAGTTGGCCGGCCAGTTCGGGTGCTCGGTGTAGGCCTCCGGAGCGACGATCCAGGATACCTGCGGCAGCGCGCCGTTCGACACGTCCTGGCGGAACTGGTCGAACAGGGTGCCGGAGGCGGAGATGTCGGTGCCGGTCTTGGCGCCGGCCGCGAGCGCGCTGCCGGCGGCGGCATCCTGGTACTGGTGGAAGTAGAGCAGCGAGTTGTCGCCGTAGTTGCCGATGTAGGCGTCCGACGTGTAGCCCCACTCACCGGCCTCGGTCAGGCCGGTGCCGACGTCCTGGTAGATCTTCCAGGTGATGCCGGCGGCCTGCAGGCGCTCAGGATAGGTCGACCAGCCGTAGCCGGCCTCGGCGTTGTCCACCACCGGGCCGCCGCCGCTGCCGTCGTTGCCGACCCAGCCGGTCCACATGTAGTAGCGGTTCGGGTCGGTCGGCCCGAGCAGCGAGCAGTGGTAGGCGTCGCAGATCGTGAAGGCGTCGGCGAGCGCGTAGTGGAACGGGATGTCGGCGCGTGAGAGGTGCGCCATGGTGGTGGTGCCCTTGGCGGCGACCCAGCCGTCCCAGATCCCGTTGTTCCAGGCGACGTGGGTGGTTTCCCAGTCGTGGGCCAGGTCCTCGATGAATTGCAGGCCGAGGTCCGGCGCGGTGGGATGGAACGGCAGGACATAGCTGGCGCCGTCGGGCTGGTACCAGACCGGATTGCCGCCGGGCAAGCGCATCACGCGGGGGTCGGCAAAGCCGCGCACGCCCTGCAGCGTGCCGAAGTAGTGGTCGAAGGAGCGGTTCTCCTGCATCAGCACGACGATGTGCTCGACGTCGCGGATGGTGCCGGTGCGGTTGTTTGCCGGGATGGCAAGGGCGCGGCCGATGCTCTGCTGCATCGCGGTGGCGACAGCGCCGGAGCCGACGAGCTTCAGGAACGAGCGGCGATCGGGTGGGACCACGATGTATGAGCCTCCTCGGGTGCGACGGACGACGTCCGCTGGACGCGTTCCTAGGGGCCGACGATGACGGGGTAATGACGTGCGGGAGACAGTTCGAAGATCACGCGCAACGGTCGCGCTGACTTCAAACCGTCATCCTGGGACGAGGCGCAGGATGGCATAGCGTGGGAACCCGGCGGCCGACGCAGGAGCGGCTCGCGACGGGCGCGGCAGCAGGAGGCCCTCATGATCCAACCCTGGACGCGACGCCGTTTCCTGTCGGCGGCCGGCGCGGCGGGGCTGGTGCAGGCAGGGACGCCGGTGGCGGTGGCGCGGCCCGGCTTGGTCCGGCCGCACGAGCCGTTCTCGTTCCTGTTCCTGACCGACACCCACCTGCAGCCGGAGCTGGATGCCGCGAAGGGATGTGCGATGGCGTTCGCCGCGGCACGCGCTGCGGGCGGCGATTTCGCGATCCAGGGCGGAGATCACGTGTTCGACGCTCTGGGAGTGCCGCGCCTGCGTGCCGACCGGCTGGTCTCGCTCTATGCGCGCACCGAGCAGGATCTCGGGATGGCGGTGCATCACACCATCGGCAACCACGACTGTTTCGGCGTCTACCCGGCAAGCGGAGCGGTGCCGACGGATCCGCTCTACGGCAAGAAGTTCTTCGAGGATCATTTTGGGCGGCTGTACTATGCGTTCGACCACCTCGGCGTGCACGTCGTCGTGCTGGACTCGATCGGGATCACGGCGGATCGCGACTACGAAGGCCGGATCGACGCGGAGCAGCTGACCTGGCTGGCAGCGGACCTCGGCGCGTTGCCGGCAGGAACGCCGATCGTGCTGGTCAGCCACATCCCGATCGTGACCGCGTATGACGGTTATGCCCCTCTGCCGCAGCCGGCGCCGCGTCGCCACAAGAACAGCATTGTCAACGGCTACGAGGTGATCGCGCTGCTGGCGGGACACAACGTGCTGGGCGTGCTGCAGGGACACACCCACGTCAACGAGACGGTGCTGTGGCGGGGCGTGCCGTATCTGACCTGCGGAGCGGTCAGCGGAAACTGGTGGCACGGCACGCATCTGGGCACGCCGGAAGGATTCACGATCGTGCGGGTCGAGGAGAACCGCCTATCTACCCGCTACGTGACGTACGGGTTCAGGAGCGTGGACCCGCACAACACGTAGAAACGGCCGGGATCGCTCCCGGCCGTTTCAGTCAGCGGTTCATCGAACCAAAGGCTAGGACGTATGGTGGCTCAGGTAAGCCTGCACGATGTCGGGCAGGTGGGTGCCGAGCCAGTCGCCCATCTCCTGCTCCTCCTTCATCGACTGCTCCAGCACCGTTACGTCCTCCGACACGCCGGCGAGGTTGGCAAGCGTGATGAGCACCTTGTAGGAGCTGATTTCGTACGCCTTGTAGCCGATAGCGGCGAGGACGTTCTTCAGCACCTCGTCGTCGGAGGTCACGTGGGCGAAGCCGGCCACGGTGGCCACCGTGCCGGCGACCAGCTCCTTGACGCCGGACTTGGCCGTGTCGCGCTTCGCCAGGAGGGCGTCTAGCCGGGCCGCCTGAGTTTCCGACCGCTGCATGTCCTGCTGCATCTGCGTGTGCAGCGCCGGATACGGCTCCATCCGGCCGAGCTGGTTCTTGATCGTCCCGATCGCCTGCGTTTCGACGGCGTGCTGGTTCCGGAGCCCGGTCAGGTACACGTCCATCGTCGCGTTCAAGCCACTCATCTGACACTCCTGTTGGTCGGGCAGGGCAACGCCGTTTGCACGCGAGGGATCCGGCCGCGTCGATCACAAAGTGCCGCGGTCTCGGCTGTCGTCGCTCCGGGCTTCGGCTCGCCACAGCAGGATCGACAGGCTGGCCAGAGGCACCAGCAACTGGACCGGCCGAATCCTGGCGAAGTAGCGGGGCGCCTCGTCGCGGCGCGCGGCCCGGACGTCGTCGACGCCCAGCAGGACGAAGCCGGACACCAGCGTGAGCAGCGACATCCGGCCGCGCGGCAGCACAAGGCTTCCAGCCCCGAGGCTGAAGAGCGAGACGGTGGCGCCGATTTCGGAAACGGTCGATCCGCCGGGCTGGCGGAAGCTCAACCCGCGTCGCACGCCGGCCAGGAAACACAGGACGGCGCCGGCCCACAGGCTGCCGAGCCGCAGCGCCGGCCCGCGCCAGGAGGACGGCGCCAGCAGCACGGCAGCGGCGGCGGCGGCGGTCGGGACGGTGGCGGCGTAGGCGAGCAGCAGGCTCACCAGCGGCGTGCGGGGCTGCACCTGCTCGGTGCCATCCGTCAGCTTGACGTCGCCGATGCTCATCACGGCACAACGGCAGAACCGGCCCGGCGTTTCCGCGCCCGGCCGTTTCCGGCGGTGGCCCGGGTAAACCAGGGGCAGGGTCGAGGCTTGAGGTGGGGACGTCGCCAACGGTTCGAGGAGGAAGCCCATGCGGATCATCGCCATCGAGGAGCACGCTTTCGACGCCGGATTGGCGAAGGCCAGCGAGGGGGCCCAGGCGGCCGAGGCCGGCTACCTGAAGGCGCTCGGCGGCGAAGCGGCGGAGGAGCCACCCCTGACCGACCGCCCCAGCCTCAGTCCGTTCCGCGAGATCCCGGGGCGGGCGTTCGACATGGGGGACGGGCGGATCGCCGAGATGGACGCGCACGGCATCGACATGCAGGTCCTGTCCTACAGCAACCCGGCGCAGCTGGCTCCGGCGGGTGAGGCGGCAGGGCTGGCACGGGCGGCGAACGACCGCCTTGCGGCGGCGGTGCGGGCGCATCCGGACCGCCTGGCCGGCTTCGCGATCCTGCCATGGCAGGATCCTCAGGCGGCCGCGATAGAGCTGGAGCGCTCGGTCAAGGAGCTGGGGCTCAAGGGCACGCTGATCGTCGGGCGGCCCGGCCAGGTGTTCCTGGACGACGAGCGCTACCGGCCGGTGCTGGCGATGCTGGACGCGTTGCGTGTGCCGCTCTACGTCCACCCTGGCATCCCGCTGCCGCAGGTGCAGCTTCCGTACTACGGCGGGTTGGACGAGGCGGTGACAGCGCGGCTGTCCCTGTTCGGCTGGGGATGGCACGCGGAGGCCGGCATCCAGGTCATCCGCCTGATCCTGTCCGGGGCGTTCGACCGGTATCCCGGTCTGCAGGTGGTCAGCGGGCACTGGGGCGAGATGGTGCCGTTCTACCTCCAGCGCATGGACGACGCGATGCCGCGTGCGGTGACCGGGTTGTCGCGGAGCATCACCGAGACCTACCGGTCGCAGGTGTTCGTCACGCCGAGCGGGATGCTGAACCTGCCGCACTTCCGCTTCATCCACGAGGTGCTGGGCACGGACCGGATCATCTACTCGGTGGACTATCCCTACCTGACCAACACCGGTGCCCGGGAGTTCCTCGAGCACCTTCCGGTCGGGGTCGAGGAGAAGGAGAAGATCGCCCACCGCAACGCTGAATCTCTGTTCGGGCTGTGAGGCTGCCGTCCGGGCGTAGGACGTTGCCCGGCTCTCGGTGAGCGCCCGGCGACAGCCGGTTGGGCAGAACTCCTGCCCGGCGGATCGCGCCGGTCGGTTTCCATGCCGCAGGATCGATGCAGGCCAGGCCGGTCATGCCATCAGGTCGATCGGCTCGCGTCGGCAGGACCGCTTGCCGCCGGCAGCGGAAGTGGGCGGGTCGAGGTCCAGGGCCGGCCTGCCGACGAGCCCGTCGGAGGCCTGGACCCCTCCGAACCGATGGATCGATGCATCGCGGTCGTGAACCACGTTCAGGCATCCCGACTTGGTTTGGTCGCGATGCCTGCCAGAGCGGGTTGAAGACGTCCGCAGTTGATCGGTGGCAGGTCCGACCGATTGTTGGTGCCGCGGACACCAGAACAGCCGGAAATCACCATGCGGGCTTAACAGGGCCTGACTTTCCAGAAAAACGTCGTGTCTCTCCAACAGGTTATGATCCTGGTCGGGTTGGCACAGCCATTGCTGACTGTGCTCGAAGCCAACCCAGGCGTCGGCGGGAGAGCGCGGTTCCTGCCTCAAGCGGGAATTGCACGTCGTGCCGACGGCGGGGACGCGGATACCGACTGGAGAACGCCTTGCACGCCCACGAGCTCCTGCACGTTCTCTGCGAAGCCTACCTGTCGGATGTCATTCCGGTCGTCGTCGCGGTGGTTCTTGTTCTCCCGTTCGCGCCGCGAAGAAGGCTGCGCCCCGTCGGCTGGCTGGTCGCCTACATCGTCGCCGACGACACGGTCGCCCTGGTGCCCCTCCTGCTCGGTTGGAACTTCGGCCGCTGGAACTGGATCGGCCAGGGCGCCTCGCTCCTGTTCGCCCTCGTCGTCACCCGGCTATACCTCAGCAACCGGGAGGTCGGCTTTCGGCTTCCGCAGTCCCGGTCGGCCGTTCTCTGGACCGTCGCCGGGGTCGTCGGCGCGCTCGTCGTCGCGACCCCGCCGGCGATCATGGGTCCGGTCACGCGGCCCGACGCCGAAACGTTCCTCTATCAGGCCACGCTCCCTGGACCGGTCGAGGAACTCGTCTTCCGGGGCGTGGGCCTGGCGCTTCTTCTCAGGGCCTTCTCGGAGGAGGGAAAGCCCGGGCGCCGGGCGCAGCTGATCGCGTCGCTCGTGACCGCGCTGTGGTTCACGTCCGGTCACGTGTTCCACCTTGAGCACGGACAGCTGGAGATCCGCTGGGTCCGCGTGCTCGACGTGTTTCCGATGGCGATCTGGTACGTGATCATCCGGCTCCGCAGCGGCAGCCTGCTCGGCGGCGTTCTCGCACACAACGCGGCGAACACCCTGGTCGAGACGCTTGCGGCCCTGCGCACCTGATGACCGGCACCCATCGCGGGCGCGCTGCGCCGCGTCCGTCCCCGCGACCGGCAGGGCCGGGCTGAGGTGGATCCGTTGCGCGGTCCAGCCCACCTGGATCAACCGCTCCCGGCGCCCCGCTCATCTGCTCCAACGCGTTGCAGGGGCCGCTGCACGGCCTGCGTCACGAGCATCGACCGGGTTTGAGCGGATCAGGAGATCGCTGATGTGGGTGACCCGCCCGTGGTCGCCGAACCGGAGGTAGCTCGTGCCGGTGAGGATCGGGCGTCCGTCGGCGTCTATCCTGGTCCAGTTGGCCAGGACCTGGGCGTGGTGCCCGGTGAACCCGTCGTTCCGGAACGAGCCCTGAGGTCGTCGCCTGCTCGGTGTCGAAGAAGCCGGCCACCTGCGTCAGGCGTCCATCCGCTCCAAAGCGGTCTCGCTGGCGCCCTGCTGGATCCCGGCCCCCTTGTCGTCATGCAGCGTCCATTCCGTCATCGACCGCTCATGGTGGTCCGCGAACGTGTGGTTCCTAAACGCAACATCGGACATGGTCTTCCGGAACTACTCGGTATGGGCGACCCATCCCCTCGATGTTGGTCATCGTCGAGACAGTACCCGGGTTGGCGGCGGTTTCGGCGTCGGGCGCATCGAAGGTGCTGAAGCGGCCGAACGGGTCGCGGGAGAAGCCATGGTTCAGCCCGCGTCGTCGACCGCCTGCCCGGCGGCAACGGTGAACAGGTTGATCGGGGTACGGCCCTGCCGGCCTTGGTTGCCGGCGAACTGGTTCCGGCTCCGGGCGCGGCGAAGGCGACGAACTGGCCGTTCGGATAGCGGATGAAGCCGCGGGCGGTGTTGTCCGGGACGATCTCGTAACCGGTAAAGATCCCGACCGCGCCGGCGTTGAGGTAGTAGCCGGTCGCGACTCCCTGCAGGTTGAGGCGTCGGTGGAACCGGTCGGGTCGGACACGGCATCCTGCCTGGCGGGACAGACTGGTGCAGTCTTCCTGGCCCACTGGTCGTCGGGCCGCCTGGCTGCTCCGGCGTTGATGCCCGCTGCCCGCCTGCAATCCGGTGTCGCACCCGGGCGGTGTCCGGTCACACGAACGGGCGGGCCGTGGCGGGGACGCCGATCTCGAACGGCGTCGTGTCGGACCAGAAGCGCCGCGTGAACCTGCCGGCATCGACGATGTAGGGAGGGTCCCAGGTGAAGCCGACATCGGCCACCTCGCGGGCGAAGCGCGACACCAGCCCGATCGGCCGCAGCAGCGGCAGGGGCACGGCGGCGAAGCTGGCCTTGCGCCCGATCGCCGCGGCCCCAGGGCGAGGATCTCGCGCGCGGTCCGGGTCGGGGCGCACGGCATGTTCCAGGCCTGGCCATAGGCGTCGTCCGGCGCGTCGAGCAGGGTCACGGCGGCGCGCGCGATGTCGGGGACGTAGGCAAAGTCGTGCGGCGTGTCGGGCGGGGCGAACAGCAGGGCGGACGGATGGCGGGGCACGACCTGATCGGCTTCGACCGGCCGACGCCGGCGTTGCGCGCCCTGGTCGGCCGTCTGCCCACCCTCGACCGGGCCGGCTTCGCGCTGCGGGGGGATAGCAGCCCGGCGCAGCTGGCGGCGATCCGCGCCGGCTTCAGCATCGGGCTGTGCCAGGCCGCGCTGGCGCGCCGTGACCCCGTGCTGGTGCGCGTGCTGGAGGACGAGGTGGCGGTGCAGCTCGGGCTGTGGATCGTCATGCACGGGGACCTCCGGACCAGCCCGCGCTGCCGGGCCGTGTTCGACGCCCTGGTGGAGGGATTGGCCGACGCGTCGGGTTCCGGCGGTTCTTCGGGCCGTGACGGTCCGTCTGGGGGTTGATGGGGTTGAGGCCGCAGCCGTCGGCGCGGCGCAAGGCCGCAGGAGGTCGGGAAGAGCGGCGCGATCCGGTGCATACGGGAGCGCGGCAGCAGCAAACCGTCAGGCATCGGACACCTCCGACGCCCTCGGGATCATGCCGCGTCGAGCCGTGTGAAGGTTCCTGAGCCCTAGTTCAGCGGCGCCAGGATCGCGTCCAGGCTGCCGCTGGTGCTGCCGGGGATGCGTTCGAGGTGCGGGTAGCGCAGGCCGCCATGGTAGTCGATGCGCACGGTGCGGTAGTGGTCCGCCGCTTTCAGCAGCAGCTCGATCGGCGCCTGCGTGGTCCTGGCGTCGGTGATGGTGCGGGCGAGATCGTCGGGATCGAAGGCGGCGCCGTTGACGGCGACGATCTCGGTGCCGACCGCGATGCCGGCCTTGAAGGCGGGACTGCCCCAGATCACGCCGCGTGCCGCGCCATCATGGGCGAGGTAGAGGCCGAGCGAGTAGGCGAAGTCGGACATCTTGCGCAGGCCCGCAGCGCTCTTCTCGTACGGGCTCTCCACCGCGGTGTAGACCAGCCGGTAGCCGCCGCGGGTGATGCCGTCGAGCGGCGCTCCGCCGCCGACGCCGTCCAGCCGGTTGCGGAGGAAGCCGGCCCAGTCGAAGGGTGCCACCGCGTTGAGCGCGCGGGCGACGTCGTCGAACACGTAGGTGCTGGTGACGTAGCTGCCGTTGTCCATGCCGAAGAAGCCGCGGGCGAAGTCGTTCAGCGACCTGGTGCCGTGCGACAGCTCGCGCAGCTTGGTGTCGACGTCGAGCCAGACCAGGGCGCCCTCGTCGTAGTAGTCCTCCGAGCGCTGCCAGCCGCGCCACGGGATCGGCCGCCGCTCGGCGATGATCGGGTCGTTGGTGGTGTCCTCCAGGTCGCGCCAGGAGCGGCCGACGCCGTTGTCGTAGGTGGCGGCCATGTCGGCGAGCTGGTCCAGCCCGTCCTGCTTGGTCCACAGCCCGGAGCGGGCGGACAGGATCTTGCCCCAGTACTCGGTCTGGCCCTCGTAGACCCAGAGCAGGGTGTCGCGCTCGGGGGTGTTGAAGTTGGGCTGCCACAAATCGGCCGGGCGGCGGAACTTGCCGTTCCAGCTATGGGTCGACTCGTGCGGCAGCAGGTCGCGGTCGGCGAGGTTCTTGTCCCAGGCGGTGAAGTCGTCGGCGCCCTCGCCGTTCTCCGAGGAGCGGTGGTGCTCCTCGCCGATGTCGCCGAGCTGGTCGGATACCGACAGGAGGAAGTCGTAGTGGTCGTAGTGGTGCGAGCCGAACAGGCGCTGCTCCTGCACCACCAGGTTGCGATAGGCCTGGAGCACAGTGGGGCTGATGGCCACGTCGTCCGCCACGTCGCCGGCGATGTCGAGATGCACCGGCGCGGTGCCCCCCGGGACGGAGGCGGGCGGCGACAGGTCCTCGCGGCGGACGTTCCGGCCGGCCAGGATCGGGTTGTCCACCAGGGTGTTCAGCGGCACCGTCTTGTAGTGCACCACCGCACCCTGCTGGCTCGCGACGTCGAGGCCGGCGAAGGCGGTCCAGCCGGCCGGGTAGGTGACGGTCATGTCGAACGGCAGGTCGCGGGAGAAGTACCCGGCCGGGTAGAGCAGGATCTCGTTGGCCTCCAGGCTGAGCATGCTCGGCGTCATCACCACACGGCCCTCGTTGGGCACCACCGGCGACAGGTACTGGAAGTCGAGGTCGAGCGTCGTGGCGCCTTGCGGCACCGGGACGTGGAAGGCGTAGACGTCGACCGGGTCGCGCACCCAGGCGAGGCGTGTGCTGCCGGCATGGATCACCAGGCTGGCGAACTTGTCGATCTGCCCGGTGGGGGAGTGGTCGCCCGGCACCCATTTCGGGAACAGCAGCACGGTGTCGCCGGCGCCCGACACGGGGATGGTCTCGTGGGCGGTGAAGATGTGTCGGTCGAGATCGGTGGCGTCGATCCGGAGCGTGATGGTGCCGGAATAGACACGGTCCTGCGGCGCCTGGATCGGCGGCACGGCGGGAGCCGGCTCGGGCTGTGGCTGCTGCGCCGTGGCGGCCAGCGGGGTGGCGCAGGACAGGCCGGCCGACAGGGCGGCGCCGGCGATGCCGCGCATCAGGCGGCTGCGATGGCTGGCGGAGAAGGTCTGGATGATCACGGTGCGGCGGGCCTGTCTGTTCGGCCGCACCACGCCATCAAACGGATCGTGTTGCAACAGCGCCGCCAATCCCGTCACGTGAGCGAGAGGTGGGGCGTCGACGCCTCCCATGGGGGTCGAAGCGGCGTCATGATGGTGCAGCGCATGAGGCGGGGGTGATCAGCATGGGCGAAGGCCGAGACGATCCGGCGCTGCCGGCTGCGAGGGTGTCGCGGCGCGGGATACTGCAGGGTGGTGCCGCGACCGCCGTGGCGGCAGGGTTAGCGGGCGCTCCGGCGCAGGCCGAACCGGTTGCGGCCCCGGTGGAGCCCGGACCGGCACCCGGCCTGGCGCCGGTGGTGACGGAGACGGTGCGGATGACGGTGAACGGGCAGCAGCGGGTGCTGACGCTGGACGCGCGCACCACGCTGCTGGACATGCTGCGCGAGCACCTGCACCTCACCGGCTCGAAGAAGGGCTGCGACCACGGCCAGTGCGGCGCCTGCACGGTGCTGGCGGACGGGCAGCGGATCAACGCCTGCCTCAGCCTGGCGGTGATGCATGACGGCGGAAAGGTCGTCACCGTCGAGGGGCTGGCGCAGGGCGACGCGCTGCATCCGATGCAGCAGGCGTTTCTGTCACATGACGGCTACCAGTGCGGCTACTGCACCCCGGGGCAGATCTGCTCGGCGATCGGGATGCTGCAGGAGCACAAGGACGGCTGGCCGAGCTGGGTGACGGCCGACCTGACCGCGTCGCCGCCGCCGCTGACCGACGGGGAGCTGCGCGAGCGCATGAGCGGCAACATCTGCCGCTGCAGCGCCTATCCCAACATCGTCGCGGCGATCCGCGAGGTCGAGGGTGGATCCGGTCACGACGTCGGACATGCCGATGCCGGACGGAAGGTGCCGGCATGAGGAGCTTTGCCTATGACCGCGCGGCCAGCCCGCAGGGTGCCGCGCTGTCCGGTGCGCTGTCCGGCGCCGCGTTCATCGCCGGCGGGACCAACCTGCTCGACCTGATGAAGCTGGAGGTGGAAACGCCGACCCGGCTGGTCGATCTCGGGCGGCTTGATCTGGGCGGGGTGCAGCCGACCGCGGATGGCGGGCTGCGCATCGGCGCCGGGGTGAGCAACAGCGCCTTGTCGGCGGATCCCACGGTGCGGGCGCGGTATCCGCTGCTGGCACAGGCGCTGTTGGCCGGCGCCTCGCCACAGCTGCGGAACAAGGCGACCACCGCCGGCAACCTGCTGCAGCGCACGCGCTGCGTGTATTTCTATGACACCGCCAGCGGGTGCAACAAGCGGGCGCCTGGCACCGGCTGCAGCGCGATCGGCGGCGTGAACCGCATGAATGCGGTGGTAGGCACCAGTTCCGCCTGCATCGCGGCGCATCCGTCCGACATGGCGGTGGCGATGATGGCGCTGGACGCGACGATCGAGACGGTGACCGCGAGCGGCTCGGGGCGTCGCATCCCGATCACCGGCTTCTACCGGCTGCCGGGAAACACGCCGCACCTGGACACCGTGCTGCAGCCCGGCGAGCTGATCACCGCCGTCACCTTGCCGCCGCCGCCGCCCGGAGTGCAGGGCTACCGCAAGATACGCGACCGCGCGTCGTACGCGTTCGCGCTGGTGTCGGTGGCGTCGATCGTGGACGGCTCGGACGGGCGGATCAGGCAGGCCCGCTTCGCCTGCGGCGGCATCGCCCCGCGGCCGTGGCGGGTGGAGGCGGCGGAGGCGGCGCTGGCGGGCGCCCAGGCGGACGGCCCGTCGCTGGACCGGGCTTGCGACCTGCTGCTGCAGGGTGCTGCCGGGCACGGCTACAACGACTTCAAGATCCCGATGGTCCGGCGTCTGCTGACGCATGTGGTGGCGCAGGCGGTCCATGCCGGGCAGGAGCAGCGGAATGGCTGACGGGACACCCAAGGGGCTGCGCGAGCCGAGCCTGGACGGACCGTTCGGGCCGGGCATCGACCGGGTCGACGGCCGCCTGAAGGTGACGGGTGCCGCGCCCTACGCGTACGAGTACGGCGGCGCGGAGTATCATGGTCCTGAGCCGCTGGTCGGCTACCTCGTGCCGGCGACCATCGCCACCGGGCGGGTGGTGTCAATCGATGACACCATCGCCAGCCGTGCCCCCGGGGTGCGGCTGATCCTGACCCACGCCAATGCGCCGCCGCAGGCGCCGTGGGGCCCGCTGGTGGCGCAGGATCGGTTCGCGCGGGCGCAGCCGGTGCTGGGCGACGACCGGGTCAGGCACTACGGCGAGCCGGTCGCCTTCGTGGTCGCCGACACCTTCGAGCAGGCGCGTGCGGCCGCGATGGCGCTGGTGATCCACTACGAGGCGGACGCGCCGCAGGCCGACCTCCGGCGGCACCTGGACCAGGCCAAGGTGCTGTCCAAGATGGATGGCGGCGAAAGCCCGGTCAGCGACGTCGGCGACTCGGCCAAGGCGTTCGCGGCGGCGCCGGTGAAGATCGACGTGCGCTACGACACCGACTACCAGAACCACGCCCAGATGGAGCCGCATGCCAGCCTGGCGGTGTGGGACGGGCCGAAGCTGACGATCTGGTGCTCGTCGCAGATGGTGGACAGCCACCAGAGCGGCGTGGCGGCGACGCTGCAGATGTCGAAGAGCAACGTCCGGACCGTCAGCCGCTACATCGGCGGCGGGTTCGGCGGCAAGCTGCCGTACTACGCGGACCAGATCCTGGCGGCCCTGGCGGCGAAGCGGCTCGATCATCCAGTGAAGGTGGCGCTGACCCGGCAGCAGATGTTCCACGTCACCAGCCACCGGACGCAGACGTTCCAGCACCTCCAGCTGGGCGCAGGCCGGGATGGCGCCTTGCAGTCGATGAACCACGAGGCGTGGGTGCAGACCGCCCGCTACGACAACTTCGTCGAGAACGTGGCGCAGCCGACGAGGGGACTGTACGCCTCGCCCAACATCACCACCCTGCACAAGGTGGCGAAGCTCGACCTGCCGCAGTCGGACTCGATGCGGGCGCCGGGCGACGCGCCCGGCTCGCTGGGGCTGGAATGCGCCATGGACGAGCTGGCGGAGCAGCTGGGCATGGACCCGGTCAGCTTGCGCCTGAAGAACGACACCCTGGTGCATCCGACCAGCCACCAGCCCTACACGACGCGCAAGCTGGTGGACTGCCTGAAGGCGGGTGCCGCGCAGTTCGGATGGGACCGGCGGCCGACCAAGCCCGGCACGGTCCGGGATGGGGAATGGCTGATCGGTTACGGCATGGCATCCGCATATCGGGGCAACATGCTGCGCGACGCGTCGGCCGAGGTGACGCTGGGCGCGGACGGCGTGCTGGTGGTGCGGCTCGCCATGACCGACATCGGCACCGGGACATACACGGTGCTGACGCAGATCGCAGCGGAAAGCGTGGGCCTGCCGGTGGAGAAGGTGCGGGTGCTGATGGGCGACACCAGCTTCCCGCCGACTGCCGGCTCCGGCGGCTCGTTCGGAGCGGAAACCTCGGGCTCCGCGGTGTTCCGGGCCTGCGAGGCGTTGCGTGGCCGCCTGGCGGAGGCGGCGGTGGCCGACGCGCGCTCGCCGCTGCACGGCGCGGACATGACGCGGATCGCGTTCGAGGGCGGCCGGATCTCGGCGGGGGACACGGGGGAGGAGCTGGGCGTGTTGGCGGGACGGATCTCGCCGGACGGGGTGGTGGCGCAGGGCAAGGTGTCCAAGACCGAGAAGCCGCAGGGCAAGGCGGAGGCCTCGTTCGGTGCGCACTTCGCCGAGGTCGGTGTCAACATGGTCACCGGCGAGGTGCGCATGCGCCGCATGGTGGGCGTGTTCTCGGTCGCCCGGGTGCTGAACGCGAAGACGCTGCGCTCGCAGCTGCTGGGCGGCATGATCTGGGGGCTGAGCGGCGCGCTGATCGAGGGCAACGAGGTCGACGTGCGGCAGGGCTTCTTCGCCAACCACGACCTCGCCAACTACCACGTGCCGATCCAGGCCGACGTGGGCGCAGTCGAGGTCACCGTGCTGGCGGAAGCCGACCCGGCGGTGAACCCGATCGGGGTGAAGGGCGCCGGCGAGCTGGGGATCTGCGGATCGGGGGCTGCGGTGGCGAACGCGGTCTACAACGCGACCGGCGTGCGGATGCGCAGCTTTCCGATCACCCCGGACAAGCTGCTGCCGCACCTGCCGCCGGTGCTGTCGGTCTGAACATCGTGATGAGGACGTTAACCATTCGACACGCACGGTCCGTTGCGCGTCGGCAGGTCGTCTGGTCTGATCGGCGCGATGGACAGGCTCAGCCCCTTTCAGGATGCGGAACCGGAGATCCCGGGATCCGGCGGCACGTCGGCGGCACGCACGACGCTGTATGCGACCCTCGCCCTGATGCTGGCGGCCGGCGGCTGGGTCCGCTTCAACGACCGGATCGCGACGGTAGCGCCCGGTCTCGCCGCGCCGGCGGCGGGAGTGGCCCAGGAGGCGAAGGGGACTCCACCGGCGGAGCGGCTGATGGAGCTGGGACTGGTGCCACGTGGCGCGGAGCAGGCGGCCGTTGCCGGCCTTGGGCTGGCCGCGTCCGACGCAGCCGCGATGCAGGACGCGCTGAAGCGCAACCGCCTGCGGCTGGTGCAGATGCCGTTGTTCGACGCTGGATCGTCCGCGCCGGACGGCACCGACACCGGGCGCGCGGTGCTGGTCAGTTCCGGCGGCTATAGCAGGCTGGTCAGGATCGGGCGGCAGCCGGTGGTGGTGACGCTGCCGATCGACCGCGTCGGCACGGTCTCGTTCCGGGTGCCGGCGCGCGAGGTGGCGGCCTTGCCGGCGTCAGGACTCGGCATCGGCGCGCTGACGTCGACAGGTCCGGTGCAGTTGCCCGATCTGGCCGAAGGGCAGGAGCTCGAGGTCGAGGTGGTGGCGCAATGAAACGCCTGATGTCGGGCGCGACCCGCCTGATGCCGGTGATGATGCTGGCGTTCCTGACGCTGGCAATCGTGCAGATCCTGATGCAGCTGCACGTGTCGCCCACGCATCTTCTCGACGTCGTGCTATCCTGGATCACCCGGCTCGGCCCGCTCTATGTCGGTGGCGGAGCACTGCTCTGGGGTCTGGTGCTCGGCGGCATCGGCTACGAGTGGCGTGCCGGCGTCCTTGAGCGGCGGGAACGACGGGCCGGTCTCGGATCTCGTGCCGCCTGGACGCGACGCAGGAAGCGGGGATGGATGATGGACGTGCTGGCTCGCCTGACCAATCGCGACGCGCTTGAGGAGATGCTGTCGAAGCAGGAGAAGGCGACGGTGATCGACGCGGTGGCGCTGTCGGCGACGTTGCGCTCGCAGGTGATCGGGCAGGACCAGGTATGCGAGGACGTGGCGCAGCAGCTGCGCCGCCGCCTGGCGCTGCAGGTGCGCGGCAAGCCGGTGGGCATCTTCCTGCTGGCGGGGCCGCCCGGCACCGGCAAGACCTACCTCGCCAAGAGGCTGGCCGGGGCACTCGGGCGCAAGCTGCTGCACTTCGACATGACGCAGATGAGCGCGCCGCACGCCGCGACCCAGCTGTTCGGGTCCCCGAAGGGCTATGTCGGGTCGGACAGCTACGGTAAGTTGACCGGCGGCCTGAAGGAGACGCCGGACGCGGTGGTGCTGCTCGACGAGATCGAGAAGGCGCATCCGGACGTGTTCAAGAAGTTCCTGAGCGCGTGGAACGACGGCCACGTCACCGAGGCATCGGTGGGAGCACAGGTCTCGACCACGCGGGCGATCTTCGTGCTGACCTCCAACATCGCCACCGACGCGCTGAGCGAGATCGCGGATCGGTTCGCGGGCGATCCGGAAGCGATGCGCCAGGCCTCGGTGGACGCGCTGCGCATGGCCGGCTTCGCGCCGGAGGTGCTGAACCGGCTCGACCGCATCTTCGTGTTCCGGGCGCTCGGCGGGCTGGATGTGGCGCGGGTGGCGGCGCTGGAGATCGAGGCGATGATCGCGAGCTACGGGCTCGACATCGCCGTCGGCGGCATCGACCCGGCGCTTCTGTTCGAGGTGATGCAGAAGCAGGATCGGCTGGGTCAGGGCGCCAGCGCCCGGGACCTGGTGCGCTCGATCGAGGAGATGGTCAGCGACGGGCTGATCGAGGCCAGGCAGCAGGGTGCGCGCCGGGTGCGGCTGGAGAAGGGCCATGATGGCATCGTGACGCGGATTGCGGACGTCAAGGCACCGGATCGCGAGGCGCCGGCGGCGCTGGCGGCAGGACGCTGAGCGGCCGCGGCCCGGGTTCTGCTGGGATCGCCACGTGTCGGTGATCGGTCGGCTCTGGCGGCGGGCGCCGGCCTGGCGCGCCTGCGTGGTGACGGCAGTGGTGTTCACCGGGATGGCGGCGATGTTCCCGCCGGTGGTGCCGCACCTGCCGCCGCTGCGCTGGGGGAAGGGAGCCGAGGCGATGGCCGGCGCGGTGACTGCGCACTTCCATCCGCAATCCGCTTCCGCTCCGCCTGACAACGAGGCGTTCTGGCACGTGCTCCCGCCGGACACGCCGGGGCAGCAGGGCATCATCCACTACGCCGGACGGTTGCTGCCTTTGCCCGCCGGGATCTGGCACGAACTGGTCGTTGTCCGGGCCGGCGCCGAGCCGAGTCAGGTCGCGCTGTTCGACCGGGTGTCGAACAACCACCTGACCGGGCTGGTGCTGGTGGCGGCACCCGGCGTGATGAGCGGCGCGACGGGAACGGTCGGGGTGCCGCCGATCTGCCATGATCCCGACCAGCTGGCGGGCTCCGTCGCTCCGGTCCTGCCCGGACAAAGCCCGCTGACCCACGAGTGCTGGGCCATCGCGCCGATGGACATGCGGGCCGTCGCTGCCGCGCCGGCGGAGGGCATCCTGCCGCGCGGGCTGGCGCGGCTGGGCGAGCTGCACGTCTCGGTGCCGGATCAGATGCTTGCCACCACCTTCATGCGCTCGGACGACAACGGCTGGCAGGTCGCGCGGGTCATGCTCGTGGATCACGGCGGCCCGATCCGCAAGCTTCAGGATTGGGCGACGCGGTTCCAGGTGCCGATGCACAAGGGGTACGACGGCACGCTGGTGGCTGCCGACCTGCCGCCGGCGGTGGCGCGGGATCCGGGATAAACGCGTCGGTCGGCGTTACCGGCGCTCCCGCGCGCTGCGGCGTTGGCTGGCATCCTCGGCCGCATCTTCCGCTTCGGCCTCACCGACAAGCTCTGAACGGCATGGGTGCCGCCCGGACCGGGCTGGCGACGGATGCGGGCCGGTGCCGGAGGGAAAGAGCTGGTCCAGGCGGACCGGCATCGCGTCCTGCTGAGGTTGCCTGGAACAAGGCATGCGGACCGCGGAACCGGACGCCTTCGGCTCAGTCCAGGGTCACGACCAGGGGAACATGGTCGGATGGCTGAGGCCGGTCGCGCTCGGCGCGGTCGGGAGTGGCGGCAATCAGCCGTTCGGCGAGGCGAGGAGAGACCAGGGCGTGGTCGATGCGCAGGCCGAGGTCGCGCGGCCAGCAGCCGGCCTGGTAGTCCCAGAAGGTGTAGACCGGACCGCGCGGGTGCAGGGCGCGGACCGCGTCGGTCAGGCCGAGCCAGCGCAGCGCCTGGAACCGCTGCCGGGTTTCCGGACGCACGAGGGCATCGGCCGGGCCCACGGTGTTGGGGGCGAAGTCCTCGTCGGTGGGGCATACGTTGTAGTCGCCGGCGAGCATGAAATCGGTCTCAAGGCCGAGCAGGCTGCGGGCGTGCGCGATCAGCGCGTCCATCCAGGCCAGCTTGGCGGCGTAGCCGTCGGCGCCGCCGGAGTTGCCGTTGGGAAGGTAGAGGTTGCCGACGGTGAGGTCGCCGACGCGGACCTCCACGTAGCGGGCCTGGTGCTCGCCGGCCTCGGGCGGGGCAAGGCCGGGAAGGTGGCGGGCGGTGACGGCGACGGGCAGGCGGGCCAGGATGGCGACGCCGTTGTAGGCCTTCTGGCCGACCACCGTGCTGTCGTAGCCCAGGGCCCGGAACGCCTCGGCGGGAAAGGCGTGCGCCTCGCACTTGATCTCCTGCAGCAGCAGCAGGTCGGGAGCGTTGGCGTCCAGCCAGGACGCCACGTGGGCCTGCCGCTGCCGGATCGAGTTGACGTTCCAGGTGGCGATCTTCACGCGCGGCGGGTCCTGCAGCTCGGGCCGGCCGGTTTCAGTCGATCGAGAAGCTGGTGCCGCAACCGCAGGAGGAGGTGGCGTTCGGATTGCGCACGGTGAAGTGCGCACCCATCAGCGCGTCGCTGTAGTCGAGCTGCGCGCCGCCGAGCAGGTCGAGGCTGACCGGGTCGACCACCACCCGGGCGCGGCCGGCGGGGATGACGGCGTCGTCCGCGGCGGTCTCCGGGTCGAGCTTGAAGCTGTACTGGAACCCGCTGCAGCCGCCGGCGAGCACGGCGACGCGCAGCGCCTGGGCATCGGGGCCGGTGCTGCCAGGCTGACCGGACACGATCTCGGCGATGCGGGCGGCGGCACGCTCGGAGACCGAGAAGGAGGAATCGGCACGGGGTGCGAGTGTCGCGGTGTCCATGGGATACAGATAGCGTCTTCGCCGCGGTTCTTGAAGGTGCCGAACGATTGACGGACCCGGCGGGAACGGGCTGAAACCCGGGACGCCACGCCCGAAGGGATCGCCATGTCCGACAACCTGTTCGCGTCCTACCGCGCCCGCGTGGTCGAGGCGCTGGCGCGGATCGTGCCGGACCTGCCGGCAGAGGTGGTGGCGCGAGTCGAGCTGACGCCGACACGGGATCCGGCGCATGGCGACATGGCGACCAACGCGGCGCTGCTGGCGGCAAAGCCGGCGCGCCGCCGCCCGGCTGAGATCGCGGCGGCGCTGGCGGCGGAGCTCGGCGGCGTCGACGGCGTGGCGGCAGCGGTGCCGGCGGGACCGGGCTTCGTCAACATCACCCTCGAGCCCGATACCCTGCGCACGGTGCTCCCGGCGGTGCTCCAGGCCGGCGAGGCCTATGGCGACGGGACTGCCGGACGGGGCCTCGTGGTCAACGTCGAGTACGTGTCGGCCAACCCGACCGGGCCGATGCATGTCGGGCATTGCCGCGGCGCCGTGGTCGGCGACGCGCTGGCCAACCTGCTGGTCAAGGCCGGGTTCGGAGTGGTCAAGGAGTACTACGTCAACGACGCCGGGGCGCAGGTGGCGGCACTCGCCTGGGCGGTCTACTGGCGCTACCTCGAGGCGCTCGGGACGCCCACCGGCGAGGCGGAGTTCGAGGCGCTGGTGCCGGGCGGGTTGCAGTATCGGGGCGAGTACCTCGTGCCGGTAGGGGTCGCGCTGGCGGACGCGCACGGGGCGGCGCTGGCCGGACCGGACCGGCGACCGGCGGCGCCGCCGTCCTGGTTCGACACGGTGCGGGAGTTCGCGCTCGACTGGATGATGCGCATGATCCGCGAGGACCTGGCGCAGCTCGGCGTGTCCCACGACGTGTTCACCTCCGAGCGCGCGATCCTGGGACGGGGCGCTGCGGACGAGGCGATCGGCCGGCTCGACGCGTCGGGGCTGCTCTACCAAGGGGTGCTGGAGCCGCCCAGGGGCAAGGTGATGGCGGACTGGGAGGCGCGGCCGCAGCTCCTGTTCCGGGCGACGCGGTTCGGCGACGACGTCGACCGGCCGCTGCGCAAGTCCGACGGCAGCAACACCTACTTCGCCAACGACATCGGCTATCACGGCGACAAGATCGCGCGCGGCGCCGATGTCGTGGTCGACGTGCTGGGTGCGGACCATGGCGGCTACGTGTCGCGCATGCGGGCCGCGGTGGCGGCGATCGCGCCGTCCTACGCGCCGGGCCGGACGGTCGCGTTCGAGGCAGTGCTGTGCCAGATCGTGCACGTGATCCAGAACGGCCAGCCGGTGCGGATGTCGAAGCGGGCCGGCACCTTCGTGACGTTGCGCGACCTGCTGGACGAGGTCGGCCGGGACGCGGTGCGCTTCACCATGCTGACGCGCAAGCCCGACGCGCAGATGGAGTTCGACCTCGACCTGGCGGTGGCGCAGACCCGGGACAACCCGGTGTTCTACGTGCAGTACGCCCATGCGCGCTGCCGGTCGGTGCTGCGCGCGGCCGCGGAGATGCCTGGCCTCGGCCCGGCCACGCCCGACGCGCTGGCGCGGGTGCCGCTCGACGCGCTCGATGCGGACGCCGAGCTGGCGCTGCTGCGTCGCCTGGCGCACTGGCCGCGGCTGGTCGAGGCGGCAGCGCTGGCGCGGGAGCCACACCGGATCGCGTTCTATCTCAACGATCTCGCCGGCGACTTTCATATGTTGTGGAACCTGGGCCGCGATGATGCGACGCTGCGCTTCCTGCAGGCGGACCAGCCGGAGGGGACGCGCGCCAGGCTGGCGCTGGTGGAGGCGACGGCCACCGTGATCCGGTCCGGGCTGTCGGTGCTGGGGGTGGAGCCGGTCGAGGAGATGCGGTGAGGATGCGATGAGCTTGGTCGATCGGGATCTGGTCGCGGAGGAGCGCGAAGCGGCACGGCGGGCTTCGGCGGGCGTGCCGCGCGGGCCGCGCCGATCGGGACTGGACGATGGAACCCGCTGGCTGGCACTGGTTGCCGGTGGGATCGGCCTGCTGCTGGTGGTGACCGTCGGCGGCTGGTCGCTGCTCGGCCATCGTCCGGACGGCATACCGGTGATCGAGCCGCTGCCCGGCCCGGTCCGGGTCAAGCCGGCCGACCCCGGCGGCATGCAGGTGATGAGCACGCAGGTGGCGCAGACCAACGGCCCGGCGGCGCAGGCGCTGGCGCCGGGTCCGGAGGCAGCAAACCCGCAGGCGCTGCAGGCCGAGGTGGACGCCGCACGTCACGCCGACGCGCCGCCGGCCGCCACGCCGGCGGCCAACCCGGCGCCCTCCTCCGGTTCGGCACCGGCGGCCGGTCCCGTGGTCGCGGCACCGGTGGCGGCGGCCCCGGTTCCGCTGCAGCCCGCCGCGCCGGCTGCGGAGGCAAGTCCTGCCGGCGGGGACGCCGGGAACGGGAACGCCACGGATGCGGATGCTCCGGCGGTCCCGGCGGCGGACGCGGATGCCGTGCCGGCCGGGGCAGGCGGTCCCATGGTGCAGCTCGCGGCGCTGGACAGCGAAGCGGCGGCGCAAGCGGAATGGGCGCGCCTGGCGCATCGGGCGCCATCCCTGTTCGCCCGGCGCGATCCGGCGATCGTGCCGGTCAGCCGCGACGGCAAGCGGTTCTTCCGGTTGCGCACGGCGGGCTTCGCCAGCGCCGCCGAGGCGGCGGCGTTCTGCGGGCGGCTGCACGGGGCAGGCATCGCCTGCACGGTTGCGGACTTCTGACACATGGCGCGGGCGGCGATCGTCGGGCTGTCGGGGCTTGGGCTCGACGACGGCGAACGCGCGCTGCTGTCGGAGCTCCCGCCGCTCGGGATCATCCTGTTCAAGCGCAACATCGAGGACCCGGACCAGCTGCGCGGCCTGGTCAATGAGATCCGGACGGTCGTCCCGTCCTGCCTGCTGATGGTCGACCAGGAGGGGGGACGGGTGGCGCGGCTGCGGCCGCCGCATTGGCGCGGACACCCGCCGGCGGCGGCGCTGGGCCGGCTGCACGTGCGGGATGCCGGCGCAGGGCGGCGGGCGGCGTTCCTGACCGGGGCGCTGATCGGCGCGGATTGCGCCGCGGCCGGGTTCGACGTGGCCTGCGCGCCGGTGCTGGATCTCCTGGTGGCGGGCGCCAGCGACGTCATCGGCGACCGGGCCTATGCGGCCGAGCCGGACACGGTGGCGGCGCTGGCGGGAGCGCTGGCGGATGGGCTGCTGGCGGCCGGGGTGCAGCCGGTAGGCAAGCACGTGCCGGGACACGGCCGGGCCGCGGTGGACAGCCACCTCCTGCTTCCCGAGCTCGACGACGTGGACGAGGACGACCTCCTGCCGTTCCGCAGCCTGTGCTGGCTGCCCTGGATGATGACGGCGCATGTCCGCTTCCGCCGGCTGGACCCGGTGCAACCGGCGACGCTGTCGCGGGCGGTGCTCGCGCAGGTGGTGCGCGGCCGGATCGGCTACGACAACGTGCTGGTGTCGGACGACCTGAGCATGCAGGCGGTGTCCGGGGATCCCGGTGCGGCGGCGGCTGCCTGCATCGCGGCCGGGTGCGACGTGGCACTGCATTGTTCCGGCGTGCTGGCGGACAGCCGCGCGGTGCTGGGCGCGGTCTGCGCCCCGGATGCGGCGGCGCACGCCCGGCTCGGCTCCGCGGTGGCGCTGGCGGCGCGGCGGCGGCAGGAGCTCGATCCGGCTGCACTGGCGGCGGAGCGTGCGGCGCTGCTGGCATGACCGGGGACGCATCCCGGGAGCTGACGCATCCGGACCGGCTCGGCTCGGCCACGACGGCGCCGCTGCTGCAGCTCGACGGATACGAGGGGCCCCTCGACCTGCTCCTGGAGCTGGCGCGGACGCAGAAGGTGGACCTCCAGCGCATCTCCATGCTGCAGCTGGTGGAGCAGTACCTCGCTGCGGTCGACGGGGTGCGACTCGAGCTGGCGGCCGACTGGCTGGTGATGGCGGCGTGGCTGGCCTGGCTGAAGTCGCGCCTGCTGCTGCCCAACCCGCTGGCGCCGGAGGAGGGCGAGGAAGCGGCCGGCCTGCTGCAGGCGCGGCTGACCGGACTGGCGGGGATCCGGCAGGCGGCAGCCTGGCTGCAGGCGCGCCCGGTGCTCGGGCGCGACGTGTGGACACGCGGTGCGCCGGAGTCGCTGTGCGAGGTCGACCGCAGCGGGCTGTCCGTGGACCCGGGCCAGCTGCTCGGAGCCTACCTCGCCTGCCGCCGCAGGACGGCGCGGCGCAGCGTGTACCGGCCGCGGCCGCAGCGCCTCCTGAACGTGCGGGACGCGTCGCAGCGCCTGCAGCGCCTGCTCGGGGATGGCGGGGAATGGCAGGGACTGGACCGGTTCCTGCCGAGCCTGGCCGACCCGGCCGGCGCTGCGCCGGAGCGGCCACGTCGTGCCGCGCTGGCCGCCCTGCTGCTGGCCGGGCTGGAGCTGGCACGCGACGGCCTGCTGGAGCTGCGGCAGGAGCAGCCGTTCGGCCCGTTGCTGCTCCGGCGCAGCACGCAGACGGCAGTGCGGGAGGCGGCTGAATGAGCGAGGCGCGGCCTGGGCCGGAATATGCGGTCCGGCTGGTCGAGGCGCTGGTGTTTGCCGCCGCGGAGCCGGTGACGGAGCGCGCCGTGGCGGAGCTCCTGTCGTCGCACGGGTTGCTGGAGGAGGGTGCGGAGGCGGGTCAGGTGGCGCGATCGGTGATCGCGCAGCTGTGCCAGGCCTACACGGCTCGTGGCGTGACGCTGGTGCCGGTTGCCGGCGGCTGGCAGTTCCGCACTGCGCCCGACCTGGCGCCGCTGCTGACGCGGGTGATCGAGCGGCCGCGGCGCCTGCCGGCTGCCGCGATGGAAACGCTGTCGGTCGTCGCCTACCACCAGCCTTGCACCCGCGCCGAGATCGAGGCGATCCGCGGCGTGTCGCTGGGGCAGGCGACGCTGGACCTGCTGCTGGAGGCGTCCCTGATCGTGCCGAAGGGGCGCAAGGAGGTGCCGGGGCGGCCGACGCTGTGGGGAACGTCGCCGCAGTTCCTGAGCCGCTTCGGCCTGCGCGACCTGCACGACCTGCCGCGGCGCGAGGAGCTGCTGGCGCACCTGCCGGATGTCGGCGCCACGCCGGCGGATGGCTGACGGCGGGCTGGCGTGGTAGCGTCGACACCGTAACGCCGTAACGCGCAGTCTTTGGGACCCTGGGGACAATGTTCGACTTCGCCTGGCCCGAACTCGCGCTCATCGGCATCGTGGGCCTGCTGTTCATCGGCCCCAAGGACATGCCGGTCGCGATCCGAACGGTGACCAACCTGCTGAAGAAGGGCCGCAAGCTCGCCGGCGAGTTCCAGACCCACGTGGACGAGATGGTCCGCGAGGCCGACCTGGGCGACGCACGCGACCAGCTGCGCCAGCTGCGCTCGTTCAACGTGCGCGGCCAGATCATGAAGGCGCTGGACGAGGACGGCACGCTCAAGCGTACCCTGGACGAGAAGCCGCTGGCGGCGGCGCAGCCGCGCTACGCGTCCGTGCCGAAGACGGTACCGGTCGCAACCGGCGCCGCACCGTCCCCCGGACAGGCGATCCCGGAGCGCGCCACGGTCCCGGCCAACCGCAGCTGGCACAGCGGCGGCGCGGCCGCGCCGGCGGCGGACGGGCTGGAGGACGGGCCGGACGGCGAGGCGGTCGACGAGGCGGCGCTGGCGGCGGCCGACCCGGCGCCGCCGATCCTGCC
>CAXTVS010000045.1:0-27595 GCA_964247735.1 uncultured Acetobacteraceae bacterium
GGGCGGGGCGGGGCGGCGACGCCGGGACCACCGGCGGCACCACCGGCTGGCGAGGTGCCGCCGGCATCGGCGGCGGCGGCGGCTCCGCACGAGCCGGCTCCGCCGGCGCTGCCGGCGGCGGCGTGGGCTCGGGCACGGGAGCAGCAGCGGCCTGGGCGACGCCGCAGAACGGGCAGAAGGACGCCGGCGCCTGCAGCGCCTCGCCGCAAAGCCGGCACGGCCCCGTATCCGTCATCTAGCGGGTGCTGCCGCACGCCGCCGACATCCCGGCCGGCACCGGCTGGTCCGGCACGCAGGAGCCGGCGGCCGGGATCCGGCCGACCGCCTGTTCGGCAAGTTCCAGCAGGCCGGGACCGGGCTCGGCGTCGGGCGGCACCTGCTCGTCGTGCTCGAAGGCGAGCAGGGCGCGGCCCAGCTCGGACGACGCGATCCCGTCCACTGCGCCGCGATAGTACGCGAGGCGGCGCAGCGCCGCCTGGAGGCCGCGGACCAGGGCGCTCGCCGCCGGCAGCTCGGCGACCCGGTCGGCCCGCTCCGCCACCCATCGCCCGTCCGGCTCGCGGCAGCGCTCGCCCTCGACCGCCAGCTGCTCGGAGGCGCCCTGCACGGTGTAGCGCAGGGCGCGGCACGGGCGTCCGGAAAAGGTCGCGACCCCGGCCACGATCGTGCCGGACAGCCCGCTCGCCTGGTCCCGCCACGGCACCGGCCGGTTCGCCGGCGCGTTCTCCAGCACCTCCTGCAGCCAGGACGCCACCACCGCCTCGGCCTGCGCCAGCGGCACCTCCTGGGCCTGGACGGAACCGGGCAGCAGCGCCAGCGGCAGCAGGACGCCCCAGCGGCTCCTACTCGTCATCCGGCAGCGCGTCCTCGTCATCCGGCAGCGTGTCGCGCAGCAGCGCCAGCAGCACCGGCACGTCGCGCACCCGCTGCCACGCCGCGCTGCCCAGCAGGCGGACGTTGGTGCCCTCCTTCAGGGTGCCCTGGGCCGCGAGGCTCCGGAGCTGCGGCAGGCCGAACGGACCGGACAGCTGCTTGGCGATCGACAGGTGCCAGCACGGCGTGACACCACTTTCCGACACCACTCCCGGCGCCACGGCGGGCGCCTCCGCGGCGACCCGTTGCAGCGCCTCGGTGGTGAAGCGGGCGGGGATGATCCGCCGCTTGTCCTGCGCCCGCGCCTCCGGAAGGTCGTTCGGATCGGTGTTGGCGTCGTGCGGATCGGCATCGGACGCACTGCCGGGCAGCGCCTCGGTCCAGTCCGGAATGGTGCGGCGGAGCCGGTCGGACAGCGCGTCCGGATCGCCGGGTGCGCCGGCCATGGCGGCCGCCCGGTCGCGCATCTGCCGCGACAGCTCCGCCGCCAGGATCTGCACCAGGCCCGGGACGCGGTCGGTCTGGGTCGGCCCGATGCGTGCCAGGCGCGCGGCGTACACCCGCTCCCCGGTCCAGCCGATCAGCGCGGCCGCGGCGAGCAGCTGGATCGGGCTCAAGGCGCGCTCGAATGCCTCGATCCGTGTCTGCACCTTGTCGCGGTGCCGGGAAAAGCCGCTGCCGCGTATGATCCGCTCGGTGCCGGCATCGCCCCAGTCGCCGCCGCCGAGGTCGATCTGGTACGGCTGACCGGGACGCGCACCGCGCTGCAGGATGCCGTACGCGACGCCGCGTATGAACAGCCCCATGTTGCGCCGCATCTCCTCGATTTCGCGGGTGCTGGGCACCACGGGATCGGGAAACCGCTCGCTCTGCCGGTGGGTGTGCAGCGGCAGCGGGCGCTTCTGTTCCAGCTGGTAGGAGACCCGCCATTCGGAGCGCAGCGGGTCGATGCTGTCGAGCGGGATGCCGCTCAGCTCGCAATAGATCAGGATGCGGTCGCGCAGGCCGGAGTTCAGGTACTGCGGCGGCCCGATGCCGAGGCGCCCCGTAGGCACCACCTGCTCGATCTCGCCGCGGAAGTTGCGCTCGAACGCCTCCTTGTCGTCCACCGCAATCAGCAGGGTGTAACGCGGGCCCATGGCAAAGGCGGCGCCGAGGTGGTCGAACGAGGCGTCGAGCCAGGGCATGGCGCGGACCATGGCGCGGCCGAACAGGGCGATGCGGTCCCGCGCACTCATGTCGAGCAGGATCGACTGCGCCGAGCGCAGCGCCTCCGCGCGGGGTGCGAGCTGCGCCCGGGCGAAGCCGCGCAGCCGGTTGAGCAGCAGGGCGCGCGCCGTGTCGTCGCGCAGGATGGGGAACAGGGTGCGCGAGCCGCCCTCGTCGCGGAACATCTCCGCCGCCCAGCGCTCGATCTCGGCCGGGTCGCTGTCCAGCATGGCGCGCGCGTCGGCGTCCGCCTCGGGGAGCACCACGAAGGTGCCGGCGTCGCGGCGGGACACCGCATCGCGAAGCAGCTCGATCTCGGCGTCGAACTCGGCCAGGGTGTGGCGGACCAGCAACCGGCCCTGCACCAGCTCGGCGACCGCGCCGTCCCACAGCGTGTTGCCGTCCGCGTCCTGGCCCCGCCGCGTGCCGAGCGCCTCCGACATCTCGCGCAGGAAGGCTCGCGCCTCCACCGCCGCCTGCCGGCGCAGCTGCATGGCGAGGTAGTAAGAGGTTTCCGTCCGCAGGTGCTCCAGGTAGCGCTCGGCGGCGCGACGGTCGGGGCCGAACGGGAAGCGGCGGCCCGCGGCCTCGCGCAGGTTGTCGAGCGACTGCTCGAAGCGGTGCTGCGTGTCGCCGGCGCGGGCGGCGTAGCGCGCCTCCACCTCGTCCAGCCGGGCGGCCTCGGCCTCCAGCCGCAGCTTGGAGTCCTCGACCAGGCGGATGGTGTAGTCCAGCCCGCCGCGCTCGCGCTGGTCGAGGTAGTCGTAGAGCACCGCACGCAGCCCGGCCGAGCCGGCGCCCCGCCGTTCCGCTGACAGGCGCTGCCGCGTGGCGAGGATGCGGTCGGCGGCCAGCCCGGAGCCGGTCTTGTGCCGGATGGTACCCATCACGTCGCCGTGCCGCTGCTCGAACTCGCGCAGCACCAGGGTCGGCAGGTTGCGCGGGTCGGCGGCCTGGAACCCCTCCGACTGGTAGGTGGCGAGCAGGTCGCGGTCGATCTCGGCCAGCACCGACTGCCCGGTCTCGTCCTCCAGCAGCCGGTCGATCAGGAACGGCTCGTTGATGGCGGAGGCGTCGGCCGCACCGGGCAGCACGTGGTGGAACGCGCTCGGCTGCAGGAAGAACTGCCGCTCGAGGAAGTCGTCGCGCTCGGCCGGCGTCGGCAGGCGTCCGGAATCCTCCAGCGCCACGTTGAAGTACGCCTTGAGCATCGCCTTGGCCGCGCCGGCGGCGGCGGCATCCACCGCGACCCGGCTCTTGGTGTCGATGGTCGCCTGGCCGAAGGTGGAGAACAGCTGGCTGTAGCGCAGCGACTGCCGGCCAAGATGCGCCGGCAGCGGCGGCTCGTAGTTGTCGATCTTGTGCTGCGCCTGGTTCACCGCGATCGAGCGCTTGGCGGCCGCGAACTCGCTGGCGCCGAAATCCTCGAACAGGATGTCGGCGGCCATGTCGTACAGGTCCTCGACGGAGTCGAGCCCGTCGTCGAGCACGTTGCGGGTGTCGAGCAGGTAGACGTCGTCGTACGGCGCGATGTTTGCAGCCGGCCCCTGGTGCTCGGCCCACGCCTCGACGAACGGCGGCTGGGGGTTCGGCCGCATCGCGTGCTCGAGCTCCATCAGCGCCGCGTAGCCGTTGGCGTTCACCCGCTGCCGCTGGTGCTCGTGGTAGCCGCCGGGCAGCAGCAGCACGAGCTCGACCGTGGGCGCCGGGTGGATCAGTGAGCGCAGCGCCAAGCCGAGGTCGATGAACGAGCCCGAGCCGGTGCCGCCTGCGGCCGAGCAGCACACCACCACGCGCAGCCGGTTCTCGATCTCCAGGTTGAGGTGGTGGAGGTCGTCCTGCCGCCCGACCGAGCGCAGCAGCCCGTCGGCGCGCTCGCGCAGCAGGTCGGTGAGCTTGCGGAACTGGTCGAAGAACAGCAGCCGCGAGATCGCCCGCACCTGGCCCGCGCCCTTCTCGGTGTTGATCAGCGAGAAGTCGGCCACCGGCAGCCAGTCCGCGATCAGCGGGTAGCGGTCGATGTCCTTCATGTAGCGCTTGACGTCCACCGCGTGCTGCAGCCGCTCGTTCTCGCGGAACGCGACCAGGCGGGCGAGCGGATCGGTCGACTGCTGCCGGTCGCTCTCGATCGCGGTGCGCAGGTCGGTATCGAAGTACACGAACGAGGCGATCGGGAAGCGGGAAAGGTCGTCGATGCGACGCCCGTTCCAGTCGCCGGCGAGGATGCGGCGGCGCAGGCGAAGCAGGATCTGCATGCCGGTGCCGCCCAGGCCCACGAACAGGGTCGGCTGCACCCGGCGCGCGGCCGAACGTTCAGGATTGGGGCGCCCGGCGTCGGGAAGCGTCGAGGCCTGGATGCTGGACATGGGCGGTGGTTCCTCAGCGCCGGCGCGGTGCGCGACCGCGTGCGGCCGACCGGTAGAGCAGCACGAACAGCACCAGCGTCACCACGACCAGCAGCAGCAGCGGCAGCACGAAGGCGAACGCCCCCCACAGGTCGCCGAGCAGGCCGAACACGATCAGCACCGACAGAGACAGGAGGAACGCGAACAGCGCCCAGCCCGCGCTGCCGGCGGCAGACGCCGAGGCCCGGTTGGCGATCAGGTGGCTGCGCACCGCGCCGCGAACGAAGAAGATCGCGACCGCCAGCAGCAGCAGGATCGCGACGCCGATCACCGTGCCCGTGCCGGACAGGCCAGCCTCGCCAGGCAGGCCGGCGGCGCTGATCGGCGTGCCCGGCTGGATCACCCCCGGCGTCGGCGCGACCGGTGCCGGCAGCTGCGACGGCGCCGGCTGCGCAGGAGCGGCGTCCGAGGGCGGCTTGATGTTGAAGTCTGACGGCGGGGCCTGGGGCGACGGCTCTGGCATGACCTGTCCTGGACGAAATCTCAGCGCGGATCGCTGTTCGGGCGTCGCACGATCCTGGGCAGCCCGACAAGGCGGCCGCGCAGGATGAACGCGCGGTCCGGGGGCAGGACGATCCGGCGCGTCTGGAACGGACGCAGCCGCACGCGGCGCACCTGCCCGTCGAGCGGCACCAAGTGCTCGCGCTCGCGCCGCAGCAGCACCAGCACTACCGCGGACAGAAGCAGCAGAACGGACAGGCTGCACAGCGCCAGGACGAGCGGCAGGACCGAGTAGTGCACGACAAGCGTGACCGGCAGCATCGCCGACGCGGCGGCGACCGTCCTGTTGTCGAAGAACACCGCAGGCAACTGGTCCAGCGCCGCCACCTGCGTCATCTTGGCCACGAACCCGTCCTGCAGCGACAGGCTCAGGTCCGACAGGCCGATCGCTAGAGTGCCGCGCAGCACCACGTCCTTCTGCAGCCAGCCGGCGAGGCCCGGGGAGCGGTCGATGCGGGGGATGTCCAGGCGGATCCGCACGTCGTGCAGCGCCGCCCCCGGACCGAGCCCACGCACCTCGCCCGGCGCGATTGTGGCCGCGGGAAGCGGCAGCGCCGGACGGCCGGCTACCTGCTCCAGCCGGTTCCAGCGCAGCGACAGCTGCGCCCGGTCGATCACGTGCGGGTAGTAGTCGGAGCGCAGCGTGCCGGCGATCTCCACCGCCGAGGTCCGGCCGCCGGGCACGTTGTCGATCCGCAGGCTGCCGTCCACGGCGCGACTGGCGACGAGGCCGGGGGTAAGGGTGGAGTCCGGGATGAAGCGCAGCGGCGCCTGGTCGAGCGGCTTGAGCTGCACCGCCGGGTCGCGGAACAGCCGCCTCAGCCCCGGGCCCGTGGTCAGCCGGCGCAGCGTGGCCGCCGCCGCCTGGCCATAGGCGATCCCGTATACGATCAACCCCTGCGCGCTGTAGAGCCGGCCGGTCGCCGGCAGCCGCACCGGATAGGCCACCACCACCGGCAGCGCCGGGCTCGACCCGAGTGCCTGCGCGAAGGCGCGGGTGTTCTCGTCGACGCGCTGGCTGTTGCCAGGCGAGTTCCGGTTGTTGGTGACCAGCCAGACGATGCCGGGCTGGCCGTCCAGGATGGTGTCGATGCCGCGTACCAGCGCACCGTCGAAGTCGGCGTCGGCCAGATGCCCGTCCGGCTGGTGCGGCAGGTCCAGCGCTGAGATGGCTGCCGCGATTCTCGCCGGCTCGAACCGGCCGCGGTAGAGCACGTCCGGGGAGCGCCGGCCCGGGATTTGACCGTCCTGGTCGAAGCCGGCGACGACCACCTCGCCGTCGGCATGTGAGGCGGCCACCAGGGCGTTCAGCAGCGGCCGGAACGGCGCAGCCGTGTCGGTGTAGAACGGCTCCATCCAGCCGGAGTCCTGGATCAGGTACACCGATGTTACCTGCGCCAGCGCCGGCCGGAGCGGCAGCAGGATGCAGCACAGCAGCGCGATCCTAGCCCGCATCGCGCAGCCGCCAGCGATGACAGCCTCGGTCGCGCGCGCCATGGGCGTAGAGCCAGCCGTCATGAAGGAACACCGACAGGTCGGACGCGTCGCGCGCGCGCAGCAGGCAGTCGAGCGGCTCGAGCACGCGCGGGCCACGGCTGTAGAACAGGGTGCAGGCGTGGTCCGGCTCCGTGTGGTCCGGCGCGGCCGGATCGCCCAGAAAGCGGCCGAGCCGGTCGCGGCCGGTGCACAGCGACAGCACGGTACGGCCGGAACCGAGTTCCAGCAGCGGCAGCAGGAAGGTGCCGTCCGGGATGACGTAGTCGCAGGCGGCGCGCTCGTCCCAGGGCAGGCGCAGCCGGGCGCTCTCGCGGAACACCGCCCGGCCGGTGCCAGGGGTGTAGCCGCGGGCCGGGCGCCGTTCCGGTACCTGGCCCGGAGCGGGAAGGTTCTGCAACACCAGCGTGTCCGGGTCGAGCCTGGCAAGCTGGTGCAGGGTACCGTTCGGCTCCGCCACCGGACGCACGCCGGGCAGCGGCCTGATCCCGTCGCACCAGGCCTGCCAGTGCGCTGCGGGACCATCTGGCCCAACCTGCAGGGTGAGCAGTCCCGACGGCCCGCACCAGGACACCCGGTCGCCGGTGCCGACCGGGCACGCCAGCGCCTCCGCCGCAGCTCCCGGCACCGGAAGCAGCGACCAGCCCAGTCCAGGCGCGGCACGATCAAAGACGGCGAGGGAAAGGCCGCCGTCGTTCCGGACTGGCAGGGCTGCATGGGTGCGCAGCAGGCCCGCTCCGCTCAGCGGCGCAGGACCGTCCAGCAGCGTCACCGGCGCCCGGCGCGGCGCGGTGAGCTCGATGACGGCCGGGCCGCGATCGGTCGGCAGCCATAAGCCTGTTGCGTCGGCGGCCGCGGCCCAGCTCCAGGCCGGCAGCGCAGTGCAAGGCGGCAGTTGCACGCGGTCGATCCAGCGTCCGTCACGCTCCGACCAGGCCCTGATCCAGCCGTCGACCCGGTCGCAGGCCAGCAGCATCGGCGGCGTACCGGCCACGGCGAAGCCGAGAGCGGAAGACGGCGGGAGCGCGACCTCCTCGTGGCTGGCGGGATCGGGTTCGCGCGCCTCGTCGCAGGCGGGCAGGCCGGTGGCGGCGCCGAACGGCGGCGACCAGGCTTCGGCCCCGGGCGCCTCGGGCGCCTCCCCCAGGGGCGCGCCGCAGTCAGGGCAGAACCGGAAGGCGAGGGGGTAGGGGCCTGCATGCAGGCAGGCGGCGTCGCGGCTGCGCAGGCGGCCCTCGGTCACGCGGTCGGTCGGCAGGGTGATCCGATCGCCGGCGACCGTCACTGCCGTGAAGCGGCCATCCTCGCGGTGCCATCGCTCCGGCCCGAACCGACCGGGCAGGGTCCACTCGCCGTCAAGCCGCATCGGCCTGCTCACCGCCTGCTCTCGTCGAGCAGGGCCAGGACCTCGCGCGCCGCTGCGTCGGCGGGCGCCTCGTCGTCGGCGGACAGCGACTCGATCACCGTGCGGAAGCCGGTGCGTTGCGCGGCGGCAGCGGCGGGGTCGCCGAGCAGCTGCTCCACCGTTCGTGCCAGACGGTCCGGCCTGCAATCCCCCTGCAGCAGCTCCGGCACGACCCGGCGTCCGGCGAGCAGGTTGACCATTGCCACGTGCGGCACCCGGATCAGCCGACGCGCGATGGCGGCGGTGACCGGGTTGACCCGGTAGGTGACCGCCATCGGCACGCCGGCGAGCGCCAGTTCCAGCGTGGAGGTGCCGGACTTGGTCAACGCGGCGCCCGCAGCGGCGAACGCATCATGCTTGTCGTCGAGTTCCGTCACCAGCACCGGCTGCAACGGCCAGCGCCGCACCGCCCGCGCCACCGCCTGCGCCACTACCGGCGACACCACTACCACCGGCACCAGGCCGGGAACCCGGTCCGCCAGCAGTGCCACCGTGCGCCGGAACACCGGCAGCAGGCGCGGCACCTCGCTGCGCCGGCTGCCCGGCATCAGCACCAGGACCTTGGCCTCCGGGTCGAGCCGGTGCCGGGCGCGGAACCGCCGCGCGTCGCCGCTCCCGGCGCCGGACTGCAGCACCGGATGGCCGACGAAGCGGGCGTCGAGCCCGTGGCCCGCGAAGAAAGCCGTCTCGAACGGCAGCAGGCAGAGCAGGCGCTCCCACAGGCCGGGGAACTCGCGCACCCGGTGCTCGCGCCATGCCCACACCTGCGGCGCCACGTAGTGCACGCGCGGAATGCCGAGCCGCGCGATCCGCCTGAGCAGCCTGAGCGCGAAGCCCGGGCTGTCGATGGTGACCACCAGGTCCGGACCGGTGGCGGCGATGTCGGCCACCGCCTGGTCCAGGCGGCGCGACAGGGAGAGGATCCGCGGCAGGATCTCCACCAGCCCCATCACCGCCAGCTCGCGCATCGGGAACAGGGTGTCGAGCCCCGCTTCCGCCATGCGCGCGCCCCCGATGCCGCGGAAGGCAAGTCCCGGACGCTGCCGACGCAGCGCCGCCAGCAGCCGGCCGCCCAGCACGTCGCCGCTGGCCTCCCCGGCCATCAGCCAGATCGTCGGTTCCGGATCAGGCGCCGTAGAGCCGCTCAGGGTCGACCTCCGGCTCGGACACGGGAACCAGCCGCCCGTCGCGCAGCGCGTCGAAGAAGCAGGAGCGCCGGCCGGTGTGGCAGGCGACGCCGGTCTGGTCGACCAGCAGCAGCAGCGCGTCGCGGTCGCAGTCGAGGCGCAGCTCGACCAGGCGCTGCGTCTGCCCGGAGGTTTCCCCCTTGCGCCAGAGCCGCTTGCGGCTGCGGCTCCAGTAGCAGACCCGGCCGGTCTCGATCGTCTCGGCCAGCGCCGCCCGGTTCATCCAGGCCAGCATCAGCACCTCGCCAGTGTCGTGCTGCTGCGCGATCGCTGCCACCAGCCCGGCCGGGTTGAACGCCACCTCGTCCAGCACCGACGGGGGATCCGGCTCCTCCGCCTCGTCGGTCACGGCGCGGCCTTCGCCTCGGGCAGGCGCATCCAGCCCGGCACTCGCGCCTGCAGGGTGCCCCCTTCGTAGTCAAGCGCGTCGTGGAGGTGCTCCAGGCGCAGCACGGCCAGGCCCAGGGTTTCGCGCGACGAACGCATGGTGCCGACCTCGCGGCCGTTCCCGGTCAGCACCGTGCCCGGCGGCGGCAGGGCGCCATCCGCACTCACCGGTACCAGCCGACGCTTGAGCAGGCCTCGATACCGGGTGCGCGCGGTCAGCTCCTGGCCCATGTAGCAGCCCTTGGTCCAGGAGATGCCGTCCAGCTCGTCGAAGCCGGCTTCCAGCAGCACCGTCCGATCCGGCTCGCAGTCGCGGGTGCCGTCCGGCAGGCCGAGCAGCAGGCGGTGCCGGTCGTAGTCGGCCTCGTCCACGTTCGGCGCCGGGGCCGTGTCGGCCAGGACGCGCCAGCCGGCCTCCGGCAGCCGCGGATCGGGAGCGGCGACCGCACCGGGCGGCAGGGCCGGGATGCCGTCCCAGGCAGCGGACACGGCCAGGCCCGTCCCGGCCACCTCCACCCTGGCTCGCAGCCGGAACCGCGACAGCTTCTGCGCCAGCGTCGGCGCCTGTGCGCGCTCGCAATCGAGCAGTAGCCGCTCGCCGTCCGACAGCACGAAGAAGTCGGCCAGGTACTTGCCCTGCGGCGTCAGCAGCGCCGCCCAGACCGCCCGGCCGGGTGCGGCCAGCGACACGTCGTTCGAGACCAGCCCCTGCAGGAAGGAGACGCGGTCCGGTCCCGACACGGACAGGACGGCGCGATCGGGAAGGACGGCGAGCTTGGACATGCACCGAACTTGGGCGAGCCGGCGCCTTCCGGCAACGGGAGAAAGGGACTAGGAGGTCCGCCCGCGCTGCCGGAGCCCCGTCCTGACCCGCATCCTGTTCATCACCGCGACCCGGCTGGGCGACGCGGTCCTGTCCACCGGGCTGCTGGACCATCTGCTGCGTCACGCGCCGGATCCGCAGGTGACGGTCGCCTGCGGGCCGGTGGCGGCCGGGCTGTTCGAGCGGATGCCGGGGCTGGCGCGGCTGCTGGTGGTGGAGAAGCAGCGCTATGACCGCCATTGGCTGTCGCTGTGGCGGGCGTGCGTCGGCACGCGCTGGGAGCTGGCGGTGGACCTGCGCGGTTCCGCCGTCACCCTGGCCCTGCTGGCCCGCCGTCGGGCGATCATGCGCGGCGGCCGCCGTCCGGGGCACCGCATCGCGCACCTGGGCGGCGTGCTCGGGCTCCTGCCGCCGCCGGCCCCGGTGACCTGGACCGGTCCTGCCGAGGAGCGCCGCGCCCGAGCGCTGCTGCCGCATGACCGCACCCTCGTCGCCCTCGGCCCGACCGCGAACTGGACCGGCAAGATCTGGCCCGCGGAGCGGTTCGCCGCCCTGTTCGGGCAGCTGCGGGAGGCGATGCCAGACGCGGTGCCGGTCGTGTTCGCAGGTCCCGGTGCGGCCGAGCACGCGCTGGGCCAGGCGCTGGTCGACCGGCTCGACGACGCCGTCGACCTGCGCGGCCGGCTGACGCTTGCCGAGGCAGTGGCCTGCCTGCGCCGCTGCACGCTGTATGTCGGCAACGATTCCGGGCTGATGCACCTGTCGGCGGCGACCGGCACCCCCACGCTCGGCCTGTTCGGACCCAGCCGCCCGTCGGAGTACGCGCCGGTGGGCAGGAGGGCGGACTTCGTCACGGCACCCGGACCGGAAGGCGAGGCGCCGATCGACGGCCTCGGCGTCGCGACGGTGGCGGAAGCGGCGCTGGCGCTGCTGGCACGAGATCCGACACGGTGAGGGTGGCGCAGGTCATGGCCGGTGCGGCGGCCGGCGGCGCCGAGCTGTTCTTCGAGCGCCTGTCGACCGCACTCACCGCGGACGGGACGAACGTGCTGCCGCTGATCCGCCGCGACGCCGCGCGTGCCGCCCGTCTGCGTGCCGGCGGGCTCGACCCGGTCGAGCTCCGCTTCGGCGGACGGCTCGACCTCCTGACCGGACCGCGGATCGGCGGGGCGTTGCGCCGGTTCCGGCCGCGCGTAGCCGTGGCCTGGATGAACCGCGCCGGCCGGCTGACCCCACGGGGTGACTGGGTGCTGGCGGGCCGGCTGGGCGGGTTCTACGACCTGTCCAACTACCGTCGCTGCGACCACCTGATCGGCAACACCCGCGGCATCGTCGACTGGATTGTGGGGGAGGGCTGGGCGCCGTCACGGGTGCACCACCTGCCGAACTTCGCAGCCGAGCTGTCAGGTGCGGTGCCGCGTCGGCCGGAGGCAGTGCCGCCCGGCGTGCCGATGCTGCTGGCGCTGGGCCGGCTGCACCGCAACAAGGCGTTCGACGTGCTGATCCGGGCGATGCGCCACGTCGAGCGGGCGCACCTGGTGATCGCAGGCGAGGGTCCGGAGCGGGCGGCCCTCGCCACGCTTGCGTGCGCCGAGGGCGTGGCCGGCCGGGTGCACATGCCGGGCTGGGTGGACGGTACCGGCGCTCTGGTCGCTGCCTGTGACGCGCTGGTCTGCCCGTCGCGTCACGAGCCGCTCGGCAACGTGGTGATCGAAGGGTTCTCGGCGGTCCGTCCGGTGGTGGCGGCGCGCGCGCAGGGACCGGTCGAGCTGATCCGGGATGAGGAGGACGGGCTTCTGGTGCCGCTGGAGGACGAGCGCGCCCTGGCCCGCGCGCTGTCCGCGGTGCTGGAGGACCCGGTCCTGGCCAGGCGTCTGGCGGCCGCCGGCCGATCCCGCTACGAGGCCGAGTTCGCTGCCGCCCCGGTGCTGGCGCAGTGGCGGTCGTTCCTGCGCACGGTGGAGAAGGACTGATGTGCGGCATCGCCGGGTTCGCGCTCGCTCCTGCGCCGCATGGCGCGACCGCCGGACAGGCCGGCAGCTTCGACAGCGCGAGCCTGAACGCGCTGGTGCGCGCGCTCGCCCATCGCGGGCCGGACGGCGCCGGACACAGCCTGGTCGGCCGGGTGGCGCTGGTGCACACCCGCCTGGCGATCATAGACCTCGATGGCGGCGACCAGCCTCTGTTCGCGGGCCCGGCAGCGCTGATCGCCAACGGCGAGATCTACAACGACCTCCAGCTGCGCGCAGCGATGCCCGAGGTGCGGTTCGCCACCGGCAGCGACTGCGAGCCGCCGCTGCACCTGTGGCTGCGCGACGGGCCGCACTACGTCGAGCGCTTACGCGGGATGTATGCGATCGCCATCCACGAGCGCGGCACCCACAACCTGGTGCTGTCCCGCGACCCGTTCGGGATCAAGCCGCTCTACGTGGCCGAGCTGGAGAACGGGATTGCCTTCGCGTCCGAACCGCAGGCGCTGCTGGCGGCGGGGTTCGCCAGGCGGGGCCTGCGCACCGAGGCCCGCGACGAGCTGCTGCAGCTGCAGTTCACTACCGGACGGGACACTATCTTTCCCGGCATCAGTCGGCTGCTTCCGGGGGAAACGCTTCGGGTGGCTAACGGCCGCGTCATCGACCGCAGCCGGATTCAGGCGCTGCCGGAGGGACCGGTCGAGCCGATCGGCGAGACCGATGCGCTCCTTCGGCTGGACCGGGCGCTGGAGGACAGCGTGGCGCTGCATCAGCGTGCCGACGTGCCGTACGGCCTGTTCCTGTCTGGCGGCATCGACAGCGCGGTGGTGCTGCGGATGATGGCGCGGCTCGGGCAGGCCCGGGTGCAGGCCTTCACCGCCGCGTTCGACGTGCAGGAAGCGGCGGACGAGAGCGCGCAGGCGGCACGCCTGGCCGCGGCGGCGGGCGCGCGTCACGAGGTGCTGCGGATCGACCAGGCGGCCGTCTGGCGCCACCTGCCGGAGATCGTTGCAAGCATGGACGACCCGGTGGCGGACTACGCCATCATCCCCACCTGGCTGCTGGCCAGGCGCGCGCGTCGCGACGTCAAGGTGATCCTGAGCGGCGAGGGTGGCGACGAACTGTTCGCTGGCTACGGGCGCTACCGCAGCGCGATGCGGCCCTGGTGGATGGGCGGCCGGCCGATGCGCCGCCGCGGCACCTTCGACGGCCTCGGGGTATTGCGCGCCGAGGTCGGGCTGCGGGCGCGGGGCTGGCGTCATGGGATCGCCGCCACTGAACTCGGCCGGATCGGCGGCCGCTCGCGGCTGGCCGAGGCGCAGGCGTCCGACGTCGCCGAATGGCTGCCGCACGACCTGCTGCTGAAGCTGGACCGCTGCCTGATGGCGCACGGCATCGAGGGCCGAACGCCGCTGCTCGACCCGGCGGTGGCCGCGGCCTCATTCCGCCTGCCGGACGGCCTCAAGGTGCGGGGCCGCTGCGGCAAGTGGCTGCTCCGGCGCTGGCTGCAGACGCAGATGCCCGAGGCGCAGCCGTTCGCGCCGAAGCAGGGCTTCACCGTGCCGGTCGGCGCCTGGATCGCGGCCGACGGCGACCGGCTGGCGCCGCTGGTGGCGGCGCAGGCGGGCGTGGCCGCGGTCGCGGCACCGGACCGGGTATCAGCCCTGTTCCGCAACGCCGGCGGCCGCCGCGAGCAGCATGCCGCCTGGACGCTGCTGTTCTACGCGCTCTGGCATCGCACCCACGTCGAAGGGCGGCTGCCGGCGGGGGACGTGTTCGAGACCCTTGCGTCCTGACGCAGGCCGGAACGTGTTGGTCCCTCGTGCTCCATTGGAACATCCTGCGTCCGGAACGGATTCCCTCCGATACACGTGTCACCTCGCGAGCCAGGATCCGGCGCCCTGACCTCCATCGGTCCCGTCACGGCGTCGGCCGGCCCCGGCATCCACCCGGCTGCCGCCTCGCGCATCGCCGGATCTCCCACGTGATCCCGATCGCCGACGACGCGCACGGCGACGTCCTGGTCTGCCACGACGGCACGGGCACGCTGCAGGTATCGACCGAAGCCGCGGCGTCACGTCGGACGTGGATGTTGAGACGGACGACTTGCAGCAACACATCGTGTGCGTCCGCCGACGTAGCGAGCGGGACTCCACCACGCTGATCCCGATGGTCGACGACGAGGGTGGCGGGGCGAGGATGGTCCCGCCGAGCGGGACGCCGCTGGACACCTGCAAGAAGGATCTTCCCGCCATCGACGGCGGCCAGGACCTGCGTTCGCGCCGCATCCGCACGACGGATGCCCGCCTCGATGCCGCGCGCCGGACCTCGGTCGAGGCGGAACCGGCACGGGAGCGCCGGACATGCCTCCGGCAGGCCAGCCATTAACCGGGACGCCCGGCACCGGTCCGCATGCTCCCGGAGCGGCGCTGCGACCCCGGACGTTCCGGAAGCCTTTACCGGTCCTCGGCTCGGCGGGACGAGCCTATTCGCTGTTCTGGCACCATCGCCGCATGCACGCCGGGGCGATCTGGCCACCAGTCCTGTTTCTGGTGACAGCGGAGTTCCTGTACCACCGGATCGTCGGCAACGCCCACGGGTTCGCGGACGCCCGGCACGCGGTGCGGCAGGCGCCGTGGTTCATGTCGGCGGCCGCGCTGGTGGCGTGGCTGGCCGGGCTGAAGTTCCTCCTGTCGTTCAGCATCTCCTGGCGGCGCCGCCTGCTGCTCGACGAGCGGTTCGACCCGTTCTTCTTCAAGATCCCGTTCTGGCGCTACCTCGGCTTCCTGCTGCTGACCTACGCGTGGATCACGCTGGTGCTGCTGCTGGCGCTGATCCTCGCACCGCTGGTCCTGGCGGTGGATCCAGGTAGACGGGCGATCGTCCCGCTGCTGGCCGTCGGCCTGCCGGCGCTGTTGTTTGTGGCTTGGCGATCGCCCGGCAGGTGCCGTTCTTCACCAGCCTCACGCTCGACCCGCCGCGCCCGGGCTGGCGCGACGCGGTCCGGGCGATGTGCGGCAGCGCTTGGCGCTACCTCCTGGCGTTCGTGCTGGCCATGGTGCCGGTTGCGGCTCTCGACCTGCTGCTCGATGCGATGCTGACGCGCATCGGCCCGGACCGCCACTCGGTGCCGGTGGCGCTGGGCAAATCCGCGTTCCGCCAGGCGATGCTGTTCGTGCACTTCTCGCTCGGCGCCTCGATCGGCGCGGTCACGACGATGACGATGCTGCCCGAGTGCCCCGGCGGCGCCGGATGACCAGGCCGGCCTCCGCCAAGCGCGGCTGGAACAGATCCCGATCAGGTGGAACACCTGGTCGGGTGAAGCTGCTCTAGCCTCCTGCCGCGACGGCGGCGCCGGACCGGTCTTGCGTGCCCAGGAGGCAGCGGCGGGAGCGGGACACGACGAAGTCGTACAGTTCGCGTTCCACGTCGTTGCCGACGGTGATCAGGGGTAGCGCCTCCCCGAACTCTACCGTCGACCGGCCGGCCTCTTCCGCGCTTGCGGCGTTGACGCGGTTCAGGCGCACGTCGGAAAGGTCGATCCATAGCATGTCCGCCACCTCCGCTACGAAATCCTCGATCTCTTCGGTCGGCCGGAACAGGCACCGCTCGTCGCCGAGCAGGTGCTTTGCGACCTCCAGCAGCTCCCGATCCCGGTGCACTGCGTAGTCGGATGCATAGTCGAAGCCGAGCATGAGCAGCTGCTGGCGCAGCTCCATCTGCCCGTCATGCGTTCGCAGGAACGTAGGGAGCGGGTCGCGGCGCATCGCCTGCATGATCGGCGTGAAGGTGCCCGGATCCTCCTCCGCGCGGCGGCTGTGCAGGAAGGCGGAGCGGAACCGTGCGGTCGGCTCCCGGACCAGCCCGACCATCCGATCCTCGGCGGTGGCGTTGGCGACCAGGAACGGAAGCGGGACGTGCCCGCCGACCAGGTCGTACTCGCCCGGCCGCGGCGGGTTGCTCCGGAAGGTCTCGAACGAGTCGTAGTAGATGCTCGACCGGACCCGCTGGTTCAACGCGGTCCACACCGCGGTGCCGGCCGCCTTCGGGATGTGAGAGAAGTAGACTGTCCCGGCGATCCGCTTCAGGCGGCGGGAATGGAGGTACTCGTAGAGCGTGCAGGCATGCGGGTCGTCGACATGCGGCTGCCTGCGAAGCGGGGGCGGGAAGGCCTTGCGGAAGCAGACCAGGACCTCGTTGGCAAACACGAAGCGCCATCGCCGCATCACCGCCAGCAGCACCGGCTTGGGCAGGCCGGGGAGCCTCGCCTTGTGCAGCACCAGCACGTTGGCACGCCCGATCCGGATCTCGTTGTCGTAGAACCGCGTCGGCCACGCGTCGCAGGGCCAGTCGCCGCGCGGCAGCAGCAGGCGGTCATGGCGACGAAGCAGGGGTTCGAGCGCAGCCCAGCCGGCCTGCCACCAGGGATCACGCATGATCTGCCACCTAGCAAGAACCGGACCAAGGCAACTCCGTCATGCGGAGCCGCACGGTGCCGGCGAAGGCACGGACGGACGCCGGAAACCGAGCCTTGGGTCGCGCGCAGGATCGGGCCGCTTCGTGCGGTGCGGTGGCGGGGCCGGGACGCTGTCCGTCATCAGATCCCCATCCGGCAGGAGGCCGTGGCCGCACAAGCGTCGGCATCCCGCCCTGTGGCAGAAGGTGCGGCCTGGACTACAACCAGGAACGCGGTCGCGGCGACATCGGAGCGGTGGAACGGGATGTTCGGGTTTTTCAAGGCATTGATGCCGAAGGACGAGCGCTTCGTCGCGCGCCTGGCGGCGCACTCCCGTCACGTGGTCGATGGTGCGGTCGCCTTTCGCGGCCTGCTCTCCGGTGCCGACGGCGACGGGAGCTACCGCGCGCTGTGCCGGCACGAGGAGGCGGCGGACGAGGTGACGCGGCAGACGGTGCAGGCGATCCATCGCTCCTTCATCACGCCGTTCGACCGCTCGCAGATCCTCGACCTGACCACCGCGCTCGACGACACCATCGACCTGATGAAGGAGGCCGGGCGGCGGATCCGCCTTTACGGCATCACCTACACGCCCGAGATGCTCGGCATGGCCGATTGCGCGGTGCAGGCCACCACGGAGATCCGCGACGCGATGCCGCTGCTCGGCACCATCGGACGCAGCGCGGCCAAGCTGCAGGCGATGCAGGAGAAGGTACGCGAGGCGGAGGGCCGGGCGGACGATCTGCTCAACGCGGGCCTGCGCGCCCTGTTCGCCAGCGACGCTTCCGCCGGCACCAAGCTGACGGTGGAGAAGGTGTACGACCTGATCGAGAGCGTGGTCGACCGCTGCGAGGACGTGGCCGACGTGATCGAGGGCATCGTGGTCGAGCAGGTCTGAGCCGGTGGCGCACGGGACCCTGCTCGGCCTGCCGGCGCTGTCGGCCCTGGTCGCGGTGGCGCTGCTGTTCGACTTCCTCAACGGCATGCACGACTCGGCGAACTCGATCGCCACGGTGGTGTCGACCCGGGTGATGCGGCCGCTGACCGCGGTCGGGGCGGCGGCGTTCTTCAACTTCATTGCCTTCCTGGTGTTCGGCCTCCATGTCGCGCACACGGTCGGCGCCGGGCTGGTATCGCCGGGGCTGATCGACGCGGAGGTGGTGTTCGGGGCGCTGATCGGCGCGATCAGCTGGAACGTGCTCACCTGGCTGCTCGGCATCCCGTCGTCGAGCAGCCACGCCCTGATCGGCGGCCTGGTGGGCGCCGGGATCGCCAAGGGCGGGTTCGGCGCGGTGCTGTGGCACGGGCTCAGCCCGGTGATCGCGGCGATCGTGCTGTCGCCGGCGATCGGGCTCGCGCTGGCGATGGCGCTGATGCTGCTCGCCACCTGGAGCTCGGTTCGCTCGACCCCGAACACGGTAGACCGCCGCTACCGGGCGTTCCAGGTGGTCTCGTCCTCGCTGATCAGCCTCGGCCACGGCGGCAACGACGCGCAGAAGACCATGGGCATCATCGCCGTGCTGCTGGCCTCGCAGGGACGGCTGCCCGGCGCGTTCCACGTGCCGCTCTGGGTGGTGCTGTCCTGCCAGGCGGCGATGGCGCTCGGCACCTTCAGCGGCGGCTGGCGCATCGTGCGCACGGTCGGCACCCGGATCACCGACCTCAAGCCGATCCAGGGCTTCTGCGCCGAGACCGGCGGCGCGGCGGCGCTGTTCGGTGCCACCTGGCTCGGCATCCCGGTCTCCACCACCCACACCGTCACCGGCGCGATCGTGGGCGTCGGCGCCGCACGGCGGCCATCCGCGGTGCGCTGGGGCATCGCGCGCAGCATCGTGGTTGCCTGGGTGGTGACGCTGCCGGCCTCCGCCGTGGTGGGGGGGCTGTTCTACTGGGTCGCTCGCGCCGTGTTCTGACTGGTCCGGACGAGACCTATGACTTGAACCGCGCGACGAAGTAGTGGCCGGCGACTTGGGTCACGCTCAGCGGCATTCCGTAGGTCTTCTCGACGGCAGCCAGGGTCACGCGGAACACGCCGCCGGGCGTGATGATCGCGAATTGCGGCCGACGCTTCAGCCTGCCCTGGGCTGCGTCGGTCAACCAGATGAAGATGACCACCTGTCCGTCCACCTGCGTGACCGGATCCGCGGTCACGACGCCGCCGCTCAAGGCATGAACCATCTGCGTGTCCCAATAGTCGCCGACGCCGTAGTGGAGCCCGTGGCTCTCGAGCCAGTCGGCGAGCAGGCGCTGTGGCGCGGTTCGTATGGCCGGCGGCCGAGCGACCGACCTCGCAAGGCTGCACACGCCGCCGAGGCAGTACAATAGCCCTGCCGCCACGACGAGCGTCGCCAGGAGCCGGCGGACGACCGTGGAGCAGCGCGCGAGCGTGGGACCAAGGCCGATGGAGGCGCTGGTGCAGGTGAAGACGAACAGCGGCACCAGGAATCGGATCGATGCGCCGGGGAAGAGCCTGGTTCCCGTGATCGACATGCCGAACGTCCTGCTCATCGCGTCCAGGGTTGCGAGACAGGCGGCGCCGAGGACGAGGAGTTGTTCGACGCCCTCGTCGCGGCGGCGGGGCATGCGCCAGATGATAGCCACCGAGGAGGCTGCAACGAAGAACGCGGTCAGCAGACGGCTCAGCGAGATCAGCCCGTGCAGCGGCAGGGTGTCGATTTGGCCGCCCCGTGCGGTGAACAGTACCTCCAGGCCTGCGAGCATTGCAGAGGCGTTCGCAGCGAGTGATGTCAGGTCAGGGATGAAGCTCATCGTCACGCTTGGGAGAATGACGAAGGTGTGCATCGCCTCCATCGTCCGGACGGCAAGCAGCCCGGCAAGCAGCCCGAGAACCACGCATCCCGTGATCAGCAGGTCGTCGAGGCGCAGGTGCTGGTCGAACCACGCCCTCAGGATCACGAGGAGAGCCACCGGACCCAGCAGTAGGCCATCAGCCATGGGATCACTGAACGCGATGGCGAAGACCAGTACCGTGAACGGAACCAGACGCAACCGGTGGAACCTGCGGTTGGACAAGGCCGGCGCTATGGCCAGGATGCCGTACAGGCAGAGCGTGACGGTCGCCACATGAAAGTCGCTCCAGAAAAAGAAGTCGTAGTACAGCCCGTAGGGCATTCCGAGCAGGAGAAGGATGGCGTAGCCGCCGATCAGGCGGTATCGCCGGTTCGCGGTGGCGTGTGCGACGAGAAGCAGGCAGGCACAGAGCAGGAAAACGAACATCAGGAAGGGAACGATGTAGATGAGGGAAGGTCCTGAACCGAAGAGGAAGCTTGCGAGGACGAACAGCGGCAAGTCGGTCAGAAGGAAGTTGTCCGTCGCCAGCACCCAGTCGTGCAAGAAAGGATTCCCCGACCGCACCGCAAGCATCTCGTTATAGGCCTGCACGGAATCCGAGTTCGGGTAGAGGCTCCGTGCAAGATAGAAGTCGGTGGACACGCAGATCCCGAGAAAGATCCAGAAGCCGAGGCTCGACCGAGCAAGCCTCGGCAGGGCGACGGCCAGCCGGCTAGATGGCCGTCTGCTCGACGCGAGAAGGCCTTCCGCCACTCCACGTTGCCTGTCCGGTTCCGTTTTGGCGGCTGTCATGGCTGCTCGTGGTTCGGTTGAATGACCGTCGCGGAACCTGTGTCGCTCACGTTGATGTTGAGGAACATTCTCACACGCGGGACGCCAGCGGGTTTTGCGGCGGCTTCTGCCGCATCCAGTCGAGGAGGCTGCGGGATTCTAGTCGCGTCAAACGTGCGGCGGCGGCAGCGATGAGCACGCAGCGCCTGCTCTAGCCATTGCGGCCGCCTAGCCCTCCCAGCTGCAGACAACCCCGATCCTCCAACGCGTAGCGCTTCCGACTTCATCGCGGCGTCGTGTCGCCGGAACCGGATCGTTGACACCGCTTCCGGCTCGTCCCAGTCCCCCCGCCACACCGCTTCGTGTCTGCACCGTGGTGTCGCACGCAGCGTTCGCGACATGGGACACAACAGGAGCCTCATTCCATGAAGCTGCACGGCAGGATCGCAGTTATCACCGGCGCCGACTCCGGGATCGGTCAAGCCATTGCCACTCTGTTCGCAACCGAGGGCGCCGACATCTGCATTGGCTACCATACCGACGTCGAGGGTGCGGCGGAAACGAAACGCGGGGTCGAGGCCGCCGGCCGCAAGGCCGTGGTGGTGCGGGGCGACGTCGGCCATCCGGCGGACGTTCAGGCGCTGTTCGCAGCCGCCGCCGGTCTCGGCCTGGTCGACGTGCTGGTGAACAACGCCGGCAAGGGCATGGGCGGCACCCCGGTGGACGAGCTCGAGGACGACATGCTGGAGCTGGTGCTCCGGACCAACCTGATGGGCCCGCTGTTCTGCTGCCGCGAGTTCATCCGGCTGCGCAAGCAGCACGGCGGGCAGGGACGGATCGTCACGGTCAGCTCGGTGGCGCAGCACCTGCCGACTCCTGGCAGCGCGCCTTACGGCATGTCCAAGGCCGGCGTCGGCTCCCTGACCCGCAGCCTCGCCGTCGAGCTGGCGCCGCACCGGATCAACGTCAACAACATTGCTCCCGGCCTGATCGCCACCCCGATGACTGCGGACCGGCTGGACGATCCGGAGAAGAAGGAGAAGTCGATGGACCGGATCCCCTGGCGCCGGGAAGGCCATGCCGAGGAGATCGCCCGGCTGGCGCTGTTCCTCGCTTCCGACGATGGCGACTACGTGACCGGTCAGACCTGGACCATGGATGGCGGGCTGACCATGAACTGGGGCGGCGCCTGAACCTCCCGAACGTCCGTGCGATCGGTTAGGCTCGGCTGCATGCGCTACGACCTGATCATCCGCAACGGCACCTGCGTGCTGCCCTGGGGCGAGACCGGAGCCGACATCGGCGTCCGCGACGGCCGGATCGCGGCCCTGGGGGTCAGCTCCGCCGACGAGGCGGCCGAAGTACTGGACGCCACCGGATTGCACGTGCTGCCGGGGCTGATCGACGCGCACGTGCACCTGCGCGACCCGGGCGACGCCGCGGTGGAAAGCATCCCGACCGGCACCAGGGCAGCGATCCTGGGCGGCATCACCACCGTGTTCGACATGCCCAACACCAGCCCGGCGATCATCGACGACGCGACGGTGCGCTGGAAACAGGACTACGCGCCGGCGCACAGCTACGCCGACTTCGCGTTCTACGTCGGCGCAACCCGCGCCAACACCCAGGCGCTCGCGGAATATGAGACCAGGGCAGGGGTGTGCGCGGTCAAGGTGTTCGCCGGCAGCTCCACCGGCGACCTGATGATCGAGGACGATGCCGGGATCGAGGCGGTGATGCGTTCCGGCCGTCGCCGGATCGCCTTCCACAGCGAGGACGAGTACAGGCTGCAGGCGCGCAAGCCCTCGTTCCATGCCGGCATGCCCTACGACACCCACCGCATCTGGCGCGACGAGGAGTGCGCGTTCCTGGGCACCCGCCGGATCACTGCCCTCGCCCGCAGGACCGGCCGCCCCGCGCACATCCTGCACGTTTCGACCGCCGAGGAGCTCGACTACCTCCGCGAATTCCGCGACATCGCGACCGTCGAGGTGCTGGTGAACCACCTGACCCAGGTGGCCCCCGACTGCTACGAGCGGCTCGGCGGCCTCGCGGTGATGAATCCCCCGATCCGCGACCGCCGCCACGCCGAGGCGAGCTGGGCGGCGCTGCGGGACGGCACCGTCGACACCGTTTCCTCCGACCACGCCCCGCACCCGCTCGCGGCGAAGCGCAAGGAGTGGCCTGCATGCCCGGCCGGACTCACCGGCGTGCAGACCATCGTGCCGGTGATGCTGGACCACGTGAACGCCGGCCGGCTGTCGTTGTCCCGGCTCGCCGACCTGATGGCCGCCGGCCCGGCGCGCGTCTACAACATGACGGGCAAGGGCCGGATCGCCGCCGGCAACGACGCCGACTTCACCGTGGTCGACATGAAGGCGCGCCGCACCATACGCAACGACTGGATCGCCACCCCCTGCGGCTGGACCCCGTTCGACGGCATGGACGTCACCGGCTGGCCGGTGGCGACGATCCTGCGCGGGGTGCCGGTGATGCGCGACGACACCGTGATCGGGCCGCCGCGCGGCGCCCTGGCGCGGTTCGCCTGGTGAGGCGTCCCGGCCGGCTGCTGCTGGCGCTGCTGCCCCTGTGCCTCCTCGCCGCGGCACCGGACACCAGCGGCATCGGCTTCACCCAGCGCCTCGGCAACCGGCTGCTGCCCGGGCTGCCGCTGCTCGCCTCCGACGGCCGCGTCACGACGTTGGATCGCCTTCTCGACCACAAGCCGACGGTGCTGATCCTCGGCTACTTCGCCTGCCCGATGCTGTGCGGCGTGGTGCGCGACGACGCGCTGCGGGCGCTGTCGGCAGGCGGACTGTCGCTGCCGCGCGACTACAGCCTGCTGTTCCTCAGCATCGACCCGGCCGAGCGGCCGGCGGACGCGGCGCAGGCGAAGTCGGCGGACATCGCGCGCTATCCGCTCCCGGGCGCCGACGCGGCCTGGCATTACGCCACCGCCGACGCCCCGACGATCGAGCGGGTCGAGCAGGCGGTCGGCTACAACAGCCGCTATGACCCGCAGCTCAAGCAGTTCCTGCATCCCGCCGGACTGGTGGTGCTGACGCCGGGCGGCGTGGTTTCGGGCTACCTGCTCGGCGTCGGCTACCAGGCAGGCGCGCTCGCGGAGGCACTACGGCAGGCGCGCTCCGGCACGATCGGGCAGCGGGCGCCCTCTATCCTCCTGCTCTGCTTCCACTACGACCCGAGCACCGGGCGCTACAGCCTGGCGGTGCTGAAGGTGCTGCGGCTGATGGGCGGCCTTACGATGCTCCTGCTTGCTGCACTGCTGCTGGCGCTGCGCCGTCGCCGGCCGGCCTGACGCGCTCGACGGGCAGCTCGTCCAGGATCAGGCGGAAGCCGACCTGCAGCCGTCGGACTGGCCCGGCCGGAGGATGGGTGAGCACCCTGCGACGCGCGCCCGGTCAATGCCGTACCGGAAGGCCATGCGCGCCGCGACGTTGGCGGCCTCGCCACCCACAAGGTGACAGGCGTGCTATGGCGATCGGGCAGCCGGCGCCGGCATCCTCCCCGTGCTGCCGCTTGCATGAAGGGCCGGCCGTGACCGCGGCTGGACAGCCTCCCGGTCAGGTCGCCCTTGCCGATCGTCGGGATCTCCTGCCGGGCAGGATGCGACTTGGCTTGAGTCGCGACGCCGTGGCCGTCCGACGTCGGGTGTTGCCAGACCGCACAGGCCGACATCACGACGCAACCCGTTCATTACGGAGGCGGGTCCTGCGATCCTGATCGCGCACGAGCCAATACACGACACCGAGCGCAAGGACCGCCGATGCGACCGAGAGCAGCTCCGGTGCGTCCACCTTGGCAAGGTCGAGCACGATGAACTTGCGGACCGTCGCCAGCATGCCGATGAGAATGATCGAGCGTGCCCTCACGACACTCCCCTGGCTGCTCGAGACGACTAGGGAATGCTTGAACTCCAGCCCGATGACCACCGTGAAGAACATCCCGAAGACGTTCTGGAACACGGCGGGGTTCGACGGGTCGATACTGTCCGTCAGGATCAGGTGGCCGATGCCGATGAGCAGATGGAAGGTGGCGAGGAGCACAAGCAGAATGATCGCGAGCGTCAGCACCAGCATGATCACGTGTTCGAACGCCTCGTAGAGGGCATCGACGCTGCGCGGACGGTTCCAGGATAGAGACATGGCGGCAGCTCCGGATGTCGGGCTTACTCTGTGGGACCTGCAGCAGCTAACCGACAGGCTTGGCCCTGTTCAAGGATTGTCAAGCAGCCGCGGTCGACAGCCGGGTCGTCTCCGCATCTCTTCCACGGCCTGCGGCTGCCGCGGAGTTCCTGGTCCTGTTTCCCAGGCCGATGCAGCGTGGGTGAGACGTTTCCGGATCCCTCGATCCTACCGACGTGTCGTGATCACGCGGGGGAAGCGGCCAGGGCGTCATGGCGCCGGTCAGGACCGAGCTCGATCCGCCGGCGGTTGCCGTGCGAGATGGGCGACCAGCGCGGCGCCCGCTTCGACCAGTCGGGCGGTGAGGGCCGCTCCGGTTTCGGCCGAGCACAAGCTTGCCTCGCCGGTCACCGCGCTGTCGCCGAGCTCCACCGGCACGCCGATCTCGATGCCGCCGAGCCGGGCGATGCCGAACCCGACCACGTCCAGGCCGGCGACCCGGCGTGGTGCCGCCGGCCCGGATGGGACCAGATCCGGACGCATCAGCTCCGGGAACAGGTGCATCGCCACGCTGACCAGCGGGTCCGCCCCGTGCCCGATGGAGCGCTGCGCCCGGTCCGCTCCCAGCAGCTCCGGCAGCAGCGCCGCCGCCACCTTCCAGAGATGCAGGCATGGAACCAGCACCCCGCGCGACAGCAGGATCTCCTGGGTGACGTCGTGGATGGCCTGGGCGTTGCCGCCATGGCCGTTGACCACGATCAGCCGGACCACGTCGTGGCGCAGCAGCCCGTGCAGCACGTCGCGCAGCACCAGGCGCAGGGTGGTCTGTTCCACGGCGATGCCGCCGATCCGGCTGCCGAAGAAGTCGCGGCCGCCGAACGGCAGCACCGGGGCGACCAATGCGTCGTGGCCGGCCTTGATCGCGGCCCCGGCGATCAGCTCGCAGATCCGCTCCGCGCACAGGTAGTCGCCCATCGGCGCGTGCGGTCCCTGGTCCTCCAGGCTGCCGAGCGGCAGCAGGACGGTGGCGCCGGCGCCGAGCCGGTTGCGGGCCTCGGCGCTCGTGAGCGTGCCGAGGCGGATCTTCGCGGCGTCCCGGGTGCGGATGGCATCGGCCATAGTGGGCTCCTGATGCACGTCGCCCGTCGTGACGCTTGACGATGCCGGGTGGCGTCGGGATACCGGCACGGCTTCGGGAAACGGGGATTGCAGATGGGCAGGGTTCGGATCGTGCTGCCGGCGATGATGTGCGGCCTGGTGGTCTGCCATGCAATGCTGCCGGCGACTGCCGCGGCCACGCCGGGATCGGGCTGGACTGCCGCGTCGTGCGGCCGCGAGCCGGCGGCACCCGTGGTCGATACGACGACGATCGACCGCTACAACGCCAGCGTCGACCGGGTCGCCGCCTATGAGCGCATGGCGCGGAGCTACAATGCCTGCGTGTCGAAGGCGGCGACGACGGAGCAGACCGCGATCAGCAACGAGGCGCGCACACGGATCGATGCGATCCAGTCGGTCAGCGGCGGGGTGCAGAAGCGGATCGCCGCCAATTTCGCCGCGCTGACCGGCGCGCTGCGGGCAGGTGCTCCGAAGCTGCAGCCGCCGAAGCGCTAGCCTGCCGGACGCAGCGCCTACTGCAGGCTGACCGGCCAGCGTGCGAGCCGGGCCCGGTCCTGCTCCGGGGTGAGATCGTGTGGTCCCTGCGCCACCTGCATCGGCAGGCCCGGGATCTGCTCCGGATGCGCCCAGCAGTCGACGCCGGCCAGGCTGCGCGTGCAGTACGGCTGCGGCGGCACCGGAGGAGCCACCGGCCGGCAGTAGCTCTGCCCCTCGTCCAGCCGCACCACCGAGCAGTCACGTCCGGTGATGGCGGAGTACACCATGTCCGGCAACGAGCGGTGGAAGACGGCGACGTCCGCGCCGATCCCGGCGGTCAGGGGAATGACCGTCGCGGGAACGCAGCCGCCGAGCCAAGTCAGGACGAAGGCGCAGAGCAGCGGGATCAGCAGCAGGGCGTCTTGCCGTTTCATCGCGTCACCGTGCGCCCGGATGGTGAACGGACTCTGAACGACCGGCCTGGACCTGTCGCCGCACGGCATCGTTTGCCCGCAGAAGACGCCGCCGCTATGGTCCGCCGCCGGCTGGCGGCAGGGCTCGCCAGCGCGCATTGGGAGATCGGACTGAACCGTGGTCGACGACATCTTCAGCGAGATCGATGAGGATCTTCGCGGCGAGCGCATCCGCGCCCGGACGCGTCGGCTGGCGGTCGCGGGTCTGACGGCCCTGGTCGTGGTCGGGCTGGCGATCGGCTTGTGGCAGTACCTGCACTACCGGGAGCAGCAGCGTGCGGCCTCGGTCGCCGAGGCCTATTTCGCAGCGCAGAAGGATGCCGACACCGCGCCACTGGCTGCGGCCGGTCCCGATGCCCCCGCGACGCCGGAGCAGGTTCGCGCAGTCGGCGAGTTCGCCGCGTTGGCCGCCCGCGCGCCGGAAGGCTTCGCCACCCTGTCGCGGCTGCGCATGGCCGCGCTCGATTGGAAGACCGACCATCCGGCAGCGCTCGCGCTGTGGGACCGGATCGCGCAGGACCGCGGCGCCGACGTCGACCTGCGCGGCCTGGCCACCCTGCTCTGGGTGCAGCACCAGGCCGACGACGCCGATCCCGGCCTGCTCAAGGCCCGCCTGCGCGACATCCTGGGGCCTGCAAGCCCGTGGCACCTGCTGGCGCTGGAAACCGACGCGCTGATCGACCTGCGCATCGGCCACGTCGCCGACGCGAAGCGCAAGCTGACCCGGCTCGCCGAGGACGCCTCGGCGTCCGAAAGCGAGCGGGCCCGGGCGAGCGGGCTTCTCGACACCCTCGACACCTCGAAGACCGGCGGATGATGCAGCAGCGCGACGATCTTTCCCACCGCCGCGCCGCGTCGGCGGCCGGTCCGGCACGGCTCGGCCGGCGCGGGGTGCTGCTGGGCGGCCTCGGCGTGCTGTCGCTGCCGCTGGCCGGCTGCGGCATCTTCGAGGACGACAAGAAGCCGGTGCTGGCCGGCCGCCGCGAGGACGTGCTGAGCATCGGCGCCGGGCTCACCGTCGACGAGTCCGATACCACCCCCATCAGCCTGCCAGAGGCGGTGATCGAGACCGACTGGCAGCAGCCCGGA
>CAXTVS010000046.1:0-25640 GCA_964247735.1 uncultured Acetobacteraceae bacterium
TGCTGCCGCTGCTGCAGCAGCACGACTTCCGGGAAGGCTGGGTGGCGCTCGCCGCCGCGCGTCGTGCCGCCGGCTCCCCCGACGAGGCCGCGTCCGCGATCGGCGAGGCCTTGTCGCGCAACGCGCCGGACGAGGCGGTGCGCGGCCTGCTCGGCGAGATCGCCCGCGCCGCCGGATGGCCCGGCTGGTGCGGCCTGTCCGGCGACGGCACCCTGCACCTCGACCGTCCGCCCGCACCCGGTTCCGCCAGGACCGGACGTGACGCCGTATCGGTCCGACTGGACGGGGTGCCGGTCCGGCTGCGCACACGGAAGAACCGGATCGTGCTGGACGAGTCCTGCCTGCAGGGACGACGGCTGGAAGTGTTCCGCGGCGGCCGGCCGTTGCTGGGCAGCCCGATCGACGTCCGAGCGATCGGGCGCGTCGAGGGGTTCGTGGAGGTGCAGGACGGCCGCCTGCACGGCTGGGTCTGGCATCCCGGCGAGCCGGAGCGGGTCCCGGTGCTGACCCTGGTCCCGGCCTGCGGACCGCCGGTCGTCGCGGCGATGGCGCAGTTCGCCGAGATCGTGTCGCCGGACGTGCCGCTGGCCCGGCCCCGGCTGCTGCGCTTCGCCGGCATTACCGAGGCACAGCTCGACGGGACCGTGGAGGTGCGCGGCGGCAACGGCCAGGCCCTGATGGGCAGCCCGCTCGACCCCGGCCTGGAACAGCGCGCGGGCGCCGCGGCGGCGGCGCTGCAGGCGCGGTTCAGCCAACGCAGCCGGGGCGCCGACCAGGCCGCCGTCGCGATGCAGGAGCTGCCGCCGTTCCTGCCGGTGTCGGCCTGGACCGTCGGCCGATCGCCGCGGACCGGCCCGGCCCGGCCGGCCAGCGTGGTGGTGCCGATCTACCGCCACCTGCGCCGCACCCTGGACTGCCTCGACAGCGTGCTGGCGAGCGTCCCGGCCGGCACCGAGCTGGTGGCGGTCGAGGACGCGTCGCCGGAGCCGGCGCTGGTCGAGGCGCTGGAGGCGATGGCCGCCGCCGGCCGGATCCGGCTGATCCGGCGTCCGGACAACGGCGGCTTCCCGGCCAGCGCCAACGACGGCATCGCCGCCTGCCCGGGCCGTGACGTGGTGCTGCTCAACAGCGACACCCTGGTGGCGCCCGGCTGGCTGGAGGCGCTGCGCCGTGCCGCCTACAGCGCCCCCGGGGTCGGCACCGCGACGCCGCTGTCCAACGACGCCAGCATCCTCAGCTATCCCGACCACCGCGCGCGCAACAAGGCGCCCGACCTCCCCGGTACCCGGCGCCTGATGGCGCTCGCCGCAAGCGCCAACGGCGACGCGGTGCACGACATCCCGACGGGCAACGGGTACTGCATGTACCTCCGCCGCGATTGCCTCGACCAGGTCGGGCTGCTGCGCGAGGACCTGTTCGCGCAAGGGTATGGCGAAGAGAACGACTGGTGCCTGCGCGCCCGCCACCTCGGCTGGCGCCACGTCGCAGCCCTCGGCGCCTATGTCGGCCACGTCGGCAACGTGTCGTTCGGCGCCGCGCGCACCGAGCTCATGCGCCGCAACCTCCTGATCCTGAACCGGCTGCACCCCAGCTACGACGACATGGTGCTGGCGCACATCGAGGCCGACCCGCTGGCCCCGGCGCGACGGCGGCTGGACCTCGCGCGCTGGGTGCAGGCCAGGCGCCTGCGTGCCGGCCGCGACATGGCGCCGCGCGCGGTGCTTCTGGTCACCCACGCCCAGGGCGGCGGGGTGGAGCGGGTGGTGCAGGAGCGGGCGCGGGCGCTGCGGGCGCAGAACATCCGCCCGATCGTGCTACGGCCGGATCCGGACGGGGTGGCGCTGTCCGACGCCGCCTGCGAGGAGCCGTTCCCGAACCTGCGCTACGCCCTGCCGTCGGAGCTGGACGCGCTGGTGGCGGTGCTGGGCGCGGAAGGGGTGCTGCATGCGGAATGGCACCACCTGCTCGGTCACCACCCGCATGTCCGCCTGCTGTGCGTCCGGCTCGGCATCCCCTTCGATGCCTACGTCCACGACTACGCCTGGTTCTGCCAGCGGATCGCCCTGGTCGGCCCTGCCGGCCGCTACTGTGGCGAGCCGGACGTGGCCGGCTGCGAGAGCTGCATCGCCGTGCAGGGCAGCAACCTGCTGGAGGAAATCTCGATGCCGGCCCTGCTGGCCCGTTCCGCCGCCGAGCTGAAGGCGGCCCGGCGGGTGGTGGCGCCGTCGCAGGACGCGGCCAACCGGATGGTCCGGCACTTCCCCCGCCTGCGCGTCGAGGTGGTGCCCTGGGAGAACGACCGGGCGGACCTGTCGCTGGAACGGCTTGCCGCGGTGTCGTCGCTCGCGCCCCGGCCGGGCGGGGCCTCCGGCCGCAGCCCCGCCGCCAACGGGCAGCACCGGCCGGCCCGGATCGTGGTGATCGGCGGGATCGGGCGCGAGAAAGGCGCGGAGGTGCTGCAGGCCTGCCTGGCCGACGCGCGCGCGAGGCAGCTGCCGATCGAGTTCGTGGTGGTCGGACACACGCCCGACGACATGGCGCTGATGGAGGCCGGCTGCGCGTTCGTGACCGGGGAATACCGCGAGGAGGACGCGGTGGCGCTGATCCGCGCGCAGGAGGCGGACCTGGCGCTGCTGCCGTCGGTCTGGCCGGAAACCTGGTGCTTCACCCTGGGCCTAGCCTGGCGGGCGGGCCTTCCCGTCGCCGCCTTCGACCTCGGCGCGCCGGCGGAGCGCATACGGCACACCGGCCGCGGCGCGGTGCTCCCGCTCGGGCTGCCGATCCCGGAGTTGAACCGCTTGCTCCTGCGCCTGTGCCAGCGTCATTCCGCCGTCATTTCGCCACCGTCCACGTCCAAGCAGCCCATTGCGGTGCGGCGTCCGCCGTCGCACCATCGGGCGCCAGCACGCTAAGCCGCCCGCGCCGGGCAGGCAGGAACGGAACACCGCCGATGTCGCAGACCAGTCCGACACCGAACCGGAACATGGTGACGGAGCTCAAGGTTTCCGCGCACCTGATGCTGCTCGATCCCGGGCTGTTCTGCGTCTTCCACAGTCCCGGCGGGGCGCCCCCGGATCCGCAGACCGGGCTTCCCGGGGTGCGGATCACCCGGCCGCCGGCCACCCACGCGGACTCGCTCTCGATCAGCACCTTTGATGCCGACGGGTGGCTGGGTGGGGAAGGGAACGCGGCGCTGGTGCGTGTCAGTGGGGTGCCGTCCCAGGTGCTGGTGACGATCTACCAGACGGTGAACAGCACCGCCGAGGCGCCCAAGCTCCAGGTGCTGCGGTTGAGCGAGGCGCCGGCTGCTCCGGCACAGGCGTCGCCGCCGGCGCCGGCGGAGGCCGCGCCCGCCGCTCCGGCCTCGGAGCCGCCCGGCAAGCCCGAGGTCGCCGCCCACGTGCAGCGACGTGGCGACGTGCTGACCCGGCTCGGCGACTGGATGGGCGTGCGCGGCAGCCAGAACTGGATCGAGGGCTTCGCCATCGCTCCGAGCCGCTTCGTCGAGCCGGCCGACATCGAGTACCAGGCGGTGCTCGGCAAGGGCTGGCTGTCGCCCTGGGCCGAAGGCGGGACCTATTGCGGCTCCCGAGGCATGGCGCTGCCGATCCTGGGGCTCCGGGTCCGCCTGAAGGGCGACGCCTCGGAACGCTACGAGGTCCGCCTCAGTGCCACCTTCACCGACGGCACCGCGATCGGTCCGGTGGACGGCACGGAAACCGCCGAGGCGCAGAGCCTGGCGCCGCTCGAAGCCTTCCTGGTGGAGATCCTGCCGCTCGAGGGCGCCGACGCGGCCGACGCAACGGTCGGCGACGACGCCCGGTCCGAGCCGGAGCCGCCGGCACGGGCCAAGGCGGCGCGCCCGCCGGCCCGCGTCGAGCCGCCGCGGCGAGCCGCCGTCAAGGGAAAGGCCGAGAAGCCGCTCCCGTCCGCGCCGCCGGCACGCGGCGTTCCTGCCCGATCCTCGGCGCGAAGCGGGCCGGTGGCCAAGGCGGGCGGCAAGGGAAGGCGCTGATCCTCATCCGCACCCTGGTGCATCCCGAACGCTCCAGCCTCCTGTTCTCCCAGGCATCTCCACCCGAACAGGTGTCCTGCCTGATCGGGATCCGCTCTAGGCGATGGGTCGGTTATCGGTTCATAAAGCCGCGCATGCGCTGAATGCGGTGTCGAGCGTCGGTCCGATCAAGACGCCGCGTTCGTCATGCGTTTCCCGTCGATGCGCGACCTTGTTGCTTTCGCCATCGAGCGAGTGTCAGGCCGGTTCTTGCGATACCTGTTCGTCCACCAGAACTTCCCGGGCCAGTTCCTGCATCTGGTCCGCCACCTCACCCGGCAGGGCGAACACGAGGTGGTGTTCATCAGCGAGCCGAACAGCAACGTGCTGCCCGGGGTGCGGCGCGCCTTCTACAAGCTGCCGCGCGGCGTGACGCCGGGCACCCATCCGGCGGCGCAGGAGTTCGAGCTTGCAGTCCTGCGCGCCGAGATGGTGGCCCAGACCGCTGGCAACCTGAAAGGCCTCGGCTTCGAGCCCGACATCATCATCGGCCATCACGGCTGGGGCGAGCTGCTCAACCTGTCCGACGTTTACCCGGACACGCCCATGCTGGGCTACCTCGAGTTCTACTACCATACCGACAAGTTCGATGTCGGCTTCGATCCGGAATTCCCGGACGACCCGGCGATGTTCCCCCGCGTGCGGGCCAAGAACGCGGTCAACCTGCTGGCGCTGAACAATGCCGGCCATGGCCAGACCCCGACCCTGTTCCAGAAGTCGACCTATCCGGACTGGGCGCAGGACCGCATCTCGGTGCTGAGGGAAGGGGTCGACCTCGCCGCCTGCGCCCCTGACCCGTCGCTGGCGAGGAAGGACTTCCTGCTCCGCAACGTGCTGGTCTCGCCGGGCGAGAAGCTCGTCACCTATGTGGCCCGCGATCTGGAGCCGTATCGCGGCTTCCACAGCTTCATGCGCGCCCTGCCGCGCATCCTCCACCACCGGCCGGATGCGCGGGTGATCGTGGTCGGCGGCGACGGCGTGAGCTACGGCGCCAGGCTCGCTTCGGGATGCTGGCGCGAGCTTCTTACCGCGGAGCTCGGCGCCCGTCTCGACCTGTCGCGGGTGCACTTCGTCGGCAAGCTGGACTACCTCAGCTACGCCGACCTGCTGAAGCGCTCGGACGCGCACGTCTACCTGACCTACCCGTTCGTAGCGTCCTGGTCGCTGCGCGAGGCGCTGGCCTCGGGCTGCGCCATCGTCGGCAGCGACACCGGGCCGGTGCAGGAGTTCATCCGGCACGGCAGGAACGGGCTGCTGGTCTCGTTCCATGATCCCGAGGCGCTGGCCGACGGCGTGCTGGAGATCCTGGAGAACAGGTCGTTGTCGCAGCGCCTGCGCCGGGCGGCGCGCAAGGACGCTGAGCGCACCCTGTCGATGAGCGACTATCTGTCCAACTACGAGGCGCTGATCGAGCAGACCATTGCGGCGGCGTAGGTCAGAATCCTGCCAGGCGCACCGCCGGCATTGGTGATGAGCAGACCTTGCCAGCCGGACGAGGGTTCATTCCCTCATGCTGGTCACGGGGTGGAGAATGGCGTGTCGCAGAAGGTTATCGGCCTCATCGGCGGGATGAGCTGGGAGAGTTCGGCCGAATACTACCGGATCATCAACCAGACTGTCCGAGCCCGCTTGGGCGGCCTGCGTTCGGCCCGCTGCCTCATGTGGTCTTTCGACTTCGGAGAGATCGAGGCGTTGCAGCATGCCGGACGCTGGGACGACGCCGCTGCCGAGATGATCGCGGCAGCACGGCGGCTGGAACGTGGCGGTGCGGACTTCGTGGTGATCTGCACGAACACGATGCACCGCATGGCCGATCAGGTTCAGGCGTCCATCGGGCTGCCGTTGCTGCACATCGCCGACCCGACCGCGGCACGGATCAAGGGTGCCGGGCTGAAGAAGGTCGGCCTTTACCATGGAGCAGGATTTCTACAAGGGACGGCTTGCGGACCGGCATGGGCTGGACGTGCTCGTGCCGGGCGACGACGACCGCGGCCTGGTGCACCGGGTGATCTACGAGGAGCTGGTCCAAGGCCGGGCAGAACCGTCCTCGCGCCAAGCCCACCGTGAGCTGATCGCCCGGCTGGTGCAGCGCGGCGCAGAGGCCGTGATCCTGGGCTGCACGGAGATCATGCTGCTGGTGAGGCCCGAGGACAGTGCGGTGCCGCTCTTCGATACGACGGCACTCCACGCCGAGGCTGCGGTCGATCTGGCCCTGACGGGGGCCTGACGGGCTTCAGCCTTTCGGCGGGTGAACGCGGCCGATGCGCGAATGTCGCAGGTCCGCTTCGGGTCGGATGCGGACCTGATCGGGTTCCGATCCTGGAGACTACGTCCCGAACGCGGCGAGCGCCTCGCGGATCACCTGCCCTGCCTCCTCGCGGCCGGCCCAGCCGGTGACCTTCACCCACTTGCCGGGCTCCAGGTCCTTGTAGCGGGTGAAGAAGTGCTCGATCACCTGCCGGGTGATCTCGGGCAGCTGCATCACCTCGTGGATCTCGGTGAACTGGGTGTGCATCTTGTCGTGCGGCACGCAGACGATCTTCTCGTCCATGCCGCTCTCGTCCTCCATCTTCAGCATGCCGATCGGCCGGGCGCGGATCACCGCACCCGGCACCACGGGTGCCGGCGCCAGCACCAGCGCGTCGGCCGGGTCGCCATCCGCAGCGAGCGTGCCGGGGATGAAGCCATAGGCGGCCGGATAAGCCATCGGCGTGAACAGGAACCGGTCGACGAAGATCGCGCCGCTGTCCTTGTCGAGCTCGTACTTCACCGACGACCCCTGCGGGATCTCGACCACCACGTTGATGTCCCAGGGGACGTCCTTGCCGGGGCTGATCTTGGACACGTCCATGTCGGGTGCTGCCTTGAGTTGGATCGGGGGCGCGACCGTATCCATGGCCACCCGCCTTGCCAAGCGCGGCACCTTGCCAAATCCCGGCGTTTGCGCGATCTGATGGCCGGCTTGTGCGCCCGTAGCTCAATGGTCAGAGCGGGCCGCTCATAACGGCTTGGTTGCGGGTTCGAGTCCTGCCGGGCGCAGGTCCGCCGTCCGCCGCGGCCCGGCATGCGCCGCGCCCAAGCCGATACGCCCACCGAAGCCCGGGAGCCGCATCATGCCCGCCTACCAGTATGTCTACGTGATGAAGGACCTGACCAAGGCCTATCCGGGCGGCCGCGAGGTGTTCAAGGGCATCACCCTGAGCTTCCTGCCGGGGGTCAAGATCGGCGTGCTCGGCGTCAACGGCGCCGGCAAGTCCACCCTGCTCAAGATCATCGCCGGGATCGAGAAGGAGTACGGCGGCGAGGCTTGGGCGGCGGAAGGCGTCACCATCGGCTACCTGGAGCAGGAGCCCAAGCTCGACGAGAGCCTGACCGTCGGCGAGAACGTGGCGCTGGGCTTCGGCACCCTGAAGACGGCGGTGGACCGCTTCAACGAGATCTCCAACCGCTTCGCCGAGCCGATGGAGGAGGACGAGATGAACGACCTCCTGGCCGAGCAGTCGACGCTGCAGGAGGAGATCGAGGCCAAGGACGGCTGGGAGCTCGACCGCAAGATCGAGATCGCGCTGGGCGCACTCGCCTGCCCGCCGGCGGAAAGCGCCGTCACCACCCTGTCCGGCGGCGAGCGCCGTCGCGTGGCGCTGTGCCGGCTGCTGCTGGAGCGCCCCGACATCCTGCTGCTCGATGAGCCGACCAACCACCTCGACGCCGAAAGCGTGGCCTGGCTGGAGCGCACACTGCGCGACTACGAGGGCACCGTCATGGTGATCACCCATGACCGCTACTTCCTCGACAACGTCACCAACTGGATCCTGGAGATCGAGCGCGGCCGCGGCTACCCGTTCGAGGGCAACTATTCCTCCTGGCTGACCCAGAAGCGGCGCCGCCTCGCCCAGGAGGAGAAGGAGGAGAGCGCCCGCTCGCGGGCGCTGGCCGCCGAGCAGGAATGGATCGGCGCCTCGCCGAAGGCGCGCCAGGCCAAGAACAAGGCCCGCATCCAGAAGTACGAGGAGATGCTGGCGCAGAGCCACGACCGCGCCGGCGGCACCGCCGACATCGTCATCCAGCCGGGCCCGCGCCTGGGCGGCACCGTCATCCAGGCCGAGCAGCTGCGCAAGGGCTACGGCAACCGCCTGCTGATCGAGGACCTCGACTTCAAGCTGCCACCGGGCGGCATCGTCGGCGTGATCGGGCCGAACGGCGCCGGCAAGTCCACCCTGTTCAAGATGATCATCGGCGACGACACCCCCGACGGCGGCACGCTCAAGGTCGGCGAGACGGTGAAGCTCGGCTACGTCGACCAGAGCCGCAACTCGCTGGACGACGCGAAGTCGGTCTGGGAGGAGATCTCCGGCGGCACCGACACGATCTACCTCGGCAAGCGCGCGGTGCAGAGCCGGGCCTACGTGGGCGCGTTCAACTTCAAGGGCTCGGACCAGCAGAAGAAGGTCGGCATCCTCTCGGGCGGCGAGCGCAACCGGGTGCACCTAGCCAAGATGCTGCGCCAGGAAAGCAACGTCATCCTGCTCGACGAGCCGACCAACGACCTCGACGTCGACACGCTGCGCGCCCTGGAGGACGCGCTGGGGGAGTTTGCCGGCTGTGCGGTGATCATCTCCCACGACCGCTGGTTCCTGGACCGACTGGCCACCCACATCCTGGCCTTCGAGGGCGACAGCCACGTGGAATGGTTCGAGGGCAACTTCCAGGCCTACGAGGAGGACAAGCGGCGCCGCCTCGGCGAGCATGCCACCGACCCGAGCCGGATCAAGTACCGGCCGCTGGCGCGCTGAGCGCCGGACGCCTGAGGACCGGTGCGCGTCGCCGGACGCGCCCGGTTCCCGCGCCATGAGCCCGCTGCCGGTCGGCCGTGTCGTCCGCACCGCGCGCCTGCTGCTGTCGCCGGTGCAGTGGCGCGACATGGACGAGATGGCGGCGCTGAAGGGGGACGCGGGCGCGTTCGGACTGATGCTGGGCGGCGTGCGCTCGCGGGTGCAGGCGGAGGCCGAGATGGCGGACGACCTGTCCTTCTGGGCCCGTCGCGGCGTCGGCATCTTCACCGTGCGCGAGCAGGGCCGGTTCCTCGGCATGACCGGGATGCACGAGCGTCCGGACGGACGCGGCCTGAGCCTGCGCTTCGCCCTGTTCCCGTCCGCACGCGGACGCGGCATCGCGCGCGAGGCGGCGGGAGCGGCGCTCCGCTTCGCCCACGATGCCGGCGAGGCGCGGGTGATCGCGGTAGCGCGCGAGGACAACTTCGCGTCCCGCACCACGCTGGGCGGGATCGGCATGACGGTGGTGGCCCGGTTCGAGCGGGACGGCTACCCGATGCTGGTCTACGAAAGCGTCCGGCGCTGAGCGTGGCCCTGTTCAGGACGCGTGCGACACCTGCCGGGTCAGGGCGGAGATCAGGGCGTCGACGCTGTTGCCGTGGCGGGCGAGGTAGCTGGTATAGTCGTCGCGCTCGTTGATGCTGAGGCTGACCCCTTCGGCCATCACGTCGATCACCTTGGGCGAGCCGGACGCGTTGCTGACGATCCACTGCACGTTGGTGTTCGGTTGTCCGGGACGGGTGATCACGGTCGGCACCGCCGTCCTGCCGTCGTCCTGCGCGGTGGCGTTCCCGACGGTGATGGTCACGCCCTTGTAGTCGCCGAGATGCCCGGTGATGGAGTTGACGAGCACCTGGTGGAACAGCGTGAGGTAGCGCTGCTGCTGGTCGGGACTTGCGGTGCGCCAGAACCGGCCCAGGCAGAAGCGGCCGATCGCGTCGACGTCGACATCCTGGTTCAGCAGCGGCAGCACCTCCGTCTTCTTCTCCGCCGTGCTGCCCGACCCGTTGACCACGGCGGTGAGCTTGACGCTGAGCGTGCGCACGAACTCGGTGTCCGACGAGGCCTGGGCGTGGGCGGCCGGCACCAGCGCGAGGCCGAGCGGCGCCAGCACCGGCGTCGCGATCAGGGTCGCGGGCAGAAGCCCGGCCAGGACAACGGTGGCCGCTGGCAAGCGGATGAGGGTCTTCAGCATGGCGATCCTGCCCCGTGTCAGTGGGAATACCAGTCCGGAACCGTCGCCCGGTGGTCGTCGCGCATCGCCTGTATCTGGGCGTTGCGGTGCTGCCGGTAGAGACTGCGTATGGTTGCGTAAGGGTCTAGCGCATTCTTCTTCACCTGGTCGAGGTCGGCCAGCACCTGGGCGCGGGCGTCGATCGTGCCGATGCCGTACAGCGCCCAGTTCAGCGTGATCAGGCCGTAGCCGCGCGGCACGTAGTTGAGCGGCGCCAGCGCGATGTCGATGCCGAACCCGGTGGCGTCGCGCGGGTTGGAGGGTCCCAGCAGGGGCAGGAACAGGTATGGCCCTTCCGGCAGGCCCCAGCTCGCCAGCGTCATGCCGCCGTCGGCCGGGCTGGCCGGGTAGCCCCAGCCCTTCGCCACGTCGAGCACGCCGCCGAGCCCGACCGTGGAGTTGATCAGGAACCGCATGAAGGTGTCGCCGGCGCGGCGTGGCTTGGTCTCGAACACGTCGTTGACCAGCACCGCCGGGCTGGCGAGGTTGGCGAGCGCGTTGTGCACGCCGGTGCGGGCCGGCTCCGGCACCGCCCACACGTAGGCCTGGGCCACCGGACGCAGGGTGTAGGCGTCGAGCGTGTCGCTGACCCGGTAGAAGAAGCGGTTGGCCGGTTCGTACGGATCATTGTTGCGGTTGTAGTCCGTCAGCGCGTCCGGATCGGTCGGCCTGGTGGCGCAACCGGTCGTGACCAGCGCCAGGACCACGGCGCAGGCGAGGCCGCCGGTCCGGGCACGCGGAGATCGACGAGGACAGCCGTCCGGACGCATCTTCTGACCCTCGACTCGCCGCGGTGCCGGATCGCGGGCGCCCGGAATGACAGCCGGTTCCCGTTCCGGGACCTGCCGGCCGGATTGTCTAACATGGCTTCGGCGCTGCGCAATGCACGGCCGCGCCCGGAGCGGCGCTTGCACGTTGCGGCAGCGGCCACCAGACTACACCAACATGATCCAGCCCCACGACAACCAGCTGCTGCTGCAGCCGCTCGCCCCGGCGCGGGAGCGGGGCCCCGCTGCGCACGACTCCGAGGCACAGGCAGCCAGGCACACGCTGCCGCCGCTGGAGCGATGGCTGACCGGCGCGCGCGTGGCCGGGTTGCCGGCGCCCCGTGTCGACCGGGCGCCGCCACTGCTGTCGTTCGAGTTCTTTCCGCCCCGCACCGAGGCGCTTGAGCAGCAGCTCTGGGCGTGCATCCGGCGGCTGGAGGTGCTGCGGCCGAGCTTCGTGTCCGTCACCTACGGCGCCGGCGGCTCCACCCAGGCGCGCACCCACGACACGGTGGCGCGCCTGGTGCAGGACACCGCGCTGGTGCCGGCTGCCCACCTCACCTGCGTCGGCGCCAGTCGCGGCGAGGTGGACGACGTCGCGCGGCGCTATTGGGAGTGCGGCGTCCGCCACATCGTCGCCCTGCGCGGCGACCCGGCGGTGAAGGGTGGCCGGTTCGAGCCGCACCCGGACGGCTACGGGAGCGCCGCCGAGCTGGTGGCGGGCCTGAAGCGGGTCGCCGACTTCGAGATCTCGGTGGCGGCCTATCCGGAGGTGCACCCCGAGGCGGCGAGCCCGGAGGCGGACCTCGACAACCTCAAGCGCAAGCTCGACGCCGGCGCCACCCGGGCGATCACCCAGCTGTTCTTCGATGCCGACACGTTTCTGCGCTTCCTCGATCGCTGCGTCGCGGTTGGCATCACCGCCCCGGTGGTGCCGGGGATCATGCCGGTGTCGAACTTCGGCCCGGCCAGGCGGTTCGCGGAGTCGTGCGGGGCGCGGGTGCCGGACTGGCTGGAGCACATGTTCGCCGGCACCGAGGAGGAAGCCGAGATGCGGCGCATGATCGGCGTGGTGATCGCTGCCGAGCAGGTGCGCCTGCTGCAGGCGAACGGCGTCGACGAGTTCCACTTCTACACCCTGAACCGGCCCGACCTGACCTATGCGATCGCACACATCCTGGGGGTCAGGCCGCAGCCGGCGGCCCCGGCGGCGGTTACGCCTGCAGGTTGAGCCGCGAGCCGGCGGGGTCGCTGCTGCTGGGATCGCTGGCGGGAGCGGTGCTGCTGGAGATGACGTTGCCGGTCGAATCCGTGACGGTGGTGGTGACCGAACCGTCGGCGTTGGTGGTGACGCTGGTGGTGTCGCCCGAAGACGAATTGCTGCCGCCGCCGGACGCACCGGCAGCGCCCGTGGCGCCGGCGCTGCTGCCGCCGACGGCAGCCGTGCCGGCCTGGGTGCTCGCCGCGCCCGACAACAGTTGCGAGGCCGTAGCGGGAGAGGTCAAGCCGATCGTGGCGCTCATGACGCGGGTCCGGTTGCTGTTATGATCCGGTAATCCTCGCAGGCGACGCTGAAGCGATCGTTAACGCGCGGCCGGTGTCGCGGCCGGCACCGCAACTGGTAGGGCCTGTGGGCCGCTCCAGGCCAGGTTGTGGATCAGCAGCGCCACCAGCCCTGACCATCCGGTCTGGTGCGAGGCGCCGACGCCGCGGCCGGTGTCGCCGTCGTAGTACTCGTAGAACAGGACGAGGTCGCGAAAATGTGGGTCGTCCTGCAGCAGGGCCACGTCGCCATGCACCCGGCGGCGCCCGCCCGGCCCGCGGGTGAACAGCCCGACCAGGCGCCGCGACAGCTCGGCTGCCACCTCGCCCAGCGTCATCTGCCGGTCCGAGCCGGTCGGGCAGGCGATCCGGTAGCTGTCGCCGTAGTAGCGGTGCAGGCGAAGCAGGCTCTCGATCAGCAGGTAGTTGACCGGCATCCAGACCGGGCCGCGCCAGTTGGAGTTGCCGCCGAACAGGCGCGAGCGGCTTTCCGCCGGCCAGTAGGCGAGCTCGAAGCTCTGGTGGTCCCATTCGAGGCGATACGGCGCCGCCTCGTGCGCCTTGGATACCGCGCGGATGCCGCCGACGGACAGGAACTCGGTCTCGTCCAGCATGCGGCCCAGCGTCCGGGTCATGCGGTGGGTGCGCAGCAGCGCCAGCAGCACGGTGTCGTCCTGCCCGACCCGCTCCCAGGACGAGACCAGCTCGGCCAGCAGCGGCCGATGTTCCAGGAACCAGCGCATGCGCGCGGAGAACCCGGGCAGCTGGGCCAGCTCGTCGTGGCGCAGGATCGTTACCGCGTAGAGCGGGATCAGGCCGACCATGGAGCGGGCACGCAGCGGGATGCGCTCCCCGTCCGGCAGGGTCAGGGTGTCGTAGAAGAAGCCGTCCTGCTCGTCCCACAGCGCGTTGCCTTCGGCGCCGGCGATGATGAGGAAGTGCTCGAAGTACTTGGTGGCGATGTCCTCGTACGCCGGGTCGGCGAGCGCCAGCTCGATGGAGATGTGCAGCATCGCCAGGGCGTACATCGCCATCCAGGCGGTGCCGTCGGACTGGCTCAGCGTGCCGCCGGTCGGCAGCGGCGCCGAGCGGTCGAAGATGGCGATGTTGTCGAGCCCGAGGAACCCGCCCTGGAAGATGTTGCGCCCCTGCTCGTCCTTTCGGTTCACCCACCAGGTGAAGTTCATCGACAGCTTGTTGAACACGCGCTTGAGGAAGTCGTGGTCTGGAACACCGTTCAGGGTGCGGTCGGTCTCGAACACCCGCCAGGCGGCCCAGGCGTGCAGCGGCGGGTTGGCGTCACCGAACGACCACTCGTACGCCGGCAGGGCGGCGTTCGGGTGCATGGCCCCGGCCTCGGTCAGCACCAGCACCTGCCCCTTGGCGAAGTCGGGATCGACCAGCGCCAGCACCACCGTGTGCAGCGCCAGGTCCCAGGACGCGAACCAGGGATATTCCCACTTGTCGGGCATGGAGATGATGTCGGCCATGTTCAGGCCGCGCCAGTCGGCGTTGCGCCCGTTGGCGCGCGACGGCGGCGGCGGCGGCTCGGCCGGGTCGCCGTCGAGCCAGCGCTGCACGTCGTAGCGGTAGTACTGCTTCGACCACAGCATGCCGGCAAGCGCCTGGCGCTGCACCAGCCGCGCGTCCGGGTCGGCGACCCGCCGCTGCAGGGCGTCATAGAAGGCGTCCGCCTCGGCGATGCGTGCGTCGAACACCGCGTCGAAATCGGCGAACGGATCGGCGTCCGCATCGCCAACGCGGTATCGCAGCCGCACCACCCGTTCGGCGCCTGCCGGGATCTCCAGCCGATGCAGTGCTGCGCACTTGGTGCCGCACCGCGCCGGGTTCACCGCGGCGGCACGGCCTCCCACCACGCAATCGTTGATGCCGTCCTTGAAGAAGCCCGAAGCCGTCTCGCCGTAAAGCCGGTCGACGTTGGTGTCGTTGTCGCAGAACAGCAGGGTGGCGTCCGGCTCGACCGACAGCCGCATGTCCGGCATCCCGTCCTGCTGCGCCAGCACGACGGTATCGGACAGCGCACGCAACACCGGCCGGGCGGTGTTCCTGGTCCAGGACCAGCGGTTGCGCGCCCAGAGCTGCGGCAGCAGGTGCAGCGGCGCCGGGTCGGGCCCGCGGTTGGCCACCCGCACCCGCATCAGGATGTCGTCGGGCGCCGCCTTGGCATACTCGACGAACACGTCGAAGTAGCGGTTCGCGTTCAGGATGCCGGTGTCGACCAGCTCGTACTCGGGCTGGTCGGGGCCGCGCCGGCCGTTCTCCCGCACCAGCGCGTCGTAGGGATAGGCCGCTTGCGGATACTTGTAGAGCATCCGCGCGTACGAGTGGGTTGGCGTGCTGTCGAGGTGGTAGTAGAGCTCCTTGACGTCCTCGCCGTGGTTGCCTTCCCCATTGGTCAGGCCGAACAGCCGCTCCTTCAGGATCGGGTCCTGGCCGTTCCACAGCGCCACACCCAGGCACCAGCGCAGCCGGCGCTCGCCGTAGCCGGCGATCGCGTCCTCGCCCCAGCGATAGGCGCGGCTCCTGGCGTGGTCGTGCGGCAGGTAGTCCCAGGCGTTCCCGCCGGCACTGTAGTCCTCGCGCACCGTGCCCCATTGCCGGTCGCTGAGGTACGGGCCCCAGTCCTTCCAGGCGCTGTCGGCACGGCAGGCGAGCAGGCGCCGGCCCTCGATCGTGGCGAAGATCTCCGGCCGGTCGACCGGCTGTCGGGTGTCGCTCACCGGGGCTCTGCGAGCCGCGCGACCGCCTCGATCCGGGCGCGGGTGCCGCGGTCGGCGCGGCCGGTGACCGCTTCCGGCCGCCAGTGCCGCTGGAACGCCGTCAGCACGATCCGCAACGCCTCGTCCATGCCGTCCTCCTCGCCGGTGATGTCGTAGCCGATCCGGGCCAGGGCCCGGCGCACCGGCGCAAGGCCGCCTGCATCCTCCACGGTGCCGAGATCGGGCACGTCGTGCGGATACAGCCCGATCCCCCGCCGCGCCAGCGGCGCCCAGGGGAACAGCTCACCCGGATCCTGCTTGCGGTCGGGAGCTATATCGCTGTGTCCGACTACGCCCGAGGGCGGGATCGGGTGGCACCCGAGGATCGCGAGGCAGAGCGCCTCGACCGCCTCGACCTGCGCGTCCGGGAACGGCCGGTAGCCCCACTCGTGACCCGGATTGACGATCTCGATGCCGACCGAGCTGTCGTTCAGCATGCGCCGGCCGCGCCAGAACGACACCCCGGCATGGGCCGCCCGCAGCGCCTCGGGCACCAGCCGCACGATCCGGCCGTCCTCCTCGACCACGTAGTGCGAGGACACCTGTGCCTCCGGGTCGCACAACCGCTCGATCGCCGCCCGGCCGCTCTGCATGCCCGTATAGTGCAGCACCAGCGTGTCGACCACCGAGCCCGGCTCCCGCGCACGGCAGTTCGGACTCGGATGCTCAATAATCGCGCGGTCCACGCCCTCACAGGCCCCGATCGCGCTTGATCCGGTCCCAGGCGGCGTTGACCCGGGCGACCCGCTCTGCGCCGACGGCGATCTCCGCCGCCTTGGCGCCGCGGGCGGCGAGCGAGTCGGGGTGGGTTTCGCGCATCAGGCGGCGCCAGGTGGCGCGTATCTCGTCGTCAGTGGCGTGGCGTGGCACGCCGAGCACCGCGTATGCGTCCGGCTCGTCGGCGGAGGGCCGGGCTGCGCCGTTCTCGGCCCGATCCCAGGCGCCGTGTCCAAGCCCAAACAACGCGTGCACGCGGCCGAGGAAGTCGAGCTCCGGCCGGGTCAGCGCCCCGTCGGAGCGCGCGATGGCGAACAGGGCCGCCAGCACCTCCTCCAGCACGGCGGTCTGGTCGGCATAGGCGCGGCCGAGCTCCTCGGCGAATGGGGCGAAGTCGTCGGTGCGGGTGCGCGCCTGGTCGAACAGGCGGCCGATCTCGGCGGTGGACTCGGTCGGGATCCGGAACGAGCGCTTGAAGCTGTCGATCTCCTGGCGGTTCACCGGCCCGTCGCACTTGGCGAGCTTGGCCGACAGCACCACCACCACGATCGCGAACAGCTGGTCGCGCTTGCCGGCCACCGCGGCCATCTTCACCGCCAGCCGCAGCGCCGCCCCGTTCGGGTCCGCGGCCGCGCGCTGCCCCTTGTTCGCCCGGAGCTCGCTGCCAAGGAAGCCGGTGCCGCCCCAGTTGCCCCAGGTGCCCGCCGGCGGGTCCAGCAGCGCGCCGCGGTCCGCGGCGTGGCCCAGCGCCGTGCCCAGCACGGCGCCGATCGGGCCGCCCATCGCGAAGCCCGTCACGCCGCCGAACAGCTTGCCCCAGATCGCCATGCCCATGCCTGTATCACACCCCCGAACCCGGCGGGCTCCCCGTTTCAACGGGAAACACGGGCAGGGTTTGCCCGAAGCGTTGCCCAGGGTGTGGTCGGCGGGCAGGAATGCAGAAAGCAGCGCGGCTGCGTGGCGTGATGCTATTGCTTCTCCTTCAGCGGGGACGCGGACGGTCGTTGCAGACGGTGTGGGCGAGGCGGAGCAGGCGGGTGGCGCTTTGCGGCAGGCCGGCGCGGTGCGCGTCCTCGGCCAGCGACAGCAGCTGGTGCGACAGCAGCAGCGGGCTGACGATCTCGGTGCGGGTATCGGACGGGTGGGTGCTGGTGGAGTGCATCGGAGTTCTTCCTCGGAAACCGGCGCCATTTTGGCGTTGAGGAGGAGAGTGCCGGCCAATGGTTAACGGGTCGTGAACACCGTTCAGGCCGAACGACTTTTCTTAAACGCGCCCCGACAGCGCCAGCACGCGGAGCGCGGAAGCCAGGCTGCGGGCGGGATCACGGCTCGAATCAGTCGCCTCCACCAGGGCGATCAGGCTCTGGCCTCGCCCGGACGCGAGCGACTCCAGGGCGGCCCAAAACTCCGGCTCCAGCGCCACGCTGGTGCGGTGGCCGGACAGCGACAGGCTGCGTTTGACCAGTGCGTGCGTCACCGCGCCGCCGCCAACCGGGCGCAGGCCCAGGCGGCGGCCTCGGCCACCACAGGGTCCGGATCGGCGAGCAGGTCCTGCGCCGACGGCAGCAGCGCCGCCTCACCCGAATTGCCGATCGCGATCAACACGTTGCGCACGAAGCGGCCGCGGCCGATGCGCTTGACGGCCGAGCCGGCGAACAGGGTGCGGAAGCCCCGATCGTCGAGCCGGACCAGCTCGGCCAGGTGCGGCGCGCGTAGCGCCTCGCGGGCCTGCAGCTTGGCGGTGCGGCCGAGAACGGCGAACCGATTCCACGGGCAGGCTGCCAGGCAGTCGTCGCAGCCATAGATCCGGTTGCCGATGGCGGCGCGAAACTCGTGGGGGATCGGGCCCGGGTGCTCGATGGTCAGGTAGGAAATGCAGCGGCGGGCATCGAGCCGGTATGGCGCCGGGAACGCGTCGGTCGGGCAGGCCTCCAGGCAGCGCGTGCAGGAGCCGCAGCCGCCGGCGCGCGGCTCGGAGGGCGGCAGGGAGAGCGTGGTGTAGACCTCGCCCAGGAACAGCCATGAACCGTGTTCACGGGACACCAGGTTGGTGTGCTTGCCCTGCCAGCCAAGCCGGGCCCGCGCGGCGAGCGGCTTCTCCATCACCGGGGCAGTGTCGACGAACACCTTGACCTGCGGGTGGTCGGCGGAGGCCTGCTTCACCACGAACTGCGCCAGGTGCTTGAGCATGCCCTTCATGACGTCGTGGTAGTCGCGGTGCCGGGCGTACACGGAAATGCCGCCGCGGTCGGGGCGGCCTTGGATGTGGCGCGGGTCCTCGCCCGGCGCGTAGCTCAGGCCGAGCGCCAGCACGCTGCGCGCCTCCGGCCACAGCGCCTGCGGGTGGCTGCGGGCATCGGCGCGCTCCGCGAGCCAGCCCATCTCGCCGTGGTGGCCGCTCCCGAGGAAGTCGGCCAGGCGCGTGCGCGCTTCGGGGCCGAGTGCGGCGTCGCACACGCCGAACGCGTCGAAGCCGAGGGAAAAGGCGTGGTCGCGGATCCGGTCGCGCAGGGCTGTGCCGGTCACGCCCGCCCGCCCGTGGCCCAGCCGGCGCGCAGGGCGTCGGCGTGGGCTGCCAGCCGGCCCGCAACGATCGCCTCGCGCAGGCCCCGCATCAGGTGCTGGTAGTAGTGGAGGTTGTGCCAGGTCAGCAGCATCGGCCCCAGGATCTCATCGGCCCGGAACAGGTGATGGAGGTAGGCGCGGCTGTGCCGGGCGCAAGCGGGGCAGGAACAGCCGGGCTCCAGCGGGCGGGGATCGATGGCGTGCCGGGCGTTGCGCAGGTTCAGGACGCCGGCGCCGGTATAGGCGCGCGCGGTGCGACCGGCGCGGGTCGGCATCACGCAGTCGAACATGTCGAGGCCGCGCGTCACCGCGCCGAGCAGGTCGTCCGGGGTGCCGACGCCCATCAGGTAGCGCGGCCGGTCGGCGGGCAGCAGCGGCACGGTGGCGTCCAGGGTCGCGAACATCAGCGCCTGGCCCTCGCCCACCGCGAGACCGCCGACCGCATAGCCCTCGAAGCCGATCTCCCGCAGCGACCGCACGCTTTCGGCGCGGAGCTCCGGCTCCACCCCGCCCTGCACGATGCCGAACTGGGCGTAGCCGCCGCGGGGCACGTAGGCCTCGCGCGAGCGGGCGGCCCAGCGCATCGACAGCCGCATGGAGGCGGCGATCGCATCCGTGCTGGCGGGCAGGGAAGGGCACTCGTCGAAGCACATGGTGATCGTGGCATCCAGCGCGTGCTGGATCGCGGTCGAGCGCTCCGGGGTCAGGCGGTGGGTGGTGCCGTCCAGGTGCGAGCGGAAGGTGACGCCGTCCGCGTCGAGGGTGCGCAAGGCGCCCAGCGACATGACCTGGAACCCGCCGGAATCGGTCAGGATCGGGCCCGGCCAGTCCATGAACCGGTGCAGGCCGCCCAGCGCCGCGACCCGCTCCGCGCCGGGCCGGAGCATCAGGTGGTAGGTGTTGCCCAGCACGATGCCGGCCCCGGTGGCGCGCACCGCGTCGGCGGTCATCGCCTTGACGGTGCCTGCGGTGCCGACCGGCATGAAGGTCGGCGTCGGCACCGTGCCGTGCGCGGTGTGCAGGTGCCCGGCGCGGGCGGCGCCGTCGGTCGCTTCCGCCGTCCAGGAGAAGCCGGTCACGCCCCCCGCTCCAGCAGGCAGGCGTCGCCATAGGAATAGAACCGGTAGCCGGTGGCGATCGCCCGCGCATAGGCGTCCAGCATCCGGTCGCGGCCGGCAAAGGCGCAGACCAGCATGAACAGGGTCGAGCGCGGCAGGTGGAAGTTGGTCAGCAGCAGGTCGGCGCTGCGGATCCGGTGGCCGGGCCGGATGAACAGGCTGGTCTCGCCGTCGAACGGGTGCACCGTGCCGTCGGCCTCGGCGGCGGTCTCCAGCAGGCGCAGCGACGTGGTGCCGACCGCGACGATCCGGCCGCCGGCGGCGCGGGTTTGGTTGATCGCCTCGGCCGCTGCCCGGCTCACCACCCCCCGTTCGGGATGCATCCGGTGCGCGTCCACCGCCTCCTCGCGCATCGGCAGGAAGGTGCCGGCGCCGACATGCAGCGTCACCGTGACGTGGCCGACGCCGCGCACTCGCGCCGCGTCGAGCAGTGCCGGGGTGAAGTGCAGCCCCGCGGTGGGGGCGGCGACGGCGCCGTCATGCGCCGCGAACACGGTCTGGTAGTCGGCCCCGTCGGCCGCGGTGGGCCCGTCCGGCCGGTCGATGTAGGGCGGCAGCGCCAGGGTGCCGGCCGCGCGCAGGAAGCCGTCGAACGCCTCGCCCGCGGCGTCGAAGCGCAGCACCGCGCCGCCGCCTTCTTCGCGCTCCAGCACGCGCGCGGACACCGCCGTGCCGGGAAAGCGCAGCACGTCGCCGTCGCGCAGGCGGCGGGCGTTGCGGACCAGCACGTGCCAGCTGCCGTCGGACAGGATCCGGTCCAGGGTGATGCCGATCCGCGCGTCGCCGCGCAGCGCCCCGAGCCGGGCCGGGATCACCCGGGTGTCGTTGGCCACCAGGAGGTCGCCCGGGCGCAGCAGGGCGGGCAGCTCGGCCACCACCCGATCGGCGGTGCCGTCTCGGCGCACCTCCAGCAGGCGGGCGGCTTCGCGCGGACGCGCCGGCTCGTGCGCGATCCGCTCCGCCGGCAAGGCGAAGTCGTAGTCCGAGGCGAGCAGCGTCATGGTCGGCACGATCTAGGTCCTTCCCGCCGTGCCGGCCAGCCCTTCGCCACCTCCCTGCCGTGTCCAGGCGTCTGGCGGAAACGGGTGGGTTGTGGTCTGAAGCGGTCCATGGAGACAGCGCTCCGCCGAAGCCCGCCGCTGTGGAGAAGCTTCCTCGCCTTTCTCGGGCCGATGATGCTGAGCAACGTGCTGCAGGCGGGATCGGGAACGGCCAGCAACATCTTCCTCGGCCAGATGATCGGCATCGACGCCATGGCCGCGGCCAGCGTGTTCTTTCCGCTGGTGTTCTTCCTGGTCTCGCTGGTGATCGGCATGGGAGCCGGCGCCTCGGTGCTGATCGGCCAGGCCTGGGGGGCCGGCGACCTCGAGCGGGTGCGCCGGGTGGCGGCGTCCACCACCGTCGCGGTGCTGGCCGGCGGCGTGCTGGTGTCGCTCCTGCTGACCCCGGTGGCCCGGCCGCTGCTGGCGGCGATCGGCACCCCGGCCCACGTGCTGCCGGGTGCCACCGCCTATGCCGCGGTGATGCTGGGCTTCATGCCGCTGCTGTTCGCGTTCCTGCTGCTGACCATGCTGCTGCGCGGCGTCGGCGATACCGTGACCCCGCTGCGGGCGCTGGCGATCGCGCTCGGGGTGTCGATGGTGGCGACGCCGGCGCTGATCCGGGGCTGGCTGGGTCTGCCGCGCCTGGGCGTGGCCGCGGCCGCCTGGGGGGCGGTGCTGGCCTGGGCGGTCGGCGTGGCATGGCTTGGCTGGTCCCTGCGCCAACAGGACAGCCCGATGGCGCCGGACCGGCGCTTCGGGCGCGCGATGCGCCCCGACTGGCGGATCCTGCGGGAGGTGCTCCGGCTCGGGGTGCCGTCCGCGGTGCAGATGGTGGCGATGGCGCTGGCGGAGATGGTGCTGCTGGGGCTGGTCAACCGATTCGGATCGGGCGCGACGGCGGCCTACGGCGCGGTCAACCAGGTCATGGCCTACGTGCAGTTTCCGGCCATGTCGGTCGGCATCACCGTCAGCATCCTGAGCGCGCAGGCGATCGGCGCCGGCCGGACCGCGCGGCTGCCGGCGATCCTGCGCACCGGGCTGGTGCTGAACCTTCTGATCACCGGGATCCTGGTGGTGGTCGCCACCCTGTTCTCGCGCCGCCTGGTGGAACTGTTCATCACCAGCGCCTCGGTGGTCGGCACCACGGAGTCGCTGCTGCACATCGTGCTGTGGAGCGTGGTGGTGAGCGGGATCACCGGCATCCTGGCCGGGCAGATGCGCGCCAGCGGGGTGGTGCTGGTGCCGACCCTGATCCTGGTGCTGTCGATCGCGCTGGTGGAGGTGCCGGTGGCCTGGGGCCTGAGCCGCCTGGTCGGCCTCGACGGGGTGTGGATCGCCTACCCGACCGCCACGGTCGTCATGGCGCTGGCGGATTTCCTCTACTTCCGGCTGGTGTGGCGCCACAGGCCGATCCTGCGGCTCGCCTGAACCCTGGTCAGGCGCGATGGGATGGGCCAGAACCGGGGTCGTGTCGAGGAACCGGGGATGAAGGCTGTGTCGGCGGGACCCGTTCCGGTCCAGGCCCGTGGGAGCGGGCGCCGGGCGCGGTTCTGCACCGGCTCGATCATGCGCCACACCGCGGTGATGGCGGGCACCGGCGCGGTTGGACTGATCGCGGTGTTCGCGGTCGACCTGCTCAACCTGTTCTATATCTCCCGCCTCGGCGACCGCGGCCTGACCGCGGCGATCGGCTTCACCGGTGCGGTCGGCATGCTGCAGCTCGCGGTCTCGATCGGCATGTCGATCGGGCTGGGTGCCGTGGTGTCGCGGCTGATCGGCGCCAACCGGTTCGAGGAGGCGGGGCGGGTGGCGTCCTCCGCCCTGCTGGTGATGTCGGCGGTGATGCTGCTGATCGGGCTGCTCACCGTGCTGCTGCTGCACCCGATCCTCCTCGGGCTCGGCGCCACCGGCGGCACCTTCCATGCGGTGGCGGAGTACGTGCGGATCGTCTCTCCTTGCCTGCCGCTGATCACCCTGGGCATGGGGTTCTCCTCCCTGCTGCGGGCGCTGGGCGACGCGCGCCGCTCCATGACGGTGACGCTGTGGGGGGCGGCAGTGACCGCCTGCCTCGACCCGCTGCTGATCCTGGGCTTCGTCACCGGGCTGCACCTGGGGCTGGTCGGGGCCGCGATCTCCACCGTCGCCTCGCGCGGTACCGCGGCGCTGCTGGGCTATCTCGGCGTGCAGCGGCACGGGCTGCTGCACCGGCCGGCGCTCGCCCGGCTGCTGCCGGACGCCAGGCGGGTCGGCGCGGTGGCGATGCCGGCGATCCTGACCAACCTCGCCACTCCGGTAGGGGCGGCCTACACCACCCATGCCCTGGCCCGGTTCGGGCTGCAGGCGGTGGCCGGCCAGGCGACCATCGACCGCATCACCCCGGTGGCTTTCGCCTTCATCTACGCCCTGACCGGGTCGGTCGGGCCGATCATGGCGCAGAACCTGGGGGCCGGCCTATGCAGCCGGGTGCGGGACACCCTGCGTGCCTCGCTGCTGCTGGTGCTGGGCTGCGTGCTGGCGATGTGGGCGCTGCTGGCAGCACTCCAGGACCAGGTGGTGGTGGTGTTCTCCGCCACCGGCACGAGTGCCGTGCTGATCCACCTGTTCTGCTCGCTGACGGTGGCGGGCTTCCTGTGGGTCGGCGCCCTGTTCGTGGCCAACGCGGCGTTCAACAACCTCGGCCACCCGCTGCTGTCCACCCTGTTCAACTGGGGGCGGGCGACCCTGGGCACGATCCCGTTCGTGACCTTCGGCACCCGCTACGGCCCGGTCGGCGTGCTGCTGGGCCAGGCGGCGGGCGGCATGGTGTTCGGCACCCTGGCAGTGGTCACCGCCTTTGCAGTCACCCGTCGGCTGCGGCCGGAGCAGGCCGGGCCGGGCGTGGCGATGGACGTGCCGGGCGGCACGGCCAAGGCGGCGATGGCCGAGCTGTCGGAGCTGGAAAACGCCGGCCCGGCACCCGCGAAGCCATGACGGATCAGCCGGAGCCCGACAGGTCGAAGGGCTGCGTGCGGTCGCCGGCGAGCAGCGCCTGGCAGTGCTGGCCGAAGCGCCAGGCGTCGCCCGGCCGCTCCCGGCGCAGCGACCAGATCACGTCGTAGCAGTTCTTCGGCCAGCGCCACCCGTCGGGGACCGGCAGGACCTGCGGAGCGGCCACCGCGCGGGCCAGCGCCGGCAGCCCCTGGTGCTGCCAGCACACCAGCGCGACGCCGGCCCGTGCCGCCAGCGCCGCGCCGAACGCGTCCTCCTGGTGCAGGGCCCAGCGGAGGTCCACGACCAGCCCCAGCTTCGCCGCCAGCGGCAGCACGGTCTGTTCCGGTCGTCGGCTGTGCCCGCCGCCCTTTCGAAACGCCGAGGCGTGGATCCGGTCCGGCTGCGGCAGGCGCGACCCGGACAGCGGACCGGGCGCCAGCAGGGCTGCAAGGCCGCCGGCGCGTTGCCAACCCCGGGGCGTGAGCGACTTCCCGTCGTGCCGGCCGTCGGGCGTGACCCCGACATCCGCACCGGACACGCCCGGCTTCTCGGCGTGACGGAGCAGCAGGATCTCGGTCGCGGCGTTCCGGTTCTCGTTCATGCCAGTCCATGATGCCGGCCGGCGCCCGACGCGTCATCCGCTTGTCCGGCCAGGATGCCAGGCAGCCCGCCGCAACGCGGAGTTGGCGCAACGCCGCGCCTTGGCTCTAGACTCGGCGCCGCGAGACCCGAGGATGGACCTCGATCCGTCGCGAGACCGTTCATGACCGCCCTGCCCATCAGCACTCCGCAGCCGATCGAGGATCATGGCCTGATCGGCGACCTGCGCACCGCGGCCCTGGTCGCCCGGGACGGCGCGGTGACCTTCCTGTGCCTGCCCGAGTTCGACAGCCCCACCGTTTTCGCCTCCCTGCTCGACCCGGCCGGCGGCACCTTCCGCATCCTTCCCCGGCACGAGGCCTTGCGCACCTCGCAGATGTACCTGCCGGACACCAACGTCCTCCTCACCCGCTTCATGTCGGAGAGCGGCATCGCCGAGCTGACCGACCTGATGCCGGTGCACGGGTCCGACGGGCCGCAGCGGCTGCAGCGACGGGTCCGGGTGATCCGTGGCGGGTTCGACTTCGACATGGTCTGCGCCCCGCGCTTCGACTACGGGCGCCGGACGCACACGCTCGATGCCGACGCGACCTTCGTGCCGGACGACAACAGCCTCCGCCTGCGCCTGCGCGCCACCGTGCCGCTGCGCGCCGAGGACGGGAACCTCCATGCCGAGTTCCACCTCGACCGCGACGGCGAGGCCTGCTTCTTCCTGGAGGTGAACCCCGAAACCCCGAGCGCCGCGGCAAGCTGCGCCGAGGCCGATGCCTGCTTCGCCGCGACGCTGGCCTTCTGGCACCGCTGGGTCGAGCGGTCGCACTATGTCGGCCGCTGGCGCGAGGTGGTGACGCGCTCGGCGCTGGCGCTCAAGCTGCTCACCTCGGCCGTGCACGGCGCACCCGTCGCCGCTCCGACCTTCGGCCTGCCGGAAGAGTTCGGCGGCGAGCGCAACTGGGACTACCGCTATGTCTGGATACGCGACGCGTCGTTCGCGATGTACGCGTTCATCCGCCTCGGCCTGGTCGACGAGGCGGAAGCGTTCGTCGACTGGATCGGCGCCCGCGCCCGGCAATGCGGCAGGGACGAACGGCTGCACGTCGCCTACGCGCTCGACGGCATGAGCGAGCTGCCGGAGCAGACCCTCGACCACTGGGAGGGACACCAACAATCGCGTCCTGTGCTGATCGGCAACGCGGCCGCCAGGCAGTTCCAGCTCGACATCTACGGCGAGCTGATGGACTCCGTGTATCTCGCCAACAAGTACGGCCGGTCCTCCTCATACGAGGACTGGCGCGGCATCGTCGACATGGTTGCTTGGCTGGGGACCAACTGGCGGCGGCCGGATGCCGGGATCTGGGAAGGACGCGGCGAGATGCGGTTGTTCCTGCATTCCCGGGTGATGTGCTGGGTGGCGGTGG